>NZ_JAJCXE010000045.1:137533-181405 GCF_021056325.1 Lentzea sp. CC55 | reverse complement strand
GTCAGGATCTCCTCGAACCCCGGCTCGCCGGGCTTCGGGCGGTCCTCGCAGTTGTAGATGAGGAACATGTAGTGCATGCCGTGTCCTCCAGTCGTCGCTCCGAGGACGAACGAGGTCCCGGGAAGTCGACATTCGAGCACGCGGTGTTCCCCACGGCACGCCGGGCAGCGGTCAGGGCTGGGCGTCGAGGTCGGAAGGATGCGTCGCGAGCGGGGTCACCTCGACCCGCATGAACTCCCACAGCGGTAACGACGACAGCAACGCGTGCAGCTCGTCGTGGGTGGGCACGTCGAAGATGCCGATGTCGCCGTACTGGCCGACCACGCGCCAGAGGTGGAGCCACACGCCCATCTTCTGCAGCTCCAGCGCGCGGTCCTTCTCGGCGCGCACCAGCTCGGCGCGGCGGTTCGGGTCCAGGTCGTGGGGCAGGGAGACGTCCATCCGCACGTGGAAGAGCACGATCACCTCCGGGTCTGGCCGCCGTCGTGGCGGCGATGCGGGTCGGCGGCCCTCTCGCACGGGCGGCGCCGTGATCAGGAATACCCGCCACGACCTCGATCGAAGCGACGGACGGCGGGGTGTGCGCTGCGCAGCCGTGCGGTTCCACCGCGCAGTCGGCACCGGTGGGGAGGTCGGAGAAGTCGCTGACCCATGACGCCCGGCGCCGCGGCCGGGCGCTGACGGGCCGGTGGAGGGTGGACGCCAGGGAACGTCCGCCCTCCACACCCCCAGTTTCGGCGCCGTTGACGCCTGCTCATGATCATAAATCTGAGTTGACGCCACTCTCGCACGCGCCGGAAAGTCCGGTCAAGCGGATGCCGTGTGATCGCGGTCAACTAGGATGGGCGGGTGGTAGCCCAGGGGGAGCAGCCCGGCTCGCTGGCCGGGCGGCTGGATCGGCTGTTCAAGGCGGTGCGCCCGGCGGGTCAGCGCGAGTACACCTACGAAGAGGTGGCCGCCGCCATCCGCGAGGCTGGCATCTCGATCTCGCACACCTACGTCTGGCAGCTGCGCAAGGGCCTGCGCGACAACCCGACCAAACGCCACCTCGAAGGTCTCGCGCACTTCTTCGGAGTGCCGACGTCGTACTTCCTCGACGACGACACCAGCGGCATCGAGGACCAGCTGGAGCTGCTGGTCGCGCTGCGCGACAGCGATGTGCGTTCACTGGCGTTGCGCGCGAACGGACTCTCGCCGGCGAGCATCAAGGCCGTGCTCGGGATGATCCAGCACGCCCGCTCGATCGAGGGCCTGCCGCCCGCCGGGGACGACGACGAGCCGTGACGGGGTGGGGCCGGCTGCGCAGGCGGGCCCGGGAGCGGCTCGCCGGGTTCGAGGTGCCCAGGCCGTTCTCGATCGAGGCCCTGCGCGCACACGTCGCCGCGAGTCGCGGGCGTGAGCTCCACCTGCACCCGCTTCCCTGCACGGGCGCGGCGGACCTGCCGTGCGGGCTGTGGGTGTCGACGGCCGCGGCCGACCACGTCTTCCACGCGCGCGGCGCGTCCGCGCTGCACCAGCAGAACATCATCCTGCACGAGATCGGGCACATGCTCTGCGACCACACGCTCGCCCACGACGACAGCGGGCTCACCGCGCTGCTCGGTGACCTCGACCCGGCCGTCGTGCGGCGCGTGCTGCTGCGCACCCGTTACTCCACGCCCGAGGAGCAGGAGGCCGAGATGGTCGCCGCGCTCATCCGCGAGCAGGCGGGCTGGGGTGCCGCGCCGGTCCGCCCGGACGGGGCACTGGGCGTGATCAACGACGTGTTCGGCCCATCGGGAGACGGCTAGTGCTCAGGTTTCCGTCCGTGGAGCTGCCCGCTCCGGTGTTCGCCGTGCTGGTGGTCGTCTGGGGCTTCGTCGTCTTCCGGCTGCGCACGATCAGCCGGTCCCCGCAGGACCGGGTGGTGGCGCTCGCGTTCCTGTGCTTCGCCGTGTCCGCCACGACCGTCGTGCGCGAGCTGCGGTACGCGATCGACCAGGTCACCGGCGTGCCGGACCTCGCGATCATGATCGGGCACCTCGCTGCGCTCGCGGGCGTCGCGTCCGTGCTGCGGTTCGGGTTGATGGTGACGGGCAGGCGCACCCGGCTGGTCACGGCGGGCCTGTGCGTCCTCGCCGGCGCCGCCGTGGTGATGACCGCGATGTTCCTGGTCGTGCCGCGGTCCCTGGAGGAACCGGACTTCGCCTACTGGCACCCGACGCACCCGGCGACGATCGTCTACCACCTGACGAACATCGCCGTCACGAGCGCGGGCATGGTCGCCGGAGCGGTGCTGCTGTTCCCGCTGTGGCGCCGCGAGGCCCGCGGACCTCTGCGGGTGGCGTTGTTCCTGCTGTGGCTGGCCTGCCTGGCGAACCTCGCCTACTCGGGCCTGCGGTGCTGGTACGTGGTGGCGTACGGCTTCGGGTTCGTGCCGCGCGGCACCCGGTACGTGACGTACGGGCAGATCACGGAGCTGACGCTGTTCCTGGGGATCCTGCTCGCCGTCACGGCCGGGCTGGTCCAAGTGGGCCTGAACGTCGCGCGCTGGGTGCGGCGGCTGCGCGGGTACCGCCGGCTGGGTCCGTTGTGGACGGAGCTGGTCGAGGCGGTGCCGTCGGTGGTGCTCGGGGCACCACCGCGCTGGTTCGCCGGGTCGCTGGAGCTGCGGCTGTACCGGCGGACCGTGGAGATCCGCGACGCCCAGCTGGAGCTGTCCGGCCGGGTCTCGCCGGACACGCGGGCCTTCGCCGGCGTGGAGCTGGAGGAGGCGGGCGTCGTCGAACCGCTGGCACTGGACGCGTGCGTGCTGCGGATCGGCCTGCTGTCACCGCCGGCGCTGCACCCGGCGGAGACCTCCGCGTGGTCGGCGGCGTCCGATGTGGACGCCGAGGTGGCCGATCTGCTGGCGCTGCAACGGCATCTGCACGATCCGGCCGTCGTGGCGGCGGCGCGGCGCAGCCTCACGCACCGGTGACGCCGTCGATCCCCTCGCGCAGGAAGTCCGCGTGGCCGTTGTGCCGCGCGTACTCGTGGCACAGGTGGTTCATCACGAGCCGCAACGACACCTCCTCGCCCCACCGCGGCTGGTAGCCCGTCACGTCGAGCGACTCGGCCTCGCGTTCGACGCGGCGCGAGTGCTCGACCTCGGCCTGCCACGCGGCGAACGCCTCGGACCTCGTCGACCCCGAGGCGTCGTAGGCCACCTGGTAGTCGCCCTCGTCCGACCACACCAGCGGGACGTCCTCGCCGTTGATGACCTTGCGGAACCACGTCCGCTCGACCTCGGCCATGTGGCGGACCAGCCCGAGCAGCGTGAGCGTGGACGGCGGCATGGAGCGGCGGCGCAGGTCGTCGTCGGACAGGCCGTCGCACTTCATCGCGAGAGTGGCGCGGTGGAAGTCGAGGAACCCGCGCAGGGTCTCGCGTTCGCCCGCCTGGAGCGGAGGACTGGGACGTTCGGTGGTCATCGAGCCAGTCTGCGCACGAAAGGGGTCACGCGCATCCGCATTCGGCGCATGCCGTCCGTGCGGGGCGCCACAGCACACCCCTCGCCGAACGGCGCTAACGTTGCCGCGGAGAGAGGGGCGTGCTGATGTCGCAGCAGCTGGACCGGGCCGAGTCGGCGTTCGCGGCGGCGAGGCCCAGGCTGTTCGGCATCGCGTACCGCATGACCGGCAGTGTGGCCGACGCCGAGGACCTGGTGCAGGAGGTGTGGCTGCGCTGGCAGCTCGCCGACCGCGCGGCCGTGCGCAACCCCGAGGCGTACCTGGCCACCGCCATCACCCGGCTCGCGATCAACGAGTCGCAGACCGCGCGGGCCCGCCGCGAGACCTACGTCGGCCCGTGGCTGCCCGAGCCGGTGGACACCTCGGCGGACCCGCAGATCGGGGCCGAGCGGGGCGCGGTGCTGGAGCTCGCGGTGCTGATGCTGCTGGAGAAGCTCACCCCGACCGAACGCGCCGCGTACGTGCTGCGCGAGGCGTTCGACTACCCGTACGGGGAGATCGCCGAGATCGTGCGGACCAGCGAGGCCGCCGCGCGGCAGCTGGTCAGCCGGGCGCGCAAGCACCTCGCGGCCGGGCGGCGCGCACCCGTCGACCGGGCGGACCAGCGCAGGCTGCTGGAGGCGTTCGTCGCCGCCGCGCAGGCCGGTGACCTGGCGGCGCTCGAGGAGCTGTTCGCGAAGGACGTCGTGAGCTACTCCGACAGCAACGGCGCCATCAGGGCGGCCGGGCGCCCGCTGGTCGGCGCCGCCTCGCTGGCCAAGATCGTGTCGGGCTGGGCGCCGTCGTTCTGGGCGGGCGCGGAGGCGTCGTTCGTCGAGGTGAACGGCCTCGCCGCGATCCGGCTGCGCAACGAGGGCGGCACCTACGCCGTGATCACCGTGACGGCCTCGCCGGAAGGCATCGACCAGGTGCTGTGGCTGGTCAACCCCGAGAAGCTGAAGGCGTTCCGGTAGGTCTGTCACAACCGCGGGGGCTGTCCTGTCTCAGCTCGTGAACACCCGCACGGGGCGGGCTCGCGAGAGGGACGGACCATGAGGATCGTAGTCATCGGCGGCACGGGCTTGATCGGCAGCCAGGTCGTGAAGAGGCTCGCCGAGCACGGCCACGACGCCGTGCCCGCGTCTCCGAACAGCGGCGTGAACACGCTCACCGGAGAGGGCGTCGAGGAGGTGCTGAAGGGCGCCGACGTGCTGGTCGACGTGTCGAACTCGCCGTCGTTCGCCGACGACGACGTCATGAACTTTTTCACCACCGCCACGACCAACCTCACCCAGGCCGCCACCGAGGCGGGGGTGGGCCACTACGTCGCGCTGTCGATCGTCGGCGCGGACGAACTGCCCGAGTCCGGCTACCTGCGCGCGAAGGTGGCGCAGGAGGAGCTGGTCCGCGAGTCGGGACTCACGTTCTCGATCATCCGCGCCACCCAGTTCTTCGAGTTCGCGGGCGCCATCGCGAACTCCGCCGAGGTCGACGGCGCCGTGCACCTCCCGCACGGCGGCGTGCAGCCGGTCGCGGCCTCCGACGTCGCCGCGGTGGTGGCCAGGACCGCCGCCACCGAGCCGGTCGCCGGCGTGCTGGAGATCGGCGGGCCGGAGGAGTTCACAATGGACGGTTGGATCCGCACCGTGCTGACGCACCGCGGTGACGAGCGCGAGGTCGTGGGTGACCCGCGGGCCGAGTACTTCGGGACGTCGCTGACGGGCAGGCAGCTGGTTCCGGGCGAGGGTGCGCAACTGCAGCCGACCAGCCTGGCGGAGTGGCTGGCCGCCGGGAACTGAGCCTCGTGCGAAGGGCGCGGCTCCTGGCCGCGCCCGGGACTTCGTCCACATCGGACTCGTTGCGGAACACGGGTGAAAGGCCTGGTTCCGACGATCTCCCCGCTGGTAGGGTCGACTCCGTTGGCTCACAGATCTGGGGGGATGAGATGAGTCGTGTTCTCGGCATTGCGCTGTCCACAGCGTTGTTCGTGTCAGTCGCGTCGGCACCGGCACACGCGACCACCACTGTGGCGGCGCTCGACAGGCTTCCCGGTGCCACGGCGCACCAGGCGGAGGCGGTCAACGACGCGGGCGTCGCGGTCGGCACCGCGACGGTCGGCGGTCAGATCCGCGCGGTGAGGTGGGAGGCGGACGGCGGGATCAGGGACCTCGGCGGTCCCGCGGGCGCGCCGGACATCAGGGCGAAGGCGGTCAACAGCGCCGGCGTCGTCGCCGGCCAGGTGGGGACCAAGGCCGCGCTGCGGTTCGACTTCGACGGGACGCACACGGTCCTGAGCACACCTCCCGACCGTCGCACCACCGTCACCGGGATCGACGACACCGGCGCGGTCTACGGCTACTACATCGACTCGGTGGAGCTGACCGAGTGGGTCGCGGTCCGCTGGGACGTCCACGGCGTCCCGACGCCGTTGGCGGTGCCGGCGGGCACCCGCTTCAGCCAGGTGAACTCCGTGTCGCCCAACGGTTTCGCGACCGGCTGGATCGACGACGGAACGACCAGGGCGGTTCGCTGGAACCCCGACGGGTCGTACACCCTTCTCGATTCGCCGTGGGGCCGTTCGTCCAAGGGGACCGGGGTGAACCGGCACGGCGACGTCGTCGGGGAGTCGGAGGGGCGCTCGGTGCGCTGGAACAGCAACGGCTCCACCACCGAGTTCAGCGGCAACGGCCGCGCGGCGTGGATCGACGACAGCGGCTCCGCCGTCAGCACGGTGAACTTCAAGCCCTACCGGTGGAATGCCGCCGGTGAGCGAACCGCCCTGCCGTTGCCCGCGGACACCTACATCGGCAGGGTGACGGCGGTCAACGGCAGCGGTGTCGCCGTCGGCTCCGCCGGGGACGCGGACGAGATCGCCGGGACCGCGGTCAGGTGGACCGCGGGCTGAGCCGGGTGGCTGGAACTTCGCGTCGCGCAACCGCCGGCGCGAAGTCACCCCGACCTCGCCGACGAGACCTGGCCCGAGTGGTACGCCGAGTACCTGGTGAAGGAGCAGACGGGCGTGCAGCCCCGCGGGGCGCGGGGCTACAGCGCAGCGGGGAACGTCGACGAGGTCGGTCGTTCCCCGCGCTCCCGTGTCCGGGGAGGAGATCCGGGCTCGCCGTAGGGGTCGTCCCCGATGTGGCGGGGACCCTTGGCCGCCTACCTTTCTGTGCAAGCGAGGGAGGCCGCATGAAGGCGATCGTCCAGGACAGGTACGGCTCCGCGGACGTGTTGGAGCTCAGGGAGGTCGAACGGCCGGTGCCCGGCGACGGCGAGGTCCTGGTGCGGGTGCGGGCGTCGTCGGTGAACGCCGCCGACTGGCACATCATGCGCGGGGACCCGTACTTCGCCCGGCTGTTCCTCGGGCTGAAAGCGCCGAAGACGCGCATCCGGGGGAGGGACTTCGCGGGGGTGGTCGCGGAGGTCGGGCCCGGTGTCAGCGGGATGCTGCAGGTGGGGGACGAGGTGTTCGGCGAGGTCGAGGGCTCCTTCGCCGAGTACGTCCGCGTGCCGGCGCACCTGGTGGAGCACAAGCCGTCGAACCTGACGTTCGAGCAGGCGGCGACGCTGCCGTTGGCGGGCAACACCGCGTGGACGGGCCTGCGCGACGTGCGGGCCGGGCAGAAGGTGCTGATCAACGGCGCGTCGGGTGGCGTGGGGCTGATGGCGGTGCAGATCGCCAAGGCGCGCCAGGCGGTCGTGACCGGCGTGTGCAGCACGCGCAACGTCGAGCAGGTGCGGTCGGTCGGGGCCGACCACGTCGTCGACTACCGGACCACCGACTTCACCCGCACCGGCGAGCGCTACGACGTCGTCTTCGACCTGGTGGGGAACCGGTCGATGCGCGAGTTGCGGGGGCTGCTCGCGCCGGACGGCACGCTGGTGCTCTCGGGCGGGGGCAGCTTCACCGGCGGGGTGTTGTTCGGGCCGTACCGGCTCATCATCGGGGGCAAGCTGCTCGGCTCGTTCACCCGGCAGCGGCTCGTGGTGCTGGAGGCCAAGCCCGGCAAGGAGAACCTCGCGGCGCTGCGGGACCTCGCCGAGTCGGGACGGCTCGTGCCGGTGATCGAGCGGATCTACCCGCTCACCGACGCCCCGGACGCGATTCGGCACGTCGAGTCGGAGCACGCGCGGGCCAAGGTCGTCGTGACGGCCTGATCGGCCCGGCGACAATTCCCTCGCTTCCACGGGGGTGCCGGGGCCATGATCCGCGCATGGTCGAAGCGCGGGTGGACGCCGGAACTGTTCGTGGTGCGGTCGAAGCGGGCACGGCGGTGTTCCGCGGCATCCCGTTCGCGACGCTGCCGGTGCGGTTCGGCGCACCGGCACCGGTCGAGGCGTGGGGCGGTGTGCGGGACGCGCTCGCGTTCGGTCCGCCGCCACCGCAGCCCCCGGTCTTCGGCATGGACGAGCTCGGCGGCAGCGGCGACGACTGGCTCACGGTGAACGTGTGGTCGCCGGACGTCACGGCCTCGTTGCCGGTCATGGTGTGGATCCAGGGCGGTGCCTACCTCTTCGGCACGTCCGGTCTGCCCGAGTACGACGGTGCGCGGCTCGCGTCCGGCGGCGTCGTGGTGGTGACGTTCAACTACCGCGTCGGCATCGAGGGTTTCGCGCAGTTGGAGGGCGCCCCGCCGAACCGCGGCCTGCTGGACCAGGTGGCGGCGCTGGAGTGGGTGCGCGCGAACGTCCGCGCGTTCGGCGGCGACCCGGACCGCGTGACGGTCTTCGGGCAGTCGGCCGGCGGCGGATCGGTCGCCGCGCTGCTCGCGATGCCCCGCGCGCGAGGCCTGTTCCACCGGGCGGTCGCGAGCAGCGTGCCGGGCACGTTCTTCACGCCGGAACTGGCTTTCGACATCGCCGGGGTGTGCGCCGCCGAACTGGGCCTGCGTCCCACCGCAGCGGATCTGTCCACTGTGGAGCCGGAGCTGCTGCCGGCCGTGTGCGACGAGGTCATGTCCAAGATGGACCGGTTCACCGGGCGGTGGGGGCAGGCCGCCCACAAGATGATCCCGTTCGCCCCGGTGGTCGACGGCGACGTCCTGCCGGTGACGCCGTGGGAGGCGCTGGCGTCGGGAACGGCGCGCGAGGTGGAGCTGGTCGTCGGTCACACCCGGCACGAGCAGAGGTTGCTCTCCGCCGTGCTGGGGCTGCTCGGCGAGGTGACCCCAGAGCAGGCATCCGTTGCGGCGCGGGTGTTCGCGCCCGGCCTGACGTACCCGGACCTCACCCCGGGGGAGCTGTTCGAGGAGGTCTGCTCGGACTGGCTGTTCCGGATGCCGACGCTGCACCTGGCGCAGGCCGCGATCGCCGGTGGCGGCCGTGCCCACGTCTACGAGCTGACCTGGGAACCGCCGGGCGGGCTCGGCGCGTGCCACGGGCTGGACGTGCCGATGGTGTTCGGCACCCCCGGGCTCGGGCAGACCGCGGCGATCGTCGGTGAGGTCACCGGCGAGGTCCTCGCTCTGTCGGACCGCATGCGGTCCGCGTGGACGGCGTTCGCGCGCACCGGCGACCCGGGCTGGCCGGCCTACGGCGCCGACCGGCTCACGCGGGTGTTCGACGTGCGGGACGAGGTGCGCGCCTACCCGGAGGAGGTCTCGCGGCGGATCTGGCGGCACCACACCTTCCGCGCGCTGCGGTGAGGGAATACCTGCCGGTGCGCGGCGTTGTACGCGTCCGGAAGGGAGGTTCTGCGATGGGGAACGAATTCGCGGTGCACGACAGCACGGGTTACGACTTCAACGCGTACCACCGCAACGGTGAGGTGGCGGCGGATCGCTGGGTGACGGCGACGCGCCTGTTCGACGCGGACCACGTCGAGACGCCGGCCGAGAAGTGGGAGCGCGCACAGCTGCTGTTCGAGGCGCGCGACTACATCGGGGCCGCGCGGCTGCTCGCGTCGGTCGCCGGGGAGGTGCCGTTCCAGACGGACCTCCACCTGCTGCTGGCCCGCGCCTACTACCACTCGGCGCAGCTGGGCAAGGCCGAGGCGACGCTGCGCGTGGTCGTGGACCGCGACCCGGTCGAGCACTACGCCCACCTGCTGCTCGGGCGGACGCTGGAGCGGCAGGGACGGCCGGAGGAGGCCGCGCCCTGGCTGCGGCTCGCGGCCGCGTTCGGCGGGGAGCCGGTCGAGGTCTGACCTGGCGGTGTGGCTCGGCGACGTGCCGGGCCACACCACGACTACCCGAGGTCGAGCTTGGCGAACGCCCGCAACAGCCCCGGCGCCACCCGGCCGGCGATCCGGGCGGCCTTCGCCTCGACCGTCACCGGCACCACCGGGCGGTTGCGCCGCACCGCCCGCACGATCTCGGCGGCCACGCCCTCGGGACCGAAGCCGCGCCGGGCGTAGAGCCGGGACGCGCGGTCCTGCGCGCGGCGTTCCTCCTCGGCGCTGACGCCGGAGAACGTCGTGGTGGCGGTGATGTTCGTGTTCACCACGCCGGGGCAGATCGCGCTGACGCCGATGGCGTGCGGGGCGAGCTCGGCGCGCAGGCAGTCCGAGAGCATGAACACCGCGGCCTTGCTCGTGGCGTACGCGGAGAGGTTCTTCGACGGCAGGTAGGCCGCCGCCGAGGACAGGTTCACGACGTGGCCGCCCTCTCCGCGTTCCACCATCAGCTCGCCGAACGCCCGGCAGCCGTGCACGACGCCCCAGAGGTTGACGTCCAGCACCCGCCGCCACTGCTCCGCGGACGTCGACAGGAACGACCCGGAGTGGCCGATGCCGGCGTTGTTCACGACGACGTCCGGCACGCCGTGCTCGTCCGCGACCTGCCGCGCCCACGCCCGCACGGCCTCTTCGGAGCGGACGTCGACCTCGTAGGCGTGGCCGTCGACCATGCCCGCGGTCTCCTCCGCCGCGGCGAAGTCCACATCGGACACGACCACGCGGGCGCCCGTGGCCGCGAACGCCACGGCCGTCGCCCGGCCGATTCCGCTGCCACCGCCGGTGATCACGACCAGCCGCCGCGGGGGAGCGGTGTCCTCGACGAACTCGGAGATCATGCGAGCGAGCTGGTCCGGGTGGGTGAGCGGTGCCCAGTGCCCGGCCGCGATCCTGCGCCGCCGCAGGGACGGCACCCAGCGTTCGAGGTCGAGCGGCTCGGTGCGGATGTAGCGGTCGCGGGTCGGCTGGACCACCTGCACCGGCATCGGTGCGCGGCGCTGCCGGGGTGAGCGCATCACGGGGCGGATGTTCGCGCGGTACAACGAGAGCCCGTTCACCGCGTCCGAGGCGATGGTCGGGGCGGGCTCGGTGCGGACGCCCTCCCGCCGCCGCAGCACGTCTCCCCAGCGGCGCGCGAGGTACAGGCGCCAGAACAGCGGCGCGAGCACCGGCACGTGGAACGCGCCGATGTACCAGGACCGGAGGAACTGCCTCACGTGGGCGAGCGACAGGGCTTTGCGCGACCAGTGGCCCATGTGGTCGAGGCACGGCCCGGAGATCGAGGTGAACGTCGCGATCCGCGCGCCGGGGGTGGTGACGGCCTCCCACGACTGGATCGAGCCCCAGTCGTGCCCGACCAGGTGCACCGGTTCGCCGGGGCTGACCGCGTCGATCACGGCGAACAGGTCCGCGGCCAGCCGTCCGAGCCGGTATCCGTCCTGGGTGGACGGTGCGGTCGAGGCCCCCGCGCCGCGCACGTCGTAGGTGACGACGCGGAAGTCCCGCTCCAGCACGGCGGCGACGCGGTCCCAGACGGCGTGGGTGTCCGGATACCCGTGCACCAGCACCACCGTCGGCCCGGACGTGCCGCGCACCTGCACGGCGAGGTCGACTTCCCCGGAACGCACCTTCACGGTTCCTCCATCACGAGCCGGTCACCGGTGGGCCTGTCCACGTCGCACGTGCCGCGGAACCCCTGGCGGAGCCGGCCGGTCGGCGGGCACGTCGAGGGATACCCCGCTGCGGCGCTGTTCGTTCGTGAACGGGTGCCGTCCACGAACGAGGCGGGCTGAGGCGCACGCCGGTGCGAGGAGAGCCCGGGCGCACCTGGTCGAGCATCGACGCCGGTCGGCAGCAGCGCACAACGCCATCGGGGCCGAGCCCGAGAGGCCCGAGGATTCGCCGGAACACGTGCACCACCTCCCCTGCCCCGAATTGCTACGCACCCGTAGCTTTGTGAAAGCTACGCCACCGTAGCAATATGCTCCCGTGAGCACAACGCGCCGGAAGTACGCCCGCCGCCTGCCGCCGGGGGAGCGCCGCGAGCAGTTGCTGGACGCCGCCCTGCGCCTGATCCCGGAGGGCTTCGGCACCGTCACGATGGAGGCGGTCGCGAAGGAGGCGCAGGTCACCAAGCCCGTGCTCTACGACCTGTTCGCGAACAGGGGAGAGCTCATCAGCGCACTGCTGGAGCGCGAGGCGGGCAGGGCGACGGACCAGGTCCTCGCCGCCCTGCCCACGGACTTCGCCACGCGCTCGCCGGACGACGCCTTCGCCGACGCCGTCCGCGCCTTCGTCCACGCGGTCGTGGAGGCGCCCGACCGGTGGCGTCTCGTGCTGCTGCCACCCGAGGGCACGCCGGCGGAGTTCCGCGCCCAGGTCGAACTGGTGCGCGCGGGGGTCGTCGCCCAGGTCGAGGACCTCGCCGCCCTGGGCATCGAGGAGCTCGGCGGCCTGGACGACCTCGACTCGGCCCTGCTCGGGCACGCGATGCTGGCGCTCGCGGAGATGTCCGGGCGGCTCGTGCTGACCGACCCGGACAGGTTCACACCGGACCGGCTGGTGGCCTTCGTGACCCGGATCGCGCACGGACTCCGTTGAGCGCCGTCAGCGCACCCGTGCGTGCGTGAGCAGCGCGAGCCCGGTCGGGTCGTGCGTCACCGACACGTCGCACCTCGGCAGCAGCGCGCGCACGGCCTGCTCGTCGCGCTCGATCACCTGCCAGTCCATCAGGTACTCCAGCGGCCACCGGAACTCGTTGCCGGGAACCGTGCCGGCGAAGTAGACCGTGCTGCCGGGCCGGGTCAGCTTGGTCAGCACGGCCTCGGTCAGCCGCACGGCCGCGCGGTCGTTGAGGTAGCCGTACAGGCCGTTGGCGAGCACGAGGTCGTACGGTCCCTGCTCGGCGAGCTTGGGGATCGCGCGGAAGATGTTGCCGGGAACCGCGGTCGTGAACTCGTTGAGCGGGCCGAGCCGCTGCTGCGCCAGCTCCAGCGCGTCCGGGTCGACGTCGGTGAGCACGAACCGGTCGCCGGGCCGCACGATGCCGGGCGGGAGGGTGCGCAGGTCGGGCGCGGCACCGGAGTCGATCACCAGGATCGTCCGCGGGCCGGAGCGCGGCGCGCTGAGGCAGTCGCCGATGAGCCGGGCCTGGTGCACCACCCGGTTGCGCAGTTGCTGGGCCAGCGCCGAGCGCTGCAGCTGGGCCTCGACGTGCCAGCCGAGCGTGCCCGGCGCGCCGCCGTTGGCCTGGGCCAAGACGTGCTCGACGAGCCGGAAGTCGCTCGGGTAGCCGCGCGCCCACTCGTTCTCGTCGCGCATGAACGGCGAGCGCGCACACGCCGACTTCGCGGGCTGGACGATCGCGGCGACGTCCTCCTCGGGCACGCCCGCGAGGACGGTGGCGCCGATCTGGTCGCCCAGCGCGCGGAAACGGCCGCCGACCAGGCCGTTGGCGGCGGGATCGGTGAGGTCGAACTCCTTCTCACTGCGCAGGAAGCCGTCCACGGTGTCGCTGAGGCGGTGCAGGACATCGGTGCTGTGCATCGTCACTTCCTCGCTGCGGCAACGGTTCCGAAGCCTGTCAGCTGCGGCGGCCGCACGACAGGGTCTTTCGGGTAGTACGGGCAAGATCCTGCACCGGTTCGGGTGAAGATCACCAACTGGACGCGCCGGACCTGCGCGTCCTCATCGGCTCGCGGCCGTGACGGCCTCAGCGATGGCCTGGTGGCCCGCGGGCGTCGGGTGCACGTCGGTGCGGTCGCAGAAGTAGGTGAGCGAGCACACCCTGGCGACGGAGCCCGGGATCCGGCCGTACTTCGGGTCCGGGGTCAGCTCGGTCAGCGCGCCGTAACCGCCGGTCGCGGTCGTGACGTCGGCGAACCGGGCCCCGAACTTCCCGTACTGGGCCGCGATCCGGGAGTTGAAGTCCTGGAACATCGTGACCGACAGCCGGGCGAGGTTCTTGCCGTTGGGGAACGACGGGTTCACCCACGCGCCGAGGAAGACGTCCGGGTAGGTCAGGCCGACGATCTTCACGTCCGGCGCGGCCACCCGCAGCTCGGTGAGCACGCCGGCGACGTTGGTCTGGATGCCGGCGACGGTCCTGGTCGCGCACTCGACGGGGTCCTGGACGATCGCGCACGGCGTCAGGTCGTTGCCGCCGATCACGATGGTGACGAGGTCGACGTCCCCGCCCTTCAGCGTCTCGGTCGCGGCGTCGAGCTGGGTCTTGCCGCCGGCGTCCGGCCCGCAGGCCGTCCTGGTGGCGAGGTCGGCGGACGTGGCGCCGTCGCAGGCCAGGTTGACGAGCCGCAGCCCGGCCGTGTCGGCGACGATCTGGGCGAAGCTCGTGTTCTTGCCTCCCGGCGCGAAGCCGGTGGCGTAGGAGTCGCCGATCGAGAGGTGGATCTTCTTCTCCTGCGCGGGCGCCGGCGCGCTGCCGTCCGGCGCCGGCGGGGAAGCGGGCGGTGACGGGGTCGAGGTGCACGCCGCCAGCGCTGCCAGCAACGCCACGACCAGGGCGAACCTCGGCACAACCGCTCCTTCGCATCGGAAGCTGATGTGTCGAGGTTACGAGATCGCCCGTGAGGGTCGTGTCAGCGGAGGCCCCGCAGCCGGACGAGCGCGGTCAGTGGCCATGCGGCGACGGTGGAGGCGAACACCCGAAGCAGGGTGCCCCTGGTCGTGGCGGGCGTGCGCCGCGACAGCCGGATCACGTCCGCCGCGGCCACCAGGCCGCGGGTGGTGCGGGGCCTGCGGCCGGCAGGGGAGGGCCGCAGACCCCGGAGAACCCGCGCGTCAGGCGCTTTCCGCGGCGGCTGCCCTGCCCGCGACCCGCCCGGAGAACAGGCAGCCGCCGAGGAACGTGCCCTCGAGCGCCCGGTACCCGTGCACGCCACCGCCGCCGAACCCGGACACCTCGCCCGCCGCGTAGAGGCCGGGGATCGGCTGCGCGTTCGCGCCGAGGACGCGTCCCCGCAGGTCGGTCTGCAGGCCGCCCAGCGTCTTGCGGGTCAGGATGTTCATCCTGATCGCGATCAGCGGGCCGGCGGCGGGGTCGAGGACCTTGTGCAACGAGGCCGTGCGGGCGAGGCTGTCGCCGCTGTAGGCCAGTGAGTTGCGGATCCCCATCACCTGGAGGTCCTTGGTGAACGGGTTGTCGACCTGCTGGTCGCGCGCGACGATCTGGCGTCGCAGCTCGTCGAGGTCGACGAGGTTCTGCCCGGTCAGCGCGTTCATGCCGGCCACCAGGTCCGGGAGGTTGTTCCTGATGACGAAGTCGACGCCCTTGTCCATGAACGCCTTCACGGGCGGCGGCGTGCTGGTCAGCAGCCGCATCGCGAGGTAGGCGACCAGGTTCTTGGCGGTGATCTCCGGGTTCTGCTCGGAGCCGGAGAGGACGAACTCCTTGTCGATGATCTTCTTGTTGAGGATGAACCACGAGTAGTCGTAGCCCGACCTGCCGATCAGCTCCAGCGTCCCGAGCGTGTCGAGCGACGGAATGCCCGGGTTCGCGAACCTGCGGCCCCGCGCGTCGAACCACAGCGACGACGGCGCGGCCAGCACGCGGATGCCGTGATCGGGCCAGATCGGCGTGTGGTTGATCATCCCCTCGGTGTAGTGCCACATGCGGTCGCGGTTGACCAGCCGCGCGCCCGCGAGCTCCGCGATCGCGAGCATGCGGCCGTCGACGTGCGCGGGAACACCGGTGACGAGCCGCTGCGGGGCCGGGCCGAGGCGGGCGGGCCAGTTGCGGCGCACCAGGTCCTTGTTGCCGCCGATGCCGCCGGAGGTCACCACGACCATCGGCGCGTGCAGCTCGAAGTCGTCGACCTTGGTGCGCGAGCTGGGCTTGCCGCGCTGGGCGGTGCTGGGCTCGAGGACGCTGCCGCGCACGCCGGTCACAGCGCCGTTGGTGACGATGAGCCCGTCGACCTGGTGGCGGAACCGGAAGGTGACCTTGCCGTCGCGGACCGCGTCGCGCACCTTCTTCTCGAACGGCTCCAGCACGCCGGGGCCGGTGCCGAGCGTCATGTGGAAGCGCGGCACCGAGTTGCCGGGGCCGTCGGCGAACTGGCCGCCGCGCTCGGCCCAGCCGACGATCGGCACCCAGCGCACGCCGAGGCCGTGGAGCCATTCGCGCTTCTCCCCGGCGGCGAAGTCCAGGTAGGCCTCCGCCCACTTCGCGGCCCAGTGGTCCTCGCCGCGGGGGTCGTTCACGCCGCGGTCGAACCCGGCGGTGTTGAACCAGTCGGCGCGGGCCAGCTCCAGGGAGTCCCTGATGCCGGCGGTCCGCTGCTCGGGGGAGTTGACGAAGAAGAGACCGCCGAGCGACCAGAACGCCTGCCCGCCCAGGCCGGCCTCGGGTTCCTGGTCGAGCAGCAGGACCCTGCGGCCCGCCGCGGCCAGCTCGGACGTGGCGACGAGCCCGGCCAGGCCGTGCCCGATGACGATGACGTCCGCGTCGACCCGCGGCGCCGCCCCGGCGACGGCCTGTCCCAGCGTCCCGCTCGTGGCGATCGCGCCGATCGCCCCGCCGGCGGCCAGGAGGGTGCGACGGCTGATGTTCCGGTCCGACATCCCAGGGCCTTCCTCGTTGAAGGGTGGTGCCAACGCGAATTACTCTCGCGTAAAGCAATTAACCAGCAACCGGAGAGCCGGGGATAGGGTCCCGCCACCAAACGGCGACGGCCGTGTTGTGGCCGTCGCACAACCTGCGCCGCGGAGGTGTCGTGCCGGGGATGTCCGAGATGGTCCGGCAGGTCCTCGAAGCCGTCGCCGCCGACGACGAGGTGGTCGAGCGGGTCGTCGGCGCGGCGCGCGGCCACTCGCCGGAGGTCGCCCGGCTGCCCGCGGAGGAGAACCGCCGGCACATCGCGTTCCTGCTGGCCGAGGGCATCGCGCACCTCGAGCGGGGCGGGACGCCCGACGACGGCGACTTCTCCGCCGCCCTGGCGCTGGGAGCCGACCGCGCCGCCCAGGGCGTGTCGATGGCGGGACTGCTGCGCGGCGTGCACGCCGGCCGGACCGAGCTGATCAGGGCCGCGGTGGAGCTGGCACGGTCGCTCGGCGTCGACGACGGCACGGTCCTGGACTTCATGATCGACCTCGACCAGTACGTCGGCGCGGTCGAACGGCACGTCGTGAGCGGCTACCACACCGCCGAGCTCCAGCTCTCCCGCACCGCCCGCGACCTGAACGCCCAGGTGCTGCGGCGGCTGCTGGTCTCCGGTGAGCTCCCCGACGCGTCCGAGCTCGCGCGTGCCGGTCTGCGGCCCGACGGCCGGTACCACTGCGTCGTCTCCGGGGTGACCGACCCGAGCCACGCGCGGGTGCTCGAACAGCGGCTGCACGCGTCCGGCGGCGTGTACGGGCTGGTGGAGGGAAGACTGGTGGGACTCGCGCCCGTGCCGCCGACGTGGTCGGACGACCTGCTCGTGGTGTCGCCGGCGACCGCGCTGAAGTCGTTGCGGGGCATGTACTCGATGTGCGCGCAGGCGCTGGTGGCCGCGGGTGCGTCGCTGGGGGTGCGGCGCCTGGTCGACCTCGCCGCCGAGACCGCTCTCGCCGCGTTCCCGGCACTGGCGGAGACCCTGGCGGACTCGGTGCTCGGCCGGCTCGACCCGAAGAGCACGTTCCACCACGAGATCGTGGCGACGGCGTTGTGCTACCTGGACAACGGCAGCCGGCTCAGCGCGACGGCCGCGGCGTTGCACATCCACGCGAACACCGTGCGGTACCGGCTGGACCGGCTCGTGGAACTGACGGACGCCGACCTCGGCGAGAACCCCGACGCGGGGCGCTCGCACGTGCTGACGACGCTGCACACCTGGTGGGCGCTGCGGTCGTGGATCGACCGCAGCGCCAGGTGATCTTCTAAAGGCGGTAGAAGTTCGCGTAGTGGTCGGGCGAGAAGTACACGTAGCCCGTCGTGCGGTCGACGACGATCCGGTACGCGTCACGGGACGCGTTGCAGGCGCGCGGGTAGACGTCGAACTCCTGGTAGCTGTGGCCGGACGGCAGCTGCCCCTCGCGGTTCTGGAACGTGCCGCCGGCGAAGTTGCACTGGCCGTTCGGCCAGCTGTACCAGCCGCGCGAGCCGGGGTAGCCCTTCGACCTCCACGTCGAGTCGGCCGAGCTTGCGGCGGAACAGCGCGTCTGCGTGCAGGAGGTGTAGACGGCGGCGTCGGCGGTGGGGGCGACCACCGTTGTCACGGCGAACACGGACGCGACGACGGTGAGGGCGGCGAGCAGTCGACGTGTCCAGTGCGGTTGCAGGGTGTGCACTTCAGACCTCCATCGGCGGGAACGAGGAACGTCGTGATCATTTCGGTCGAGCACCACGAGCCGGTGAACGGCGGGGAACCATCCGGGCAACTGTGGCCGCTCCGCGCCCGCACGTCCCGCGTCGTCCGGCCGCGACGACTCCGAAAGCCAGCGTTGATCAACTCCGAACAGCCGATTGCGGATGCTGCCTCCGGCGATAGATTCGTCCAATGGCAGCACGGAAGCACATGGTGGTGCTGTTGACCTTGCTCGTGGCCGGGTGCACGGCCGAGCACAGCGGCGCGCCCCGTCCCGCACCGCGAGCCCCTTCCTCCTCTGTGGAGCAGCAGCCGTCCACAAAGGTGCGCACCGTCGTGGACGCCCGCACCGTCGAGCTGGCCGACGGCACGCGGGCGCGCGTCTCCCTGCTGGCGGAACCACCGTCGTGCGCCGCCGACGCCGCTCTGGACTTCGCCACGAAGGCGTTGCTGGACAAAGAGGTCCGCGTCAGCAGCATCACGCCGGGCGAGGTGTCGCTGGCGCTGCCCGACGGCACGGACTACGCGACGCTGGCCGTGCAGTACGGCTTCCTGCGCACCACCGGCGTCGACGGCGGCCCGCTGTTCGAGGCGGAGACCAAGGCCTCGCAGGCGAAGCTCGGCCTGTGGGCGCAGGACTGCTCCGCCTCGACGCCGTCGCCACCGCCTCCCGCGCCGGCCTGCGTGGTGGTCTACCGGGTCACCGGCGAGTGGAGCGGCGCGTTCCAGGCCGAGGTGACCGTCCGCAACGTCAGCGGCGCGCTGGTCAACGGCTGGTCGCTGGGCTGGAGGTTCACCGACGGCCAGACCGTGTCGCAGGCGTGGAACGCCACCGTGTCCCAGCCGTCCGGGGACGTGAAGGTGACCGACGCGGGCTACAACGCGCTGATCGTCGTGGACGGCTCGGTCTCGTTCGGCTTCAACGGCACGGTGTCAGGGTCGAATTCCGCGCCCGGCTCGTTCACCATGAACGGAGCGCCCTGCGCGGCGGGCTAGCTCGAGTTCCAACTGGGTCCAATCGAGGAGCACCTTTCCGTTCAGCGGAAGCGTGCTGTCGACTCCGGCGCGGTCCGTCCCTAGGGTTGCACCGCGTGACGACCAGCCAGCACGAGATCAGCGACGAGATCGCGAAGATCCAGGCCGACTCACCGGAGGGTGCGCCGCTGCTGGACTTCCCGCCCTACCGCAGCACCCTGCTGCGCCACCCGACCAAAGAACCCCGCCACGTCGACCCCGAGGGCGCGGAGCTGCTGGCGCCGGTCTTCGGCCACTCCGACGTCGCCCCGGTCGAGGCCGACCTGACCGTGCAGCGCGGCGGCGAGCCCATCGGTGAACGCATCCGCGTGCACGGCCGCGTGCTCGACGGCGACGGCCGCCCGGTGCGCGGTCAGCTCGTCGAGATCTGGCAGGCCAACGCCGCCGGCCGGTACTCCCACCAGGGCGACCAGCACCCGGCGCCGCTCGACCCCCACTTCACCGGCGTCGGCCGCTGCCTCACCGACGACGACGGCCGGTACTCGTTCACGTCGATCAAGCCCGGCCCTTACCCGTGGCGCAACCACCACAACGCCTGGCGGCCCGCGCACATCCACTTCTCGTTGTTCGGCACCGACTTCACGCAGCGGCTGATCACGCAGATGTACTTCCCCGGCGACCAGCTGCTGGCGCTCGACCCCATCGCGCAGTCGATCACCGACCCCGCGGCGCTGAACCGGCTCATCGCGGCGTACGACCACTCGCGGTCGGAGCACGAGTGGCTGCTCGGCTACCGCTGGGACATCGTGTTGACCGGGAGCCACGCCACCTACCTGGAGCCGTCCGATGACTGAGGCGACACCGGGCCAGACCATCGGCCCGTTCTTCCACCACGCGCTCGCCTTCCCCGGCGACTGCGAGCTCGTGCCGTTCGGCTCGGCCGGCTCCGTGGTGCTGCACGGCTACGTCCGCGACGGCGCCGGTGACCCGGTGCCGGACGCGATGATCGAGATCCGGCAGTCCGACGCCGCCGGTGTCGTGCCGCGCGCGGGCGGGTCCTTGCGGCGCGCCGGAGCCGAGTTCACGGGGTGGGGCCGCTGCTGCACCGACGCCGCCGGGCGCTACTGGTTCAGCACCGTCGAACCCGGCCTGCCGTTCTTCGCGGTCACGATCTTCGCGCGTGGACTGCTCGACCGGCTGTTCACGCGCATCTACCTGCCCGGTGCCGCCGACGCCGTGGACGGGCTCGTGGCCGAGCGCGAGGCGGACGGGCGGCTGCGGTTCGACCTGCACCTCCAGGGACCGTCCGAGACGGTCTTCCTGACCTACCCGCGGACGTGATCGTGCTGCCCGGCTCCCACCGCGCCGCCGGCCTCGTCGACGACACCGCCCTCGTCCGGGCGATGCTCCGGGTCGAGGTCGCCTGGGCGCGCGTGCTCGGCAACCCGATCTCGGTGGACGGCTGGGTCCCGGCGCTCGACCCGGTCGAGGTCGAGGCCGCGGGCAACCCGGTGCTACCCCTGGTGACGGCCCTGCGCGCCAGGGTTCCCGGTCCCGTCCACACCGGACTGACGAGTCAGGACGTCCTCGACTCGGCGTTCATGCTGCTGGCGCGCGAGGCGGTGGAACGGGCCTCTGCCGACCTCGCACGGATCGCCGGCGCGCTGGCCCGGCTGGCCGGGGAGCACCGGTCCAGCGTGATGGCGGGCCGGACGCTGACGCAGCACGCCGTGCCGATCACGTTCGGGCTCAAGGCCGCGCGGTGGCTGGTGGGCGTGCTGGACGCGGCCGGCGAGCTGGAGGCCGTACCGCTGCCGGTGCAGTGCGGGGGCGCCGCCGGGACGTTGTCGCGGGCGGACGACCCGATCGCGTCCGCCACGGCGTTCGCGGGGCACCTCGGCCTGGTGTGGCCCGGCATGCCCTGGCACACCTACCGCGCGCCGGTCACCCGCCTCGGCGACGCGCTGGTGCGGACCTGCGACGCGCTCGGTGTGGTGGCCGCGGACCTGCTGACGCTCGGACGGCCGGAGATCGGCGAGGTGAGCGAGGGCGCCGTGGCCGGGCGCGGCGGGTCGTCGACCATGCCGCACAAGCGCAACCCGGTGCTGTCGGTGCTGGTGAACAGCGCGGCCCTGCAGGCTCCTGGCCTGGGTGCGCGGCTGCACCTGTGCGCGGCGCGGGCGGTCGACGAACGGCCGGACGGCGCCTGGCACGCGGAGTGGCCCGCGCTGCGGGCGTTGCTGGAGCTGGTGGTCGTGGCGGCCTCGCAGGCCGCCGAACTGGTCGAGGGCCTCGAGGTGCACGCGGACGTGATGGCGCGGCGTGCCAGGGAAGCCGCCGCGGACCTGCTGGCGGAGCGCGGCGGCGGCACGGATCCCGGCGCGTACCTCGGCGCGGCGGAGGCTTTCGTGGACGAGGCGCTGAAGCGGTGGAAGGGGTGAGGACGCGGTGTCGTACGACGACGGGATGAAGGTCCGGCGCGAGGTGCTCGGGGACGCGCACGTGGACAGGGCCGCGCCGGACGGGTTCACCGCCGACTTCCAGGACCTGATCACGCGGTACGCGTGGGGTGAGATCTGGACGCGGCCCGGCCTCGACCGGCGCACGCGCAGCGCGATCACGCTCACGGCGCTGATCGCCGGGGGGCACTGGGAAGAGTTCGGGCTGCACGTCGCCGCGGCGGTGCGCAACGGGTTGAGCCAGGACGAGATCGGCGAGGTGATCCTGCAGAGCGCCGTCTACTGCGGGGTGCCCGCCGCCAACCACGCGTTCTCCGTGGCGCGTCAGGTCTTGAAGGAGCGCTCGTGACGCGCACCCGGGTCGGGATCGTCGGCGGGGGACCCGCCGGCCTGATGCTGTCGCACCTGTTGTCCCTCGACGGGATCGACAGCGTCGTGGTCGACAACAGGACCAGGGCGGAGATCGAGAACACGGTTCGCGCGGGCATCCTGGAGGCCGGCAGCGCCCGGCTGCTCGTCGACACGGGCGTGTCCGACCGGGTGCTGCGCGACGGGCACCCGCACGAGGGCATCGACCTGAGGTTCGGCGGCGAGAGCCACCGCGTCGACTTCCGG
The DNA here is from genome assembly GCF_021056325.1 of Lentzea sp. CC55. NCBI lineage: Bacteria > Bacillati > Actinomycetota > Actinomycetes > Pseudonocardiales > Pseudonocardiaceae > Lentzea > Lentzea sp. CC55. Next base: position 159,408 of record NZ_JAJCXE010000045.1, on the reverse strand, counting down.
GCGCTGGTGGGCGAGCCGGTCTGGCTGTACCCGCAGACCGACGTGTTCGTGGACCTCGCGAACGCCCGCGCCCGCGACGGCGGGGACGTGCGGTTCGGCGTCAGCGACACCTCGGTCGACCTCACCGGGCCCGCGATCCGCTTCACCGACAGCGAGGGCGTGCGCCAGGAGGTGCGCTGCGACCTGCTCGTCGGCGCCGACGGCTCCCGCTCGATCTGCCGCGCCGAGATCCCGGAAGCCGTGCGCACGCACAGCTTCCGCGAGTACCCGTTCGCCTGGTTCGGCATCATCACCGAGGCCCCGCGCAGCGCCGACGAGCTGGTCTACGCGCACTCGCCGCGCGGGTTCGCGCTGATCAGCCAGCGCACCGAGACCCACCAGCGCATGTACTTCCAGTGCGACCCGTCGGCCGACGTGGCGCAGTGGTCCGACGACCGGATCTGGGAGGAATTGCAGGCGCGCGTCGCCGGACCGGACGGGTTCACGCTGAAGGAAGGCCCGATCACCGAGAAGACGGTGCTGCGCTTCCGGTCGTTCGTCGCGGAACCCCTGCGGCACGACAGGTTGCTGCTCGCAGGCGACGCCGCGCACACCGTGCCGCCGACCGGTGCCAAGGGCCTGAACCTGGCGCTGCAGGACGTCCGCGTCCTCGCCGAGGTGGTCGAACGGGCGTTGCGCAAGGACGACCTCGACGCGCTGGACGAGTACGGCCCGCGCGCCCTCGGCCGGGTGTGGAAGGCGCAGCACTTCTCGTACTGGATGACGACGATGCTGCACGCGCTGCCCGCGGCCACCGAGTTCGACGCGCGCAGGCAGCTCGGCGAACTGGCGTCGGTGGTCGGTTCGGAGGCGGGGTCGAGGTTCCTGGCGGAGGGGTACACGGGCTGCTGGCCCGCTTGAGCGGGACCGGTGAGGCTGCCTTGTGAACGTTGCGGCGCTGCGCACCGGCCGTGTCGTCCGCACGTGGCTGATGCGCGAGTAGCCGTCAGTGGAGGACGAGCCCGCCGACCGGGACCGCGGGGACGTGACCGGTCGGCGGCCGCGACCGCGCCAGCTCCAGGCCCACGTCGACCAGCGACGACCGGCGCAGGCCGCCGACCTCGGCGAGCGGTGTCCACAGAGGATCGAACGTCGCGCCGCCCGGCTCCGGCCGCGGTGCGCCGGTGATGCGGACGAGGTAGAAGACACCGACGTTCTGGTGCGCGCCCTTCTCCGGCTGGTGGCGCTCGGCCGCGGGAACGACCCGCGAGTCCACGCCCAGCAGGCGCTCGACCTCCGCGGCGCACCCGGTCTCCTCGGCCACCTCCCGGACCACGGCGTCGATCGGGTCCTCGCCGTGCTCGACCGCGCCGCCGGGCAAGGTCCAGTGGGCGTCGTCGAACTCCGACGCGCAGCGGACGAGCAGCACGCGGTCGTTCTCGATGCCGACGGCGTAGGCCGCCAGCCGGAAGGTCGTCATGAGCCCACGTTAGTCCGGAAGGCGTCCTCCGCGAGGATGATGCCGCGCGGCGGACGCGATCTTGAACGCGCCGCTCTACCGTTCCCGGCATGTTGACTGTGAGGGGGATCAGCCGGAGCTTCGGCGATCACAAGGTCCTCGACGAGGTGAGCTTCGACGTGCGGCCCGGCCGCATGACGGGGTTCCTGGGCGCGAACGGGTCGGGCAAGACGACCACGATGCGCATCGTCCTGGGGGTGCTCGCCGCGCACGGCGGGACGGTGAGCTGGAAGGGGACCGAGGTCGGGCCGCAGAACCGGCCGGACTTCGGGTACATGCCGGAGGAGCGCGGGCTCTACCCCAAGATGAAGGTGCGCGAGCAGATCACGTGGCTGGGGCGCCTGCACGGCGTCGACCGCGTCACGGCGGAGCGCAACACCGACGAGCTGCTCGAGGACCTGGAGCTGACCGACCGGGCCGGTGACCGCCTGGAGGCGTTGTCGCTCGGCAACCAGCAGCGCGTGCAGATCGCCGCCGCACTCGTGCACGACCCGGACGTGCTGATCCTCGACGAGCCGTTCTCCGGCCTCGACCCGATCGCCGTCGAGACGGTGCTGGACGTGCTGCGCAAGCGCGCCGCGAACGGCGTGCCCGTGCTGTTCTCGAGCCACCAGCTCGCGATCGTGGAACGGCTCTGCGACGACGTCGTGATCATCTCGAAGGGACGGATCGCGGCGAACGGGTCGCGCGAGGAGCTGCGCGCCCAGCACGCCGGCGAGCGCTACGAGATCGTCGTCGCCCAGGACGCGGGCTGGGTCCGCGACGTGCCCGGCGTGACGATCCTGGAGCTCGACGGCCCGCGCGCGGTGTTCGAGGCGGAACCCCAGCAGGTGCTCAGGACGGCGCTGGACCGCGGCGAGGTCCGCTCGTTCACCCCCGTCGTGCCCACGCTGGACGAGATCTTCAAGGAAGTGGTCTGACATGGCGCGCGCGTCCTTCAGCCAGGCGACGTGGCTCGTCGCCGAACGCGAGATGAAGACCCTGGTCACCACCAAGGGTTTCTGGATCGGCTTCGCCTTCACGATCATCGGCCTGTTCGCGCTGACGGTGCTGCCGACGGTGTTCGGCGGTGACGACCCCAAGGTCGCCGCGGTCGGGTCCGCCGTGCAGGCGGTGCAGGGCAAGGCGCTCGACGTCCAGGAGGTCGGCAGCGTCCAGGAGGCCGCGGACCTCGTCCGCGCCGACGACGTCGAGGCCGCGATCGTGCCCGACGGCGCCGGGATCAAGGTCCTCGCGCTCAACAGCCCGCCGAACGACGTGGTCCGCGAGCTCGTCGAGTCGCCCCCGGTGGAGCTGCTGGCGGCGTCGGCGGTCACCTCGGGCCAGCGGTCCGTCACGGTCATCGTGTTCGGGCTGGTGTTCCTCATGTTCGGCATGGGCGGCGCGGCGATCGCGCAGAGCACCGTGACCGAGAAGCAGACGCGGATCGTCGAGATCCTCGTGTCCACGGTGCCGGTGCGGGCGCTGCTCGCGGGCAAGATCCTCGGGCACACGATCCTGACGCTCGGCCAGGTGGTCGTGCTCGCGCTCACGGCGCCGATCGCGCTGCGGGTCGCCGACCTCGGCACGCTGCTGGGGGTGGTGGCGCCCGCGCTGGGCTGGTTCATCCCGTTCCTGATGTTCGGCTTCGTGCTGATCTCGTCGATGTGGGCGGTCGCCGGCGCGCTGGTCAGCCGCCAGGAGGACCTCGGCTCCACGATGGGCCTGGTCATGCTCGCGGTGATGGGCCCGTACTTCGGCGTGCAGTTCTTCTACGAGAACCCCGCGGTGCTCAAGGTGATGTCGTTCGTGCCGTTCACCGCCGGTGTCGCGATGCCGGTGCGGTTGTTCGCCGAGCAGGCGCAGGCGTGGGAGGCGTTGCTCTCCCTCGGCATCCTCGCCGTGACCGTGGTCGTGATCCTGCTGGTCGCGTCGCGGCTTTACACCGGCTCGCTGCTGCAGACCGGTGGGCGGGTGAAGCTCGCCAAGGCGTGGGCACCGGCAGAATAGGCCCATGACCGCTGATCCGATCCGCCTCGCCGTCGTCGGCCTGGGAGCCATGGGCACCCGGATGCTGACGGCGGCGCGGGCACATCCCGGCTACACCGTGGTCGCGGGTGTCGACGTCGCACCCCGGACCCTCGACCACCTCCCCGTCGTCACGTCGCTCGACGAAGTGCTGTCCGAAGTGGACGCGGTGTACGTCTCGACGCCACCCGCCTCGCACGCCGGGCTCGTGCTGAAGGCCTTCGCAGCGGGCAAGGCGGTGTTCTGCGAGAAGCCGCTCGCCGTCGACCTCGGCGAGGCCCGCGCGATGGCCGAGGCCGCGCAGGGTCGTCCCAACGCGGTCAACTTCGCGCTGTCGGACATGGCGGCCACCATCGAGATCGAGCGGCTGCTGCCGGAACCGGGCGCGCTGCGCGGCGTGGAGGTCCGGTTGCAGTTCCCGCGCTGGCCCAGGGCGTTCCAGGCGGAGGCGACCTGGCTCTCCCACCGCGAGCAGGGCGGGTTCGTCCGCGAGGTGCTGTCGCACTTCGTCTACCTCACCGACCGGCTGCTCGGTCCGCTCACCGTCGAGTCGGTGTCGTCGGACTTCCCCGAGCCGGGCGCGGCCGAGGTGGCCGCCCGCGGCGTGCTGCGCGGCAGCGGGGTGCCCGTGCACGTGTCGGCGTTCTCCGGACTGGCCGGTCCCGAGGTCTACGAGTGGACCGCGTGGGGCACCGAACGGTCGCTGCGCCTCGACCAGTGGGCCCTGCTGTCCACTTCGGACGGCGGACCGTGGGAACAGGTGCCGCTGGAGCAGACCGGGTCCGACCACTCGCGGCTCACCCTGTTCGCGGAGGCGGTCCGGGGAGAGCACCCGCGCGACCTGGCGGACTTCGCGAGCGGCCTGCGGGTGGCCGAGGTCGTCGAGGCGTTCCTGCGGTGAAAAACCCTTGACCCGGTTCGGCAGGATCGGGTGGATGGACATCCTGTTCGTCACGCTCGCCGGGCACGGCCACGTCACGCCGACGCTGGGGGTGGTCGAGGAACTCGCCGGACGCGGCGTCGGCGTCGAGTACGCGACCGGCGCCGAGCACGCCGAGGCGGTGAGGAGCGCGGGCGCGCGGTGGGTGGAACTCCCCGCGCTGCCCGAGTTCCGGCCCGTCACCGCCAACCCGGTCGACGAGTGGTTCCCGCACTACTTCGCCGCGATGAGCGCCGCGTACCCGGTCCTGCTCGACCACTGCCGGACCGCGAAACCCGACCTGATCTGCTACGACGCGACGAACTGGCCGGCGCGGCTCGTGGCGCGCAAGCTCGGCGTCCCGGCGGTGCGCACGGTGCCGCACGTCGTGTCCAACGAGCACTACCGGGTCATGGACGTCGACCTGGACCGGTACCTGACCGGACACACCTCGCGGTTCGCCGCCGAGCACGACGTCGAACTGGACCCGTGGAGCACCGTCGAGGCGCCGGAAGCGTGCAGCATCGTGTTCGTGCCGCGCGAGTTCCAGCCGTGCGGGGAGACGTTCGACGAGTCGTTCCACTTCGTCGGGCCCGTGCTCGGCCGCCGGGCCGACGAGCGGTGGGCACCGCGCCGTGACGACCGGCCGCTGCTCTACGTCTCGCTCGGTTCGATCATGAGCGACCCGGAGTTCTACCGGGCGTGCGCCGACCAGTTCTCCGACGGCGTCTGGCAGGTGGCCATGAGTGCGCGCGGTGCCGGCGGGACGGACGACATCGAGGTGCGGCCGTGGTTCCCGCAGCCCGCGGTCCTGCGGCACGCCAAGGCGTTCATCAGCCACGGAGGCATGAACTCGACGATGGAGGCGCTGCACGCGGGAGTGCCGCTGGTCGTCGTCCCGCAGACGCCGGAACAGGAGCAGAACGCCGACCGCGTCGCCGAACTGGGCCTGGGCGAACGGGTCGACGACCACGCCGAGCTGCGCGCGGCCGTCGACCGGGTCGCGGCGGACGGCACGATCCGGCGCACCCTCGACCGGATGCGTGCCGCCATCGCGAGCAGCGGCGGCGCCGCGAGGGCCGCCGACGTCGTCCTCAGCCGAGCACCTCGCGGAGCTTGACCGCGAACTCCTCGGGCTTGCCCGCGTAGCCGAACTCGCCACCGAGGAACCCGCCGTGGTGGCTCGGGAACACGACGGGCTCCTGGCCGAGCAGCCGTGCCGTGTGGATGGCCGTGCGCGCCGTGAACGTGTCACCGGTTTCCTCGCCCACGGCGATCACGACACGGGTGGGGGCGGCGGCCAGCGCGTCCACCCGCACCGCGTAGTCGGTGATGGCGAGCGAGGAGGTGCCCAGCAGCGGGTCGTCGCGCCTGCCGTCGTCCTCGGACGGCATGCCGAACTGGGCGGGGTCCGGTGCGGGCTGGGCGAAGTACTCGTCGGTGTACTCGCCGGGCCACGAGCTCATCTGGATGAACGCGGCCATGCCGGCACCACCGCCCTTGGCCTGGTAGACGTCCATGAACGCGTCACGTGCGCGTCGGGCGGCGGCCGCGTCGGGCAGCACGTCGATGATCGGCGGCTCGTGCGCGACGAGCGTGACGACGTCGTCCGGGTAGGCCGCGACGAGCTCGAGGGCCGTCACGGCACCGCCGCTGGACGCGAACAGGTCGACCGGGCCGCCGACGGCCTCGATCACCGCGTGCACGTCCGCGGCCTGGGTCTGCGGCGTGTTGTCGGTGCGACCGTCCGACCGGGTGCTCCTGCCGAGACCTCGCGGGTCGTAGGTGATCACCTTGCGGTCCGGGAACTGCGCGCGCAGGGCGGTGAAGCCGCTGGCGTCCATCGGCTGGCCGATCATCATCAGCGGGCGGCCCTCGCCGCTCACGTCGTAGGCGATGGAGGCGCCGTCGGTGTCCAGGAAGTGGGTTTCCATGTGGGTTCTCCCCAGTGGAGTCGGGTCTGGACAGCCTAGTCGCAGCACGGCGCGGCGGACGTCGAAGCGGTGCGGGCGCTGAGCGACCTGTCGTCGCGAGTGGACGTTCCGGTGACCGGCGACGTGGCCCGGGGTTCTGCGGCGAACGGCCGCGCGGACACGTCACCGCCTGAGGTCACCGGCGTGAACGGCGGAGCCGGGCGCGGACGCCGAGCGCGATCACCACCACCAGCACGACGAGCAGCGCGACCCACGAGAACTCCGCGAGGTAGTGCTCGGCGGCCTCTCCTGCGAAGTAGACGGCCGCCGTCGTGCCGCCGGCCCACACGATGCCGCCCGCGGCGTTGGCCAGCAGGAACTTCCCGTAGTGCATGCCCATCGTGGCCGCGAGCGGACCGGAGAGGATCCGCAGCAGCGCCACGAACCGGCCGAAGAAGACCGCCCCGGCGCCGAACCTCTCGAACACCGCCCTGGCGCGGCCGATCCTGTCTTCGCTGAAGTGGCGGGGGAACTTCTCGCCCGCCCACTCGAAGACCCGCGGCCCGAACCGCTTGCCCAGCGCGTACCCGGCGCTGTCGCCGACGATCGCTCCCGCGGCCGCCGCGACGCCCACGAGCAGCGGCGAGACCCCGTCGTGGTGCGAGGCCATCAGCGCCGCCGCGACGAGCACGACCTCGCCCGGCAGCGGGATGCCCGTGCTCTCCAAGCCGACGACCAGGCCCACGACGAGGTAGACGAGCAGCGGTGGAACGGTGTGGAGCCACTCGGTCAGCACAGCGGTGATCTTCCTCCAGCCGGACGGGTCCGGCCACGGGACACGGCGGCCTCGGCACGCTGATGATCACCGGACGAGGGGCGGTTGTGGCGGGCCGGCTCGGCTTGCTGCGTCGGGTGGCGGCAGCGGGCCTGGCCCCTCGCCCGGCACGCCACCGTGCGGGGTGCTGGAGCTCACCAGGGCCGAGCGCACCGAGCTGGCCGCCGCCGTGCTCGACGTGCCGGTTCCGGCAAGACGGTGCCGACCACGCGGGTCGTCCTCGCGGCGCCGGCCAGGCGCGACCCGGTGCCGGTGAAGCGGGACAGGGGTCCTTCGCTCGACGCCGGTGGTGGATCAGTCGCTGTCCGCGGTTCCCTCGGCCGTCTTGTGGTCGTGGTAGGTCCGGCGGGTCTGCTCCGCGTGGTGGTGCATGACCTCGCCGGCCCGCTCGGCGTCGCCGTCGGCGATGGCCGTGACCAGCTCGGCGTGCTCGTTCCACGAGTCGCGGCTGCGGGGGCGGGCGATCGGCGTGTAGTACCAGCGCACCCGGCGGTCGACCAGGCCGATCATCTCGGACAGGACCTTGTTGCGGCCGATCGTCGCGACGGCCGCGTGCAGGTCGGCGTTCGCCTTGACCAGGCGGTCGACGTTCGCGGAGGCGAGGGCTTTCTCACCTGCCTCCTGGAGCTTCCTGAGGAGCTTCACGTCGGTCGCGGTGGCGTGCTCGGCGGCGAGCTTCGCGGAGTAGGTCTCCAGCACGCCGCGCACGGCGAGCAGCTGGTCGGCTTCTTCCTCGGTCGGCGTGTGCACGAAGGCGCCCTGGGCGGGCCGCAGGTCGACCCAGCCGTCGGTCTGCAGCCGTTGCAGCGCCTCGCGCACCGGCTGCCTGCTCACGCCGAGGTGCTCGGCCAGCTCGGCCTCGACCAGGTGCCGGCCGGGGGCGAGGGTGCGGTTGACGATGAGCTCGAGCAGTGCGTCGTAGACGGCCTCGCGCAGCGGAGCGGGTCGTTCGACCCGGCGCGCCGCGGCGGCGCTCAGAGAGCCGCGGGGAGCCCGGCGCCGACCCGACGGGGAGGTCATCCCGCGAGACTACAGCTTTTCGTATGCAAAAAGCCCTTCCGGAGTGCCAGGTGGGGTGTCCGGAGCGGTCGGTGCCCACGTCGGCGCGGCGGTGCACCGCGCGGGTTTGGGGAGGGTGCGCTCGCCGCCGCGTTGCCCCGAGCCGGCGGTCATCCGGCCCTCCGGTAGGTCTCCGCGACGATCTCGAGCACCTGGCCGGACGGCACCGGCAGCGCCTCGGTGAGGCGGAGGTGACCGGGGTGGCGGGACAGCAGGCGGGGCAGCAGGCGCAGGTGCAGGGCGTTGGTGAGGTCCGCGTACTGCGCTCCGGGTCCGTTCCCGTGCGCCTCGAACTCCTCGCGAGAGCTGGTGACGCCGCCCGCGAACAGCTCGGCGGGCATGCCCCAGCGGGCGCGGAGGGCGGTGGCGCCGGCGACCGACGTGAACGCCTCCCGCAGCGACCCGGTGGGGAAGTCCCAGTGGCGACGGCCGAGCACGACGTCCCGGTAGCGCAGGCGGCCCGCCACGCGCACGCCGGAGGCGTCCTCGGCCGGCTGCAACGGCGAGAGGTCCGCGGCGCCGCACGAGAGGTCGGCGTGCAGGGCGGCGGTGCGGCCGGGCAGCGCGATCGGCGCGAGGTGGCCGAGGTGGAGGACGTCGAGCAGGGCACCCGTGTCGCGGCGGCGCAGCCGGAGCTCGTCGTGCTCCTGGTCGTGGAAGAGCTCCAGGGCGTCCGGCGTGTGGTCGGCCCAGCGCGGGTCCTCACCGACCTCGGCGCGGCCGAGCAGCGGGTGCAGGTTCGCGTTGAAGCCCCGTACCGGCCGGTACTCGGCGAAACCGCGCGGGAACACACCGTCCAAAGTGGCCCGGACGGTGGCGTACGCCTCGGGCGGCAGCAGGTCCAGGTACCGGCCTGGGAAGCGGCCGAAGCCGTCGTGGACGCGGTTCACCACGAGCCCGTCCGGTGACGACTGGGCGAAGAACGAGTACGAGACCGGCCTGGTCCTCATCCACGCGGGCAGCAGGTCCTCGGCGGCGGTGACGGCCTCGTCGGTGATCACGCCGTCCCGCACCAGATCGGCGACCTGCGCACGGCTGGCGCCGAGGCCACCGGTCGGCGCGCCGGACATGGCCTCCCGCAGCGACGGCGCGCAGGCGGTGAGGCGGGCCGAGCCGCCGCGGCCGAACTCCACGACGAACCGGTCGCGCGCGTGCCGGCGGATCGCGAGGCGCCGGTCGAAGAGCATGAGCAACGGCGTGAGCGCGGCCAGCGAGCGGACGCCGTCGCGACCGTGGGCACGGCCGAGGCGGACCGGCAGCGGCAGCACGACGTCCTCGCTGACCGGCGTCACGCCGCCGAGGTCGGTTCCGGCCAGCGCTCCCAGCGCCTCCCACGACGAGAACAGGGCGGCCAGCGCGGCGGGACGGGCGGCGGCGTCGAGGCCGGCGAAGGCCACCGTGTCGCGGTGCACCGACGCCACGTGGCCGGCGAGCTCGCGGCGGCCGGTGTCGCGCAGCCAGGAGGCCAGCGCGGGCAGGGCGGCGGGGTCCTGCGGGTCGATCGGGAGCACCGGCACCAGCAATTTGACGTCGAGCAGCAGCGCGACGTGGTGCTGCGCGCGGCCGGACTCGTCGTCGGGCAGCCGGGTGGCGAGCGCGCTCGCGAGCTCGGCGGGGCTGATGCCCTTGGGGTTGGCCGCGGTCAGACCGATGAGGAACCGCAACGGCGGGCTCGACGCCAGTTCGACGTCCTCCTCCATGCCGGCGGTCGCGCGCAGCGGGCCGAGGGCGGGGACGTCGCGGCGGAACCTCACGGTGCCGTCGGTGTGCACGCCCGGGGCCAGGCGGTGCGGGTGGTCGAAGAGGTGGGCCCGGTCGGCCAGCAGGGCGGCGACCAGCCGGGTCAGCAGCACGTGGTTGACCCGCGTCACGGCGACCGGCGTGCCCCAGTCGGGCGTGGGCGCGTCGGGGGACCAGGTGGCCCAGCCGATCGCGGCGCACCAGGACGGGGGACCGGCTTTCGAGGTCGCGCGCAGGGCGTGGCGCAGCACCACCGGCTCGGCCTTGCGAGCGCGTCCGTCCCCGGCGCCGGCCCGCGCGAGGCCTTGCCGGACGTCGCGTCCGGCGAAGACGGCGGCCCGCCGCAGGGACTCGTTCCCGCACACCGACGTGAGCACCTCGCGTTCCGCGGCGAGGGCGTCCGGCAGCAGCCGGTCGATCTCCGCGGTCAGCACGGCCCGCTGGCTCACGGCCGACAGCCACTCGCCGAGCCGGGGGATCCGCGACGCCAGGGTCTCCGCCTCGGCGCACAGGGACGCGCGGGGCATCCGTCCGTTGTGGACGTCTCGGCGCAGCGGCAGCACGACGGAGCGGTGGTAGGCGCCGGGGTGGGTGCCCGCGCTGTCGTGCAGCAGCTTCGACACCGGACCGGCCAGCGACAGCAGCGCGGCCTCGACCGCCGCCAGCGCCTCCACCGCCCGCCGGAACGGTGCTGCCGCCACGGCGCCCGCCGGGTGCGGCTGGGCAGCCAGGCGCACGAGTGCGTACGGCGCTGCTTCTCCCCGCACGCGGACGCTCACGCGTTCCGGACGGACGGACCGGCCGTGAGGTCGCCCGGCTCCAGGTCGTCGAGGTCGAACGAGAGGTCCCTCATGCCGTGTCCTTGCTCTTCAGGCGTCACCACCCGGCCCGCGGCCGTCCAGGCAGACTGGAGGAGCGCGATACGGCACGGATCGCGCTCCGCTTGATCGCGCCCGTCACAGGCGCCCGCGGACCTCGTCGGCCTTGGGTTCGCCCAGCTCCTCGAACAGGGCGACCGACTCGAGCCAGCACTTCTCCGCTCCCCGGCGGTCGCCGAGGCCGTCCAGCGCCAGCCCGAGGTTGTCGAGCGACTCGGCCTGCCCGTACAGGTCGCCGATCTCGCGGAACACCTCCAGCGCACGGTCGACCACCGAGGCGGCCCCGGCGAAGTCGAGCAGGCCCCGGTGCGCCTCGCCGATGTTGTTGAGCAGGATGGCCTCGCTGTACGGGTCCTTGATCTCCTGCCGGATCTCGAGCGCCCGCAGGTACCGCGCCAGGGCGACGTCGAACCGGCCCGCGTCGGCGTGCAGCAGGCCGATGTTGTTCAGCAGCACCGCCTCGGTGTGCGCGTTGCCCAGCTCACGGGCGATCTCGGCGGACTGCTCGTAGCACGCCAGCGCCTCGTCGACCCGTCCCTGGACCATGTAGGCGATGCCCAGGTTGTTGAGCGCCGGTTCCTGCCGCGACCTGTCCCCGGTGGCACGGAAGATCGCGAGGGCCCGCTGGGTGTGCTCGATCGCCTCGTCGTGCCGCCGGACCTCGCGCAGCGCGATGCCGAGCGTGATCAGCATCCTGCCCTCGGCGGCGCGGTCGCCGACCGACCGCGCGGCGGCCAGCGCGATGCCGTGCGTGTCGATCCAGTCCGCCCAGTGCTTGCGCAGGTTGAAGAAGTCCCACAGGCACTGGGCGAGGCTCCAGGAGTGCTCCGGCAGGTCGTGCTCCGCTGCCTCGCGCACGGCGGCGACGAGGTTCGCGCGTTCGGTGTCGCACCACAGCAGGGCGGCGTCCCGGTCAGCGAACGAACGCGGGTGCACGGCCGGGTCCGGTGCCGCGATCTCCAGCTTGCGCTGCGGGTTCAGCCGCTGGGCGCTCCGCCACGCGGTGTTGACGTACCAGTCGAGCACCCGGCGCCGCGCCAACGCCCTGGCCGGCGGCGGTTCGGCGGCCGCGACCTGTTCGGCGGCGTACGCGCGCAACAGGTCGTGCAGGCTGTAGCGGCCCGGGGTGTGCTGCTGCAGCAGGTGTTCGTCGAGCAACGTCTCCAGCAGGTCGCCCGCCTCGAACGCGGTCAGCCCGGCGAGGGCGGCGGCGGACTCGGCGGTGACGTCCTCTCCCGGGTGGAGTCCGAGGAGGCGAAACAGACGCCTCTGGTTTTCGGGCAACGCCTGGTACGAGAGGTCGAACACGCCCCGCGCACCGAGACCGCCCCCTCGCTCCAGTTGGGTCAAGAGGTCCCGCATGGTCCACTGTGGACGACGGGCGAGGCGTTTCGCGGCCAGTGCCACGGCGATCGGCAGGTGCCCGCACAGCTCGGCGATCCGCTCCGCCGCCTCGCGATCGGCCTGCACGCGGTCCTCGCCCGCGATCCGGGAGAGCAGTGCCAGGGCCTCGGCGGCGGTGAAGACGTCGAGGAAGAGCGACCGCACGCCGTCGAGGCGCAGCAGCGTGCGGCGGCTCGTGATCAGCACCATGCAGGTCGCGCCGCCCGGCAGCAACGGCAGCACCTGGTCCTCACCGGCGGCGTTGTCCAGCAGCACCAACGCGCGCTTGCCCGCCAGCCGGTCGCGGTAGAGCGCCGCGCGTTCCTCGAGCGACTCCGGGATCTGCGCGCCGGACACGCCCAGCAGGCGCAGGAAGCTCTCCAGCACGGCGGACGGGTCCGCGGGCAGCTCGTCGGCGTCGAAGCCGTGCAGGTCCGCCCACAGCTGCACGTCCGGGTACCGCCGCACCAGCTGATGTGCGGCCCTCACGGCCAGCTTGGTCTTGCCGACCCCGGCCATGCCCTCGATCGCGGAGATCACGACCGTGGTCTGCGGTCCCGGTGCGCACAGCTGCCGCAGCTCCGACTCGCGGCCGGTGAACTCGGCGATGTCCATCGGCAGCTGGCGGTGCGCGGTCAAGGCCGCGGGTGAGGGCGCCCGGCTCTCCAGGACCACCTGCTGCAACTGGCGCAACCGCGCGCCCGGTTCGACACCGACCTGCTCGACCACGTGCCGGCGAGCCGCGGCGTAGGCCTCCAGCGCCTCACCGCGGCGGCCGGCGCGGTCCAGGGCGATCATCAGCTGCGCCCAGAGCTCCTCGCGCAGCGGGTGCAGCGCCGTCTCCAGCCGCAACCGGTCGACCACGTCGTCGAACCGGCCGAGCTCCAGCGACGCCTTGGCGAACCGTTCGACCGCCGTCAGCCTGCGCTCCTGGACCCGGGTCAGCTCCGCGCGCAGCAACGGTCCCGCGTTGAGCTCGGCGGTCGGGACACCGCGCCAGAGGGCGAGCGCCTGTCCCAGGTGGTCCGCCGCCGCTTCGGCGTCCCCCTCGATGAGAGCGCTCTCACCTGCTCGGACCAGGTCCTCGAACGCGTCCAGGTCGAGCTCGCCCGGTTCGACGACGAGCTCGTAGCCGTGGCCCGGTCTGGTTCTCAACCGGTCCCCGAGGACCTTGCGCAACCCTGCGACGTACGTGCGCAGGTTCGACTCGGGGGAAACGGGCGGTGAGTCCCAGACGGCGTCCGTCAGCTGTGCGACGCTGACAGCCTCGTTGGCGTGCAGCAGCAGCATGGTGAGCACCGCGCGCCGCCTCGGTCCGCCCAGTTCCAGCGGTGTGCCCGCCCGCCGTGCCTCCAGCGAACCGAGCAGCAGGAACTCCACAGGTGCATCTCTCCTCGATGATCCGGGCACCGGGGTGCACAGCCATCCTCGCGCACTTCCGGGCCACCTGTGCGCGGCCTGGGCGAAATCTGTGCGCGCCTCCTGGCACCTTTGTACCCAGATCCGGAACCTGCGCCGCCAGGCCCGGTCAACCTCCCGGGAGTGGGGGTCGGCGCAGTTCCCGGGTCCGGTTCCCCCAGAACCCGGCCGGCGTGTGAAAGTCACCGCGCACGTCGGCCACCTATCCGCAAGACCGGTGGCCCGGACGGGTCCCCCAGACTGAATCCGGGCCACCACCTTGCGGGAGCCGTTCCCGGCGTTCGAGCGGCTCACGACGTCGCGGCAGCCACCACCGCCTCCGCTCCGGACCTCTCACCCGGCGGGTCCACCCGCGACTGGACGCGGTCACCCGTTCCCGGCCGGCAGGACGACCCGGACGTCACCGAGCCCGCGGGCGATCAGCACCTCACCGCCGGTCAGCGGGTGCCAGCCGTCCGCCCACACCCGTTGCACGCGCGCCGAACACGGCACCTCGACCCGCGCGGTCTCGCCGGCGCCGACGTCCGCGACCGCGAAACCGATGAGGCGCACCGGTTCGTCCCGCGGCCGCAGGTAGACCTGCACGACCTCCCGGCCGTCCCGTTCGCCGGAGTTGGTGAGCTCCACCTCCACGCAGGAGATCGTCCCGTCCGCGAGGGACGTGGAGACCTCGCCGTACTCCCAGGTCGTGTAGCCGAGGCCGTGGCCGAACCAGAACAACGGGTCGGTCGCCGCCCGGTAGCCGATCGCGGTGCCCTCGCAGTAGCGCAGTTCGCCGTCGGACGGAACGAGCGGCAACGCGTCCTCGTCGCCGCGGGGGAACGTGGTGACCAGGCGTCCGGCCGGCTCGACGTGGCCGAGGAGCGCGGCGGCGACGGCGTCACCGGCTTCCTGACCGGGCAGTCCCGCCCACAGCACCGCGTCGACCTCGGCGAGCCACGGCATCAGCACCGGTGTCGCGGCGTTCACCACGACGACCGTGCGCTTCGCGGCCGCCGCCACCGCCGAGACCAGCGCGTCCTGGTCGCCCGGCAACGCGAGCGTGGTCTTGTCGAAGCCCTCGGTCTCCTGCTCCTCGGTGAGGCCGACGACCACGACCGCCACGTCCGCCTCGCGCGCGGCCCGCACGGCCGCACCGATCGCGTCGGCGGAAGCGCGGGGGACGGGCTGGGCGATGAGGCCGACCAGCGCGCTGGCCCCGCGGACGCGCGCGGTGATCCGGTCTCCGGGGGCCGCCAGGACCTCGGTCGTCCAGTGCGGCGGCTTGAGCAGCGCTTCCTCGACGATGCCGTCCGCCCAGGCCAGGCGCTCGGAGTACGTCGATCCGCCGGCCTCGACCGTCCACTCGCCGAACCCGCGGACCCCGACGAGCATCCGCGCGGGCACGGCCGCCGCGAACTCGCCGGACAGCTCGATCGACGCGGCGCCCTGCGCCCAGCCGCCGTACGCGGCGAGCTCCGCGATCTCCATCTCGCGCGACGCCAGCACCTCGCCGCTCGCGTCGAACGTCGTGGCGCGGACGTTCCGCAGCACCCCGGCGCGAGGGGCGGCGTGGCGCAGGCGGACCTCCACGCCGTCCACGACGGACACCCGGTCGCCGAGCAGCGAGGTCAGGCCGTCCGCGATGCTGATGACGTGCGGCGGCCGCACCCCGGCCGAGCCGCCGCCCTGCGCGACGGTGTCGGTGGCGTGCCGGCCGATCAACGCGATCGCGGGCTCGGCCAGCGGCAGCACCCCGGAGTTCTTCAGCACGGCCATGCCGCCCGCGGCGAACCTCCTCAGCTGGTCGCGGCGCCCCGGGCTGTCCGGCGCGGGCAGGTCCCGCGGCCACGACCGCGGGACGCCGAACGCGCCGGTCCGCGACGCCAGGAGCAGCAGCCGGCGCACGTGGTCGTCGACGACCGCCTCGGCGACCTCACCCGCCTCGACGGCCGCGACGAGCCGGTCCTCCCAGGGGCCGCCGGGACCGGGCATCACGAGGTCGAGGCCGCCGTTGGCGCTCGCCGCCGTGGACTTGGTGGCGAACCAGTCGGACATCAGCAGGCCGTCGAACCCCCACTCGCCCTTCAGCACACCCTCCACCAGTTCGGTGTGCTCGGTGGCGGGAACGCCGTTGACGTTGTTGTAGGCCGCCATGACCGCCCACGGCGCGGAGTCCTGGACGACGATCTCGAACGGCAACAGGTACACCTCGCGCAACGTCTTGTCGTCGAGCACCATGCTCGCCGTGCGCCGCTCGGTCTCGGACTCGTTGGCCACGTAGTGCTTCGGCGTCGCCGCGATGCCCTTTCCCTGCAGGCCCCGGACGTAGGCGGCCGCCAGGGCTCCCGTGAGCAGCGGGTCCTCGCTGTAGGCCTCGAACAGGCGGCCGCCGAGCGGGGTGCGGTGCAGGTTGATCGTCGGCCCGAGCACGACGTGCACCTGCTGTGCCTGCGCCTCGTCCGCGAGCACCTCGCCGACCTCGTGGGCCAGCGCCGTGTCCCAGTGCTGGGCGAGCAAGGTGGCGTTCGGCAGCACGCACGCGACCGTGCCGCCCCGGAGCTCCGCGCCGCGGACACCGGTCGGCCCGTCGGACAGCTTGAGCGACGCCAGCCCGATCCCGGGCTCGTCGTGCAGCGCGAAGAGCGCGGAGCCCGTCAGCAGCCGCACCTTCGCGGGCAGGTCCAGGGCCGCGATCGCCTTCTCGATGTCCATGGTCCGAGCACACCAGCCCGGTCGGCCGGGCGATTGGTCGGTATGTCCCGCCGTTACCATTCGGTTGCTCTTCGGTGATGTGCCGTGCGGCGACTCCGGCGCCGGTCCGCGCCCTCGAGTCCGAAGAGGACTCAGCGGTCCTCCAGGTAGCGGGTGTGGTCGGCCTGCCGCTGTGCGTCGGCCGCGTGGAACCGCTCCGCCGCGCTGATCGCGTCGGCGTGCAGCAGGTCCAGCTGCCGGAGCAGTTCCGCGCCCGAACCGCGTGCGGCGGCATACCACCACGGGAGGTTCAGGTACGACTGCACGGACAGCGGCAGGTCCGTGCCGACGAGCCGGGTGACGGCGTGCAGGGCGTCCGGGTCCGCGCGCAGCTCGCGCGGGCGGTCCAGCATGCCGCGCAGCACCTCGGCGACCTCCGCGAGCCTCGGCACGGCCTCGGCGGGCACGCGCAGGCCTCCCACCCGGTCCACCAGCGCGTCCAGTTCCGACCGCAGCGCGCCGGCTTCCTCCTCCGGGTCGGTCACGAGGGTGATCCGCTCGGGTGGCGCGGCCAGAGCGCCCACGCCGTACAGGCCCGCCACCACGAGCAGCCAGTAGGAGCCGGCCAGCCCGGCGAGGTGCAGCCCCAGGCCGATCAGGCCGCCGGCGCAGCCCGCGAGGTTCTTCCAGGAGGCGAGGTACCTACTGATAGCCACGGATCTCCTTGAAGGCGGAGGAGAGCGAGCGGCTGCGGGCGTCGAACACCTTGCCACCGCTCATCTTCGCCACCTGCTCCATCTCGGCGGTCGCGCTCTCGCCGAACAGCACGGGGAAGATCGGGACGCCCTTGAGGTCGCTCGGCAGGGCCTGGTGGAACAGCCGGAAGTCGCCGGCGTCCTCACTGCCGGTGTTCTCGCCGTCGGTCATGAGCACGATCGACGTGAACCTGTCCGGATCGGCGTCGACCTGCCGGCGCAGCACGTCGTAACCACCGCGCAGGCTGCTGTAGATCGCCGTGCCGCCGGCCGCGTCGAGCGAGGTCGCCGTCGAGCGGATCCGGTCGAGGACCGGCCGCGGGTCGTCCTGCGGCACCTCGTAGGTCAGCGGCGGCCGCGCGGTGCTGCTGAACGGCAGCAGGGTCACCTGCTCGCGGCCGTGGAACCGGCTGAACCTGCCGGCCAGCGACTCGTCGGCCCCGGTCAGGCCGGTCAACGCCTGGCGCAGGCCCTCGATGCGGTCACCCTGCATCGACCCGGAGGTGTCGAGCACGTAGAGCGTCCGGGACGGGCGGCGCAACCGGTCGAAGTACGTGGTGATCAGACCGTCCACAGCGGACTGGCTGCCGGGGAACGGCAGCTCCACCAGGTCCTTGACGGCGAACTCGTCACCGAGCCGCACCTGCGGCACGGCGGGGCGGCGGTGGGTGGTCTCCACGATCCTGCGCTGGACGTCGGCGCCGCGCAGGTGGTCCGACAGCTTCCGGTGCGCCTCACGGGCTTCCGCCGACGCCGAGGTGAGCAGGGTCAGCGGGTAGTCGGCGGTCACCACCCCGTCGCTCGGGTAGACCAGGGTCAACGGCTCGGGCAGCGACAGCAGCACCGACTCGTAGTTGATCAGACCGTCCACGCCCGCACCGGGGTCCTCGCCCCTGGCGCGCCTCGTGTAGGCCTCGGACAGCCAGCCCGACGAGCCAGCCGACAGCGTCTGCGCCGAGAAGAACTGCTTGAGCCGCGGCGCGACCGCGTCGATCCGCGCCGCGTCCAGTGCCGAACCCGATCCCGACAACGCGGCCGCGACGCCGACCAGTGCGGAGAACCCGGAGTTGGAGGCGGACGGGTCGGTCATGCCGTAGGTGAACTTCCGCGCCCCGGCCGCCTCGGCGATCTCGGCCCAGCCGACGCGCCGGCCGTCCCAGCCGAGCTCCTCGACCTTGGCGGCGGGCAGTCCGAGCACGACGGGCGAGGACATGACCTTGGTCGGCGTGCCGAGCCGCCTCTGGGCGTCCGGCACGAGTTCGAGGTAGCGGTTGGAGGAGAACCAGACGGCGTCGAAGCCCTGCTCGGCCGCGCCGCTCGCGACCTTCTCGGCGCCCTCGACCGTGCCGGTGAAGCTGAACTTGACGCTGACACCGGTGGCCCTGGCGGCCTCGTCGAGGACCGGCTGGAGGTCGGCCAGTTCGCTGCCGGCGAGGACGCGCAGCGTGCCGGGCTCGGCGTCGCCGACGGGTTTCGCCGGGTCGGGGGAATCGGAACACCCCGCCAGCAGCGCCACGACGGCGGCCGCGGGGAGGAGACGGCGGATCATGCTTGCTCCTCGGCGCCGCGCACGCGGCTCAGGTGGTCGTGGGCGCGGCGGATCTCGGCGTCGAGCGCGGTGACCGTGCTCGACAGGGAGTCGGCCGCGCGGGCCTTGAAGGTGTCGATCGCGTCGATCGCGGCGTAGATCTGGTCGAACGACGTCCGCACCGCCTCGACGCCGACGGCGGGGGTGGCGGCGATGCGCTGGACGTCCTGCCCCTGGGAGGACAGCAGTGCCGCGTTGGACTTCAGGATCGAGTCGGTGAGCCCGCGCACGGCGTCGACCTGGCCGGCCACCTCGCGCTGCCCGGCCAGTGCCGCCGCGACCGCGACACCGATCCGCAGCGCCGTCACCGTCGTGGTGACGGCTCGTTCGACGCCCTTGACCAGTTCGTCGTTGTTGCGCCGCACGACGTCCAGCGCCAGGTACCCCTGTGCACACACGGCGAGCTGGGTCAGCAGGTCCTGACGTCGTTGCCGCAGTCCGAAGAGGACGTCCGCGCGCAACGCCTCGGCGCGTTCGGGTTCGGCGAGGTCGAGGATCGCGGCCTGGCGTTCGACGGCCTCGTCCATCTCGGCGGCCAGGGCGGAGGCCCGCGACAGCTCGGTCATCAGGTCCCACAACCGCTGCCGCTCGCCCTTGATGGCCGCGTTGTCGCGTTTGAGGGCGTCCTGGCTCGACCTCAGCCTCAGCACGATCCGGTTGACCGGCTCGTCCGCCGCCCGCAGCCGTGCCAGCAGCCCCTTCGCCGCGTTGCCGCCGGGGAGGAACCCCAGGACCTTGCGGCCGGTGAGCTCGCCCAGGTCCCGCGGGTCGAGCTCGCGCACCGAGCGGCGCAGTTCGGCGAGGCTCGTCGAGACCTGTGCGCCGAGCGGTGACGAGACGGACGCCAGCGTGCGGTCGAGCATCCTGCCCGCGATCTGCGCCGCCACGCGCATTTCCGCCTCGCCGAGCACCAGCGCCTCGTCCACGATCCGGCCGAAGCCGGGGGACCGCGGGTCGACGGCACCCAGCGCGGCGACGAACGCCTCGGCGCGCGAGGACAGCTCGGCGGAGCCGGCGACGGGGATCAGCCCGGCGACGCGGTCGGCGGGCACGGGTCCGACGGGTTCCGGTGGGGTCAGGACGAAGTCGGCCACGTCAGTACTGCTTCGCGATCGCCTCGAGCATCCGCTCGAGCGTCTCGTGCGCGGGCGGCTCGACCACGTCCACGATCGTCCGCGGCACGGTCAGCCGCTTCTCCCGCACGACGTCGTCGAAGTGCTTCGGGTCGGCCGTGCGGAACCCGAACGCCGCCGCGAGCCGTCCCAGCTCGGCGTCGGTCTGGAGCAGCTGCCCGACCCTGTCGCCGGCCTCGCGCAGCGGCACGAGCGTGTGCTTGGACAACACCGTCGGCGCCGGGTAGAGCAGCTCCATCTCCGGCCGGACCGTCGAGTCGCCGCGCACCACCCGGTCGACGAACTGCGCCTCGTACGCGAGCACGAGCGGCGTCTTGCCCATCCCCGCGGACAGGTAGTCCTCGAACGGCCCCTCGGTGCTGCTCTGCGTGTACCCCTGCTCCAGGAACAGCCGCGACACCGCCGGCAGCACCTTCGCCTCGGCGTCCGGACTGCTCACGACACCGCCGTTGGCGACGAACGACGTGATCGCGAGGTACATCGCCGCCGAGTTCGAGTCGCGCGGGTCGGTCGTGGTGACGAGCAGGTTCTTGCGCGCGGGGTAGGAGCTGTTGCCGGGCAGCTGGTCCCACCGCGTCCCGGTCGCCGCGATCGCCAGGTAGGCCTGCACGTCGAACGTCCGGTAGCCCGGCCCGGACTTCACCACGCCCGCCCCGGCGAGCAGGTCGACGATCGGGTCGAACGTCGCGACCACCATCGGCGAGGAGAACGGCGCGTACGTCCGCGCGGCCTTGCGGTCGCGCTGGATCTTCTCGGCCGCCGGCGCGCTCGACGGGAACGCGAAGTCGTACGGGCCGAGGTCGGTCGCCGTCGCGATCTGCCGCGACCCGGCCGGGTCCACCTCGACCACCAGCCCGTGCCTCGCGAACACGTCCCTGACCCGCTGGTCGGCGAAGAACGCGAGCTTCTCCGAGCCGATCACCCCGCGCACGGTCCGGAGGCCGGCGGCCCCGTCGCCCTGACCGAGGACGATCGCGGTCACCACACCCGCGAGCAGCACGACCGCGAGGCCGATGCCGAGCGTTCTCTTCACTTCCCACCCCTGCGGAAAACCCTGTCGGAGAACAGATCTTTCGCCACTTCGACGCCGTCGCGAGGGGGGTGGTGGCAGCCGTGGGGTGAACAGTCGATGAACGTGCCGATGAGTTCCGGGCGGCCGGGGGGTCGGTACCCGGTGAAGGGTTCCGGACGGAGGAGGTTCAGCGGTGAAGTTCGTGACGATCGGCTACGGGGAGCGCTCGGACTACGACCGGACCGACCCGGCGGTCCGCGATGCCGCGCACGCGCACGACGACCGGCTGCGGGCGGCAGGAGCGGAGATGGGCATCGCCGGGGCACCCGTGCGGGTGCGCAACCCGGGTGGGGCGGGCGTGGCGGTGGCGGAAGGGGCGTTCCTGAGGTCGGACCTGCCCGTCGCGGGGTTCGCGATCATCGAGGCCGACTCGGTGGAGGAAGCGGTCCGGATGGTGTCCGGGACCCCGTGCGCGGTCGCGCACGGGGTCGTCGAGGTGTGGCCGCTGACGCAGGGGTGACTTCGGCCGCACGCCACTCACAGTCCACTTGGGACACAAACGGGTCGTTGACAGCCAAATCGAAGGTTCGCTTTACTTGCCGGGCTCAACGGGTCAGAGGCGGGCCATGGGGGACCGTCCTCGTCCGTTGGGCGTTCACGAGCCTGGGGGCTTGATGAAACTGAGCAAGATCGTGCTGTCCGCTGTCTTCGCCGTGGCGACGCTGACGTCGTTGGGAACGTCCACCGCCGTCGCCGCGGACGAAGCGCCGACCACCTTCGGTGAAGCCGTGCAGAACGCCGAGAAGCAGCTCAGGGCCGGCGCTGCGGTTGCCGACTCCGACTGGTTCTACCTGCGGTCACTGGGCCGCGGCGGCTACTGCCTGGACAACTTCGCCAGCGGAGGCGGCGCCAACAACTCGAAGGTCGGGCTGTGGACCTGCAACGGCGGAGTCACCGAGCGGTGGCGCCTGCGGTTGTGGAACAGCGGCATGTTCTACGGGTACAACCTCGTCAACGAGGCCAGCGGCCGGTGCCTCGACTACCCCGCGTCCGCGGGCGACAA
>NZ_JAJCXE010000045.1:9565-137248 GCF_021056325.1 Lentzea sp. CC55 | reverse complement strand
CAACGGCGTGCCCACGCACACGTTCCAGTTCCAGGCCACGTCCTCGGTGGTCGCGCTGGACGCGTTCGCCAGCCAGTGGAACGGCAACGGCAGCCCGGTCGGGCTGTGGACCTACGTCTCTCCGGGGAACACGCTCCAGCACTGGTACTGATCCCGTCCTGAGCTGAGCAGGGGTTTCCCCTGCTCAGCTCAGCAACCAGGCCACGTCGCGCACCAGCGCGTGCCGCCAGCCCACCCGGTCGTGCCCGGACGGCGACCGGTTCACCCGCACCGCCGCACCCGCCTGCGCCGCGAGCTCCTCCACGGCCGAGCAGTGCCGGTGCATCCGGGGCTCGTGCTCGCCGACGTCGAACGCCACCCGCAACCCCGACAGGTCCGGCAGGGTGCTCAGGCGTTCGGCGGTGTCCCCACCGGCGGGCCCGTCCAGCGACAGGCCCCGGTCCGGCAGGTCGCGCGCCCACCAGAACGACCCCGACTGGCACGCCACCCGCGTCACGAGGTCCGGGAAGTCCAGCGCCGCCCGGAAGGCGCTCAGCCCGCCCAGGCTCTGCCCGGCGACCACGAACCGCGAGAGGTCGACCGCCACGTCGTTGCGCGCCAGCAGCGGCAGCAGCTCGTCCCGGATC
This sequence comes from Lentzea sp. CC55, assembly GCF_021056325.1. Classification (NCBI taxonomy): domain Bacteria; kingdom Bacillati; phylum Actinomycetota; class Actinomycetes; order Pseudonocardiales; family Pseudonocardiaceae; genus Lentzea; species Lentzea sp. CC55. The sequence continues at coordinate 136,622 of NZ_JAJCXE010000045.1, read as the reverse complement.
GCCTGCCACAGCTCGGGCGAGCTGTACTCGGCGGCACGATCACGGGGAGTGGGGAGGAAGACCAGCGTCGCCGGCGGCATCTCGCCGTTCTCCACCGCGGACTCGAAGGCGGCGAGAGCGGGGTGCGCGTACATCCAGTCGTCGCCGTCGAGCAGCAGCACGACCGGCTCGCCGCCCTGGTGCACGCGCACCGTCTTGCGCCCCAGCGCCCCGGTCCACCGGATGCGCAGCGACGGCACGTCCGGCACCTCGTCGGGTCCGACGACGGGCCAGTGCGGCTGCGGCTCGAGGTCCGGGGTCGTGAAGATCGACCGGTTCGGACCCGCTCCCGCGGGGTTCGACGGGTCGGCGTGCTCCTCGCCGTCGGCGTCGGCGAAGTGGTACGTCACGCGCAGCCGGGGTGGCACCTCGACCTCGGCGGCGAAGAGGTCGCCCTCCTCGTGCCGCAGCGCGACCGGGGCCAGCACGTCCTCGAACCTGATCTCCGCGGGCCCTCCGCGCCACTCGAACCTCGTCATCGGGCCACCGCCAGCTGGTAGGAGGAGTCGCGGCCGAGCAGGTCGCGGTGCGTGCCCTCGGAGGTCACCGTGCCGCCGTCGAGGACGACCACCCGGTCGGCGGCGTCGAGCAGCGCGGGGCTGCTCGTGATCACGACCGTCGTGCGGCCGCGGCGCAGCTCGGCGAGGTTGCGGGCGATGAGCTGCTCGGTCACCGCGTCGACGGCCGTGGTCGGGTCGTGCAGCACCAGGACCTGCGGGTCCGCGGCCAGGGCGCGGGCCAGGGACAGGCGCTGGCGCTGGCCGCCGGACAGGTTCGCGCCGCGGTCGCGGACGACGTGGTCGAGGCCTTCGGAGTGCAGCGCCACCACGTCGGTCAGCATCGCGGCGGACACCGCCTCCTCCACCAAGGCGCTGGTGCCGGACGGGTCGACGTTCTTGCGCAGGGTGCCCGCGAACACCTCGTGGTGCGACGGGTTCACCAGCAGGTGGGTGCGCAGGCTCTCGATCGACAGCGACGCGATCTCGTGCTTGCCCACCCGCACGACACCCTCGTACGACGACGGCGGCACGTCGGCGGACAGCACCGACACCAGCTCGGCCGCGGCCTGCGGCTGGTAGGCCGCGATCGCCACGAACTCACCGGGTTCGACCGAGAACGTCAAGTCCCGCAACGTCCCGTGGGTGACCGACGAGAGTTCGAGGCCGCTGTCCGGGTCCGGTTCCTCGACGCCCGGCGTCATGCGGGCCGGCGCCGCCAGGACCAGCGCCATCCGTTCCGCCGACGCCCGCGCGATCATCACGTACTTGGGCATCTCGGAGAACAGCTTCAGCGGCTCGATCAGGAACTGCGCGAGCCCGACGACCATCACGAGCTGGCCGACGGTGATGTCGCCCCGGAACGTCAGCAGGCCCGCCCACAGCGTGACCGCCGCCGCCAGCACCGAGTTCAGCGCCAGCGACAGACCGGCGTAGACGCCGTTCACGCGCGCCACGACGATCGACTGCTCCTTGGCCTCGGTGCTCACCTCCCGGTACGCCTGGAAGGCCGCGTAGCTGCCGCCGAAACCGTGCAGCGGCCGCAGACCCGCGATCAGGTCGGACACCTTGGCCCCGGCCCGCGCCACCTTCGCCTGCTGCACCTGCGTCTTCGCGCCGATCCGCCGGGACAGGACGCCCAGCACGCCCAGGATGCCCACCGTGCCGGCGAAGACCAGCACGCCGAGCGGCACGCTGATGACCGACAGCACGACACCGGTGATCACCACCGAGACCAGTGAGCTGATCAGCAGCGGCACCACCTCGATGATGTCCGCCGTCTGGTCGGCGTCCTCGGTGGCGACGGTGAGGACCTCACCGGACTTCAGGTCGATCTCGCGGGCGACCGGCTGCAGGCCGCGGTCGGCGACCGCGACCCGCCAGCGGTGCGCCTCCGTGGTGTTCGCCTTCTGCAGGATGCGCATGCCGAACCGCCACGAGTACGACACCGTCGCCATGACGAGCCCGAGCGCCAGCAGCGCGAGCCCGAGCGAGCTGAGCCGGCCGCCGCGCAGCGCGTACTCGACGATCACGCCGAGCAGGATCGGCACGGCGGTCTCGGCTGCCTGGTAGGACCCCATCAGCAGGGTCCCGGCCGTCATGGCGCCGCGGTTGCGGCGCAGGGCGATCCGCAGGATCTCCCTGCCGGTGCGGACTTCAGTGTTCGTCAACGTGGCGCGCAATCGCTTCGGGGGTGGAGAGGGACAGCAGGTCTCGGATCGTGACGACGGGGCCGAACTCGCGGCGCAGCAGGCCGACGAGCCGCACGGCGAGCATCGAGTGCCCGCCCAGCTCGGTGAAACCGCTCGCCACGCCCACCTCGTCCTCGTCGAGGTCGAGCGCCTCCGCGAACATCTCGCGGACGAGCGTCTCGGTCTCGGTCAGCTCCCGGTCCTCGGCCTTGGTCATCAGCGTGCCGAGCGGACGGGCGTCGGGCAAGGCCGACGTGTCCGCCTTGCCGTTGACCGTGAGCGGGATCGCGTCCACCGCGGCGTAGTGCGTGGGCCGCAGGTAGTCCGGCATGCCCGCGCCCACCTCGGCGGCGATCGACGGGATGTCCGCCCCGTCGGCCAGGACCAGGTAGGCCGCGAGCCGGTGCGCGCCGTCGACCTGCGGGTCGGTCTGCGCGACGGCGGCGACGAACCGGACGTCCGGGTGCGCGGCGAACCGCGCCTCGACCTCGCCCAGCTCGACGCGGTGACCGCGGATCTTGACCTGCTTGTCGGTGCGCCCGAGGTAGAGCAGGTTGCCGTCGGGGCGCCGGATCACGAGGTCGCCCGTCCGGTACATCCTCCGGCCTGGCGCCCACGGGCACGCCACGAACCGTTCCGCGGACTGCCCCGGCTGGCCGAGGTAGCCGCGCGCGATGCCCACACCGCTCACGTACAGCTCGCCCGCGACCCCGTCCGGCACGTGCCGCAGCCACGGGTCGAGGACGTGGACGTCGGTGTTGTCGATCGCCACGCCGACCACCGGGTCGACGCAGTCGAACGTGCCGACGCCGAGCGTGTTGATCGTGTACTCCGTCGGCCCGTAGAGGTTGTAGCCGACCACGCCGGGGGTGTCGGCGAGCAGCTGCCACAGCGTCGGCGTGACCGCCTCGCCGCCCAGCAGCACCAGTGCCGGCTTGTGCTCGCCGCCGAGCAGCCCCTCGGCCACCAGCTGCTGCGCGTAGGTCGGCGTCACGTTGATGACGTCGATCTCGTGCTCCTGGCAGTACTCGACCAGCCCGGTGGCGTCGCGTCGCAGTTCCTCGTCGCAGATGTGCACCTCGTGGCCGTCGGCGAGCCAGAGCAGCTCCTCCCACGACATGTCGAAGGCGAATGACACGGTGTGCGCGATCCGGAACGTCCGGTGCCCGTGCTCGGTCAGCACCGGCTCGAAGATCCGCCGCTGGTGGTTCACCAGCATGTTGGTCAGGCCCGCGTACTCGGTCACCACGCCCTTGGGCTTGCCGGTCGAGCCGGACGTGTAGATCGTGTAGGCCGCGTGCCGGAGCCGGTTCGGGTTCTCCGGTGCGAACGTGGTCACCGGCTCGGCGTCCGGCCACGGCTCGTCGAGCTCGAACACGGGTCCCGAGATCCGGGGCGCCACCGCGCTCGTCGTGATCACCAGGGACGGCCGGGCGTCCTCGATGATCGCGGCGATCCGCTCGTCCGGGTGGTCGAGCTCCAGCGGCACGTAGGCCGCGCCGCAGCGCAGGATGCCGAACAGCGCGACGACCCAGTCGAGCGACCGCGGCACCGCGATGGCGACCGACGTCTCGACGCCGATCCCCTTGGCGGACAACACCCCGGCCAGGTGGCGGCTGCGGTCCCTGAGCTGCGCGAAGGTCATCGTCGCGCCGTGCGCCACGAGAGCGACCCGGTCGGGGTTGCGGTCCGCCGCCTCGTCGAACAGGTCGACGACCGTCTTGGTCCCGAAGTCGTTGGCGGGGTTGAGGACCGGCTCCGGTCCCGTGCCGCCGATGGCGCCGACCGGCCCGTCGGCGCAGGCCAGCTCGTCGAGGATCCGGACGTAGGAGTCGAACAGCCGCTCCGCGACCTCGGGACCGGTGACCGCCGGCCGGTACTCCAGCTTGACCGTGAGCCGCCTGCCGGGCGTCACGACCCAGGTGAACGGGTAGTGCGTGGAGTCCTCGAACTCGTGCGCGGTGATGCCGTTGACCGCGTTGAACTCGGTGAAGGTGTCGTCGTCGAGGAAGTTCTGCAGCACGAACAGGCTGTCGAACAGCTCGTCCTGGCCGCTCGCGCGCTGGATCTCGCCGAGCCCGAGGTGCTCGTGCTCCATCGCGTCGACCCGCGACGCCTGCACGGACGCGAGGAACCGCGCCACGCTGTCGTGCGGCCGTGCGGACACCCGCATGGGCACGGTGTTGAGCAGGACGCCGACGATGCCCTCGGTGCCCTCCTCCTCACGGCCGGAGACCGTCACGCCGAACACCGCGTCACCGCGGCCGGTCTCGCTGCCCAGCAGCAGGCCGAGCGCACCGGTGACGACCGAGTTCAGCGTGACGCCGTGCGCCCGCGCCACCTCCCGCACGCGGTCGGACTGCTCGGCCGACAGCGTCCGCACGATCTTGACCGGCAGGCTGTCCGAAGTGGACTTCCCGGCCAGCAGCGTCGGCCCCGGCAGGTCCGCGAGGTACCCGGCCCAGAACCGTTCGGCGGCGGCGGCGTCCTTCGCCGCGAGCGCCCTGGTGTAGCTCTCGAAGGCCGGCGTGGCCGGCGTGGAGTCGAGCGGCTCACCGGCCAGCACCGCCCGGTAGGCGTCGAAGAAGTCGCGCAGCACGATCTCGCGCGACCAGCCGTCCCACAGCAGGAGGTGGTGGCTGAACAGCAACGCGTCCCTGCCCTCCGGCAGGCGCAGCACCGACATCCGCACCAGCGGCGGCGAGCTCAGGTCGAACCCCGTGGCGCGGTCCTCGTTCCGCAACGCGTCCACCGCGTCGCGGTTCAGCACGTCGACGACACTGATCGGCACCCGGCCGCCCGGCGTGAGCACCTGGACCGGCGAGCCGTCCCCGTCGGAGGAGAAGCCCGCGCCGACGACCGGGTGGCGTGCGATGACGTGCTCCATCGCCCGCTCCAGCGCGCCGGCGTCGAGCCGCCGGTCGAACGTGAAGCAGCTCTGCGCCACGTAGTGCCCGGCGTCGCCCGCCAGTTCCGCCTGGAAGTACAGACCCCGCTGCAACGGCGACACCGGCGCGGTCCGCCGCGCGGTGACCGAGGCGTCGGCGATCCGCTCGAGTGCGAGCAGCCAGCGCGCCGCGATCTCGTCGGAGACGTCCTCGGTCAACGCGAACGTCGCCCGCAGGCCGCCGACCTCGGCGTCGAGCCACGCGTTGACCTCGACCGCGTACGGGCTCGGCAGCGGGCAGTCGACGTGCAGCGCCCGGTCCTCGCTGCCGCGACCGAGGTAGTTGAACAGCACCTGCGGCCGGGGCAGCGCGGCCAGCACCGGCGCGGTCTGCGGGTTGAGGTACCGCAGCTCGCCGAACTCGAGGTGCGCGACCTCGTCGGGCTGCCGCTCGGCCAGCTCCCGGGCGGCGGCGACCGGATCGGTGTGCGGGCTGAGCTTCACCGGCGCGATGGCGGTGAACCAGCCGACTGTGCGCGTGTAGTCGTGGTGCTCGAACGGCGTCACGCGACCATGGCGTTCGAGCTCGACCACCAGGTCCGTCGGCGTGCCCTGGATCTCGGTGAGGGCCGTCCGCAACGCGCCGCACAGCAGCTCCGTGAGCCCGAGGCCGAGCGCGGTCGGGGCCGTGCGCACCACGCGTTCGGTGATCGAGGCGGCCAGCGTCACGGTGATCTCGCGCGGGCTGCCCTGGACGTCGGTCAGCGCCGGGGCGTCCAGGGAGTCGATCCACCGGCGCAGGTCGCCGCCGGACTGGGCGTGCACCGCGAGGGCGTCGGCGTAGGCGGCGAACGAGGTGGTCGCCGGGGCGAGCTGCTCGCCGCGCATCGCGGTGGCGAGGTCGTCGAGGAGGACCAGCCACGAGACCGAGTCGACCGCCAGGTGGTGCACCACCGCCACGAGCGTCTTCGCCGGCTCGACCCAGCTGAACGCCGCCATGGCACCGGACCCGGGGTCCAGGCGGTCCGCCGCCTCGTTCGCGACGAGCCGGAGGTCGTCGGAGGTGCTCGGGACGACCCGCGGCGCGCCGGAACTGTCAGACCCTCCTGGGACGATGGGAGTGGGGGCCCGATCCCCCCTGGGGGCCTGCGAGTCGGGATCGATTCCGAGCGTCCACACGCCGTGCTCGGTGCTCAGCCGCATCCGCAGCACGGGGTGCGCGGCCACCACGGCGTCCACCGCGCGCTGGGCGTCGGCCAGGCTGGTGCCGGGCAGCGCGCGGGCCTGCGCGTACCGGCGGACGTCGCCGCCGAGCTCCCGCTGCCGCAGCACGACGGGCGTCGGCGCCACCGGCCCGTCCTGGCGCTCGACCGGCGCGGCGACGGCAGCCGGAGCCGCCTGGACGGCGAACTTCTCGGCCAGCGCGCGCGGGGTCTTGTGCAGGAACAGGTCGCGCGGCGCGAACCGCACGCCGAGCGCGCGGGCGCGGTTGACCACGCCGATCGCGATGATGCTGTCGCCGCCGGCCGCGAAGAAGTCGGTGTCGGCGTCCACGGAGGACCCCGGCAGCGCTCCCGCGAAGACGCTCACCAGCGAGTCGAGCGCCGAGGAGCTGATCTCGGCCGCCGGTGCGGTCTCCTGCTCGCGGGCGCGGTCCAGCAGCGCCGCCCGGTCGAGCTTGCCGTTCACCGTGAGGGGCAGCAGGTCGTAGGTGATCACGCGCTGCGGCACCATGTGCGCGGGCAGCTTGGCGCGCAACGCGTCCGTGACGTCCACGGCCGGCTTGCCGGCGACGTGGGCGACCAGGTGGTCGGCGGTGTCCGCCACGGTCACGGCGACGTCCGCGACGCCGTCGACCTCCAGCACCGCCGACTCGACCTCGCCGAGCTCGATGCGGAAGCCCTTCAGCTTCACCTGGTTGTCGGCGCGGCCGAGGTAGTCGAGGCCGCCGTCGAGCGTGCGCCGCACCAGGTCGCCCGTGTGGTACATCCGCGAGCCGTCGGCGGCGAACGGGTCGGCGACGAAGCGGCTCGCGGACAGCCCGGGACGGCCCGAGTAGCCGTGCGCCACCTGCGGGCCCGCGATGTAGAGGATGCCCGCTCTGCCCGGCGGCACGGGCCGCAGCCGGTCGTCGAGCACGTACGCCACCTGCCCGGCCAGCGCGCCGCCGATCGGGCTGCTGTCCCCGGCGGCCTCGAAGTCGGCGGCGTCGTAGACCCGGTGCGTCGTGTAGATGGTGGTCTCGGTCGGGCCGTACATGTTGACCAGCTCGGGCTTGCGGACGCCGTACTTCGCGACCCAGCCGCGCAGCCTGCCCAGGTCCAGCGCCTCGCCGGCGAAGATGATGCGCCGCAACGCCGTCAACGGCTCGGCGGCGACCGCGTCGGCCTCGAGGAACTGGTGGAACGCCGACGGCGTCTGGCACATCACCGTGACACCGCGCTCCTGGACGAGCCGGCGGAAGTCGACCGGGGAGCGGGTCAGCGCGTGCTCGGGCACCAGCAGGTGGCAACCGTGCGTGAGCGACGCCCACAGCTCCCACGCCGAGACGTCGAACGAGAACGAGTGGAACTGCGTCCACACGTCGTGCGGCCCGAACTCCATGTCCGGGCGCGTGTTCACGAGCAGTGCCACGACGCTCGCGTGCGACACGACCACGCCCTTGGGCTTCCCGGTCGACCCGGAGGTGTAGATCATGTACGCCGGGTGGCGCCAGTCGAACTCCGGTTCGTCCCGCGCCTCCGCCACGTCGTCGCCGATCGCGAGGACCCGCGCGCCGGCCCCGGCGCGCGCGACCATCGCCTCGAACCGCTCGCGGTCCCGCGGCAGCACCAGCACGACGGCGGGCGCGGAGTCCGCCAGCACGAACTCCAGCCGCTCGTCCGGGTAGGCGAGGTCGAGCGGCACGTACGCGGCCCCGGCGGTGACCGTCGCGACCAGCGACAGCACCTGCTCGACCGACCGCGGCACCGCCACGGCGACCTTGGTGCGCGGGCCCGCGCCCAGCGTCCGCAGCTGTGCGGCCAGCCGGGTTTTCGCCGCGGCCAGCTCGCCGTAGGTCATCGTCTGCGAGGTGCCGTCGAGGCGGCAGAACGTGACGGCGGGCGCCGACGGGTCGCGCCGGGTCGCCTCGTCGAAGAGCTGTCCCAGCGTGACCGGCTCGATCTCGGCACCGGGACGTGCGGCGAAGACCTCCGGCACGGGCACAGGACCGCCGGCCAGCACCGAGCTCAGCGCGTCGGCGAACGCCCGCACGATCGTGCGGGCGGCGTCCTCGCGGACGATCGCGGTGTCGTGGATCAGGTTGAACCGCAACGCGCCGTCGTGGTCGCGGATGACGGTGAGCGTGAGCGGGTAGTGCGGCGCGCCCTCGTTCACCACGTCGGAGATCTCGAACGACGCCCGCAGCGACGTGACGTCGGTGGCGACGTCGAACACGACGAGCGTGTCGAACGCCGATCCGTGCCGCGCCTGCCGCCCGATCCTGGTGAGAGATACGTGCTGGTGCGGCAGCATGGCGGTCTGGTGTGCGCGCACCGACGCCAGCAGCTCCGCCGCGGTCGTGTCCGCGGACCACCTGGTGCGCACGGGGATCGTGTTGATGAACAGCCCGACCATGTCGGCGATGCCGGGCACGTCGGCGTCCCGGCCGGAGACGGTGGAGCCGAACACGACGTCCCGCCTGCCGAGCAGCGCGCCGAGCGTCGCGCCCCACGCGCTGTGCACGGCGACGCTGAGCGTCACGCCGGCCGCGCGCATCCGCTCCTCCAGGTCGGCGTCCGCGTCGACGACCATGTCGGCGAACCGGTCGGACGGCGTGTGCCCCTCGGCGACCAGCGACGGGCCGGGCAGCCCGGCGAGCTCGCCGGCCCACACGCGGTCGCTCTCGTCCGCGTCGCCGGTCACGAGCCAGCGCACGTAGTCGGCGTAGCTGCCGCGCACGTGCACCGAACCCGGGTTGTCGTACTCGGCCAGCAGCGCGCGCAGCATCGGCGGCACCGACCAGCCGTCCGCGATGATGTGGTGCACGGTCTGGATCAGCACGAACCGCTGCGGTGCCGTGCGGATCAGCGTGTAGCGCATCAGCGGACCGGTCGCGAGGTCGAACCCGGCGACGCGGTCGCGTTCGGCGTACTCCCGGATTTCCTCGGCGGTCATGCCCTGACCGTCCACAGTGGAGAAACTCGGCCGGACACCGGACTCCAGCACCGACACGACCCGGCCGTCGGCGAGACCGGTGAAGCGGGCGGCGAGGTTCGGGAACAGCTCCAGCAGGCGGGTCGCGGCCGCTTCGAGCCTGCGGGCGTCCACGGCGCCGGTCAGGGTCAGCAGCTGCTGCTCGACGTACCGGTGCGCCGACTCGCCGTCGAAGATCGAGTGGAAGTAGAGGCCCTCCTGCAGCGGCGTCAGCGGCAGGACGTCCCGCAGCGCGGGGGAGTCCAGCGCGTCGACGTCGGCCTGCGTGAGCGGCACCAGGTCGAAGTCGCTGGGGGAGTGGCCGCCCTCGCTCAGCGACGCCAGGCCCTCCAGCGCCTCGACGAAGTACGAGCCGATCTTCTCGGTGTCGGCGTCGGTGAACACGCCGGACGGCCACGAGATCACCGTGACCAGCTCCAGCTCGCCGTCGGCGCCGGGCTCGGCGGAGGCGTTGAACTCCAGGGCGCGCGGCAGCCGCATCGCCGGGTCGCGCTTCTCGCCGAGCTGGCCCGCGTTCTCCGCGAGCTGCCAGTCACCGGTCGTGCCGCCGGAGAACCGGCCGAGGTAGTTGAACAGCACCTGCGGGCGCGGAGCGTCGAACTCCTCGTGTCCCAGGTACTTCAGAGCGCCGTACGACACGCCGTTGCTCGGCACCCGCGCGAGGTCCTCCTTGACCCGCTTCAACGCCGAGCCCAGGTCTTCGACGTCCACGGGGTCGACGACCACGGGGAACAGCGTCGTGAACCAGCCGACCGTGCGCGACAGGTCCGGGTCGAGCGGCACGAACCGGCCCTCGCGGCCGTGGCCCTCCAGCTCGACGTGCGCGAACGTCTGGTCCTGCCCGTTGTCGCGTCGCCACTTCGCCAGCGCGACCGCGAGACCGGTCAGCAGCACGTCGTTGACCTTGGCGTGGAACGACGCCGGCACGTCGCCCAGCAGGGCGGCGGTGGCCTGCGCCCCGACCGTCACCGTGCGGACGTGCTCGTTCGCGACGACATCGGTCTCGCGCAGCTCACGACGGCCGAGCAGCCGGTCCTCACCCGGCAGGGGGCGTTCGTAGTACTCGCGGTCGGCCTCGAACCCGGCCTTCTCCAGCAGCTGCGTCCAGCGCCGGAACGACGTGCCGACCGGACGAAGCTCGACCGGAGCGCCGGACGAGACCTGCTGCCATGCCAGGGCGAGGTCGTCGAACAGGATCCGCCAGGAGACACCGTCGATGACGACGTGGTGGATCACGATCACGAGTTGCCGGGCCTCGGACCGCCACACCGCGCGCAGCATGACGCCCGCGTCCGGGTCCAGCCCGGCGGTCGCCGCGGCGACGCACTCGTCGACCGGCGCGGTGCTCTCCTCCCACAGCGCCTGCCCGTCCTGCGGGATGTCGAACGACCAGCGCTCGCCGCGGACCAGCTTGGCGCGCAACATGTCGTGCCGCTCGACCAGGGCGTCGAGGATCCGCGTCAGGGCGTCGGCGGTCAGCGCTTCGGGCGTGTTCAGCACGACCGACTGCACGAACCCGTCGATCGCGTCCGTGGTCTCGCCGAGCCACTGGACGATCGGCAGCCCGGCCACCGGCCCGGTGGGGACGTCGTCGTGGTCGACCGAGGAAGCCCCGTCCCGGGACGCGACGGCGGCCAGCGCACGAGGCGTGCGGTGGACGAAGATCTGCGTGGCCGTGACGAAGACGCCCTCGGCCCGCAGCGCGGACAGCAGCGAGATCGCGAGGATGCTGTCGCCGCCCAGCTCGAAGAAGTCCTGGTCGGCGCCGACCTGCTCGACCCGCAGCACCGACGCGGCGGCGGCGCAGATCGCGGCCTCGACGTCGTTCTCGGCCGCGGTCACCGGACCGGTCTCGGCCGCCGGCTCCGGCAGCGCGCGGCGGTCGAGCTTCCCGTTGGGGGTCAACGGGAACTCGCTCATCACGACGACGTGCGCCGGCACCATGTACTCGACGAGGTGCTCGGTCGCCCACTGCTTCACGGCGTCCGCGGTCAGCTCGTCATCCGACGGGACGACGTAGCCGACGAGGTAGTTTCCGCCGGCCGAGTTCTTCCTGACCACGACACAGGTGTGGCGCACCCGCGGGTGCTCGGCCAGGGCGATCTCGACGTCCTCCAGCTCGAGCCGCATGCCGCGGATCTTGACCTGGTTGTCGACGCGGCCGAGGAAGTCGAGCGAGCCGTCCGGGGCGAACCGCGCCAGGTCGCCGGTCCGGTAGAGGCGCGACCCGTCGGAGGCGAACGGGTTCGCGACGAACCGCGACGCCGTCAGTCCCGGTGCGTTCACGTAGCCGCGGCCCAGCAGGAAACCGCCGATGTAGAGCTCGCCACCGACGCCGACGGGGCACGGCCGCAGCCGGTCGTCGAGCACGTACAGGTCGGTGTTGGGGTTCGCCTTGCCGATGGAGGTCGACAGCCGCTCCGCCTCGCCGCGGTAGATCACGTGCGAGACGCCGATCGTGGCCTCCGCGGGGCCGTAGCCGTGGTACATCGGGATGTCGAGCTGGGTGCGGAACCGGTCGTACAGCTCGGGTGTGAGCACCTCGCCGCCGCACCACACGTGCCGCAGGCTGGAGAGCTCCCCGTCGCCCGCGATGTTCAGCAGCACGTCCAGCATCGACGACACCAGGTACACGAACGTCACGCGGTGGCGGGCGATCGTGTGCAGCAGGTGGTGCGGGTCGCGTTCGCCGCCGGACCGCACGACGACGGTCCGCCCGCCGCACACCAGCGGCAGGAAGATCTCGTTGATCGAGATGTCGAACGACAGCGGAGCCTTGAACAGCGAGGCGTCGGAGTGTCCGAAGTGGAGGATCTGGTCCACCTGCCACAGCAGGCGTTCGCTGATGGCCTCGTGCCGGATCATCGCGCCCTTGGGGCGGCCGGTCGAGCCGGAGGTGAACATGACGTACGCGAGCTGTGCGCCCTTGACCGCGATGTCCGCGGGCTCACCGGAGTAGCCGGAGAAGTCCCACCGGGCGAGGTCGACCGCGATCGCGGGAGGTTCACCCTCCTGGCCGGTGCCGAGGAGCAGCACGACCTGGGCATCGGTGATCACGGACTCGCGGCGCGACGCCGGCCACTGCGGGTCGAGCGGCACGAAAGCGCCCCCGGCCTGCAGCACGGCCAGCAGGCTGATCACCATCTCGGCCGAGCGGTCGAGCGAGATGCCGACCACCTGCTCGGTGGCCAGGCCGCGCTCGAGCAGGTGGCGGGCGAGCTGGCTGGACCGGGCCAGCGCCTCGCCGTAGGTCACCTCGCGGTCGCCGTCGTTGATCGCGACGGCGTCGGGGCGCTGCCGGGCCTGGTCGCGGAACAGCTCGACGATGGACGGCCGGTCGCGCGGGAACTCGTTGTCGTTCCAGCGGGCCAGGTCCGCGAGCCGCTCCTGCGCGGTCTGCGACGTCAGCGTGCCGATGGGGCGGTGGGGGAACTCCGCGAGGTCGTCGAGCACCCGTTGCGCCTCGGCGGCGTCCACGCCGTCCGGGAGCGGGATCGTCCAGCCGTCCGGGGTCTCCGCGACGTCGGACCGCTGTCCCTTGTCGGCCCACACGAGCAGGTCGCCGAACGGCGTGGCGGGCGTGAGCTCGAAGCCGTCGACCCCGTACGCCGGGTCGGCCCAGTGGTGCAGCGCGACGGCGCTCGCGATGGCGATGGTCCGCTGCGGGTACTCACCCGCCCGGCGCTGAACGGAGGCGATCCGGGCGGTCGGAAGAAGTACGTCACGCTCGGCCATCTGTTCCATCGACGACTCAGCCATCCCTTCACGATCGGTGAAGGTAGCCTAACCTAAGTAGTTGAGGTTCCGAATCGCCAAGCGGCCCAAAGTGCCGCGTAACGCCCGTCACGCGCCACAAGTTCTTCGTGCGTGCCGTACTCCAGAACGCGTCCCGCGTCGAGGACGGCGACGCGGTCGGCGGCGACCGCCTGGGTCAGGCGGTGCGCGACCAGGAGCGTGGTGCGGCCGCGGCAGGCCGCGAGCGCCGCCCGTTCCAGCGCGGCGGCACCCTGGCTGCCCGCCTCGGCCGTCGACTCGTCCAGCACGACGACGGGGGAGCGGCCGAGCACGAGGCGGGCCAGCGCGATCTGGGCGACCTTGGTCGCGTCGAGGCGTTCGCCGCCCTCGCCGACATCGGTCCGCAGCCCCTGCGGCAGCGCTGAGACCCACGTGTCCGCGCCGACGGTCCGCAGCGCGTCCACCAGTTCGTCGTCGGTCGCGTCGGGAGCGGCCAGCCGCAGGTCCTCGGCGAGCGGGCCGGCGAAGACGTGGGCCTCCTGGGTCAGGATGCTGACCAGCGCGCGGGCGCCCGCCTCGTCGAGGTCGGCGAGGTTCGAGTCGCCGATGTGCACGGATCCGGTCAACGGCGTGCCGGTGCCCGCGACGAGCGCGGCCAGCGTCGTCTTGCCGGCTCCCGTGGCGCCGACGAGCGCGAGCGACGTCCCGGCCGGGATCTCGAGGTCGACGTCCCGCAGCACGTCGTGCTCGGATTCGGGGTAGCGGAAGGAAAGCCCGCGCACCGACACCGGCAGGGGCCGGGCGTCCGCGTCGACGGCCACGGCGCTGCGCACGAGGTCGTCGCCGTCGGATTCGGAGAGGACGCCGACCAGGCGCGTCAGACCGGCGCCGGACTTCTGCGCCTCGTCGAAGAACGCCATGATCAGGCCGAGCGGCACGAAGAGCTTGTGGAACAGCAGAGCCGCGACGGACACCTGGCCGAGTGAGGACTGCCCGTTCGTCACCAGGAGGTAGCCGACGACGATGATCAGGCTGAGCCCGATGAACTCCGCGCGGTTCTCCCGGCCGATGAACCGCCCGAAGAACCGGAAGACCTCGATGCCGATGTTGCGCACCCGCCAGGATTCGGCGGTCACCTTGTCCCGGAACGCGTTTTCCAGGCGATAGGCCCGCACGGTCGCGATTCCGTCGAGACCGCTGATCAACGCCTGGGCGCGGTCGGCCTGGGCTTCGGAACGGGCGCGGTAGAGCGGTTGCGAGCGGGGCAGGTACCAGCGCAGCGCCAGCCAGTAGGCGGGCAGCGCGCAGGCACCCGCGAGCCCGAGCCGCCAGTCGAGGCCGAACATGCCGGCCGTGGCGATGACGACCAGCACGGCCGCGGAGAAGATCGTCGGGATCGCCGTGCGGAAGCCCTTGGAGATGACGGCGACGTCGTCACCGACGCGCGAGAGCACGTCGCCGCGGCCGACCTCCTCGATCCGCGCGCTCGGCATCCCGAGCACGGCGCGGACGGCGCCTTCCCTCAGGCGCGCCAGCATCTCCGCGCCGACGCGGCCGACGAGGTAGGTCGAGGCGGCGGTCATGACCGCGCCGGCCAGCGCCGACACGACCGTCGCGACGCCGATCGTCCAGAGGATCGACGCGTCACGCCCGCCGACGACACCGTCCACCACGGTGCCCAGCAGGAAGACGGGGACGATCTGCAGCACCGCCCCCACCACCGTCGCCACCACGGTGGCGATCGGCAGGGCGGGGGCGGAGCGGCAGTGGTCGAGGATCCACCGGGAGGCCTCCCGCCCGGACGCCGTGCGCAGGATCTTCGACGGCGCCGCGGACAGGGTTGTGCTCACGGGGTTCCTCTCGTGGTGCCGGGGTGGGTCAGCCGGCGGACTTGGCGGCCTTGACCAGCTCGTCCACCGCGTACGGCATGGAGGCGAGGGTCGCCTGCGAGATCGCGGCACCGACGGCGGGGCCCTCGCTGTCGAGGATCCAGTGGACCTTGCCGGCCTTGACCGCGGGCAGGTTGTTGAACAGCTCGAAACCCTTGAGCGACTTCTGGTCCGCCTCGTCGGCGATCACGAAGATGCGGTCGACGTTCATCACGTCGATGCGCTCGGGCGACAGCTGGACGTAGAACTTGCCGGCGGCGAGTTCGTCGATCTTCGTGTTGCCCTTGAAGCCGATGCCGGTGACGACCTGGCCGCGCACGTCGGTCGTCGCGAACGGCGCGACGGCGTCCTTGTACCAGGAGGTCACGACCGCGGTCTCGTTCGCCCACGCCGGGTTGGCCTTCTTGGCCTCGGCGATCTTGTCGTCGATCGCCTTGATGGCCTTGGCGCCCTCGTCGCCCTTGCCGACCGCCTTGGCGACCTGCAGCGCGTTGTCCTGCCACTTGGCGGAGAAGGGCTCCTTCTCCGCCTTGGTGCGGCCGACGGTCGGCGCGATCTTGCTGAGCTTGTCGTACCAGGCCTGGTCGGCCTCGGAGTAGACCGCGACGATCAGGTCGGGGCGCAGCTGCGCGATCTTCTCGTAGTTCGGCTCGGTGTCACCGTTCTTCATGATGACCTCGGGCGTGGTCGAACCCCACTTGTCCTTCACCCAGGGCCACTGCGTGTTGATGTCGGGCTTCTTGCCCTCGGGGTTGGGGTACTGGTCGACCATGCCGACCGGGACCACGCCGAGCGCGAGCAGCGTCTGGTCGTCGGTGTAGCCGAGGGAGACGACGCGCTTGGGCGCTTCCTTGATCTCCGTCGTGCCGAAGAAGTGCTCGACCTTGGTCGGGAACGTGCCACCGGAGGCGTTGCCCGTGCCGTTCGTCGTCTCAGGCGTGGAAGAACCGCACCCGGCGAGGACGCTGGCACCGACCACCGCGGCCGCGGCCACTGCGGTCAGTCGCTTCCAGGTCATGGTCGTTCTCTGGCCCATTCGGCACCTCGTTCTTCGCTGCCCACGCGGCGGGGGAAATTAGGACAGCCGAACCTTATCACCCGGTTAGGGCAGGCTAACCAAGGTCTTGGTCACTCTTCGGTACCACGTGGGTCCGGCCGATCGGCACGATCAGCGGCCGCTCGCTGACGGGGTCGTCGATCACCCTCGCCTGCAGCCCGAACGTGTCCAGCAGCAGTTCGCTCGTGATCACTTCGCTCGGATGCCCCTGTGCGACGATCGACCCCGACTTCATCACGATCAGGTTGTCGCTGTAGCGAACGGCCAGGTTCAGGTCGTGCAGCACCATCACCACCGTGCAGCCGCCCTCGTGCAGATCGTCGACCAGGTCGATCACGTCGATCGCGTGCGCGAGGTCGAGGTAGGTCGTGGGTTCGTCCAGCAGCAGCAGATCGGTGCCCTGGGCGAGCGTCATGGAGATCCACACCCGCTGCCGCTGCCCGCCCGAGAGCGAGTCGACGGGCCGGTGCGCCAGGTCGGCCACCCCGGTCATCCGCAGCGCCTCGGCGACCACGTCCGCGTCGTCGCTCGACCACTGCCGCACCCAGCTCTGGTGCGGGTGCCGGCCGCGCGCGACCAGGTCGGCGACCGTGAGCCCCTCCGGCGCGATCGGCGTCTGCGGGAGCAGGCCCATCCGCTTCGCGACGTCCTTGGTCTTGAGCCGCGCGATGTCGTGGCCGTCGAGCAGCACCGTGCCCTGGCGCGGTTTGAGCAACCTCGACAGCGTCCGCAGCAGCGTCGACTTGCCGCAGCCGTTGGGCCCGATGACCGTCGTGATCACCCCGGTCGGGATGGTGACGTCGAGGTTGTCGAGCACGACCCGGTCGGCGTACCCGACCGTGACGCCCTCGGCGCCCAAGCGGGCGGCATCGTTGCGCAGCGCGGTCATAGGGCAACCTTACTTAATGCAGGCTTGCCTCAGGCGGCGCGCTTCACGTTCGCGCGCACCAGGAGGTAGACGAGGAACGGGCCGCCGATGATCGCGGTGACGATGCCGACGGGCAGGTCGTTGGGCAGCACGACCCTGGCGATCAGGTCCGAGCCGATCAGCAGCAGCGCGCCGAACACCCCGGACGCGAGGAGCGGCGGCACGGGGGAGCGCACCAGCCGCATGGCGATCTGCGGCGCCACCAGTGCCACGAACGGCACCGGGCCCGCCGCCGACACCGCGACGCCGGCCAGCAGCACCGCGCACAGCAGGAGGACCGCGCGCACGGCGCCGTAGCGGACCCCGAGGCCGGCGGCGACGTCGTCGCCGAAGTGCATGGGCTGCAACTGGAACGACACCACCACGACCACCAGGACCAGCGCCGCGGTGACCCACAGCGTCGTCCAGACCTCGTTCCACGACCGCGAGTCGAGCGAGCCGACGAGCCACGCCTGCGCGCGGGCGACGTCGCGGATGTCCGCGAGCGCCAGCAGCCACGTCGTGACCGCCTGCATCGCCGCGCTGACCGAGACGCCGATGAGGATCAGCCGGAACCCGTCGATGCCCTTCTTCCACGCGAGGAAGTAGACGAGCAACCCGGTCAGCAGTCCGCCGGTGAGCGCCGCCGCGGGCAGGCCGATCGCGCTGGACACCGCCGCGCCGCCGCTCGCCGTCACGACGAAGACCGCCGTGGCGCTGGCGCCGAAGGTGATCCCGAGGACGTCGGGACTCGCCAGTGCGTTGCGCGCGATCGACTGCGTGAGCGCGCCGGAGATCCCGAGCGCGAGACCCACGACCAGGCCGACGAGCGCCCGCGGCATCCGCAGGTCCATGATCACGAACTCGTCGACCCGCTCACCCTGCCCGATCAGCGTCCTGAACACGGCGGGCAGCTCGATCGTGAAGTCGCCGACCGCGATCGACACGCAGAACACGAGGAACGTCGCCGCGGCGAGGACGACCGTGACGAGCACGGCCCACGGCCGCCAGACCCAGGACCAGCCGCCGACGCGGACACCGGGGTGCATCTGAGCGCTCATGCCTGCCTGAACTTCCCGAGCCAGACCAGCGCCGCGAAGAACGGAGCGCCGATCAGGGCGATGACGATGCCCGCCTGGAGTTCGGCGGGACGCACGACGAGCCGTCCGACGACGTCTCCCAGCAGCAGCACGACCGAGCCGAGCAGGCCGGCGTACGGCACCATCCAGCGGTAGTCCGGCCCGGTGATCCACCGGGCGACGTGCGCGACCATCAGCCCGAGGAACGCGATCGGCCCGCACGCCGCCGTCGCCGCCCCGGCGAGCAGCGTGACGGCGACGACGCCGACGGTCCGCCCCGCCAGGACGTTCACGCCGAGACCGCGCGCGACGTCGTCACCGAGGTTGAGCAGGTTGAGCACGGGGAGGTTGGCCAGCGCCAGCACGATCCCGACGGCGATGAACGCCGAGGCCGTCCCGATCACGTCGTACCCGACGCCCTGCACCGACCCCGCGTTCCAGAACCGCAGCACGTCGAGCGACTGCGTGTTGCCGAGCGCGACCGCGGTGGTCATGGCGGCGAGGAAGATCGTGACGCCCTGACCCGCGAGCACGAGCGTCAGCGGGTTTCCCGCACCCCGGCCGAGGCTCGACAACCCGAACACGACCACCCCGGCCGCCGCCGCGCCGAGCAAGGCGAACCACAGGTACTGGACAGGGCTCTGCAGGCCGAACAGGGAGATCGAGAGCACCACCGCGAACGACGCGCCGGAGTTGACGCCGAGGAGCCCGGTGTCCGCGATCGGGTTGCGGGTGTGGCCCTGGATCAGCGCACCGGCCATGCCGAGCGCGAGCCCGGCCACGATCGCGAGCACCGTCCGCGGGATGCGCAGCGTGTGCACGATCAGCGTGATCTCGGTGAGCTGCTGGTCGGTGCCGGGGTCGCCGAACAGCCCCTGCCACACCTCGGCCGGCGTGAGCGACCGGGCGCCGATCACGAGCGACAGCACCGCCATGACGGCGAGCCCCGCGACCAGGAGTGCCAGCCCGAGGAGCCGCCTGCGCTGCGGGCTGCGCCCCGGTGGTGCGGACTGCGGTCCGCGTCGCTCCACGACCATGCTCACGACGGGCTACGTTAGCTCCCGCCGGTCGGTCGACCCAGGGCACCCTTACCTAACCGACTCGGCCGCTCGTGCGGAGGGTCGCCGGTGCGGGCCGCGCCGGGGGCAGGTGGCCGTCGAGACGGTGATCGGGCCTGGCGGGTGCGCAGCCACCGGCGGCCTGCCGGATGACCGTGCGGGTGCAGCCGGACCGCCCGCCCCACGAGGTGGAGCCGACGGTCCGGGTCACGACGCCGCCGGCGTGCCCGCTCAGGGGTCGGCTCGGCGCCCGTCGATCACTCCCGGGTCCTGAGCCGGTGCGTGAGCCACTGCCGGATGTCGTGGCGTGCCGCGCGTGCCATGCCCGTCTCGCGGTTGGTGAAGCCGTGCGACGACTCCGGGTAGACCCGCAGGTCGGCCTCGCCGCCCGCCGCCCACACGCGGGCGGCCATGGCCAGGTTGTCCTCCAGCAGCACGTCGAGCTCGCCCACGACCACCAGCAGCGGGGGAAGGCCGCGCAGGTCGCCGTAGACCGGGGAGATGTCCGGCAGCGTGCGGTCGGGCGCGTGTCCCGCGTAGGCCTCGAGGAAGAACTCGTCGGCGATCCGCCGGCCCGCCGGGGTCAGGCCGCTCAGGTCGTACGTGCCGAACTGCAGCGCGGCCCCGGAGAAGCGGTCGCCCAGGCCGCGGTCCCTCAGGCGCAGCAACGTCGTCACGGCGAGGGTGGCGCCCGCCGAGAAGCCGCCGATGACGAACCGGTCAGTGCCGAAGCGGTTCTCCTCCAGCAGCCACAACGCCGCGGTCTCGCAGTCGTCGGGTGCGGCGGGCCACGGGTTCTCCGGGGCGAGCCGGTGGTCGACATCCACCACGACGACCCCGAGGGAGTCCGCGAGCCGTTGGTTCCGTTCGCCGTCCTGCGCCGTCGGGCCCAGGTAGAAGCCGCCGCCGTGGATGTTCAGGTGCACGCCGCGGGGTGCGGTGCCGGTGGGGGAGAAGACCCTGATCGGCACCCGCCGCCCGCCTGCCTCGACCACCGCCGCTCCCGGAGGCGTCCGGGGCCTGATCGCCCGCACCTCGTCGAGGGTCCTCGGTCCGCGTCTGGTTCCCCGCGCCGCGTTCACCGCCCGCGACTCCTCGGCGAACCCGGCGAGCTTCGGGTCGACGAACCTGGCCAAATCCATGCGATGACCTGCTGTCACTCGTCGTGTCCTTGTGATCTCTGAGAGTTATCGGTACGGTTAATGGTCTGGGAGCGTTCCCAATCCGCCGCCGCCGTTCGATCATCCCAGAATGGAGGGCTCGTTCATGCGTACGCGCGGCACCTTTGGATCACTCACCAGAAGGCGTGGCCTCGTCACGCTGATCATCGGCGTGCTGCTGTGCACGTTCGTCTGGGCACCACCGGCTTCGGCGCACGGCACGATCGCCAGCCCTGCCACCCGCGCCTACCAGTGCTGGCAGACCTGGGGTAGCCAGCACACCAACCCGGCGATGCAGCAGCAGGACCCCATGTGCTGGCAGGCCTTCCAGGCCAACGCCGACACCATGTGGAACTGGATGAGCGCGCTGCGCGACGGGCTGGGCGGGAACTTCCAGGGGTCCACTCCGGACGGACAGCTCTGCAGCAACGCCCTGGCCCGCAACAACGCGCTGAACACGCCGGGCCGGTGGAAGACCACCAACCTCGGCAGCAGCTTCACGATGCACCTGTACGACCAGGCCAGCCACGGCGCTGACTACTTCCGGGTCTACGTCAGCAAGAACGGCTTCGACCCGACCACGCAGCGCCTCGGCTGGGGCAACCTGGACCTCGTCACGCAAACCGGCAGGTTCGCGCCTGCCAAGGACATCCGGTTCAACGTCCAGACCAACGGTTCCTACCGCGGTCACCACATCGTCTTCACCATCTGGCAGGCCTCGCACCTCGACCAGACCTACATGTGGTGCAGTGACGTGAACTTCGGCTAGGCGTCCGCTCCGATCGTGGTGCGTGCCCCGGGGCGCGCACCACGATCACGCCGCTCGCAAACCCTCGACGAGGGTATCCACCAGGAAGCGGTAGCTGCGGGCGACCTCGCGGGGCAACCCGAAGCCGCCCGCGCATTCCAATGAGACGAACCCGTGCAACGCCGAGCGCAGCACCCGTGCGGCGTCGACCGCCTGCGCGCCGTGCAGCCCGAAACCGTTGAGAGCGTTCAAGAAGACCTGCATGGCTTCGCCGACCACGCGCCGGCCTTCCTCGTCGTCGGTGGCCGGTGCGCGCACGGTGGCGGCGTGCCGTCCCGGGTGGTCGAGCGCCCACTGGCGGTGGGCACCGGCGATCGCGCGGACCGCGTCCGGTCCGGACCGCCCGGACACCGCTCCGGCGACCGCGTCCCGCAACTCGCGCATCGCCTGGACGGAGATGCCGTGCCGCAGGGCCTCCAAGGAGTCGACGTGCTTGTAGAGCGACGGAGTTCGCACCCCGACCCGCTCGGCCAGCAGGCCCATGGTCACGTTCGGGAAGCCGATCTCGTCGGCGAGCGCGGCGCCGGCGGAGATGATCGCGGCGCGGTTCAGACCCGGCCTAGGCACTGACCTCGCCCAGGAACGCGAGGGTCAGCGCGACCACCTGCTCCGGGAACTGGACGTGCGGGTAGTGGCCCGCGCCGGGGATCACCTCGAGGCGCCCGAGACCGGCGGGCAGCGCCGCGACGACGGCTTCGCCCTCGGCCTGCGGCGAGACCCAGTCGGGGTCGAGCGCGCCCTCGACGACCAGCACCGGGCACCGCACGTCGCCCAGGCGCGCACCGGCGTCCGCGGGACTCGTCAGCCCCATCTTCCGCAGCGCCTTCATCCGCCCCGGTTGGCGCAGGCTGGCCTCGATCCGCGCGAGGCGCTCCTCCCAGTCGGCTGGCTTCGGTCCGGGGTAGGCGAGGTCCAGGTACTCCTTCCAGAGCCGGGTGCTGCCGAACAGGGCGGTGCCGAGCAGCCGCAGCGTGCCGCGGCGGTACCGGGTGACGCGCAGGTCGCCGATGCTCTGGGCGCGGGTGAACGGCGCCAGTTCGACGACGGCGGTGACGAGTTCGGGGGCGTCGGCCGCCGCGATGGTCGCGGCGCCGCCCGAGATCGAGTGGCCGACGAGCACCGCCGGGCCGCCGAGGTGCTTGACCAGGGCGACCAGGTCGCCCGCGATGTCCGTGCGGGAGAAGGAACTCCAGTCGACGCTCGACTCACCGCACCCGCGCAGGTCGACCGCGGCGACCCGGTACCCGGCCCCGGCCAGCAGCGGCGCCATGAACCGGTACGCCTCCCGGCTGTCCCCGATGCCGTGGGCGAGCACGACGAGCGGTCCGGCGTCCCCGGTCAGTTCGTAGGCGAGTGTGCCGCCCTCGACGGTCAGCAGTTCCGGCATGACGACCTCCACGTTGGCTAATGGTGTTAGCTGAAGGCTAATGATATTAGCCAAGCGCGTCAACCGGTCTTCCGGCCGTTGGCACCGATTGAGACGCAAGCATCGAGAGAGCGCTTTCAGTGCTACGTTCGGTGAGGAGTGGACCACTCGGAGTGGAGCGGCCTGTGACCGTCCTGTGGGGTGTCTCGTTCGACGCCACGGCAATGTCCGGTGTGGTCGTCGAGTTCATCAAGATCGCCAGAACGTTCGCGGACCGGGGGTACCGGGTCCACCTCGACCTCGGGTACGACATCAAGGCCGACAAGGGCCGGTTCTTCCAGCCCTACGCGGAAGAACGGGTACCGGACTGGATCGCGCTGGACCGGGTGGACGGTGTCGCGGAGATCCCCGGCTATGACGAGGAGTTCGTCGCGCGGACGCTGGAAGCCGTGCGCCGCGACCGGGTTCCGGACACCGGCGGCGTCACGGCCCTGCTCGCCGACGCGATCGTGCGGACCTGGGAGGACCGCGGCGTCACGCTCGTGATGGTGGAGAACGGCACGCTGCCGGAGAACGTCGCGTACACGAAGGCGCTCTACCGGGCGATCGCCGTCTACGGAGCCAGACACGACCTGGGCAGGTACGTCCTGTGGCGCGACCACGACCTGATGTGGCAGAGCGAACCGGACAAGTACGGCAGTTTCCCCTACCCGGCAACGCCTCCGATGGTCGAGTCGCCGCACATCCACTACTTCGCGCTGCACGAGGAGGCGAAGCGGCGCACGCTCGAGTGGATGCCGCACCTGCGCAACCTCGACGTGCTGCCGAACACCTTCCTCCCGCCCAGCCGCCCGGGACGACCGGACTTCCGCTCCCACCACGGCATCGGGCCGCACGAGAAGATCATCGCCCGGTTCACGAGGATCATCCCGCAGAAGCGCGTCGACCGGGACCTGCACCTGGCAGCTCAGCTCCCGGGAACGTGCCTGTTCGTCGCCGGCGACACCGAGGAGAACCCCGACGAGACCAGGAGGCTCCGCCTGCTCGCCGAAGAGCTGCGGGTCCGGGTCGTGTTC
Source organism: Lentzea sp. CC55 (assembly GCF_021056325.1). Classification (NCBI taxonomy): domain Bacteria; kingdom Bacillati; phylum Actinomycetota; class Actinomycetes; order Pseudonocardiales; family Pseudonocardiaceae; genus Lentzea; species Lentzea sp. CC55. Next base: position 113,176 of record NZ_JAJCXE010000045.1, on the reverse strand, counting down.
GGCGGGGTGCTCGAACCGTGCGAGTCCACGGGCGACGGTTTCTCTGTGCGCGACCTCCTGGCGCATGCCGACGTCGTGTCGTTCCTGACGTCCTACGACTACGAGAGTTACGGGAACCCGATCGGCGAGGCGATCGCGGCCGGTGTGCCGTACATCGCGAGCCGCTACGCCCTGTACGACACGGTGTACGCGGGCTTCGAGGCGCCGCTGCTGGACATCTCCGAGCACGACCTGCCGACGCCGGAGTTCGCGCGCCAGGTCTCGGAGCTCATGACGAACGCGGAGAGGCGGGCGGAAGTGGTGGAGCACAACCGGAAGCTGGGCACGCACAACCGCGAGGCCGCGACCGCGCTGGTGGAGGACCTGTTCCCGCCCGCGATGGGCGAGAACGTGCGGCTCAGCGTCGTGCTGCCGGTCTACAACGAGGCCGCGAACATCCACGACGTGCTGACGTCCCTGCTCGACCAGGACGACATGGGCCCCGTGGCGTACGAGATCGTGCTGGTGGACAACAACTCCACCGATGACACGGTCGCGATCGCACGCCGGTTCGCCGAGAGCTCCGCGGTCGCGCTGCACGTGATCAGCGAACGCGAGCAGGGCGTCGCCCCGGCCCGCAGGACGGGCATGGAGTTCGCCGTGCGGCGCAGCCGTGATCGCAAGGATCCCGGCGAGCGCTTCTACCTCGTCTCCGCCGACGCGGACTGCCGGGTGGACCGCCGGTGGCTCGTCGAGCTCTTCGCGGCGATGGAGGAGGGCAAGGCCGCGATCGGCGTGTGCGACTACTACTACAACGCCGACCACTTCGTGGGCAGGCCGCGGCTCTGGGACGCGATCCAGCGCACGTTGCGCTGCCGTGCGGTGACGTTCTCGCTGTTCGGCGGTTTCCCGGACGGCAAGGGTTTCGCGGTGGAACGCGAGGCCTACGAGAGCGTCGGCGGCATCGAGATCTTCTACCAGCTGCGGAACGGGCGGTTCGTCAACCACCTGTCCGACGACTGGGACTTCGGCATCAAGGTCCGCGGCGCCGGCCACGACATCACCTACGCGCCGCGGTCGCGGGTCGAGATCAACCCCCGGCGCGTCAACCACGCCATCGACGAGGTGATCACCGGGCGCGCGTACGGCACCGACGGCATCATCGTCATGCGCGACATCAGGCCCGAGGCACCGGAACGGGCCGTCGACCTCACCGAGGAGGAAGCGCTGCAGGCGTGGGAGTTCTCCATCAAGGACTTCACGCCGAAGAACGTCGTCCTGCCGATCCTGCTCACGCCGTCCTTCCTGGACTCCGACGCCGTGGTGGCGTTCCTCGGCGAGGACCTGGCGGACCGGCTGGGCCGGCGCGTCGCGGAGGTCAAGGCCGAGATGAGCGTCGTGGACTTCCTCCCGATCCACTCCTACAAGACGCCTTCGTACCGGCTCTACCTGGAGTTCCGGGACGAGATCTTCGCGTGCCTGCGCGCCGCCGTCGGTGAGGACGTCGGGTACCCGCCGCCGCTGCCGGAGTGCTTCGACGACGTGCCGCCGGAGCGGTTCGCGGAGTTCGTGAAGTACTACTGCGAGGACCGCGAGTCCGGGGAGGCGCACAACTACTTCGGCAACGGCGGGGTGTTCTGATGGAGCCCAAGGTCTGGGCCGCGCTGCAGGACCCCGCCAACAGGCACCTGCTGGACTACGTCACCGAGGACCCGTTCGGCGCGCACGTCTTCCCCGGCAACGTTCCCGGCTACGGCGTCGAGGACTTCCTGGACGACCTGAGCGACCAGCTCACCCGCACCAACCCGATCCACCTGTGGTCGTACATCCCGACGTGCGCCTACAAGTGCCGCTTCTGCCAGTACCCGGTCGTGCTCGTCAAGGGCGGCCGCAACGAGGAGAAGCTGTCGCAGTGGGTGGACTGGAACATCCGGGAGGCCGAGCTGTGGCTGCGGCGGGTCCCGGAGCTGGCGAACGCCCCGGTGGGGGAGTTCAACGTCTTCGGCGGCACGCCGTCGTTGCTGCCGGAGAAGGACATCCGGCGGCTGCTCGGCTTCTACCGGGAGAACTTCGGGTTCACCGCGGACACGACGATCCGCTTCGAGGGCGACCCCAGCACGTTCACCCCGGCGAAGCTCGAGGTGCTGCGGGAACTGGGCTGCACCAAGCTGTCCAGCGGTGTGCAGTCGTTCGACGACCACGTGCTGCGCGAGTGCGGCCGCGAGCACTCCTCGCGGATGTGCGTCGACTTCGTGCGCAACGCCCAGGCCGCCGGGTTCGACTGGATCAGCATCGACCTGATGTACGGGCTGCTGGACCAGACCGTCGACAGCGTCCGGCGCGACCTCGACGTGGTGCTGGAGAACGAGGTCACCGCCGTGGTGTGCACCAAGCTGCACCTCAAGTCCTACGCCGAGACCAGGACCGGTGTGGCGGGGGAGCAGCCGGCGCCGTGGCAGCTGCCGCAGTACCGCGACAAGCTCGTGCGCGACGGGCACTTCTGGCCGGAGCTGCGGGACCAGTACCTGATGCGCGAGGTGCTGACCGACGGCCTGCGCGCCGCCGGCTACACCGAGCACCCCACGATGTACTTCGCGCGCGACGGCCTCGGCCCGGAGAAGTGGAAGTCCATCATGGTGGACCAGGACAAGCAGGAGGCCGAGGTCGCGATCGGCCTCGGCGGCAGTTCGAGCTGCCGGGTCTCCGAGGCGATCACCGACGTGAACTGGAAGAACTACGCGGCGGCCGTGGAGGAGGGCCGCGTGCCGCTGGGGTCGGCGACCGGGTTCGACGCCGACGCCCGGGAGGCCAGGGCGGTGAAGATGGCCCTGTCGACGCTGCAACCGGTGCGGGAGGACCTGCACCGCGCCGCCTTCGGCCGATCGCTGCACGACTCGCCGTGGCGGGAGAAGTTCGCGTCGCTGGTCGAACGCGGACTTCTCGTGGTCGACGCGGGGGGAGTGGCGCTGACCGAGGGCGGCGAGGTGCTGGTCGAGGCGATCATCAACACGGAGCTGTGACGGCCGGCGCGCCGGCCGTCACAGCCGTTCGTCAGAGCGCGCCGATCGCCTCGCAGGCCTTGCGCACGCCTTCGCCGTACGCCGGATCAACCTTGGCGCAGTTGCTGACGTGCCGCTCGACGGTCTCCCTGCGAGCACCCTTGATCGCTCGTGCGGTGTTGTCGAACAACGCCTGCTGCTGGTCGCCGGTCATCAGCCGGAAGAGGTTCCCCGGCTGCTCGTGGTAGTTGCTGTCGTCCTCGCGGAAGTCGAACCGGTCGGCGGTGGCGCCGACGGCCTGCGCGGGCTCGGCGTAGGCGGGTTGCTCGGCCCAGCGGCCGGAGTTGTTCGGCTGCACACCGGGCACCCCGCCCTGGTTGCCGTCGACCCGCATGGCGCCGTCGCGGTGGTAGCTGTTGACCAGCCGCGCGCCGTGGGGGTGGTTGACCGGGATCTGGTGGTGGTTGACGCCCAGGCGGTAGCGGGCGGCGTCGCCGTAGGAGAAGAGGCGTCCCTGCAGCATCCTGTCCGGGCTGAACGAGATGCCGGGCACGACGTTGGCCGGCGTGAAGGCGGCCTGCTCGACGTCGGCGAAGTAGTTCTCCGGGTTGCGGTCGAGCGTGAGCACGCCCGCCTCGACCAGCGGGTAGTCCGCCTTGCTCCACACCTTGGTGAGGTCGAAGGGGTGGAACCGGTAGCCCGCGGCGTCGGCCTCGGGCATGACCTGGACGAAGAGCTTCCAGGACGGGAACTCGCCCCGCTCGATCGCCTCGTAGAGGTCGCGCTGGTGCGACTCGCGGTCACCGCTGATCAGCCCGCCCGCCTGGTCGTCGGTCAGGTTCTCGACGCCCTGCTCGGTGCGCAGGTGGAACTTGACCCAGTGCCGCACACCGGCGGCGTTGACCATGCTGAAGGTGTGCGAGCCGAAACCGTGCATGTGCCGGTACGAGCGCGGGATTCCCCGGTCGCTCATCACGATCGTGACCTGGTGCAGCGCCTCGGGCAGGTTCGTCCAGAAGCCCCAGGTGTTCTCCGGGTCGCGGAGGTTGGTGCGGGGGTCGCGTTTCACGGCGTGCGCGAGGTCGGGGAACTTCAGCGGGTCGCGGAAGAAGAAGACCGGCGTGTTGTTGCCGACCAGGTCCCAGTTGCCCTCGGTGGTGTAGAAGCGGGTCGAGAAGCCGCGGATGTCGCGTTCGGCGTCCGCGGCACCGCGCTCGCCCGCCACCGTCGAGAAGCGCACGAACGTCTCGCACTCGTTGCCGACCGCGCTGAACAACGCGGCGCTGGTGAAGGCGGTGAGGTCGCCGGTGACGGTGAACCGGCCGAACGCACCGGAGCCCTTGGCGTGCATCCGCCGCTCCGGGATGACCTCGCGGCCGAAGTGGGCGAGCTTCTCCAGCAACCACAGGTCCTGCAGCAGCACGGGGCCGCGCGCACCGGCGGTGAGGCTGTTCTGGTTGTCGGCGACCGGGGCGCCGGCGGCCGTGGTCAGCGGGTTGGTGTTGTCCTGGAACGACATCTGGTGGACTTCTCCGATCAGGGGTGGTGAACGCGGGTCCTGCACCGGGGGCACAGCCCCCGGTGCAGGACCTCTGTCTCGTCGACGCGGAACCCGTGGACCTGCGGGAGGTGCGGGAGTGCGGAGTTGTCCCGTTCGACATCGGCCAGCACGCCGCAGCCCCGGCACACCACGTGGTCGTGGTCGTGACCGCGCAGTTCGAAGCGCGCGGGGTGCCCGGTGTCGAGCCGTCGGACCAGGCGTGCGTCCGTCAGCGCCGTCAGCACGTCGTAGAGCGCCTGCGTGGACACGGACCCGAGGTCCTCGCGGACGACCCGGCCCAGCAGGTCGACGTCGGCGTGCGGGTGGTGTGCCAGGGCCGTCAGCACGGCGATCCGCTGCTTGGTGACCCGCAACGAGGCACCGCGCAGGGCGGTGACCGGGTCGTCTGGGAGCAACTCGACTCCTCAAGTAGTTAGGACTCCTAGCTAGACTGTGGCATGCTGAGCCCGCTCGGGGCAAGTAGTCCGGACCGGTTCAAGAAAACGAGGTCTTCCGTGCGCTCAGTCGTGATCCAGCACGTTCCGTTCGAAGGACCGGGGCTCATCGCACCGGCGTTGTTCGCTGTGGGGAGCAAGGTCACCGTGGTCCGCGCCGATCTCGGCGACGAGCTGCCCGCCGCCGGCCAGCTCGACGTGCTCGTCGTCCTGGGCGGGCCGATGGGGGCGCTCGACGACCACGAGCACCCGCACCTGGCGCGGGAACGCGAGCTCATCGCGGAGTGCGTCCGGCTCGGCAAGCCGGTTCTCGGCGTCTGCCTCGGCGCACAGCTGCTCGCCGCCGCTCTGGGAGCCCGTGTGCGGCGCGGGCCGGTGGCGGAGATCGGTGCCGGCACGGTGGAACTGGTGAGCGCGGACGACCCGGTGTTCTCGCCCGCCGGGCCGCGGATCCCGGTCGTGCACTGGCACGAGGACACCTTCGACCTGCCGCCGGGAGCCGAGCTGCTGGCGAGCTCGGACCTCTGCGCGCACCAGGCGTTCCGGGTCGGGACGGCGTACGGCCTGCAGTTCCACGTCGAGATCGGCCCGCAGGAGCTGTGGGAGATCACGCCGCACCTGCCGGCGGACAGCGAGATCACCCTCGCCGAGGTCGACGAGGTGCAGGCCGTGGGAGTGCAGGTGCTGCGGCGGTGGGCGGCCTGCGCCGCCGCCGCGGTGGAGGGGGGCCGATGAGCGAGGCTCGTGTGGTCGTCGTGTCGACCGGTGCGGTGCGGCAGCTCCCGTGGCGAGGAAGCGCCGTGCCCACGGCGATCGCCAAAACGCCCGTGGAGGGGCGGGTGGAGGTCGGTGTCCTCGGTCTCGCCGGCGACGAGCAGGGCGACCGGGTCCACCACGGCGGCCGGGACAAGGCGGTCCTGCTCTACCCGGACGAGCACTACGCGGCCTGGGCGGACGAGGTCGGCGTGCTCGCAACCCCCGCGTTCGGGGAGAACCTGACCACGTCCGGGCTGCGGGAGGGCGACCTCGTGATCGGCGCGGTCTACGCCGTGGGAACGGTGCTGCTGCAGGTGAGCCAGCCGCGCAGGCCGTGCTTCAAGCTCGCGGCGCGCCACGGCGTCGTGGACATGGCCGTGCGGACGCAGCGCTCCGGCCGCACCGGGGTCTACTGCCGCGTGCTGCGGCCGGGACACCTCGCCGCGGGCGACGGGATCGTCCTCGTCAGCGAGCCCGCGCACGGGATCACCGCCGCCGAGGTGCACCGCGTCGTCAACGTCGACCGGGACGATGCCGAGGCCGCCCGACGCCTGCTGCGGCATGGCGGCGTGTTGCCCGGGTCGTGGGTGGGGTTGCTGGCTCGGCGGTTCGAGGGCGTGGTGGAGGACCAGGCCGTGCGCTTGTACGGCTGAGGATCACCGGCCGGGACGACGCCGAGGCTGCCCGGCACTTGCTGCGGCACGACGGCGTGCTGCCTGGGGCGTGGGTGGGGTTGCTGGCCCGGCGGTTCGGTGGTGTGGTGGAGGACCAGGCCGCGCGCTTGTACGGCTGAGGATCACCCGCCGGGACGACGCCGAGGCTGCCCGACGCCTGCTGCGGCACGACGGTGTGCTGCCCGGGTCGTGGGTGGGGTTGCCGGCCCGGCAGTTCGGTGGAGGGCCAGGCCGCGCGCCTGCGCGGCTGAGGATCACCCGCCGGCGGTGCGCTTGCGCCGGCCCGCCGGGGCGTCGGCCGGTTCGTGCTCCGGGCAGTCCGTGCGCAGGCCCGCCAGCGGCAACGGCATCCGCAGCAGGTGGCAGTGGTGCGGGACGGCGGGGTCCAGGTGCTCGTCGCGCCCGAAGAACCGGCACGTGGTGCACGTGTGCGTCACGTTCACCACGCCCGTGCGGTGCAGGCCGGCGATCACCCGCAGGAGCGTGTGCAGCGTGGTCGCGCGGTCGGCCTCCGGGATCCCGGCGAGCGCGCCCGTCAGCGGATCGTCCCAGGAGGACAGTCCACCCGCGACCTCGGCGCCGTCGGCGGTCAGCGACAGCAGCCGGCGGCGCCCGTCCGTGCCGGGGGAGCGCGTCACGAGTCCCTTGCGCTCCAGGGCAGCCACCGCGTCGGACATCGTCGGCGTGGACACGTCGAACTCCGCGGCGAGCGCCGCCACCTCGTGACGGGTCTGCGGGTGCTGGGCCAGTGCCAGCACCGCCTGCTGCTGCAGCGGCGTCAGCGCGTACTCCCGCGCCGTGCGCTGCGCCAGCGCCCGCATGCCGTGCCCGAGCCGCTCGAGCGCGTCGGCCAGCCGCCGGTCGAGCCCGGCCGTGCCGTCGGTGTCAGTCATGCGTTCCGCCTCGCCAGTGGGACTTTCCACGCCGATCGTACGTGCATTCCCGCTTGAGACTTGGATCACCGCGATGAAAAGTTGGTAGGAGTCCTACCTAGTTTGTGGCAGACTGGCGATCGCACCGCCGAGGAACCCCCGCTTCGACCACCACGAAGGAAGCGACGATGACGTCATCCGAACCCGTCCCGGGCTACACCCACGACGACCCGGACCTCGCGCCGTCCCCGGTCACGCGCGCCGAGCTCGACCTGCTGCTGTCGAGCGTCCTGTTCGGACCGGCGGACCAGGAGGCGCTGCACACCGTCGGCGAGGTCCTCAGTGGACAGATCGAGGCGATCCTCGACGTCTGGTACGGCTTCGTCGGCTCGCACCCGCACCTGGTGGCGTACTTCTCCACCCCGGACGGCGCGCCGATCGGCGACTACCTGGCACGGGTGCGCGCCCGGTTCGCCCGCTGGATCGTCGACACCTGCACTCGCTCGTACGACGAGCGCTGGCTCGCCTACCAGCAGGAGATCGCGCTGCGGCACACCGCGCCGAAGAAGAACGAGACCGACGACGCCGACTCGGTGCCGCACATCCCCTTGCGCTACATCATCGCGTTCATCTACCCGATCACCGCGACGATCCGACCGTTCCTGGCCGCCGGTGGGCACTCCGAGGAGCAGGTCGAGGCCATGCACCAGGCGTGGTTCAAGGCGGTCACGCTCCAGGTCGCGCTGTGGTCGCAGCCCTACGCCGGCCGGGCGTGGTGACGGCATGAGCCCGTCGATGTCGCCGTCGAGCGGCCTCCTCGCGCCCGCCCCGCCCTGGGAGACGACGCAATGGTTCAACAGCGAGCCGTTGGACCTCGCCCAGCTGCGCGGCCGCGTGGTGGTGCTGGAGGCGTTCCAGATGCTCTGCCCGGGCTGCGTGAGCCACGCCCTCCCGCAGGCCGTGCGCCTGTCCAGGACGTTCGGCGACGACCTCGCCGTCATCGGCCTGCACACCGTCTTCGAGCACCACCGGGCCATGACCCCGACGAGCCTCGAGGCGTTCCTGCACGAGTACCGCATCCCGTTCCCGGTCGGCGTCGACGCGTTCCGCAGCGCCCACCCGGCACCGGTCACCTTCAGCCGCTACCGCATGCAGGGCACGCCGACGACGGTGCTCATCGACCGTGACGGCGTGCTGAGGGCGCACGAGTTCGGCCAGGTCGACGACATGGCGCTCGCCTCGGCGGTGACCCGCCTGCTCGACGGGGCGGCGCCGCGCCCGGTCGACGAGGAGGCGGCGCCGGGGGCGTGCGCCCTCGACGGCACCTGCACCTGACCCGAAGTCCATGCGGCGCGCAAGTGCGCCGCCATCCCACCTACCCGCTCCACCCAACACACCGAGGAGAACCACCATGTCCCGCGTCGAACTCACCAACCCCGACCAGATCACCGACGAGCGCGCCGAGACCCTCGCCCAGATCAAGGGCGCCTTCGGCATCGTGCCGAACATGTTCAAGGCCGTCGCGAACTCGCCCGCCGCCCTGCAGAGCATGTGGGCGCAGTTCGGCGCTCTCGGCAAGGGCACGCTCGGCGCCAAGGTCGGCGAGATGATCGCCGTGGCCGTCGCCGACCAGAACCGGTGCGACTACTGCCTTTCCGCGCACACCATGCTCGGCAAGAAGGCCGGCGCCACCGCCGAGGAGATGAGCAACGCGCAGGGCGGCAGGTCCGACGACCCGCGCACGGCCGCCGTGCTGGCGCTGGCCACCGCGCTGATCGAGCACCGCGGCCAGATCTCCGACGCCGACGTGCAGGCCGCGCGTGACGCCGGGCTGAGCCAGGAGGAGATCGTCGAGACGGTGGCGCACGTCGCGCTGAACGTGTTCACCAACTACGTCAACGTGGCTCTCGACGTCCCGGTCGACTTCACCCGCGTGGCGCTCACCCGCTGAGGACACGGGGAGCCCGGTCCCGCAACCGGGCTCTCGTCCGAAAGTACTAGAGGGCAACTCGTTGTGGTGCAACGGCTCCAGGTGCGTCCTACGGTCGTGATCATGACTACTGGAACGGGTAGGACCACGCCGCCGAGCACCGTCATCGCCGCGTTCGTGGGGTTCCTCGTGTCCTGCGTCTTCGCCGTGACCTCGGCCGGTGTCCTGGTGGGCACCCACGACGACCTCGTCGAGGCGCTGAGGTCGTCGGGCACGTCGATGACCGAGGAGCAGCTGCAGAGCGCGGCCACCTTCACCCAGGTCCTGGTGGCGAGCATCGCCGTCGTGATCGCACTGGTCCAGCTGTGGCTCGCGTTCAAGCTCCGGTCGGGGCGCAACTGGGCGCGGATCCTGCTGACGGTGTTCACGGTGTTCCAGATCGGCAGCCTGTTCATCGGGCAGGGAGCGGCGACGCTGCCCGCGTACGGGGGCGCGCTCGTGGCCGCGCTGGCGGTGGTGGCGAGTTACCTGCCGGCGTCCAACGCGTACTTCGACAAGCGGGCGTAGCGGAGAATGCCGGCATGACCGCAGGGGGAGTGCCGGCGCCGCGGCGCGGCGTGTTCGTGGCCGAGGTCGTCGCGCTGGTCGTGGCCGTGGTGGTCGACGGGGTGCTGGCCGCCGGTGGCGACGCTCCCACGGGCGTCCTCGGGCCGCTGCTCACGATGGTCGTGCCGTACGCCGGTGAGGCCGCGGCGGTCCTCGCGGTGCTGCGGCGCCGGTTCCCCCGCCGACTGGAGCTGCTGGCCGGTGCGGTCGTCGCACTGTCCCTGCTGGGCACGGCCGCGGCCGGACTCGTGGACCGGGTACCGGCCCAGCCGCCGGTGACGGAGGTGCTGGCGGTGCTGGTGCTGGCCGCCGCCGGATGCCGCCGGCTCCCTCCGGCGCGGGCGGCGGTGCTCGCCATCGCCGCCTGCGTCACCGTCGTGCTCGCCCCGCTCGTGCGCTACGGCCTCGGCCACGCGGCCCCGGTGGCCGCGGCGCTCGCATGGGGGGCCGCGGCGGCGCTGGGACTGATCCTGCGCGACGCGGACGCCCGGCACCGCAGCGAGCTCGAGCGCATCCGCACCGAGGACCGGCTCCAGGTGGCACGGGACCTGCACGACCTGGTGGCGCACCACGTGACCGGCATCGTGGTCCGGACCCGCGCGGCGCAGGCGCTGGCCGCGAACCCGGCGGCACCGGTCCAGGACCCCGCCGAGTTCTACGACCAGATCGAGCACGCGGCGGCCGAGGCGCTGACCGCGACGCGCGGGCTGGTCGGTGTGCTGCGCAGCGACGAGCCGCTGCCGTCACCGAGCCTCGTGCTGGGCGACGTGGTGCGCGCCGCCGTGGGCGAGGGGGCTTCCGTCCACATCGCGCACGACGTCGAGGCCACCTCGTTGCCACCGCAGGTTTCCGCAGCGCTGCACCGGGTGTTGCTGGAGGCGTTGACGAACGCCCGCCGGCACGGGCGGGCCACCGGGACCAGGGTCGAGGCCCGTTCCGACGACGGCGACCTCGTGCTGGAGGTCGACAACGACGGCGTTTCCGCGCCACCACGGGAAGGCGGGCACGGCATCATCGGGATGACCGAACGGGTGCAGGCGCTGGGCGGCGAGCTCACCGCGGGCCCGCGGGACGGCGGCTGGAGGGTCACCGCGCGGCTGCCGCTGGGCGACGACCACACCGGGCCGAGAGGGATCTGATGACCATCCGGGTGCTGATCGCCGACGACCAGACCCTCGTCCGCACCGGTTTCCGGCTGGTCCTCGACGCCGAGCCGGGCATCAAGGTGATCAGCGAGGCCGCGGACGGCGAGTCGGCGGTGCGGATGGCGCGGCGGCTGCGCCCGGACGTGACGCTGATGGACATCCGCATGCCGAAGCTCGACGGCCTGCGCGCGACGGAGCTGCTGGCGGGCCCCGGCGTCGAGGACCCGTTGAAGGTGCTGGTCGTGACGACCTACGACGTCGACGAGAACGTCTACGCCGCGCTGCTCGCCGGCGCCTGCGGGTTCCTGCTCAAGGACGCCCGGCCGCGGTTGCTGGTCGAGGCGGTGCACGCCGCGCACCGGGGAGAGGCGATGGTCTCGCCCGCGGTCACCGTGCGGCTGCTCTCGCACTTCACCAGCGGCGCCGAGCAGCGGGGCGCGCCGCTGACCGGCCGGGAGCTCGACGTCGTGCTGGCCGTGGGCCGCGGCCTCACCAACGCCGAGATCGCGCAGCGGCTGACCGTCTCGCTCTCGACGGTGAAGTCGCACCTCACGAACGTCCAGGGCAAGCTCGGTGTCCGCAACCGCACCGAGATCGCCATCTGGGCGTGGCGCAACGGACTGCTCAGGTAGCGCGCACCACGACCGTGCCGGCCACCATGTCGCCGAGCCGCTGGTGCCGGGGCGTCACGGCGATCAGCACGGCGCCGACCAGGCCCAGCAGCAACCCGTCCACGGCCATCAGCAGCCACCGCACGAAGTACGCCCGCAACGGCGGCTCACCGCCGCGCAGCGTCGTGATCCGCAGACCGAGCCACCGCATCGCCGGTGTCGCCCCGCCGTGGCGGAACGGGTACCAGATCTCCATCCACAGCACGCCGAGCAGCGACACCGCCACCACCACCGCCATGGGCAGGACCCGGAACAGCCCGGCCGGCAGCCCGAGCTTGATCAGGGGCAACGACAGCAGCACGCCGAGGACGAGGCCCAGGACGGCGGCGACGCACAGCAGGACGAACTCGACGACGTGCTGGCAGTACCGGCGGAGCACGACGGAACGGGCATCGGTGGCCACCCGCCCATCATGCCAAGGGGGCGCGCGGTCGTGTCGCGCGGCCGGTACTTCGCTGTGGGTGACCGGCGCGGCGCGACCGGACTGCCGGGATGCCGCCGGCTTTCCGCGAGTCGGGTGGGCGCCTTCCCGGCTGCGTTGTGCCTCGGCTCATGTCTACCTCTTCGCGGACCCGTTCCTGTCCACAAAGGACTGTATTCGAAACACCCCGACGGCGTTCGACGAACGGTTCGACGGCGTTCGACACCTCCCTTGACGCTGGTGGTGCACCGATGCAGACTCCGGAAAGCGTTTTCCCGACGACGGGGTCAGGAGTTCATGAGCGCCCTCGACGAACTGCGGCAGCTGCGCCGGGGTGGTGTGCAGGTCCGCAAACGCGACACCAAGGCGGCGTTCTGGTTCTTGGCGCCGTGGTTCGCCGGGCTGGTCTTCATCACGGTCGGGCCCGTGCTGGCCTCGTTCGCGCTCGGGTTCACGAAGTACAACCTCATCCAGCCCCCTCGGTTCATCGGACTGGACAACTTCGCGCGGGTTCTCGGCGACGAGCGGTTGCACAACGCGCTGCGGGTGACGTTCACGTACGTGCTGGTGTCCGTGCCGTTGCAGTTGGCGTGTGCGCTCGGCGTCGCGCTGTTGCTCGACAAGGGGTTGCGCGGGCTCGCGTTCTACCGGTCGGCGTTCTACCTGCCTTCGCTGCTCGGGTCGAGCGTGGCGATCGCGGTGCTGTGGACGCAGGTGTTCGGCACCGACGGGTTGGTCAACCGGGTGCTCGGGTTCTTCGGGGTCGAGGGCAAGGGGTGGATCTCGGACCCCGACACGGCGTTGTCGACGCTCATCGTGTTGAACGTGTGGACGTTCGGGTCGCCGATGATCATCTTTCTGGCCGGGCTGCGGCAGATCCCGGTGGTGTACTACGAGGCCGCCGCCATCGACGGGGCCGGGTGGTGGTCGCGCTTCCGGCGGATCACGATGCCCCTGCTGTCGCCGATCCTGTTCTTCAACCTCGTGTTGCAGATCATCCACGCGTTCCAGTCGTTCACACAGGCGTTCGTGGTGTCCGGTGGGACGGGAGGGCCGTCCGACTCGACGATGTTCTACACGCTCTACCTCTACCAGCAGGGGTTCAGCCGGTTCGACATGGGCTACGCGTCGGCGCTGGCGTGGTTCCTGCTCCTGATCATCGCGGCCTTCACCGCGGTCAACTTCTGGGCGGCGAAGTACTGGGTGTTCTATGACGACTGACGTCCGCAGAAGGATCTCGGTGCCGCTCAAGCACGTCGGGCTCGTGCTGATCGGGTTCGTGATGCTGTACCCGGTGCTGTGGATGGTCGTGAGCTCGTTGCGGCCCGGTGACGAGATCTTCCGCAGCCCCGGGCTGATCCTCGACAGCTTCCAGACCGAGAACTACACCGAAGGCTGGAACGCGCTCACGCCGTCGTTCGGGACGTACCTGCTGAACTCGGCGGTCCTGGTGCTCGGGTGCATCGTCGGGAACCTGGTGTCGTGCTCGATGGCGGCGTACGCGTTCGCGCGGTTGCAGTTCACCGGGAAGCGGTGGTGGTTCGGGATCATGCTCGGCACGATCATGCTGCCGATCCACGTGATCATCGTGCCGCAGTACGTGCTGTTCTCGCAGATCGGGTGGGTCAACACGTTCCTGCCGATCATCGTGCCGAAGATCCTCGCCACCGACGCGTTCTTCGTGTTCCTGATGGTGCAGTTCATCCGCGGCCTGCCGCGCGAGCTCGACGAGGCGGCGCGGATCGACGGGTGCGGGCACCCGCGGATCTTCCTGCGGATCGTGCTGCCGCTGATGACGCCGGCGCTCGCCACCACCACGATCTTCACGTTCATCTGGACGTGGAACGACTTCTTCAGCCAGTTGATCTACCTGACGGACCCGGAGATGTACACGGTTCCCGTCGCCCTGCGGTCGTTCGTCGACTCGACGGTCGCGACGTCGTGGGGCTCGCAGTTCGCGATGAGCGTCGTGTCGCTCGTCCCGATCTTCCTCGCGTTCCTCATCGGCCAGCGGTACCTCGTCAAGGGGATCGCGACGACCGGGGGCAAGTAGCCGGAGGGAAAGCCATGCTCAGAGGTGTTCGCCGCGGGACCGCGTGGGCGGTCCTGCTGTCGGTGACCGCGTCCCTGCTCGCGGCCTGCGGATCCGGGTCCGAGGCCGGTGGTGACCTGACGACGGAGAAGGTCACGCTGCGCTTCACGTGGTGGGGCGCGGACGACCGGCACAAGCGCACCCAGCAGGTCATCGACATGTTCCAGCGCAAGTACCCGAACATCACCGTCAAGGGTGAGTTCAAGGAGTGGAACGGCTACTGGGACAGCCTCGCCACCACGATGGCGGCCAACGACGCCCCGGACGTCATGCAGATGGACGAGCTCTACATCGCCTCCTACGCCGAGCGCGGTGCGCTGCTCGACCTGAACGAGGCCAAGAAGCACCTCGACACGTCGAACTTCGACCAGAAGGCGCTCGCCACGGGCACGATCGCCGGCAAGCGGTACGGGCTGCCGGTCGGTCTCGGCATGTACTCGATCATGGTCAACACCGACCTGCTCGCGAAGTACGGCATCCCGGTGCCGGACGACACCAAGTGGTCGTGGGACGACCTCAAGACCATCGGCGAGCAGGTTTCCAAGGCCGGTGGCGGCGCGGTGTACGGCGTCCAGTCGCCCGGCATCAACGACGCGGCCGGGCTGAGCATCCGGGCGCGGCAGCAGGGCCACGCGATGTTCGACGCGGACGCCAAGGTCGTGCTGCCGCAGGAGATCGCGCGCGACTACTGGCAGTACATCCTCGACCTGTCGAAGTCGGGTGCCGCGATGTCGCCGTCCGCGACGATCGAGAAGGCCTCCGCGGGCCTCAACCAGTCGGCGACGGCGACGAACACGGCGGCGTTCGGCCTGTGGTGGAACACGCAGCTGACGGCGCTGACCGCCGCCAGCGGTGCCAAGCTCAAGCTGCTGCGGCTGCCCGGTGAGACGCAGGGCAAGGCGCCCGGCGCCTACTACAAGTCGTCGATGTTCTGGTCGGTCTCCGCGCGGTCGAAGTACCCGGCCGAGGCGGCGGCGTTCGTGAACTTCCTCGCCAACGACGAGGAGGCCGCCAAGGTGCTGCTGACCGAGCGCGGCGTGCCCGCGAACCAGAAGATCCGCGAGACGATCTCGGGGCAGCTCAAGGACACGGACAAGGCCGCCAAGGAGTACCTCGACACGGTGCCCGTGAGCGACCCGCCGCAGATCACGCCGAACGGAGCCAGCACGCTCGACACGATCCTCAAGCGGCACACCGAGGACGTCCTGTTCGGCCGGACGACACCGGACCAGGCCGCCGCGTCGTTCATCAGGGAAGTGCAGTCCGAAGTGGACGCGGCGCGGTGAGGCGCGCCGCCGTCGTCGGCACGGGTTCGATCGCCGCCGCCCACGCCGAGGCGCTGCGGGCCGCGGGAGAGCGCGTCGAGCTCGTGGCGGTCGTGGACGTGGACGCCGATCGGGCGACGGCGTTCGCCCGGGAGTGGGGTGTGCCGCGGACGCACCCCACTCCCACCGCGCTCCTCGACGCGGAGGACCTCGACCTCGTGCACGTGTGCACGCCACCGCGCCACCACGTGCCGCTCGCGCTCGACTGCCTCGCCGCCGGGGTGAACGTGCTGGTGGAGAAGCCCCCGGCGATGTCGCTGAGCGAGGTCGACGCGCTGATCGCGGCCGAACGGCGCTCGGCGGGGCGGGTCGCGACGGTGTTCCAGCACCGCTTCGGCCCCGCCGCGCTCCGGTTGCGGCGCCTGGTCGCCGAGGGCGTGCTCGGGCGGTCGTTCGTCGCGAAGTGCGACACCCTCTGGTACCGCGGCGACGCCTACTTCGAGGTGCCGTGGCGCGGGACGTGGGACAGCGAGGGCGGCGGCCCGACGATGGGCCACGGCATCCACCAGTTCGACCTGCTGCTGTCGGTGCTGGGACCGTGGCGGGAGCTCCGGGCGGTCGCGGCACGGCAGGCGCGCGACGTGCAGACCGAGGACGTCTCGATGGCCCTGGTGACCTTCGCCGACGGCACGGTCGCCTCGGTGGTGAACTCCCTGCTCTCGCCGAGGGAGACCTCCGAGCTGAGGTTCGACTTCGAACGCGCCACGGTCGAGGTCGAGCACCTGTACGGCTACACCGACGCGCACTGGACGATCACCCCGGCTCCCGGCCACGAGGACGTCGCCGCGCGCTGGCGCGAGGGGCGGTCGGGGATCGTCAGCGGTCACCGGTGCCAGGTCGAGGCGCTCCTCGACGCCCTGGACGAGGGCGCACCGCCACCGGTGGCGCTGGCGGACACGCGGATCACGATGGAGTTCATCGCCGCGCTGTACGCCTCCGCGTTCACCGGGACCGTGGTGAAGGCCGGTGAAATCGGCCCCGGCAGCCCGTTCTACGCGACGATGGAAGGGATCGGTGCCCCGTGGGCGACCGCTCGGTGACTTTGCGGCACGACGACGAGGCGCTCGTCGCGTCCGCCGGTGACGTCGAGGTCTTCCGGTACGTGCACCGGCCGTCGACGCCGGCGTTCGAGGGCCCGAAGCCCTACCTGCACCCCGTGCGCACGCTCGCCGGCGACGTCGTGACGGCGTTCCGGCCGCACGACCACCGGTGGCACAAGGGCGTGCAGATGACCGCGACGGACGTGTCGGGGGAGAACTTCTGGGGCGGCGTCACCTACGTGCGCGACCAGGGTTACGTGGTGCTGCCCAACGTCGGCACCATGCGGCACGACGGGTTCGCGGTCGACGGGCCGCGCGTCGAGGAGCAGCTGTCGTGGTTCACCGAGGCGGGCGAGCACTGGGTCGGTGAGCGGCGCTCGTTCGCCGTGCGCGACGTCGAGGACGACTCGTGGACGCTCGAGTTCGCGACGGCGCTCACGAACCTCCGGCCGGAGCCCCTGGTCTTCGGCAGCCCGACGACGAACGGCCGTGAGCTCGCGGGCTACACCGGCTTCTTCTGGCGCGGACCGCGCTCCTTCACCGACGGCGAGGTGATCGCCGCCGGTGGGGGAGCGGGACAGGAGATGATGGGCGAGGCCGCGCCGTGGCTCGCGTTCATCGGGCGGCACGACGAGGTGGACCGGTCGTCGACCCTGCTGTTCCTCGACCACCCGGACAACAAGAGCACGCACTGGTTCGTGCGCAGCACACCGTTCGCGGCGGTCAACCCGTCGTTCGCCTTCCACGACACGGTCGAGCTGCCTCCCGGTGAGGTGCTGGAGCTGCGGTACCGGCTCGTCGTCGCCACCGGGGAGTGGGATCGGGAACGGCTGGAGTCCTACGTGGAGGCACACCCGTGGTGACGCCCTTCCCCGGCGGGGTCGGCATCTCCGGCCTGCGGGTGTACGACTGGCCCGCCGTGGACGGGGTGTGCGGCGGGTCGCCGCACGTGCACCTGGCCTGCGCGGAGTGCTACTACGTGATCGGCGGGCGGGGCAGCGTCCAGACGCTGACCCGGCGCGGGTTCGCCGAAACCGCGCTGCACGAGGGAGTCGTCGCCTGGTTCACGCCCGGCACGGTCCACCGCCTGGTCAACGACGGCGACCTGCGGATCATCGTCGTGATGCAGAACAGCGGCCTGCCGGAGGCGGGCGACGCGGTGTTCCCGTTCCCCGCCGAGGTGCTCGCCGACGAGGAGAGCTATCTCGCCCATGCCGGGGCGGGAGACGAGAACGCCGCTCGACGACGCCGGGACCTGGCCCTGGAGGGGTTCCTGGAGCTGCGGCGTCGGGTCGAGTCCGGGCAGGACGCGGCGCTCGACGACTTCTACCGCGCCGCCGTCCGCCTCAAGCGGGGCGTGCTGGACGACTGGGAGGAGCGGTGGCGTGGCGGGGCGCTGGCCTCCGCCGAACGCACCGGGGAGCACCTGGCCCTGTTGCGGGACGGGGAGATCGCGCATCTCGCCGAGGCGGACGTCCACGTGGTGCGGGCGCCGGGGCCGCAACGCCTCGGAATGTGCGGCAGGCTCGACACCCACGACCCGTCCGAGGGCGAATCTCCTTACTGATCACCGGTTTCGTCGATTCGAGTCGAAAAAATCCGGCGCGGTCCTTTCGACCTGTTCGACGCTACCGTCACCGGTATGAAACGTTTCAATCCAGCGGGACTCAGCGTGCTGCTCGCGGTGGTGCTGACCGCGGGCGGCGTTCCCGCCCTCGCGGACGAGGTGCAGGAACGCGGGCTGGTCAGCACCAGGTCGGTGCACGGCAACGGGAACTTCGTGTCGTGGCGGCTGCTCGGCTCGGACGCGGCGGACGTGGCGTTCAACGTCTACCGCGACGGCGTGCGGGTCAACCGGGCTCCGGTGACCACGGCGACGAGCTACCTCGACGCGGGTGCGCCCGCGACCGCGTCCTACTCGGTGCGCCCGGTGGTCGGAGGCGTGGAACCGGCGGCGGTCACGCGGTCCGTCGGGACGCTCGCGACCAGCAGGGACGTCCCCCTGCAGATCCCTCCCGGCGCGACGACCCCGTCGGGCGAGGCGTACACCTACGTGGCGAACGACGTGTCGGTGGGCGACCTCGACGGCGACGGCGAGCAGGACCTGGTGCTGAAGTGGGATCCCACGAACGCCAAGGACAACTCGCAGTCCGGCTACACGGGCAACGTGTACCTGGACGCGTACCGGTTGAACGGCACCAGGTTGTGGCGGATCGACCTCGGCCGCAACATCCGGGCCGGCGCGCACTACACGCAGTTCCAGGTGTTCGACTACGACGGCGACGGCCGCGCCGAGGTGGCCGTGAAGACCGCCGACGGCACGCGGTCGGGCACGGGGCAGGTGATCGGCAACTCGGGCGCGGACCACCGCAACAGCAGCGGCTACGTCCTCGCCGGACCCGAGTACCTGTCGGTGTTCCGCGGCACGGACGGCGCGGTGCTCGACACCGAGAGCTACGTGCCGCCGCGCGGCACCGTGTCGTCGTGGGGCGACAACTACGGCAACCGGGTCGACAGGTTCCTCGCCGGAACGGCCTATGTGGACGGATCGCGGCCGAGCATCATCATGGCGCGCGGCTACTACACCCGCAGTGTGATCTCCGCGTGGGACTTCCGGGGTGGCCAGCTCACGCAGCGCTGGACGTTCGACTCGGCCGCGCAGCCGAACCGCGCGGCCTGGGAGGGCAAGGGCAACCACCAGCTGTCGGTGGCCGACGTCGACGCCGACGGCCGGGACGAGATCGTCTACGGCTCGATGGCGATCGACGACAACGGCCGGGGCCTGTGGCAGAACGGCACCCGCCACGGCGACGCGCTGCACGTCGGCGACTTCATCCCGTCCCGCGCGGGCCTCGAGGTCTTCAAGCCGTCGGAGTCGACCACCGACGTCACGCACTGGATGGGCGACGCGCGCACCGGCCAGATCATCTGGAGCGCGCCGTCGTGCGGCTGCGACAACGGCAGGGCGGTGGCCGCCGACATCTGGGCGGGCAACCCCGGCGCGGAGGCGTGGTCGTCGTCGGTCGCCGGCCTGCGCAGCGCCACCACGGGCGCCCAGGTCTCGGCCCGCAAGCCGGGGTCCACGAACTTCGTCATCTGGTGGGACGGCGACGCCCAGCGCGAGCTGCTGAACGGCACCACGATCGACAAGTACGGTCCCAACGGCGACACGAGGCTGCTCACCGGGTCCGGCGTCGCGTCGAACAACGGCACCAAGTCCACGCCGGCGCTGTCCGCGGACATCCTCGGTGACTGGCGCGAGGAGGTCGTCTGGCGCACCTCGGACAACCGGGCGCTGCGGATCTACTCGACCACCGAGCCGACGGACATCCGGCGGGTGTCGCTGATGCAGGACCGGCAGTACCGCGTGGCGGTGGCGTTCCAGAACACCGCCTACAACCAGCCGCCGCACCCGAGCTTCGCCACGCCCTGAGAGCGGGGGAGGTGGTGGCGCGGCACGAGCACGGCGGGCCGGTCGCGCCACCCGGGAACGGCCTACAGGTGCTGACGCAGGTGCCGCAGCTGCGTCTCCAGGTGGCTGGTGGGCGTGGTGTGCTTGCCGAACGGCGACACCGTGATCTCCTTGGGCGCGCGGACCTCGTGGTACGCCGCGTACACGGTGGACGGCGGGCACGTCTCGTCCATCAGCCCGACGCTGAACAACGTCGGCGCGGTGATCCGCCGGGCGAGCAGGGCGCAGTCGACGTACCGCAGGGTGTTCAAGGCGGTGGGCACGAGAGCGTCGTGCTGCGCCAGGAAGTCGCTGATTTCCGTGTAGGGCGGCGTGGTGCCGATGCGGACCGCGCGGTGCAGGTCGCACAGGAACGGCACGTCGGAGTGGCAGACCTTCACGCGGTCCGCGCGCAACGCGGCGGCGGCCAGCGCGAGCGCGCCACCCTGGCTGCCCCCGGTCACGGCGATGCGACCGGGGTCCACGCCCGGTAGTCCGGCGGCGACGTCCACGGCCCGTGCGGCGTCGAGGAACAGCCGCGTGTAGTAGTAGCCCTCCGGGCTGGAGATGCCCCTGGTCATCACGCCGGGGTGCTCGGGACCCGTGCCCGCTCCCGCGTCAGCGGTGGCGCCCACGGACCAGCGGCCGCCCTGGGCCCTGCTGTCCATCACGAACTGCGCGAAACCGAGGCTCGGCAGCAGCGTGTGCTGGGCGGGGACACCACGGCCGCCGCCGTAGCCGATGTACGTCACGACCACCGGCAACGGGTCGTCGCCCGCGGGGCGCAGGTACCAGCCGCGGACGGGGTGGCCGTGGGCGCCGGAGAACTCCACGTCGTGCACCACCAGCGGCCGGTACAGGTCCGGTTCGTGCGGCGTCAGCACGGGCGGGCTCGCGGCGGCCGACGTCTCGGCCAGCCGGGCCGCCCACCACTCGTCGAGGTCGTCCGGTTCCGGGGTGGTGACGCGGTGCCGGAGCAGGTCTTCCTCGGGCATGTCGACGACGGGCACGCAGATCTCCTCACTCGAGCGGTCCCTGCGATCTTCACACGGGTCAGCGGCGCGGCGGCAGGGGAACGCGCGACCAATCGGTGTCCGAGGCGAGGTGGAAGCCCGGGTGGGACGGCTGGTTGTAGGCGGTCTGCTGGCGGGCGACCTCGACGCGGTACTGGCGGTCGTGCATCAGCGTGTACATCTTGTGGCTCGTCGGCTCGGTGCTGAGGTGGAAGCGCAGCGCCGAGCTGTCGTGGGTGCGCACGAGGAGTTCCTCGCGCCAGTCGCCGAGGACGTCGGCCACCAGCGACGGGGTGCCCTTGGTGCCGTTGTTGGTCCGCGTGCCGGTGGCGGTCAGCAGCGTGCCGCGCCGCCAGTCGTCGACGGTCGGCGTGACGTCCTGGGCGCCGTTCACGATCTGCGTGGTCAGGTCGCCCGCCCAGCGGATGCTCATGTTCGTCCCCGGAGAGCGGGTGTCCAGCCGGCGGCCGTCCGCGCTCCACAGGCCCGAGGAGTCCGAGCCGCCCGGCATCGACGCCCACGTCTCGATGCCGCGCACGTCCGGCCGGACGTCGCCGATCATGCCGCGGCCCGTGTCCATCCCCGAGTAGCCGCCGTAGAGCACTTCCCCGGTCCGCGCGTCGCGCAGCGTGTAGCCGTACGGCGCCGAGCGCGCTCCCTCGTGCACCATGTGGATCTCCAGACCAGGGCGGTCCGGGTCGACGTCGGTGACGTGCAGGGCGTCGCCGTGGCCGATCCGCGCCACCGCACCGGGATCGGCGCTGCCCGGCGGCAGCACGCCCGTGGAGCTGTACTCCAGCGAGCCGTCGTCGTCGAGCGTCGCGCCGCCGTAGACGATCTCGTGGCGGCCGTCCCCGTCGACGTCGGCGACGCTCAGCGAGTGCGCGCCCTGCGTGGTGAGCTTCGCGTGGCTCGGGTTCGTGCCGTCACGGCCGTGCGGGGCGTCGCGGAACGGGTTCGTCATCGGCACGTGCCCGCTGTCGGCGAGCCACCTCTTCGTGAGCCTGCGGCCGTTCCAGTCGTACGCGGCGACCGCGGAGCGGGTGTAGTAGCCGCGGGCGAAGATCGCGGACGGGCTCTTGCCGTCCAGGTAGGCCACCCCGGACAGGAACCGGTCCACGCGGTTGCCCGGCTCGATGCGGCTCATGGCGTAGTCGCCCCACATCAGCCCGTCGTCGCCGCGGCCCGGTTCGTAGCGCACGGTCTGCAACTCCCGGCCCGTCGCGCCGTCGAACACCGTCAGGTACTCCGGGCCGTCGACGACGAAGCCGGCGAACTGGCGCAACCGGTTGTTGGCGCTGCGGGAGGGCGCGTAGACGTCGAGGAAGTGGTCGGCGAGCGCGGCGGCGTCGGTCTCCGACAACGGGTAGGCGTAACGCGGGTCGAGGCCCAGCGCCTGCTCCAGCGTCGAGGGCCACCGCCCGGCGACGACCTCGGGGTGCGCGTGCCAGCCGCGGAAGACGCCGATGAGGTGGGTGCGGTACCCGTCGGCGCTCAGGCGGTAGTCGTCGGTGTGCGCGTAGCCCGCGCGGACGTCCTCGCGCGGCAGGGTGATGTACCGCGACCGCCCGTCCCCGCCCACGGTCCTGGTGCCGGGCGCGGTCTTCGTCATCAGCTCGGACCGGCCGTCGCCGTCGAAGTCGTAGACCAGGAACTGCGTGTAGTGCGCGCCCGCCCTGATGTTCACGCCGAGGTCGATCCGGTGCAGCAGCGTCCCGTCGAAGCGGTACGTGTCGAGGTACACCGGCCCGGTGTAGCCGGCCTGCGAGACGTCCTTGGAGTTGCCGGGGTCCCACTTCACGACGTACTCGTACCGGCCGTCGCCGTCCACGTCGCCGACGCTGACGTCGTTGGCGGAGTAGGTGTAGCTCTCGCCGGCCGGCGTCACCCCGTCGGCGGGCTTGCGCAGCGGGAGGTCGTGGTGCGGCGCGGCCCAGGCCGTCACCGGCCGGCCGCGCCCGAGCGGCACCCCGCGCACGACGGGAGCCACCTGGTAGCGCGCGCCGGGCCGGGGGTCCGGGTCGGTGTGGGTGGTGCTGCCGGTGACGGTCGCGATCCGCCTGCCGTCCCGGAAGACCGCGAAGTCCGGACCGGCGAGACCGGTCGCGGTCGCACCGGTGGCCTCGTGGCCGAGCAGCCGCCAGCTCAGGTGCACGCCGCCGGCCGCGGGGACCGCGACGAGCCCCCGGTCGAGCCGCTCGGGGACAGCGGGCCGCGCGGTGAGGTCCCGCCTCTCGTCCCCGGCAGCCCCCGCGGAGGCAGGAGCCTGTGCGGTGAAGAGGGCGGTGACCACCAGCGGGAGCAGAACGCTTCGTCGCAGATCCACGGGCGCTACCATGGCCCGTTCGCGCCGAGCGGCGCAAGAGTTGGTGCCGTTGAATGTGGAAAGCGTTTTCCGAGTCGAATTCGCGGCGCCGTTCGAACGAGGTCCGTCGAACGGCGCGAACGGCGAGTCGATGGCGGCGAGGCGGCGCAGGACCTGTCCGGCAGGACATGTCGAGGTCAGCCGGTTGTCCGCGGCGGACAGGCGTTCGCGGTGGTCCACTCGGCGGTGTCGTCGGGTCATCGGCTGGTTAGTGTCCCGATTCCGGGAGCGCTCCCAGAACCGGACAGACCAGCCCCTCTTCCTCCCAGGAGGTCGTCGTGACCTTGCGATTTCTCCGAGCGGTGGTGACCGGCCTGCTGCTGGCGGCCTGCGTCGTCGTCGCCGCGTCCCCGGCGAACGCCGCACCACCGCGGGTGATGGCGCTCGGTGACTCGATCACCGGCTCGCCGGGGTGCTGGCGGGCGTTGCTCGCGAAGCACCTGCAGGACACCGGGCACAGCGTCGACTTCGTCGGCTCGCTGCCCGCGCCGGGCTGCGGGTTCACCTACGACGGTGACAACGAGGGCCACGGCGGCATCCTGGCGACCACCATCGTGCGCGACAACCGGCTGCCCGGCTGGCTGTCGTCCGCGCGTCCCGACGTCGTCCTCATGCACCTCGGCACCAACGACGTCTGGAACAACATCCCGGCGAACACGATCCTGGGCGCCTACACCACGATGCTCGGCCAGATGCGGGCGAGCAACCCGGCGATCAAGCTGGTGGTGGCCCAGATCATCCCGATGAACCCGTCGAACTGCACGGCGTGCGCGCAGCGGGTCGCGGACCTGAACGCCGCGATCCCCGGCTGGGCGCGGGCGAACAGCACCGCGGCGTCCCCGATCACCGTGGTCGACCAGTGGACCGGGTTCGACACCGCGGCCGACACCACCGACGGCGTGCACCCGAACAGCTCCACCGGCATCCAGAAGATCGAGAGCCGCTGGTACCCGGCCGTCGTGGCGGCGCTCGGCTCGCAACCCCCGGCGGCGGTGGGTCTGCGCGTCGACGGCACGCGGGTCGTCGAGGCCGACGGCACCCCGTTCGTGATGCGCGGCGTGAACCACGCGCACGTCTGGTACCAGTCGCAGACGAGGGCGTTCGCGGACATCAAGTCCTTCGGCGCCAACACGGTCCGCGTCGTGCTCGGCAGCGGCCAGCGCTGGGGCCCGACGCCCGCGTCCGAGGTCACGAGCGTCATCTCGCTGTGCAAGCAGAACAAGCTGATCTGCGTGCTGGAGGTGCACGACACCACCGGTTACGGCGAGCAGAGCGGGGCCGCGACCCTGGACCAGGCCGCCACGTACTGGATCAGCGTGGCGAGCGCGCTCAAGGGGCAGGAGAACTACGTCGTCATCAACCTCGGCAACGAGCCGTTCGGCAACAACGCCCAGGTGAGCGCGACGTGGGCGAGCGCGACGAGCAGCGCGATCAGCCGCCTGCGCGGTGCGGGGCTGCAGCACCTGCTGATGGCCGACGCGCCGATGTGGGGCCAGGACTGGGGCAACATCATGCGCGACGGCGCGGCCTCGGTGCTCAACGCCGACCCGCAGCGCAACACCGTGTTCTCCATCCACATGTACGGCGTCTACAACACCGCGGACAAGGTCAACGCCTACTTCGACGCGTTCCGCACCGCCGGCCTGCCGCTCGTGGTGGGGGAGTTCGGGCACGACCACAGCGACGGCGACCCCGACGAGGACACGATCATGGCGCAGGCCCAGGCGCGCGGCCTCGGCTACCTCGGCTGGTCGTGGAGCGGCAACAGCAGCGATGTCGGCTACCTGGACATGGTCACCTCGTTCAACCCGGCGAGCCTCACGCCCTGGGGTGAGCGGTTCCTCAACGGCGCCAACGGAGTCCGGCAGACGTCGAAGGAGGCCACGATCTACGGCGGTGGTGGCCCCGCCGACACCGAGGCGCCGACCGCGCCCGGCACCCCTTCGGCCTCGGGCGTCACGTCCACCGGCCTCACGCTGAGCTGGGCCGCGTCCGCGGACAACGTCGGAGTCACCGGCTACGACGTGCTCCGCGCGACGGGCAGCGGTTCGTTCGCGCAGGTCGGCTCGTCGGCGACGACGACGTTCGCCGACAGCGGCCTGACCCCGTCGACCACCTACCGCTACCAGGTGCGCGCCAGGGACGCGGCCGGCAACGTATCGGCGGTCTCGGCCGCCGGCACGGCGACCACGAGCGCGGGTGGCGGCACGGGCACCTGCAAGGTCGCCTACTCCGCCCAGAACTGGGGTGGCGGCAGCGGTTTCACCGCCAACGTCACCATCACGAACACGGGCACCAGCCCGATCAACGGCTGGACGCTGGCCTTCGGCTACGCCAACGGCCAGCGCGTCACGCTGCCGGGCTGGGGTGCGACGTTCGCGCAGTCCGGTGCCGACGTCACCGCGACCAACCTGTCGTGGAACGGCTCGCTCGCGCCGAACGCGTCGACCGGCATCGGGTTCAACGGCACGTACAGCGGCTCCAACCCGGCGCCGTCGTCCTTCACGCTGAACGGGAGCACCTGCACGACGGGCTGAGAGGGGAACGATCCACCAGGCTGTCCGGTTGCGGACAGCCTGGTGTCGTCACGGCAGGTGGGGGTTCAGCGGAAGAGCCCGAGGGGAACGGACTCCGCCAGCATCCGGTACCCGGTGGGGTTGAGGTGCAGGCCGTCCCCGACGTCCGCGACGGGCAGCAGCCGTCGCGGGTTCGCGGGATCCCGGACGACGGCGTCGAAGTCGAGGACCGCGTCGAACCGCCGGCTGGTGCGGATCCAGTGGTTCACCGCCTGCCGGGCCGACTCGCGGAAGCCTCCGGCGTCGTCGTAGCCGTGGCCGCCGAACGGCAGGAGCGTCGCGCCGTACACCTCGATGTCGTGGGCGTGGGCGCGGTCGAGGACCTGACCGCAGGCGGCGATCAGGTCCTCGGCCACCGCCTTCTGCGCCACGTCGGTCGCGTCCGCCGTGCCGATGTCGTTGACGCCCTCGAACAGGACCAGCCACCGGACCCCGCTCTGGGCCAGCAGGTCGCGGTCCAGGCGCGCCAGCACGCTCGGGCCGAGACCGTCCTGCAGCACGCGGTTGCCGCCCGCGGCCTGGTTGACCACCGCGACCCGGCCGCGCAGGCGGTCGGAGAGCTGGTCGGGCCAGCGGTTGTTGCCGTTGGTGGTGGAGCCCCGGCCGTCGGTCAGGGAGTCGCCGATCACCACGACGGCGTCCGCCGCGGAGGGCACCTCGACGCCGCTGAGGAAGTACCAGTGGTCGGTCGGTGTCGCGCCCGGCAGCGCGACGGACTCGGTGTGGTCACCGGCGATCAGGTGGGACGTCGTGCGGGATCCGGGGTGCGAGGTGATGTCGGTGGAGGCCTGGCCGCGCGCGAGGTACGCCGTCACGGTCAGGTTCGTGCCGGGCTCGACGGCGAAGTCCAGCGGATCGGACACCACCAGAGCGCCCACCGGGACGGCCGCGGACGTGCGGCCGCCGAACGTCACCCGGCGCACCGAACCGGGCTCGACCGCGCTGGTGCCCGCACGACCGTCCTGCGGCCGGGCGACGGTGACGGCGGTGAGAGGCAGCACCGCGCCCCCGAACGCGTTGCTGAAGCGCAGCCGCAGCCGGGTGCCACCGGCGGTGACGCGGACGGTCTGGCGCAGCGTGGCGTCGGCGAGCACCAAGCCGTCGCCGGTGAAGGGCGCCGGCGGCATGTTGTGCGGTTCGGTGAGCTGGGGCATGGCCGCCCAGGTGGTCAGCCAGCGGGTCCGGCGGGGGACCCGGGCCTGCGCCACGGCGGGGGTGAGAACGCCGGTGGCGGCCAGGCCGAGGAAGGAGCGCCTGCGCATCTGTGCCGTCCTTTCGTCAGCGGGGCAGATAACGCTGGAGCGGCTGCGACCTTCCTACCAGTTCCCGGAGTTCGGCGAGAGTGCCTTCGACGGCCCCCGCGGCACGGGCCTGCACGAGGACGTTGCCGATCGCGGTGGCCTCGGCCGGTCCCGCCACGACGGGCAGTCCGCACGCGTCGGCGGTCAGCTGGCACAGCAACGCGTTGCGCGAGCCGCCTCCGACGACGTGCACGACCTCGACCTCCTTGCCGGACAACCGTTGTGCGTCCACGATCGCGTCGCGGTGAGCCAGAGCGAGACTGTCCAGGACGGACCGGACGACCTCCGGCCTCGTCATGCTCCTCCCGCACCACCGCTCGATGCGGGCGGGCATGTCGCCGGGCGGGAGGAACACCGGGTCGTTGGGGTCGAACGTCGAACCGGTGGCGTTCGACGCCTCGCGCAGCAACGGGTCCAGCTCGGCGTCCCACGTCCGCAGGCACTCCTGCAGCAACCAGAGGCCCATCACGTTGCGCAGGTAGCGGATCGTGCCGTCGACACCGCCCTCGTTGGTGAAGTTCGCCGCCCTGCTCTCCCCGGTGAGCACGGGAGCCGTCAGCTCCACACCGACCAACGACCAGGTGCCGCACGAGATGTAGGCGAACCGGTCGGTCCCGGCGGGGACGGCGACGACGGCGGACGCGGTGTCGTGCGAGCCGACCGCCGTGACCGGGACGCCGTTCCAGGAGCCCGCCGGGTCGCCGGGGTGGCGCAGCTCCGGCAGCAGACCGGGTGGGAGGTCGCGGGTCAGCGACGGCGACCACCGTCCTGTCCGGACGTCGATCAGGCCGGTGGTCGTGGCGTTGGTGTACTCGGCGCCGCGTTCGCCGGTCAGCCAGTAGGACACCAGGTCCGGGATCAGCAGGAGCTGGGAGGCGCGGGGGAGCAGCGGTTCCACGCGCAGCTGGAACATCGTGTTGAACGGCTGGAACTGCAGGCCGTTGACCTCGTAGAGACCCTCCTCCGGCTTGATGTCCCCGGTGCGGGGGTCGCGGTGGTGCACGGGGTCGCCGAGCAGCTCACCGGAGGCGTCCAGCAAGCCGTAGTCGACCGCCCAGCTGTCGACGCCGATGCTGCCGACCTCACCGGCCAGGCGCAGCCCGGTGAGGATCTCGCGGTACAGGCCGCGCAGGTCCCAGCGCAGCCGGCCGCCGCAGTGCACCGGCCCGTTGGGGAACCGGTGCACCTCCTCGACCGCGACCCGGCCGCCGGTGACGACCCCGCGCACCACGCGGCCGCTGGACGCGCCGAGGTCGACCGCGGCGACCGCCGTCATCGCAGGAACGCCGCTGCGACACCGGCGTCGACCGGCACGTGCAGGCCGGTCGTCAGCGAGAGGTCGCCCGCCGTCAGCGCGAACACCGCCGCGGCCACGTGCTCGGGCAGCACCTCGCGCTTGAGCAACGTGCGCCGGGCGTAGAACGCGCCGAGTTCCTCCTCCGGCACGCCGTACACGGCGGCGCGCTGGGCACCCCACCCGCCGGCGAAGATCCCCGAGCCGCGGACCACGCCGTCCGGGTTGATGCCGTTGACCCGGATGCCGTCGCCACCGAGCTCCGCCGCGAGCAACCGCACCTGGTGCGCCTGGTCGGCCTTGGCCGCGCCATAGGCGACGTTGTCCGGCCCGGCGAACACCGAGTTCTTGCTGGAGATGTAGACGACGTCACCACCCATGCCCTGAGCGCGCATGACCTTCGCCGCCTGCTGGGAGACCAGGAACGAGCCCTTGGCCATGACGTCGTGCTGCAGGTCCCAGTCGGCCTCGGTGGTCTCCTCGAGCGGCTTGGAGATCGACAGACCGGCGTTGTTGACCACCAGGTCCACGCCGCCGAACGCGAGCGCCGCGGCGCGGAACGCCTCGGCGATGCCGGCGGGGTCGGTGACGTCCACGGTCACCGGCACCGCCACGTCCGCCGGCCCGATCTCCCCGGCGACCTGCCGTGCCGCGGCACCGTCGCGGTCGGCCACCACGACGCAGGCGCCCTCGGCCGCCAGCCGGTGCGCGACCGCCCTGCCGATGCCCGATCCGCCACCGGTGACGAGCGCGACGCGCGTGGCGAGCGGCTCGGGCTCCGGCATCCGCCGCAGCTTCGCCTCTTCGAGCGCCCAGTACTCGATGCGGAACTTCTCGCGCTCCTCGATCGGCGCGTACCGCGAGACCGACTCGGCGCCCCGCATGACGTTGATGGCGTTGACGTAGAACTCACCCGCGACGCGCGCCGTCTGCTTGTTCCTGCCGAAGCTGAACATGCCGACGCCCGGCACGAGCACGATCGCCGGGTCGGCGCCGCGCATCGGCGGGCTGTCCGGCTCCGCGTGCCGCTCGTAGTAGGCCCGGTACTCCTCGCGGTAGGCCTCGTGCAGCTCCTTCAGACGTGCCACCACGTCCTCCAGTGGCGCGTCGGGTGGCAGGTCGACCACCAGCGGACGGACCTTCGTGCGCAGGAAGTGGTCGGGGCACGACGTGCCGAGGGCCGCGAGCTCCGGGTGCCGTTCGCGGGCCAGGAAGTCGAGCACCACGTCGGAGTCGGTGAAGTGACCGACCTGCGGGCTGTCGGTGGAGGCCAGGCCGCGGACGACCGGCGCGAGCTCGGCGGCCCTGAGACGGCGGTCCGCCTCCGGCAGCGGCGCGTGCACCACCGGCCCGAACGGCTCCGCGCGGCCGTGCTCGTCGAGGTAGCGCTGGGCGGTCCGGATGATCTCCAGCGAGTGCGCTTCGCACTCCTCGCTCGTCGCACCCCACGCCGTGATGCCGTGCCCGCCCAGCACGACGCCGACGGCCTCCGGGTGGTCGCGCTTGATCGCCGCGATGTCCAGGCCCAGCTGGAAACCCGGCCGCCGCCACGGCACCCACGCCACGCGATCGCCGAAGCACGCCTTGACCAGGGCCTCGCCGTCGGCCGCCGTGGCGAACGCGATGCCCGCGTCCGGGTGCAGGTGGTCGACGTGCGGCGCGTCCACGAGACCGTGCATGGCCGTGTCGATGGACGGCGCCGCGCCTCCCTTGCCGTGCAGGCAGAAGTCGAACGCGGCGACCATCTCGTCCTCGCGCTCGGCACCGGGGTACACCTCGGTCAGCGCCCGCAGCCGGTCGAGCCGCAGCACCGCGAGCCCGGACTCGGTCAGCGTGCCCAGGTCACCGCCGGACCCCTTGACCCACACCAGGTCCACGGGCTGCCCGGTCACCGGGTCGACCCCGGACCCCTTGGCCGAGGTGTTGCCGCCCGCGTAGTTGGTGTTGCGCGGATCCGCTCCGAGCCGGTTGCTGCGGCCCAGCAGGGCATCGACCTCGCTCATCACACACCCCACCCGGCGGCCTCGCCGCCGACTCGTTCCCGGACGATCTGCTCGGCGTACCCGGACCGCCGGTACGCGGCCATCGGGTCGGGGTCCAGCCCCATGTCCTCGCGCAGCTCCCGCAGCAGCGGCCGCACGTCGGTGTTGTAGGCGTCCATCAGCACGGCGTTCGCCCCGAGCACGTCACCGGCCCGCTGGGCCCCGTCCAGTGCGCCGTGGTCGACGAGCAGCGCCTTCGCCGTGGCCTCCTGGACGTTCAGCACCGACCGGATGATCGCCGGGATCTTCGGCTCCAGGTTGTGGCACTGGTCGAGCATGAACGCGATGCCGGCCGCCGGCCTCAGCGCGTCGGCCAGCACGATCTCGTGCATGATCCGGAAGAGCTGGAAGGGGTCGGCCGCCCCGGCCATCAGGTCGTCGTCGGCGTAGAAGCGCGAGTTGAAGTCGAACGCGCCGAGCTTGCCCGCCCGCAGCAGGAACGACACGATGAACTCGATGTTCGTGCCGGGGGCGTGGTGCCCGGTGTCGATCACCACCTGCGCCTTGTCGCCCAACGTCAGGCAGTGCGCGTACGCGGTGCCCCAGTCCGGCACGTCGGTCACGTAGAACGCGGGCTCGAAGAGCTTGTACTCCACCAGCATCCGCTGATCCGCACCCAGCCGGGCGTACGTCTCCCGCAGCGCCTCGGCCAGCCGGTCCTGGCGGGCGCGGAGGTTGTCCTGACCGGGGTAGTTGAGCCCGTCGGCGAACCACAGCTTGAGGTCGCGCGACCCCGTCCGGTCCATGATGTCGACGCACTCGAGCAGGTGCCCGACCGCCTTGCGCCGTACCAGCGGGTCCGGGTGGCAGACGCTGCCGAGCTTGTAGTCGTCGTCCTGGAACACGTTGGAGTTGACGGCGCCGAGAGCGACACCGCGGTCCTTCGCGTAGGAGGCGAGCTTGCCGTAGTCGTCGACCCTGTCCCACGGGATGTGCAGCGCGACGGTCGGCGCGACCCCGGTGAGCCGGTGCACCACCGCCGCGTCGTCGATCTTCTCGTACGGCGTGCGCGGGACCCCCTGCTGCGCGAACACCTTGAACCGGGTGCCCGAGTTCGCGTAGGCCCAGGAAGGGGTCTCGATCCGCTGCTCGCGCAGCGCGTCCTTCACGCTCATGGTGTGTTCTCCCCAAACTCAGTCGAGGTGGAAGACCTCGTCGAGGGGCCGCATCCGTTCGTCGGCGTTGCCGTCACCGACGAAGAACTCCGCCATCTCGGTCTGCCAGCGCGCGTTGACCTCGGTGCGCGCCATCTGCGCGAGGGCCGCGTCGAAGTCGTCGCACTCGAGGTAGCCGATGAGCAGGCCGTCCTCGGCGAGGAAGAGCGAGTAGTTGTGCCAGCCCGCCTCGGTGAGGGCTGCCCGCATCCGGGGCCACACGTCGCGGTGGCGCGCCCGGTACTCCTCGAGCCGGTCCGGGCGCACCCGCAACGTGAAGCAGACGCGCATGTCAGAAGTCGAACCGGTCGATGTCGTCCCTGGCGGACACCGTCGGCGGGCCGAGCACGACCTCGCCCCCGGCGCCCACGGTGTGCGCACCGAGGTCGCCCGCGGTGAACTTCTCGCCCTCGGCACCGGTGATCCGCCCGGACGCGAGCGCCGCGGCGCCGAAGGACTCGCTCACCTCGTCCAGTGCCACCACGGCAGCTCGGTCCACGTCCGTCTCCTCGATGTTGAAACGTTTTAAAAGCCGAGTAACGAGCACTCTGTGCGTGCCGCGTCACCATGTCAAGGGTTGCGGAGTACGATTCGTTGTCACGTTTCAACACAGGAGCCGCCGGTGAAGCCGTCAGTGGGCATCCGCGACGTCGCGCAGCACGCCGGCGTGTCCAACGCGACCGTCTCGAACGTGCTGAACCGGCCCGACGTCGTCGCTCCGGCGACGCGGCAGCGGGTGCTGGCCGCGATCGAGCAGCTCGGCTTCGTGCGCAACGAGTCCGCGCGCCAGCTGCGCGCGGGTCGCAGCCGGGTGCTCGCCTACGTCGTGCTCGACGCGGCGAACCCGTTCTTCACCGACGTGGCGCGCGGCGTGGAGGACGCGGCGCGGGAGGCGGGGTTCGCGCTGTTCCTGTGCAACAGCGCCTCCGACGGCGGTCGTGAGCGCGAGTACCTGGAGCTGCTGCACGAGCAGCGGGTCGAGGGCATCCTGATCACGCCGGTCGACGGCGAGAGCGCGCAGCTCGCCGAACGCGGCACGCCGGTCGTGCTGGTCGACCGCGAGGCCTCGGACGGGGCGCGGTGCTCGGTGGCGGTGGACGACGTGCTCGGCGGCGAGCTCGCGGTCACCCACCTCGTCGAGAACGGTCACACCCGCATCGCGATGATCGGCGGCCCGCTGTCGATCCAGCAGGTGCGCGACCGGCGTGAAGGCGCGTTGCGGGCGCTCGCCGGCGCCGGGCTGCCCGCGGACGCGCTGACGTTCCTCGAGACCAGGGGGCTGCGGGTCGCGGAGGGCAGGGGTGCGGGGGAGAGGCTCGTCGGCCTGCCCGCCTCGCGCCGGCCCACGGCGGCGTTCTGCGCCAACGACCTGCTGGCGCTCGGCCTGCTGCAGTCGATGACCCAGCAGGGCCTGCGCGTCCCGGACGACCTCGCCGTGGTCGGCTACGACGACATCGAGTTCGCCGCGGCCGCCGCCGTGCCGCTCACGTCGGTGCGCCAGCCGCGCGAGCAGCTCGGCCGCACCGCCGCCCGGCTGCTGCTGTCGGAGAACGACGCGGACCACGAGCACCGGCACGTGAAGTTCCAGCCGGAGCTCGTGGTCCGCGCGTCCACCGCGGTGCGGCGGACTACCTGACGATGGAAATCACGCGGTCTTCCTCGACCGTGCGCGAATTGTCCGGCGGGAGGTAGGCGTTCAGCGAGGCGGTCGAGAACGCGACGCCCGGCCGAAATGCTTTCGTGCGCGACACCACGGTCACGTCGACCTGGTGGAAACCGCCGGTGCACGGAACGCTCGGCGTGTACTTGTCGCCGATCGCGAGCTCACCGCGCACGTTCTGCGTGACCTGGAGCCACATCGACCCCATGGCGCCGTTTTCGCACATCACGCGGGTCGGCACGGTGACGGCGGCACCCCGTGCCTCCAGTCGCGCCTGTGCCTGCAGCGCGAGGGACGCTTCGACCTGCGCCGCCGATGCCGGCAATGCGCTCGCCACCAATGCCGCACCGGTCAGCACGAACGCCGAAATTGCACGCACGATTGTTCACCTCGTTCGAGTGGAAGGGCTGAATGCGGCCGCGAACCGACATTAGCCACGAGGTGAAGAACCTCGCGAGGGGCCATTGATCGTGATGCGAATTCATTCCGCGTGCGCCGGAACACGCAGCACGCGGCCGTGATGAGCCATCGCGGGTGGACGAGAGAGTTTTACCCGTTGACGGCGCTCGAGCTCCCGGTGACCGTGACGCACAGCAGGCCCGTGACCAGTGCTGTTCCCGGTACGTGCAGGGCGCCGGCACACCGCCCGCCGGAGGAAGATCCATCCACCTGTCCGCCGTCGTGAGGCGGAGTCCGCTCCGCCGTGATTGGGAGATCGGCCGGGTGGGCATCCCGGACCCATGCCCGACACCCTCCTCCTCGCCAACCGGTACCAGGTCGGCGCCCTGCTCGGCGCCGGCGGCATGGCCGAGGTGCGCAGGGGACGAGACACCGTGCTGGTGCGCGACGTCGCGATCAAGCTGTTCCAGCCCGGCGAGGACCTCGCCGACGCGCAGCGCATCGACAACGAGATCCGCACGCTCGCGAGTCTGTCGCACCCCGGCCTGGTGGCGGTCTACGACGCCGATCCGGGTGGCGAGAGGCCGTACATGGTGCTGGAGCTGGTCGAGGGCCGCACGCTGCACGCCCGCATCGCCGAGGGGCCGATGCCCGTCGAGGACGTGCGCCGCCTCGGTGCCGCGGTCGCCGACGCGCTCGCCCACGTGCACGAGCGCGGGATCATCCACCGCGACGTCAAACCGTCCAACGTCCTGCTGGGTGACGAGGACGCTCCCCGCCTCGCGGACTTCGGCCTGGCGCGGCTCGCCGACAGCGCGCGGCTGACCAGGGCGGACCAGGTCGTCGGCACGGCGGCCTACCTGTCGCCCGAGCAGGTGCGCGGTGACGCGATCACCCCGGCCGTGGACGTCTACGCCCTCGGGCTGGTGCTGCTGGAGTGCCTGACCGGCCGCCGCGAGTTCCAGGGCGGGGAGGTGGAGGCCGCCGTCGCGCGCCTGCACCGGTCGCCCGAGGTGCCCGCCGACCTGCCGTTCGACCTGCGGCGGCTGCTGACCCTGATGACCTCCACGACGCCCGCTCGCCGCCCCAGCGCGCGTGAGTGCGCGAGGGCGTTGACCGCTCAGGGACCGGTGACGGTCGCCGCACCGCTGCCGCGCAGGTCACGCGGCGCGTTCGTCGCGGCGGCGGTCGTGCTCGCCGCCTCCGTCGGCACCGGGCTCCTGCTGCAGGGCGGTCCCGCCGTGCCGGCCGAGTCGGCGCCGCCCGCCACCACCGAACCGGCCTCGACCCAGGTGCGCACCGTGCAGTGGACGCCCGCACCCGCGCCCGTGGCCCACACCGAGGCCGAGGTCCAGGCCCCGCCTCCCGCGCAGCAGCAGGTCTGGGCCGAACCCGGGGCGGCCAAGCAGAAGCCCGGCAAGGCGGGGCCCGGCGAGGGCAAGGGCAAGAAGGGCCCCTGAGCCGTCAGTCCCGCTCGGGTTCCCGGTGACCGCGCAGGGAGCCGGGGTGCGCCTTGGCGGACGGGTCGTTGCGGGTCTTGACCAGGCTGGCGACCGTCACGACCACCAGGATCGCGATGATCACGCCGAGGCTCAGCGGCGTGGGCACCTCCGGCACGCTCGGCGAGATGTCGACGTGCGCCCAGTGCAGGATCAGCTTGACGCCGATGAACGCGAGGATGACCGCGAGACCGGCCGAGAGGTACACCAAGCGGTCGAGCAGGCCCTTGACCAGGAAGAACAACGCGCGCAAGCCGAGCAGGGCGAACGCGTTGGCGGTGAAGACGATGTACGGCTCCTCGGTCACGCCGAACACCGCGGGGATCGAGTCGAGCGCGAACAGCAGGTCGACGCCGCCGATCGCCACCAGCACGACGAACAGGGGAGTGGCCATCCGGCGGCCGTCGACGCGGGTGAGGATCTTGCCGCCCACGTAGTCGTCGGTGACGGGCAGCAGCTTGCGCGCGGTCTTCACCACGACGTTGTTCTCGACGTCCGGGTCCTCGTCGCGGTGCCGGAACAGCTGCACGGCCGTGAAGATCAGCAACAGGCCGAACAGCAGGAACATGAACGAGAACAACGACAGCAGCGTCGCGCCGACCGCGATGAAGATGCCGCGCATGACCAGCGCCAGCACGATGCCGAACGTCAGCACCTTGTGCTGGTGCTCCTCCGGCACCAGGAACGTCGTCATGATGATCACGAAGACGAACAGGTTGTCGACCGACAGGCTCTTCTCGACGATGTAGCCGGCGAAGTACTCGGCGCCGAACCCGCCGCCGTGCGCGGTGGCGAACCACACGCCGAACCCGACCGCGACCAGGATGTAGAACACCGACCACAGGCTCGCCTCGCGGAAGCCGACGCGGTGCGGCCGCCACGCGGCGAGCGCCAGGTCGACCGCCAGCAGCGCCACGATCACGCCGATCGTGACCGCCCACGTCAGTCCGCTGATCTCCAGCACAGAGCTCCCCTCCGACGACCCGGTCCGTCCGGAGTGGACGTTACCGGGGCGCCGGAGGTGGTGCGGGGACGTCAGGGGGTGTCGAACACCGGGGTCAGGACGCGGTCGAAGCCGACCGCGCGCCGCGGGCCCGTCATCGACAACCGCAGCCTGGTGTGGATGTTCGCGCTCGACGTGCCGACGTGCAGCTCGACGTCACCGGGATCGACCTGCCGCTGCCCGGCCCGTCCGGTGTACGAGGTGAGGTCGGCGTGCAGCGCCGCGCTCACGGTGCGGGTCTGGCCGGGTTCCAGGTCCACCTTCACCGCGCCGATCAGCTGCCGCACCGGCCGGGCGATCTCGGCCACCGGGTCGTGCAGGTAGATCTGGACGACCTCGGAGGTGGTGACGTCCGACTCGTTGCGCACGACCACGTGCACCCGGCACACGCCGTCCGTCGGCCACTCCCGCTCCTCGGACCCCACCGCAACCCAGGTCGCGGGCGCGTAGGAGAGCCCGTGCCCGAAGGGGTAGAGCGCGGTCGGGTCGACCGTGCTGACCTCCGTGCGCGCGCCGAGCTGGGCGGTCAGGTAGGTCGACGGCTGGCTGGAACCGGCACCGGGGAAGCTGACCGGGAGCCTGCCGGACGGGTTGACCCGTCCGGAGAGGACGCCGGCGAGCGCCGCGGCGCCCTCCTCGCCGGGGTAGAAGCCGCACACCACGGCGGCGAGCCGGTCGGCCTGCCGGGACAGGTCGTAGGGCCGGCCGGACAACAGCACGAGCACCACCGGCATCCCGGTGCCGAGCACCGCCTCCAGCAGCTCCTCCTGGCGACCGGGCAGCTTCAGGTCCGCGGCGTCGCAGCCCTCGCCGGAGGTGCCCTTGCCGAAGAGCCCCGCCTGGTCGCCGAGCACGACGACGCAGACGTCGGCCTGCCGGGCCGCCTCGACGGCCTCGGCGATCTCCTCGGCGGTGCCGCCGAGCACGGGACAGCCCTGCGCGAAGACGACGTCGTGCTCGGCGCGCAGCGCGTCCAGCACGGTCGGGACGTCGATGCCCATCTCGGCGTCCGGGTGGTGGACGCCGACGTGCAGCGGGAAGGAGTAGCACCCCATCATCGCGCCGGGTTCGTCCGCGCGCGGGCCGATGACGGCGAGGCGCTTGCCCGCCAGCGGGAGGACGCCGTCGTTCTGCAGCAGCACGATCGAGCGCTCGGCGACCTCGCGGGCGAGGGCGCGGGACTCGTCGTCGTCCAGGTCGAGGTCCGCGGAGGGCGCGGGGGAGTAGCCGGGGTCGAGCAGGCCGAGCTCGAACTTCTGCGCCAGCACGCGGGTGAGCGCCCGGTCGACGAGGGCCATGTCGATCCGGCCGGCCTCCAGGCCCTCGAGCAGCGGGTCGCCGAAGCAGTCCACCGTGGGCAGTTCGACGTCGATCCCGGCCGCCAGCGCCAGTTCCGCCGCCTCCTCGCGTCCGGCGGCGACCCCGTGCAGCTTGTGCAGGAACGCCACCGAGAAGTAGTCGGACACGAGGGTGCCGGTGAAGCCGTACTCGTCGCGCAGCCGGTCGGTGAGCAACGTCGAGTCCGCCGCCGCGGGCACGCCGTCGTTGTCGGCGTAGGAGTTCATCACCGACCGGGCACCGGCCCGCAGCGCCATCTCGAACGGCGGCAGGATCACGTCGGCGAACTCGCGGGGCCCGATCGAGACCGGCGCGTGGTTGCGTCCCGCCCGCGACGCCGAGTACCCGGCGAAGTGCTTGAGCGTGGACACGACCCCGGCCGACTCGAGGCCCTCGACGTAGGCGGCGCCGACGACGCCGACGAGGTGCGGGTCCTCGCCGATGGTCTCCTCGACCCGGCCCCAGCGCAGGTCGCGCGTGACGTCGAGAACCGGGGCGAGGCCCTGGTGGATCCCGAGGCGGCGCATCGAGTCGCCGAACTTGGCCGCCATGCGCCGCACCAGGTCCGGCTCGAAGCTCGCGCCCCAGCACAGCGGCGACGGGTACACCGTCGCCTGCCACGCGGCGAGCCCGGTCAGGCACTCCTCATGCGCGAGCGCCGGGATCCCGAACCGGCTCGACTCGATGATCTGCCGCTGGGTGCGGGCGAGCGTGCGCGCGCCGACCTCGGGGTCGATCGGCCGGGTGCCGAAGACGCGGGTGAGCTGGCCGAGGCCGTGCTTGGTCAGCTCGTCGAAGTCCCGCGGTGCCACGGCGAACTCGTGCTGGTGCGGTGCCATCTCGCCGGCGGCGTCGATGCCGGCCCAGATGCCTTGCAGCTGCGCGAGTTTCTCCTGCGGCGTCATCCGCGCGACGAGGTCGCGCACACGGTCGGCCACGGGGGCGTGCGGGTTTCGCCAGACCTCGTCCGGCGTGGTGGCTTCTGTCGTCACAGGAGGAACCTCAGGGTGAGAGTGGACGTGTCGACTGCCGGACGACCAGATCGGTGCCCAGGGTGACGTGCGTGTCGGCGGGCTCGTCGCCGTTGATGAGCCGCACGAGCAGCTCGAGCGCGCGGTGGCCCATTTCGCGGATCGGCTGCTGCACCGTCGTGAGCGGCGGTGTGCACAGCGCGGACTCGGGGATGTTGTCGAAGCCCACCACCGAGATGTCCTCCGGCACGCGCAGGCCGAGCTCGAGGGCCGCCTGGATGGCGGCGATGGCGGTGGTGTCGTTGGCCGCGAAGATCGCGGTCGGCCGGTCGGGCCCGGTCAGCAGGTCGCGCACCGACGCGGCGGCCACGTCCGCGTCGTAGTCACCGCGCCGGACCAGGTGCTCGTCCACCGGCACGCCGGCGCTGGCGAGCGCCCCGCGGTAGCCGGTTTCGCGCTGCTGCGCCGATTTCAGGTCCTCGCGGCCGGTCAGCATCGCGATCCTGCGGTGGCCCAGTGCGAGCAGGTGCTCCGTCGCGAGGCGGCCGCCGTGCAGGTTGTCGGAGTCGACCGTCGGCAGTGCGGCGCGCCCGGTGTGGGGGTCGACCGCGACGACGGGCGTGCCGGGGATGCCTTCGAGGTCGACAGCGGGCGTGACCAGCACGGCGCCGTCGACGAGCGTGCCGCTCAGCCTGGTGAGGTACCGGTGCTCCCAGCCCTGCGGGTCACCCGTCCGGCCGCCCGCCGAGTAGACGACCAGCTCGAAGCCGGTGCCGCGGATGGCGTCCGCCGCGCCCTTGAGCAGTTCGGTGCTGAACGGCTCGATGTCGGCGACCAGGATGCCGATGACGTTGGTGCGGTGGTTGCGCAGGCTCTGCGCGACGAGGCTGGCCTCGTACCCCAGTTCCTTGATGACCGCGGTGACGCGGGCGAACGTGTCCGCCGAGACGCCGTACCGCTGGTTGAGGACCTTGGACACGGTGGCTACCGAGACGCCGGCCTGGGCGGCGACGTCCTTGATCGTGACGCGAGAGCGTGGAGGCACCGGGTCAGGCTAGCCGTGTAAAACGTTATCGACAACGATTGACACGGGACCGGTTCATCCGAGAGTCTCTGGCCCCAACACAGGCAGTCCAACCGGCCGACGTCGTCAGGAGTGGACCCCCAATGCGTTCGAGAAAGCCCCTTGCCCTCTTCGCCGCCGCGGCGTTCGTGCTGGCCGGGTGTGGTGGCGGCGGCACAGACGCCTCCACAGAAGGACCCGTCACGCTCACCTGGTGGCACAACCGCACCACCGAACCGATGAAGTCGAAGTGGCAGCAGATCGCCGACGACTTCCACAAGACCCACC
This sequence comes from Lentzea sp. CC55, assembly GCF_021056325.1. Lineage (NCBI taxonomy): Bacteria > Bacillati > Actinomycetota > Actinomycetes > Pseudonocardiales > Pseudonocardiaceae > Lentzea > Lentzea sp. CC55. The sequence goes on along the minus strand of NZ_JAJCXE010000045.1, from coordinate 73,254 downwards.
CGAACACCTCGTTCACGATCGAACCGCTGCAGAACGAGCAGTTCCAGACCAAGGTCCCGCTCGCACTGCAGGGCAACACCCCACCTGACCTGTTCCAGCAGTGGGGCGGCGGCGCGCTCGCCGACCAGATGAAGTCCGGCAAGATCGCCGACATCACGCAGGCCTCGTCCGGCTGGATCGGGCCGCTGGGCAAGAACGCCGACGGCTGGAAGGTGAACGGCAAGCAGCTCGGCGCGCCGTACCTGATGCACGCGGTCGGGTTCTGGTACCGCAAGGACGTCTTCGCCAGCGCGGGTGTCACCTCGACACCGACCACTTTGGACGAGCTGAACGCGGCCGTCGCGAAGCTGAAGGCCGCGGGCGTCGTACCGATCGCGCTCGGCGGCAAGGACCGCTGGCCCGACGCGTTCTACTGGGCGTACTTCGCGGTGCGCCAGTGCTCGGTCGACACGCTGAAGAAGGCGGTCGAGAAGACCGAGCTGACCGACCCGTGCTTCACCAAGGCGGGGGAGAACCTCAAGAGCTTCCTGGACACGAAACCGTTCCAGGACGGGTTCGTCGGGACGCCCGCTCAGCAGGGGGCGGGCAGCTCGGCGGGTCTGGTCGCCAACGGCAAGGCGGCCATGGAGCTGCAGGGCGACTGGAACCCGGACGTGATGCAGGCGCTCACCGAGGACAAGGAGATCGGCTCGAAGATCGGCTGGTTCCCGTTCCCGAGCGTGCCGGGCGGCCAGGGCGATCCGAGCGTGCTGCTCGGCGGCGGTGACGGGTTCTCGTGCACCACCCGCGCGGCCAAGGCGTGCGCGGAGTTCCTCGGGCACCTCGTCGGCGACGACGTGCAGAAGATCCTCGCCGAGACCAACTCCGGCCTGCCGGTGACCCCGGCCGGTGTGGCCGCGCTGAAGAGCGAGCCGCACAAGACGATCGCCGATGCCATGACCAAGGCGTCGTACCTGCAGTTCTACTTCGACACCGCGTTCCCGACCAAGGTCGGTCAGGCCCTCAACGACGCCATCGCGAACTTCTTCGCGGGGCAGGGCACACCCGACACCATCGTGAAATCGGTGAGTGAAGCAGCAGCCGGGAACAAGTGATGAGTGCCGCGATCACCACGCGGCCGCCGACCGCCCCCGTGCCGCACGCGCCAGCGGCCGGGGGCACCCGGCGGCGGTCCCGACTCCGCACCCGCCTCGAACTCGCCCTGCTGCTGACGCCGGCACTGGTGCTGTTCACCGGGTTCGTCCTGATCCCCATCGGCGTCGCCGCGTACTACAGCCTCTACTCGTGGAACGGCTTCGGCCCGCTCACGGACTTCGTGGGGCTGGACAACTACGCCGACGCCCTCTCCGGTGACGTCTTCCAGGGCGCCATCGGGCACAACCTCATCATCGCGGTGCTGTCCATCGTCGTGCAGCTGCCGCTCAGCATCAGCCTCGCGATGCTGCTCAACCGGAAGCTGCGCGGCCGGGCCTTCCTGCGCATGGTGGTGTTCGCGCCGTACGTGCTGTCGGAGGCCGTGACCGCGGTGATCTGGCTGCTGATGCTGCAGCCCGGCGGGTTCGTCGACGAGGTCCTGCGGGGCGTGGGCCTGGGCGGGCTGGTGCAGCTGTGGCTCGCCGACCAGTCGATCGTGCTCTACACGCTGTTCGCCGTGATCACCTGGAAGTACATCGGGTTCGGCGTGATCCTGCTGCTCGCGGGTCTGCAGGGCGTGCCGGCCGAGCTGCGGGAGGCGGCCGCGCTCGACGGCGCGAGCTCCTGGCAGATCACGCGGCACGTCGTGCTCCCGTTGCTGGGACCGACGATCCGCGTGTGGATCTTCCTGTCGGTGATCGGGTCGCTGCAGCTGTTCGACCTCGTCTGGATCATGACGCTCGGCGGCCCCGCCAACGCGTCCACGACGATGGCGACCTACCTCGTCGACCACGGTTTCAAGCGCTACGAGTTCGGCTTCGGCAGTGCGGTCGCCGTGATCCTGTTCATCATCTGCTTCGTGTTCGCGCTGTTCTACCAGCGGTTCGCCCTGCGCCGGGACACCGAGGGCGCTTTGACGGGGGTGCGCTGAGATGACACGTCGCAACACAATCGGCTACCTCGCCGCGTTCGCCGTCATCGGCATGACGGTGGTGCCTCTGCTGTTCGTGGTGCTCGGCGGGTTCCGCACGACGGCGCAGATCAACGCGTCGCCGGCGGGATTGCCCGGCCCGTTCGTGTGGGACAACTACGCGGAGGTGGCCACGTCGCCGGTGTTCTGGCGGCTGCTCGGCAACAGCGCGCTGATCGCGGTCATCGCGACGACGCTCGCGGTCGTGCTCGGTGCGATGGCGGCGTTCGCGTTGTCCCGCTACCGGTTCCGGGGCCGTGAGGGCTTCTACACGCTCTTCACGCTCGGCCTGCTGTTCCCGCTCGGTGTGGCGACGCTGCCGTTGTACCTGTGGCTGCGCCAGCTGGGGATGCTCGAGAACCCGCTCGGCGTCGCGATCCCGGAGGCGGCGTTCTCGCTGCCGGTGACGATCGTGATCCTGCGGCCGTTCATGCACGCCATCCCCGGCGAGCTGGAGGACGCGGCGCTGCTCGACGGTGCCGCCAAGCTCGGCTTCTTCTGGCGGATCCTGCTGCCGCTCTCGCGGCCGGCGCTGATCACGGTGTCCGTGCTCGCGTTCGTCACCAGCTGGAACTTCTACCTGTTGCCCTTGCTCGTGTTCAACGACTCCACGAACTTCACGCTCCCGCTCGGCGTGGCCATGTTCCAGTCCGAGCACACCCAGGACACCGCGAAGGTGCTCGCCTTCACCGCGCTGTCCATGATCCCCGCGCTCACGTTCTTCGTGCTCGCCGAACGCCGGATGGTCGGCGGACTGACCGGCTCAGTGAAGGGATGATCGTGAAAACCCGATTGGCTGTTGGTCTGGCCGTGCTCGTGGTGGTGGCGCAGGCAGCGCCCGCCTCGGCCGCGGGACCGTTGAAGCACACCACGAACAGGTACGTGGGCAGCGCGGTGGCTGCCCAGCACCTGGCCGCCGAAGCCGACTACCGGAAGGTGCTGACGCGCGAGTTCGACAGCGTCACGCCCGAGAACGAGATGAAGTGGGGCACCGTCGAGGCGGTGCGCGGCCAGTACGACTGGTCCGGCGCGGACGCGATCGTCGACTACGCCCGCAGGACCGGCAAGTCGATCCGCGGGCACACGCTCATCTGGCACAGCCAGCTCCCCGACTGGGTGGGCGGCCTGGAGGCGACCGAGCTGCGCGAGGTCGTCAAGGACCACATCCGGACCGAGGCGGGCCGCTACCGCGGCAAGATCCGCGCCTGGGACGTCGTGAACGAGGCGTTCAACGAGGACGGCACCCGCAGGCCGACGGTGTTCCAGGAGAAGCTCGGCGACCGCTACATCGCCGACGCGTTCCGCTGGGCGCACGCCGCCGACCCGAAGGCGAAGCTCTACATCAACGACTACAACGTCGAGGGGCTCAACCCCAAGAGCGACGCGATGTACGAGCTGGTGAAGTCGTTGAAGCGCCAGGGCGTGCCGATCCACGGGGTCGGGATCCAGGCGCACCTGTCGCTGATGTACGGCTTCCCGTCCGGCATGAAGGAGAACATCGCCCGGTTCGCCGCGCTCGGCTTGGACGTCGCGATCACCGAGGCGGATGTGCGCATCCCTCTGCCGGTGACGCCGGAGAAGCTCGAGGACCAGGCGGACTACTTCGAGCAGGTGTGGGACGCCTGCCACGCGGTGCGCCGGTGCGTCGAGTTCACCACGTGGGGCTTCACCGACCGCCACTCGTGGGTGCCGGACGTGTTCCCCGGTGAGGGCGCGGCATGCCTGTTCGACGAGAACCTGGCTCCGAAGCCCGCCTACGCGCGCCTCAACCCGTAGCGGGAGCGTCTGAGTTGGCACAGTTCACGAACCCGATCCTGCCTGGCTCGCACCCCGATCCGTCGGTGTGCCGGGTGGGATCGGACTTCTACCTCGTCACGTCGACCTTCGAGTACTTCCCCGGCCTGCCGATCTACCACAGCAGGGACCTGGTGCACTGGCGGTTGCTCGGGCACGTGCTGGACAGGCCGTCGCAGCTGCCGTTGCAGGGCGTGCGCGCGTCCGGCGGCCTGTACGCGCCGACGATCCGCCACCACGAAGGCGTGTTCTACGTGGTGTGCACGCTGGTCGACGGCACGGCCAAGAGCGGCAACTTCGTCGTGACGGCGACGGATCCGGCGGGGGAGTGGTCGGAGCCGCGGTGGCTGCCGGAGGCGGACGGGTTCGACCCGTCGCTGTTCTTCGACGACGACGGCGGCGCGTGGTGGACCGCGACCCGCGAGGTGCCCGGCGGCCGGCCGGGGCAGACCGAGGTGTGGCTGCGCGAGTTCGACCCGCTGGGGCTCGACCTGGTGGGCGACGAGCACGTGCTGTGGACCGGCGCGATGCGCGACTCCGTCTGGCTCGAAGCACCCCACCTGTACCGGGTGGACGGCAAGTACGTGCTGCTGTGCGCGGAGGGCGGCACGGACTTCGAGCACTCGGTGGTCGTGGCGACGGCGGACGAGGTCACCGGGCCGTACACCGGTTCCCGGCTCAACCCGCTGCTCACGCACCGCCACCTCGGCCGCGACCACCCGATCGCGGCGACCGGGCACGCGGACCTCGTCCGCACGCAGACCGGCCAGTGGTTCGCCGTGCTGCTCGCGACCCGGCCGTACGGCGGCTACTGCGACAACCTGGGGCGCGAGACGTTCCTCGTGCCGGTGTCGTGGGAGGCGGGCGGTCCGGTGTTCAGCCCGGGAACCGGCCGGGTCGAGGAGCGCTACGACGTCCCGGACCTGCCCGCCCACCCGTGGCCGGCGGCCGCGGCGACCGACGACTTCGACGCGCCGGTGCTCGACCCCGCCTGGATGTTCCTGCGCACGCCGGACGAGGTGTTCTGGTCGCTGACCGACCGCCCCGGCCACCTCCGCCTCGCGGTGCGCCCGGCGCAGGTCACCGATCCGGTCACGCCCAGCATCGTCCTGCGGCGGCAGCAGCACCAGGACTTCCACGCGTCCTGCGAGCTCGACTTCACCCCGGCGGGACCGTCGGAGGCGGCGGGTCTCGTGCTGCTGCAGAACAACGACCACCACGTGCGGCTGATGCTCGGTGCCGGACGCGAGGTCACCCTCGTGCTCCGCGTCGATGGGCACGACGAACAGCTGGCCGGTGTGCGCGTTCCGGAAGGCCCCGTGCGGCTGGGGTTCGAGGCCACCGGCCAGGAGCACCGGGCACTGGTCGCCGCCGGTGACGGGGAGTGGACGCCGGTGGGGGAGCCGTTCGACGGGCGGGTGCTGAGCACCCAGGCTGCCGGAGGGTTCACGGGAGTCCACATCGGACTCTACGCGACCGGCGGCGGAGCGCCGAGCACGTCGTGGGCGGACTTCGGCAGCTTCACCTACCGCGGTCGGGAGGGGTGACCGCGGGCGGAGGCGGTCCCGGGCGCGGGGTCGCCTCCGCCGGTCACGCCCTCGCACGACCGGTGGCCACCTCGCCGTTCGAATGCGGTCGTTCCCGTCAGCGGGCCGCCGTGGTGCCCCGGTCGGTGAGCCTCGGCTGGAGCAGGCGTACCTCCGGTGCCTGGTCCCTGGCGAGCCGGGAGAGGACCATGTCGACGGCGATCGCGCCCAGCTCCTGCGCGGGCACGGAGATCGAGGTCAGCGGCACCGGCAGGCTCACGGCGACGTCGTCCGGGCACAGCGTCACCACCGACAGGTCGGCCGGGACGTCGAGCGAACGGCGCCGCAGCTCGAGCACCAGCTGAGCGAGGACCGCCTCGTTGTGCACGACCAGCCCGGTGATCCCGCGGCCGGGGTCCAGCACGGTGTCGAGGCACGCGGTGACCGAGTCGTAGCCGGGGGCGCACGAGTGCACCGACGCCGGCAGGTTCCTCCTCGTGGTCTCCCGCTGGAACCCGGCCAGCAGGCGGGTGGCGTAGCTGGTGCCGCGTTCGTACACGGCGGGAGGCGACCCGATCAGCGCGATCGACCGGTGGCCGAGGTCCGCCAGGTGCGCCACCATCCGCCGGCCCGCGGCGGCGAAGTCGAGGTCGACGCAGCTCAGGCCCTCGTGGTCGTCCGGCACTCCCAGCAGGACCACCGGCGCGTCGACGGTGCGCAGCTCGGGGACGCGCGGGTCGGCGCTCTCGACGTCCATCACGATGATCGCGTCCGCCATCGACCGGGCCGTGACGCGGTGGGCCTCGCCGGGGCCGGCCTCCTTGGTCAGCAGCAGCACGTCGTAGTCGTGGTCGCGCGCCCTCGCCACGATCGCCGACACGAACTGCATGACGACCGGCAGGTTCTGGTCCGAGTGCAGCGGCACGACGAGACCGATCACGTGGGAGCGGCTCGAGGCGAGCGCGCGGGCACCGGCGTTCGGGTGGTAGCCGAGTGCCGCGATGCTCTGCTCGACGCGGCGCTTCGTCTCCTCCGAGATGCTGCGCTTCCCGCTGAGCACGTAGGACACGGTGCTGATCGACACGCCAGCGTGACGGGCCACCTCCTTGATCGTGATCATGCCCGCCCCCTGTCGTCGGATGGTGGCGATCATCGTAGTGCCGCCACCGGCGTCCCCGGCGCTCCAGCGCGCCGATGACCTTCGACGGCGCGGTCGTCGAAATCGTCGAACGCGGGGCAATTCCTTGACTGCCCAGTTTCGGCTGTGTCACATTCTGGAACCGGTCGAAGCGCTTCGATTCGTTGCGGTCCGGAGGTGTCGGCGTGGTCACCATTGTGGACGTGGCGAAACATGCGGGTGTTGCCCCGAGCACGGTTTCCTACGTGCTGACGGGCAAACGCGCGGTTTCCGCGGACACCCGCGTGCGAGTGCGGGAAAGCATTCAGCTGCTCGGTTATCGCCCGCACGGGAATGCGTTGGCGCCGATGCACAGGAGGACCGACGTCCTCGCTCTCGTCCTGCCGTTGCGCGAAGGCGTGCACCTGCCCGTCGTCATGCGGTTCGTGACGTCGGTCGTCACCGCCGCCCGCGCCCACGACATGAACGTGCTGCTCGTGACCGCCGACCAGGGCGCGGCGGGCCTGCGCGCGCTGGCGGGGGGCGGCAGGGTCGACGGGTTCCTGGTGATGGACGTGGAGCTCGACGACGAACGGGTCCCGGCGCTGCGCGAACTCGGCCGTCCGTCCGTGCTCCTCGGCCACCCCACGGCGTTGAAGGGGCTCACCTGCGTCGACCTGGACTTCGAGGCCGCCGGCGCGCGCTGCGTCGACCACCTCGCCGACCTGGGACACCGCAGCATCGGTTTCCTCGGCGCGCCGAGCATCGTCTACGAACGCAACACCGGCTTCGCGCAACGGACTCTCGCGGGGTTCGGTGCCGCCGCCATGCGCCGGGGGGTCGCCTCGACCGCCCTGCCCGCCGAACAGCGGCACGACTCCGTGCTGTCCGTGGTCAGCACGTTGCTGCGCGAGCTGCCGCGGATGTCCGCGCTGGTCGTGCAGAACGAGGCGGTGCTGGGCCAGGTGGTGGACTGCCTGCGGGCGAGCGGGAAGCGGGTGCCCGAGGACGTCGCGGTCGTGGCGATCTGCCCCGACGAGCTCGCCGAACGGCTGCGGCTCACCTCGGTCCAGCTGCCGGTGGAGGCGCTCGGCAGGCGGGCCGTCGACCTGCTGATGGCGAAGCTGAACGGACGCCAGCCACCGGCGCTGACGTTGCTGCCGCCCAAGCTCGCGTGCCGGAGCGCCCAGCGGAGCGCTCCGGTGCTGAGGGTCGCCGAGTGACTCAGCCGGTCGTGAACCGGAAGGCGGCGAGCCGGACGCCGCCGTGCAGGACGACGTGGAGGTCGTGGACGCCTTCCAGCGGTGCCGGCAGGGCGAGCGACGTCGTGGTCCACGCGTAGCGGTCGCCCGTGGCGGCGACGTCGATCGCCGCCAGCGGCGCGGAACCGGACCGGAACTCCAGCCGGCCGTCGTCCTCGCCGGCCACCTCGACCTCGACGGCGTGCGCGCCCGCGAGGTGGGTGGAGCGGAAGAGCAGCGTCGCGGGCGTCGACGGATCCGCCGGCGTGACGGCGTCTCCGGCCGTTCGGGTGGCGTCGACGAGGGTCGCGCGGTCGTGGTCGTCGAAGTCGGCCGCGAGCAGGCGGTGGCCGACGCCGGGGCGCGGTCCGGGTGCGGGACCGGTGACCGTGAGAGGGGCGGTCAGCACGACGTCTCGGGCGGAACGGGCGACGAGCACCTCGTAGTCGCCCGGATCGACGGTGAACGCACCGGTCGCGACGTCCCAGTGGGAGAGCTGCCCGGACAGGCGGACGGTCACCACCTCGCTCCCGCCGGGAGCGAGCGACACCTTGCCGAAACCGGCGAGCCGCAGCAGCGGCGCCTCGTACCGGGCGCCGAGCGCGCGGACGTAGACCTGGACGACCTCGCTGCCCGCGCGCCCGCCGGTGTTGGTCACCGCGACCGACACGTCCACCGCGCCGTCCCGGGGCAGGGAGGCGGACGACAGGGCGAGGTCGTGGAGCTCGAACTCCGCGTAGGAGAGCCCGTGGCCGAACGGGTACAGGGGATCGGCGCGGTGGTACTGGTAGGTCCAGCCCGCCTTGATGACGTCGTAGTCGAGCGGGTGCGGCAACGGGTCGTCACCGCGGTACCAGGTCTGCGGCAGCCGTCCGGCGGGGTCGGCCTCGCCGAGCAGGACGGCGGCCACCGCCCGGCCCGTCTCCTGACCCCCGTGCGAGGTCCACACCACGGCGGGCAGGTTCGCGTCCGCCCAGTCGAGGGCGTACGGGTAGCTGCTCATCACGACCAGCACGGTGTCCGGGCGCACGGCGGCGACCGCGCGCAGCAACGCGTCCTGCGGGAAGGGCAGCGCGATGCCGGCGCGGTCCTCGGTCTCCCGGCCGTGGATCAGCGGGTGGTTGCCGAGGACGACCACCGCGACGTCGGCCGCCAGCGCCGCGGCCAGCGCCTCCGCCGTGCCGTCGCGCAGCACCTCGCGTTCCCAGCGCTCGGCGGCGTCCGCGGACTCGGCCGTGACGCTCACCCGCCCGTCCACCGGGTCCACGGCGGCGTACCGGCCTGTCAGGACGTTCTGCAGCAGCACGGAATCTTCGACGGGCACGAGGCGGAACGTCTCGCGGACGTCCCAGCTCTTGATCAGCTCCTGGTCGGCCACCAGCGCGGTGTCGTGCAGGCTCAGGTACCGGCCGGTCTCCGCCGACCGCAGCGTCAGCACCCCGTCGCCCCAGTCGACGACGTCGAACGCCGTCTTGCCCAGCAGCGCGCCGCTCGTGCGCGACCGCAGCGCGATCCGGTCCGCACCGTCCGAGACGGTCACCTCTCCGTCGTGCACCGCCCTCAGTCCACTCGCGACGGAGACCTGGTACGGCAGCGTGCCGCTGTACCAGTCCTCGCACACCGTGTCGGCGAGCGGCCCGATCACCGCGATCTTCGGCGCGGAAAGGGGAAGCAAACCGTTGTTGCGCAACAACACCACCGACTCGGTCGCCGCGCGCAGGGCGAGGGCGCGGTGCTCCTGGCAGTCGATGACCTCGGGTCCGATGGCCGCGTACGGGTCGAGGTCCGGGTCGAACTCGCCGAGCCGGAAGCGGACCTCCAGCTGCCGCCGCACCGCGCGGTCCACATCGGACTCGTCGATCAGGCCGCGCTCCAGGGCTTCCCGCAGCCGGCCCAGCGGGGTCGCGCTGTCCTCGCCGTGGTCGGTGAAGCTGTCGATGCCCGCCTTGAGCGCGGCGGCGTGCGACTCGGCGTGGTCGTCGAAGTAGTGCTCCTCCGAGACCAGGTTGGACGGCGCCTCGGCGTCGCTGACCACGAAGAGCTCCCGGTCGGTCCAGCGCCGCAGCTCGTCCGCGAGCAACGGGGTGACGTGGCACGGGCGTCCGTTGACCAGGTTGTAGGCGGCCATCACGCCGGTCGCCGCGCCGGAGGCGACCACCGGGCGGAACGCGGCGAGGTCGTACTCGTGCAGCACGCGCGGGCGCAGGCCCGACGACGTGACGCACCGGTCGTTCTCGTTGTTGTAGGCCAGGAAGTGCTTGAGCACCGGGGCCGCGCGCAGGAACCGGTCGTCCTCGCCCGCGAGCCCCCGGCAGAACGCCGTGCCGAGCTCCGCGGTGTGCAGCGGGTCCTCGGAGTAGCCCTCCTCGTTGCGCCCCCAGCGGGGGTCGCGCAGCAGGTTCAGCACCGGTGCCCACGCCTGCAGGCTGTTGCGGCCCGTTCCGACGGCGGGGAAGCGGTGGTAGTGGAACGCCCGCAGCTCGACGGAGACGGCCTCGGCGACGCGGCGCACCAGTTCGGGGTCCCACGTGGCACCGAGACCGACGGCCTGCGGGAAGACGGTGGCGGGGCCCAGCCACGCGACGCCGTGCAACGCCTCCGTCCCGGTGCGGAACGCGGCGACGCCGAGCCGCGGCACGGCAGGCGAGTACTGGTGCAGCATCGCGATCCGCTCGTCGAGCGCAAGTCGCCCGAGCAGGTCGTCGATGCGCTTGCGCGTCGGCAGCGCCGGGTCGCGAAACGGCGGCCGATCGGCGCCGGGATCGTGCTCGAAACCCACGTGACAACCCCTTGGGTCGGTGCTGTAAGCGAAGCGTTTCGACGTTGGCATGACCGCGTTTCCGCTGTCAACGGTCTTGTTTCCCGAGACGTGCGTCACTAGCCTCGCCGACATCTGTTTAAGCGCTTCGACACTTCGACGACGAAGGATCGGTTCCGCCATGGGCATCGAGTTGAACCGCAGAAGCTTCCTCAACGCCGCCGCCACAGCCGCCGCCCTCGCCGCGGCGGGACCGCTGCTGTCGGCCTGCGGTGGCGGCGGGGCGCAGCGGGCAGGGGTGAACTCCGAGACGGGCCTGCGCGCGGCCCTGCCCGCCCACGTGCCGCTCAGCTCGATCAAGCCGGACATCGCGTCGATCGCGGGTGGCCCGGACGCGCTGACCGATCCCGGATTCCTCACCTACCCGGCGAACCGCGTCGCCACCGTGCCCGGCGTGCCCGGCAAGGGCGGCAGGTACTCCGCCGTCGTTCCGCTGTGGGGCACCATCCCGCCCGCCGACAACGCCTTCTACCAGGCCATGGACAAGGCGCTGGGTGTCCGGCTGGAGATGAAGCCCGCCGACGGCAACACCTACAACACGATCGTCTCGACGATGACCGCGGCGAAGCGGCTGCCCGACTGGATCTCCCTGCCGTCCTGGTGGAACCCGAACTTCAACACCGGCGGCCTGGCCGGCAGCCAGCTCGCCGATCTCACGCCGCACCTCTCCGGCGACAACGTCAAGAAGTACCCGAACCTCGCCGCGATCCCCACCGCCGCGTGGCGGGCGGGGGCGTGGGGCGACAAGATCTACGGCATCCCGAGCTTCTCCTCCGGCTTCGCGATCACCGGCACCACCTTCTACCGGCGCGACGTGCTGGAGGCCAGGGGAATCACCGCGGACCAGGTGAAGTCCGCCGACGACCTGATGAACCTCGGCAAGGAGCTGACCGACGCGAAGGCGGGCGTCTGGGCGTTCGACGACCTCTACACCTACCTCTACACCTCCTTCGGCGCGCCGCTGAAGTGGAAGGTGGACAACGGCAAGCTCGTGCACCTCTTCCAGACCGACGAGTGGTTCGAGGCGCTCGACTGGCTGCACCGGCTCGCCACCGCGGGGTACGTGCACCCCGACGCGCTGGCGGGCGACCAGGCCGGCACGACCCGGTTCTACGCGGGCAAGGTGCTGATCGCCGGTGGCGGCACGGGCGCGTGGAACCTCGCCGACCACCAGAACGGCGTCGCCGCGAACCCTGCCTACCGGCGCGGCGCGTTCGACTTCTTCACCGCCGACGGCAAGGGCGCCCCGCGCGTCGACATGGGCCCGGCCACCAGCATCGTCAGCTACCTCAACGCGAACCTGAAACCGGAGCAGGTCGAGGAGCTCCTGGCCGTCGCGAACTACCTCGCCGCACCGTTCGGGTCCGCCGAGTACACGATGGTGAACTTCGGCGTCGAGGGAACGCACTTCACCACCGAGGGCGGCGTGCCGACGCCCACCGAGGCCGGGCGCAAGGAGGTGCAGGCGCAGACCTACCCGTTCCTCGCCTCGCCGGCGCAGGTGATCAGCAACCAGACCGCGCCCAACGTCACGAAGGACGTCGCGGCCTGGCAGGCCGCCAACGTGAAGGCGCTCGCCAAGCCGGTGTTCTGGGGGATGAACGTCAGCATGCCGCAGGCGCAGGCCACCGCCGAGGCCGCGCAGGCCGTGATGGACACCGTCAAGGACTGCTACCACGGCAAGAAGAAGGTGCAGGACGTCAAGGACGCCGTCGCCACGTGGAAGGGCAGCGGTGGTGGTGACCGGCTGATCGCGTGGATGGACGAGAACGTGCTCCAGAAGCACGGCACGGGGCAGTGACCGCCCTGCGGCCGGCGCGGCGGAACTGGCGGGTGAGGCTGCGCCGCGACCGCTCGCTGGTGCTGATGGCGTTGCCGGCGGTCGTGCTGCTGCTGGTGTTCAACTACGTGCCGCTGTTCGGGCTCGTCACCGCGTTCCAGGAGTACGACCCGCTGTCCGGCGTCTCCGGCAGCGCGTGGGTGGGCCTCCACCAGTTCGAGCGGCTGTTCGGCGACCCGCTGTTCTGGAGCGCGGTGCGCAACACCCTGTACCTGAGCTTCGTGCAGCTCGTGTTGTTCTTCCCCGTGCCGGTCGCGCTGGCGCTGCTGCTCAACTCCGTGCTGAGCGAACGGATCCGCAACTTCATCCAGTCCGTGGTGTACCTGCCGCACTTCTTCTCGTGGGTGCTGGCGATCACGATCTTCCAGCAGATGCTCGGCGGCGCGGGCGTGCTCAACCAGTTCCTGCGCTCCCACGACATCGGCACGTGGGACATCATGACGAACCCGGACACGTTCGCGCTCCTGGTGACCTCGCAGGTGATCTGGAAGGAGGCGGGCTGGGGGATCATCGTGTTCCTCGCCGCGCTCGCCGCCATCAACACCGACCTCTACGAGGCGGCCGCGGCCGACGGCGCCGGGCGCTGGCGGCGGTTGTGGCACATCACCCTGCCCGGCCTGCGCGGCGTGATCGTGCTGATGCTGGTGCTGCGCCTCGGGAACGCGCTGACCGTCGGCTTCGAGCAGTTCCTGATCCAGCGGTACGCGGTCGGCCACGAGACGGCGGACGTGCTCGACACGTTCGCGTTCTACTTCGGCATCGCCACCAACGACTACAGCTACGGCGCGGCGGCGGGCCTGTTCAAGAGCATCATCTCACTGCTGCTCATCTGGGGTGCGAACAAGCTGGCGCACGCCTTCGGTGAAGACGGGTTGTACCGCGCATGACCGACACGCTGACGATCGCCCGGACGGAAGAGCACACCACCGCGCCGCGACCACCGCGGCGCCGCAGGCGCGACGCGCGCCGACCGTGGGAGGAACCCCCGACCGCCGCCGGCGAGGCCGCCAAGGGCGTGACCCTCGGCGGGGTGCTCCTGGTGGTGCTGGTGCCGCTGTGGATCGTCGTCGTCACCAGCCTGTCCACGCAGGGCTCGGTGAACCGCGCCGGCGGGCTGGTGATCTGGCCGGACGAGCTGACCTCCGCCGCCTACCGCGTGATGCTCGAGGACGGGACCGTGCGCACCGCGCTGCTGGTGAGCCTCGGCATCACCGCCGTCGGCACGCTGGTGTCGATGGTGGTCTCGGTCCTGTGCGCCTACGGCCTTTCGCGGTCGCGGTCGTTCGCCCACCGCTTCCTGCTGACGCTGCTGATCGTCACGATGTTCGTCAACGGCGGACTGATCCCGACGTTCCTCGTCGTGACGGGCCTCGGCGGGTACGGGCAGTGGTGGTCCCTGGTCCTGCCGAGCGCCGTGTCGGTGTTCAACATCCTGATCCTGCGTGCCTTCTACTCGAGCACCTCGGCCGACCTGGTCGAGGCGGCGCGGATCGACGGCGCGGGGGACTGGCGGATCCTGTGGTCGATCGTCCTGCCGACCTCGCGGGCCGTCACGGCCGTCATCGCCCTCTTCTACGGCGTCGGCTACTGGAACTCGTTCTTCAACGTGATGCTCTACCTGCCGACGGACAGCGAGAAGTGGCCGTTGCAGTACGTGCTCTACACCTACGTGAGCCGGGGCAACGGCATGCCGGGCTCGGTCAACCAGGGCTTCGGCGACGCGCTCTCGCAGACCGCGCCGCTGTCGTTGCAGATGGCCGTGGTCGTGCTGACGCTCGTGCCCCTGCTCATCGTCTACCCGTTCGTGCAGAAGCACTTCCGCACGGGCGTCCTGACCGGCGCGATCAAGGGCTGAACCATGGTGACCATCGCCGACGTGGCCCGGCACGCGGGCGTGTCGTCCAGCACCGTCAGCTACGTGCTGAGCGGCAAGCGCGCCATCTCCGAGGAGACCCGGTCGCGGGTGCAGAGCTCGGTGCGCGAGCTCGGCTACCACCCCAACGCGGGCGCGAGGGCGCTGGCCGCGAGGCGGTCGCACATCATCGCGCTGATGGTGCCGCTGCGCACGGACGTCTACGTGCCGGTGATGATGGAGATCGCCATCGCGGTGACCACGGCCGCCCGCCGGCACGGCTACGACGTCCTGCTGATCACCAACGACGAGGGCCCGGACGGGGTCCGCAGGATCGGCGCCAGCGGCCTCGCCGACGGCCTGGTCCTGATGGACGTCGAGCTGGACGACGAACGCATCCCGGTGCTGCGGGCGCAGGGCACCCAGGCCGCGCTCATCGGCCTCGCGGACGACGCCCGCGGGCTGTCCTGCGTGGACCACGACTTCGCCGCCGCCGGGGCGTTGTGCGCGAACCACCTCGCCGACCTCGGGCACCGCGACGTCGCCTTCATCGGCTACGGCTCCGGGGTCTACCACCGGCACGCGGGCTACGCCGAGCGCACGATCGCGGGATTCCGCTCGCAGGCCGAGGAACGCGGCCTGCGGTTCCTGCACCGGACCTGCGAAGGCACCTACGAGAGCACGGCGGGCACGCTCGCCCGCGTCCTCGCCGACCGTCCCCGCACCACGGGGTTCGTGGTGCAGAACGAGGGCGCGATCGGGCCGCTGCTCAGCCTGCTGCGCACCAGCGGGCGCACCGTTCCCGAGGACGCCTCCGTGGTCGCGCTCTGCCAGGACCAGCTCGCCGAGCAGTTCGCGCCGCGGCTCACGGCCGTGACCGGGTCGGCGCAGGACCTCGGCCGGGTCGCCGTCGAGCAGATCATGCGCCGGCTCGCCGCGGCGAACGACGGGGGCCGGCCCGTCGACGACCGCGTCCTGCTCACCCCCGTCCTGACCGTGCGCGACAGCACGGGACCCGCGCCGCGCCTGCCCTGAGCTCACCCACGCCACGCGAGGAGTTCCGCATGTCCCCGTACTTCCGAGACCTCGGCACGGCGCTCGAGTGGCGTGCCAAGGGCGAGACCCTCCGCGTCGAGGCCTGGGGTCCCGACGCCGTCCGCGTCCGGGTGAGCCCCGCCGGGCCGTTGCTCGACGACCTCCCCGGCGCGTTGCTCGCCACCCCGCCGCCCGGCGAGGTGCGCGTCAAGGTGTCCGAGCACCACGCGACGCTCGTGAGCGGCGCGCTGACCGTGCGGATCGACGCGGGGACCGAAGGCGCGCTCACGCCCGAGCTGTGGCCGTCGGCGGGACGGCTGACGTTCGGCAGGACCGAGGACGGCACCGAGCTGCTGGCCGAGGAACCCGCGCACTTCTGGTGGCCGGGACCGCGGCTGGCCACCGCCACCGGCAACGGCCACCACCGGCTCGAACAGCGCTTCCGCGCCTACCGGGGCGAGAAGCTCTTCGGCCTCGGTCAGCACACCCACGGCTTGCTGGACCAGAAGGGCGCGGTCATCGACCTCGTGCAGCGCAACGCCGAGGTCTCCATCCCGTTGCTGATCTCCGACCGCGGCTACGGGCTGCTGTGGAACTCGCCCGCGATCGGCCGCGTGGAACTGGCCGAGACCGGCACGCGCTGGGTGGCCGACAGCGCCCGTCAGATCGACTACTGGATCACCGCCGGCGCACCGGCCGACGTGCTGCGCCGCTATGCCGCCGTCACGGGGCACTCGCCGGAGCTTCCCGGATGGGCCTCCGGTTTCTGGCAGTGCAAGCTGCGCTACCGCACCCAGGACGAGCTGCTGGAGGTCGCCCGCGAGTACCGGCGGCGCGGCCTGCCTCTGTCCGTGATCGTCTGCGACTTCTTCCACTGGACGCACCTCGGCGACTGGCGGTTCGACCCCGCCGAGTGGCCCGATCCCGCCGCGATGGTCCGCGAGCTGGACGAGATGGGCGTCAAGCTGATGGTGTCGGTCTGGCCGTCGGTGAGCCCCGCCAGCGAGAACTACCACCCGATGCTCAACCAGGGCCTGCTGATCGGCACCGAGTTCGGCCCGATGGCGCACGCCGACTGGCCGGACAAGGGACTCGGCGCCTACTCCGCCCAGGTCGCGTTCTACGACGCCACGAACCCCGAGGCGCGCGACTACGTCTGGGAACGCCTCCGGCGCGGCTACCACGACCTCGGCGTGAAGGTGTTCTGGCTGGACGCGGGCGAACCCGAGATCAAGCCCGGCAACCAGTACAACCTGCGCTACCACGCCGGTCCCGGCCTGGAGGTCGGCAACCTCTACCCGCGCGAGAACGCCCGCACCGTCCACGACGGACTCCGGGCGGCGGGGGAGACCGAGGTCATCTCGCTCAACCGCTCGTCGTGGGCGGGCGCGCAGCGGTACGGCGCGGCACTGTGGTCCGGTGACATCGGCACGGACTTCGCCACGCTGCGCACGCAGATCAAGGCCGGGCTCAACGTGATGCTGTCCGGCATCCCGTGGTGGACCACGGACATCGGCGGGTTCCACGGCGGCGACCCCGGCGATCCCGCCTACCGCGAGGTGCTGGTGCGGTGGTTCCAGTACGGCACGTTCTGCCCGCTGTTCCGGCTGCACGGGTTCCGCGGCGCCGAACAGGTGCTGGAGCCCGGCATGAGCGGTCTGCCCAACGAGGTCTGGTCCTACGGCGAGGAGGCCTACGAGATCCTCGCCGCGCACCTGCGCCTGCGCGAACGCTTGCGCCCCTACGTGATGGAGCAGATGCGGGTGACCTCGCGGACCGGTCTCCCGCCGATGCGCCCGGTGTTCCTCGAGTTCCCCGGCGACTTGGAGGCGTGGCGGGTCGAGGACGCCTTCCTGCTCGGTCCCGACCTGCTCGTCGCCCCGGTGACCGAGGCGGGCGCCGCACACCGGGAGGTGTGGCTGCCCGCCGGTGCGCGGTGGACCGACGCGTGGACCGGTGAGGAGCACGCCGGCGGGCAGGCGGTGGTGGCCGCGGCACCGATCGAGCGGATCCCGTTGTTCCTGCGCGACGACGCCAGGCTGCCCGTGCGGGACGAGTCGTGATCACGCGACGGCTGGGAGGCCTGGCGTTCGGGGGCGACTACAACCCGGAGCAGTGGGACGAGGAGGTGTGGAAGGAGGACGACGCGCTGATGCGCGAGGCCGGGGTCAACCTGGCCACGGTCGGTGTCTTCTCGTGGGCGTTGCTCGAACCCGAGGAGGGGCGTTACGACTTCGCCTGGCTCGACGCGCACCTCGACCGGCTGCACGCCAACGGTGTCGCGGTCGACCTCGCCACCCCGACCGCCTCGCCGCCGCCGTGGTTCACCCTCGCGCACCCCGACGCCCTGCCGACCACTCCGGACGGCGTCCGGCTCGTGCACGGCAGCCGCGACACCTACTGCCTCACCGCGCCCGCCTACCGCGCTGCCGCCCGCGCCGTCGCCTCGGCGCTCGCGGAACGCTACGGCGACCACCCGGCGGTGGCGTTGTGGCACGTGCACAACGAGTACGCGACGTTGTGCTGGTGCTCGCACACCGCCGCCGCGTTCCGGGTGTGGCTGCGGGCGCGGCACGGCTCGCTCGACGCGTTGAACGAGGCGTGGGGAACGGCGTTCTGGAGCCAGCGCTACACCGACTGGGAGCAGGTCCTGCCACCGCGCGCGACCCAGTGGCACCGCAACCCCGGTCAGTCGCTGGACTTCAGCCGGTTCTTCTCCGACGAGGTGATCGCCGCGTACCGGGAGCAGCGGGACGCGATCCGCGCGGCCAGCGACCGGCCGGTGACGACGAACCTGATGCTGCCGGGCTACCAGAACGTCGACCTGTGGGCGCTCGGCCGCGAGGTCGACGTGGTGGCCGTCGACCACTACCCGGACGCGCCCGGTGTCGACGCCGCGGCCGACGTCGCGTTCGCCGCGGACCGCGCGCGGTCGTTCGCCGGGGGCAGGCCGTGGCTGCTGATGGAACAGGGGACCAGCACGGTCCACGCCGGTGACCGGGTGCTGGCCAAGGAACCGGGGGAGGTGCTGCGGCACTCGCTCGGGCACGTCGCGCGCGGCTCGGAGGGGGCGCTGTTCTTCCAGTGGCGCCAGTCGCGGGCCGGCGCCGAGCAGTGGCACTCGGCGATGGTCCCGCACGCCGGACCGGACAGCCGGATCTTCCGCGAGGTCAAACAGACCGGTGCGGCCCTCGCCCGGCTGGCCGAGGTGGCGGGGTCGGTCGTGACGGCGTCGGCGGCCGTGCTGCACGACTCGGACGCCTGGTGGGCGTTGAACTCCGACGGCCTGCCCTCGTCCGAACTGGACTACCACCCGGCACTGCGCCGCGCTCACCGGGCGCTGTGGGACGCGGGCGTGGTGGCCGACTTCGCGCACCCGGAGGCCGACCTGAGCCGCTACCGGCTGGTGCTGGCCCCGGCGCTGTACCTGCTGTCCGACGAAGGAGCGGAGAACCTGCGCCGGTTCGCCGCGAAGGGCGGGACGGTGCTGGTGCAGCACTTCGGCGGGGTCGTCGACAGCCGCCTGCACGCCCGGCTCGGCGGCTACCCGGCCGCACCCCTGCGGGAGGCGCTCGGCATCCGGGTCGAGGAGCACCGGCCGTTGGGCCGCGACGAGCGGATCACGTTGTCCGACGGCTCGCACGGCACCGCCTGGAGCGAGTCGATCCGGCTGGAGGGCGCCGTGGCGGTCGCCTCGTACACGCACGGCGTGCTCGACGGATCTCCCGCACTGACCAGGAAGCGCACCGCCTGGTACCTGTCCACCCGCCTCGACGCCGTGGACTACGCGGCGCTGGTCGGCGAGCTGCTGGACGTCGCCGGAGTCCGCCCGGTGCTGCCGGGACTGCCTCCCGGCGTCGAGGCCGTCACCCGCACCGGGGAACGGCACCGCTGGCACTTCCTGCTCAACCACCGCGCCGAGCCCGTGTCGCTGCCCAGGCCCGCCCTCGACCTGCTCACCAGGAGGAGGGTGGACGCACTGCCGGCCGGGGGATGTGTCGTGGTGCGGGAAGGACGGCAGCCGTGAAGCCGGTGGTCCCGGGGATGCACCCCGACCCGAGCGTGTGCCGCGCCGGGGACGACTACTACCTGGCGTGCTCCAGCTTCGAGTACTTCCCCGGCATCCCGGTCTTCCACAGCACGGACCTGCGGCACTGGGAGCAGATCGGCAACGCGCTGGAGCGCCCGAGCCAGCTGGTCCTCACCTCCGCCTCGTCGTCGGCGGGGATCTACGCGCCGACGCTGCGCCACCACGACGGCCGGTTCTGGCTGATCGTCACGAACGTGAGCGACGGCGGCGGCAACGTGGTCTTCACCGCCACCGACCCGGCGGGGCCGTGGTCGGACCCGGTCCGGCTGCCCGGCGTGGAGGGCATCGACCCGGACCTCGCCTGGGACGACGACGGGAACTGCTGGTGCACGGTCGCGGGCGTGGGGCAGTACCGGATCGACCCCGCCACCGGTGAGACGTTCGGCGGGCGCCGGCGGCTGTGGTCCGGCACGCCCGGCGCCAAGGCCCCGGAAGCGCCGCACCTGTACCGGATCGGCGACCACTGGTACCTGCTGATCGCCGAGGGCGGCACCGAACGCGGCCACGCCGTCTCCGTCGCCCGCGCGCAGTCGCCCACCGGCCCGTTCGAACCCTGTCCCGCCAACCCGGTCCTGTCCCGCCGCGGCGTCGACGACCCCGTGCAGAACACCGGCCACGCGGACCTCGTGCAGGCGCCGGACGGGTCGTGGTGGATGGTGCTGCTCGGCGTGCGACCCGGTGGCGGCACCCCCGGCTGGCACGTCCTCGGCCGGGAGACCTTCCTGGCGCCCGTCACCTTCACCGGCGGCTGGCCCGTCGTCGGGGAGCTCGTGCCCGGCCCCGCCTCGGCGGAACCCGACCGGGACGACTTCGACTCCGGCGCGCTGCGGCCGTCGTGGATCTCCCTGCGCGACCGCGACGAGCGGTGGTGCACGGCGCGGGAACGCCCCGGCTGGCTCACGCTGCGCGCCCGCGGGTCCGGAATGGACGATCCCGCGGTCGTGTTCGCCGGACGGCGCCAGCAGCACCTGTCCTGCCTCGTCCGCACGCTGGTGGACCCCGCGGACGGCCGCGGTGGCCTCGCGGTCCGGCTCGACGAGGAGCACCACTACGAGATCGAGGTCGCGTCCGGCGAGATCAGGGTGCTCGCCCGGATCGGCCCGCTGAGCACCGTCGTCGCGTCCCGGCCCGCGCCCGGTGGTCCGGTCGTGCTGGTGGTGCGGGTGGACGAGAACCGCACACCGCGGGACGCGCGGTCCGGTCCCGACACGTTGTCGTTCGGCATTGAGGACCCGGACCTCACCGTCCTGGCCGCGCTCGACGGCAAGTACCTGTCGACCGAGGTCGCGGGTGGTTTCACCGGACGCGTCATCGGCCTGTACGCGGCCGAGGGCACCGTCCGCTTCGACTGGTTCGACTACCGGCCGCTCAACTGATTGCGAGGGTTCATGAACGGATCACGCAGGACAGTGGCAGTTCTCGTCGCGGTGGCGGCCCTGGTGGTGCCGGCAGCGCCGGCGACCGCATGGGTTCTCCCGCAGGCGCACACCGCGGGCCGCGTCACCGCGGCGGGCCAGTACACGTGGCCCGGCGTCTACTTCGAGGGGAGGTTCCGCGGCACGAGCGTCGGGGTCGTCCTCGACGACTCGGTGAACGACTACGACGTGCAGGTCGACGGGAGGACCGTGGCGTCGCTCGTGACACCGGGCCGCACCACGCACTGGGTCCGCGGTCTGCCCGACGGCGTGCACCGCGTCCGCTTGGTCAAGCGCACCGAGAGCCCCTGGGCCGCGGGGTGGTTCGGCGGGTTCGTGGCGGACGGGGCGGTGCTCGCGAAACCGGCTCCGCGCACCCGGCAGATCGAGTTCGTCGGCGACTCCCTGACCGCGGGCTACGGCAACCTCTCGACCACCCGCGACTGCTCAACGAACGGCGGCGTCACCCGCAACACCAACACCGACCTGAGCTTCGGCGCGCTCACCGCCCGCGCGCTGAACGCCGACTACCAGGTCAACGCCTTCTCGGGCCTCGGCGTGGTGCGCAACTACAACGGCCACTCCGCCGGGACCAGCTACCGCACCTACTACGACCGGGCGTTGCTGAACGTCGAAGGCGACGTGTGGCGCAAGCCCGCGTCGTGGAGACCGCAGGTGGTCGTCGTGGGCCTCGGCACCAACGACTTCTCCACCCCGCTCAACCCAGGCGAGCCGTGGACGCCGGACACCCTGGTGACCGACTGGAAAGCGGCCTACCAGGGCTTCCTCGCCAAGCTGCGGACCAGGTACGGCACCGCGACCACGATCGTGGTGAGCGTTCCCGAGGCCACCGGCACGTTCGCCGACGCCGCCCGGGAGGTCGTGCAGGAGAGCGGTGACCAGCGCGTGCGGCTCTGGAACTACGCCGACCCGGCGCTCGACCGGCTGGGCTGCGACTGGCACTTCTCGACGCGCGACCACCGGTTGATCGCGGGGAAGCTCGGCGAGTACCTCGCCGCGCTTCCCCTGCGCTGGTGACGGCTACTTCGGGTCGAGCACGAACAGCGGGATCGTCCGGTCGGTCTTCTCCTGGTACTCCGCGTAGTTGGAGAAGGCCGCCACGGCCCGTTCCCACCACTCGGCGCGCTCGGCACCGTCGACCTCGCGGGCGGTGTACTCCTTCACCTCGGTGCCGTCCTGCAGGACGATCTCCGGGTGGGCCTTGATGTTGTGGTACCAGGTCGGGTGCTCGGGAGCGCCGCCCTTGGACGCCACGACCGCGTAGCTGCCGTCGTGCTCCACGCGCATGACCGGCGTGTAGCGGAGCTTGCCGCTCTTCGCCCCGCGCACGGTCAGGAGCACGATCGGCCTGCCGAAGACCAGGACGCCCTCGGTGGTGCCGGTCTCGAGGATCTGCTTGGTCTGGTCCTGCACCCACTCGGTCGGGCTGAGTGCCACGTCTGCCATGTCGGCGATCAACGAAATCCGCGCCGGTCTCATTCCCCAGCGCGGCGGAACTGCGCCTTCGTGGCCTGCACGGCGCCGGGCCGGACCGGCAGCGCGTCCACGACCAGGCGTTCGCCGTGCAGGTCGGTGATCGCGACCGGCCCTCCGAGGCGTGGACCTGTGCCGAGCTCGGCCGGACCTTGTCCGACCTGGGACTGTCCGACTCGGCTGAGGCGGCGTTCGAAAGATCCATCGCGCTGCATCTGGCGCACGGCGATACCTGCGGTCGCGCCAGAGCCCTCGACCAGTTGGGTACGCATCTCAAGCGAACCGGCCAGTACGCCCACGCCCGAGACGTTGGGAGAAAGCCCTGCTCATGCGCGGACGCGTTGCCCTGCGAAAACCAATGGTGACCGACTTGCCCCGCTGATCTACTGATGGCCACCGTGAGTCTGCCGCGTGACGGAGGTAGTAGGTGTGAGTGGCTATAACGCGCTTGCCGAGGTGTACGAGTGGCTCATCTCGGATGCGAAGCTGACTCCGGCCGAGTTCGCTGCGTCGTTCGACGACGTCCTCAGCCTCCTGCCGTCGAACGCTCACGTCCTCGATTGTTCGTGCGGGACCGGACAGTTGGCGGTCGGCCTCGCCGGTCGTGGCATGCACGTTGTCGCAACTGACGCCAGCGAAGCGATGGTTCGCCGGACTGCGGAGTTGTCCGAGGAGTTCGGGGCGTCCGTCCGGACGGTGCGGGCGGACTGGCAGGAGTTGCCCGACCATTTCGATGACGGCACCTTCGACATGGTGTTCTGCGTTGGCAACTCGCTGCACCATGCCGAGGGCGCGCGGGGCAGGGCTGCTGCTCTGGAGTCGATGTCACGGCTTCTGCGCCGTGGCGGGCGCTTGGTACTCACCTCCCGCACGTGGGAACTCGTCAGGGCCAGAGGTTCCCGGCTGGACATCAGCGACCGGCTCGTCCATCGGAACGGTCGTGATGCCGTCGTGGTCTACCGCTGGGACATCGCGCCGAACTGGGAGGACGAGCACCACATCGAGATCGCGGTCGCGCAAGTGGATCCGGCTGGGTCGGTTCTTGCCCGCTCGGAGCTGCTGTCGAGCTGGCCCTACCGGTACGAAGAACTCGAAGTCGAGTTGCACCGGGTCGGACTCCGGACGGATATGAACACGTTCAACCCTGAGGCCGAGAACTACATGGTGGTGGCGAGCAAGGTGTAGACAACGGCCTCGCAGTCGTGGCCGGACAGCGCGGTTGCAACTATCCGACCGATCGGCCTGCCGAGGGCCGAGACACCCTCGATGGTGCCGGTCTCATTCCCCGGCGCGGCGGAATTGCGCCTTCGTGGCCTGCACAGCACCGGGCCGGACCGGCAGCGCGTCCACGACCAGGCGTTCGCCGTGCAGGTCGGTGATCGCGACCGGCCCGCCGCAGCCGGCGCCGTTCTCGGAGAGGAAGTAGTTGTACTCGGCGCGGGGCAGTGGCCGCCACTGACCGCCGGCCTGCACCTCGAGCCGTGCCACCGGGTTGCGGTGGTCGAGGACCTGGATGCCGCACCAGTACTGGCTCGACCCGGACTTGTAGCGCAGGGAGATGGTCTTGGACGTCTCCGGGCTGACGAGGGTCCAGGTCACCGGGATCTCGCCCCGCACCGGCGGGGCGAGCACCGCGAACGCCTCGGCGCTCAGGTCCAGCTGACCCGGGCGGCACGGCGCCGGGCAGAGGTTGGTGACCCGCACGGTGATGCTCTTGCCTCCGGCCGCCTGCACGAGGAGGTGCGCACCGCACGCGGCGGAGTTCTCGTAGTCCGCCACGTTCATCGCGGCGGTCAGCGGGTCGGGGCCGGGGTCGTAGGAGCACGCCCCGCCGCCGTCGGAGTCGTAGAACGTCGCCACGCCCTGGCGCGGCTCGCCCGCTTTGATCTTCCCGGCCGGTGTCGTCGTCGCCCGGCTGGTGGTGGTCGTCGTCGCCGGTGCCGCTGTCGTGGTGCTCGGGGGTGGTGGGGTGGTCGTGGGCACGGCGGCGGCCGGACCGGCCACCGGCGTGCCCACGACGCCTTCCGGATCTCGCAGCACCACCACGCCGACGACCGCCACCAGTACCGCGGCCAGGACGAACAGCAGTGGGCGAGTACGTCTCACCGCCGGACCATAGTCCGTTGCACCGCGATGAACACCAGCAGCAGCACGCCGATCACGATCTTCGTCCACCACGAGCTGAGCGTGCCCTGGAACGAGATCAGCGTCTGGATCGTGCCGAGCACCAGCACCCCGGCCAGTCCGCCGAGCACGTAGCCCACCCCGCCCGCCAGCAGCGTACCGCCGATGACGACGGCCGCGATGGCGTCGAGTTCCATGCCGACCGCGTGCAGGCCGTAGCCGGAGAGCATGTAGAGGCTGAACAGCAGACCCGCCAGCGACGAGCAGAGACCGCTGATGACGTAGACGCCCACCTTGACGCGGGTGGTCGGCAGTCCCATCAGCAGCGCGGACGACTCGTTGCCGCCGACCGCGTAGACCGTGCGGCCGAACCGCGTGCGGTGCAGCACGTACATCGCGGCGGCGACGACCAGCAGCGCGATCACGACGTTGTAGGTGATCGTGACGCCGCCGGGGAGCTCGATCGCGGCCGTGGCGACGGTGCGGAAGGTCTTGTCCTTGATGGACACCGACTCGACGCTGATCAGGAAGCACAACCCGCGGGCGAGGAACATGCCGGCGAGCGTGACGATGAACGGCTGGATGTCGAACTTGTGGATCACCAGCCCCATCAGCAGGCCCAGCGTCGAGCCGATCAGCAGCACGGCGACGATGACGAGCGGCACCGGCCACCCCGCCTGCAGACCCGACGCCGTGACCATCGTGGACAGCGCGACGACCGACCCGACGGACAGGTCGATGCCGCCGCTGAGGATCACGAACGTCATGCCGGCCGCGAGCACGATCAGGAAGGCGTTGTCGATGAACAGGTTCGCGACGACCTGGCCCGACGCGAACCCGTCGTAGCGCGCCGACCCGACGCCGAACGCGAGCACGAAGAGGACGACGGTCGCGAGCACCGGCAGGAACCGCGACGGCACCCGTTGCGCGAGAGCGGTCATGATGGGACGGCCACCTTCCGGAAGCTCAGTGCGGCACGGGCCTTCGGCGCCTGGACCAGGCACACGGCGATGACGACGATCGCCTTGAACACCAGCGTCACCTCGGGGGCGACGCCGATCGTGTAGACGGTCGTGGTGAGGGTCTGGATGATCAGCGCGCCGAGCAGCGTCCCGGTGAGCGAGTACCGGCCGCCCGCGAGCGAGGTGCCGCCGATGACGACCGCGAGGATCGCGTCCATCTCGATCCACAACCCGGCGTTGTTGGCGTCGGCCGCGCTGACGTTCGAGCTGATCATCAGCCCGGCGATGCCCGCGCACACCGCGGCGAAGACGTAGACGGTCCAGATGATCGTGCGGGACCGCACCCCGGCCAGCCGCGACGCCTCGGGGTTCACGCCGACCGACTCGATCAGCATGCCCAGCGCGGTCCGGCGGGTCACGAACGCCACGAGGCCGAGCACGAGCAGGCTGATCAGGATCGCGACCGGCAGCACCACGAACCCGGCGCCGACCTGCTTGAAGGCGGAGTTGTTGACCGTGACGATCTGCCCCTCGGTCACGAGCATCGCGATGCCGCGACCCGCCGTCATCAGCACCAGGGTCGCGATGATCGGCTGGATGCCCATCCCCGCCACCAGGAACCCGTTCCACAGCCCCAGCAGGGCGCAGAGCACCAGCGCCATCGCCATGCCCGCGAACGCCGTGCCGGCGCTGTCGGACGTTCCGATGTGGACACACGTGACCGCGCCCGCGATGGCCGCGACCGCGCCGACGGACAGGTCGATGCCCCGCGTCGCGATCACCAGCGTCATGCCGAGCGCGATCAGCAGGGTCGGCGCGCCGTTCTTCAGCACGTCGACCAGACCGCCGTAGAGGGCGCCGTCCTGGATGCGCAACGCGAAGAACGACGGCGTCACGACGAGGTTGAGCAGGAGCAGGGCCGCGAGTGCGACCAGCGGCCAAATGAGCCGGTTCTTCACGACACCACCTTCTCGGGAACGGGTTCGCCGCGGTGGGCGTGAGGGCGGGTGACGGCGCGGTGGAAGGCGCCTCGGTTCTCGTGGGCGGCGGTCTCTCCGGCGTGCTGCCCGGTGGCCTCGCTCGGCGTGCTCACGACACCACCTTCTCGGGTTCCGGCGCGGCTCCGCCCGCGATCAGCTCGACCACCTCGTCCACGCCGGTCACCGACCCGTCCAGCTCCGCGATCTTGCGCCGGTCCCGCAGCACCACGATCCGGTCCGCGATGCGCACGACCTCCTCCAGCTCCGCCGAGATGAACAGCACCGCGGTGCCCTCGGCGGCCAGAGTCGTGACGAGCTGCTGGATCTGCGCCTTGGCGCCGATGTCGATGCCGCGCGTCGGTTCGTCGAGGATCAGCAGCCGCGGTTCGGTGACGAGCCAGCGCGCCAGCAGGACCTTCTGCTGGTTGCCGCCCGACAGGGTGCGCACCAGCGCGTCCGGGTTCGCGGGACGGATGTCCAGCGCCTTCAGGTACTTCTCGACCAGCTGGTCCTTCGTCCTGCGCGACAGCGGCCGGGTCCAGCCCCTCGCCGCCTGCATCGCGAGCACCAGGTTGTCGCGGATCGACAGGTCCGCGACCAGTCCCTCGCCCTTGCGGTCCTCGGAGCTGAACGCGATGCCGGCCGCGATCGCCGACCGCGGTCCGCGCAGGCGCAGCGGCGCGCCGTCCACGAGCAACCTGCCCGAGTCGGCGCGGTCGGCGCCGAAGAGCAGCCGGGCCAGTTCGGTGCGGCCGGAGCCGAGCAGACCGGCCAGGCCGACGACCTCGCCCGCGCGGATGTCGAGGTCGAACGGCTCGATCGCGCCCTTCCTGCCGAGACCGGCTGCCTGCACCAGCACGGGACCACGGGTCTTGCGCTTCTCCGCCGCGTCCTCGATCGCCTCCAGCGCGCCCAGGTCGCGGCCGATCATCTGCGCGATGAGCGTCCGCCGGTCGACCTCCGCGGTGAGGTGCTCGCCGACGAGGGTTCCGTTGCGCAGCACCGTCATCCGGTCGGAGATCTCGTAGACCTGGTCGAGGAAGTGCGACACGAACAGGATCGCGACGCCCTCGTCGCGCAGCACGCGCATGATCCGGAACAGCTCGGCGACCTCACCGGCGTCCAGGCTGGACGTCGGTTCGTCGAGCACGAGCACGCGGCAGTCGACCGCGATGGCGCGGGCGATCGCGACCAGCTGCTGCACGGCGATCGGGTGCTCGCCGAGGCTCGACGCCGGGTCGATGTGCACGCCGATGCGCGCCAGCACCTCCGCGGCGCGCTTGCGCATGGCGCGGAAGTCGACGCCGCCGAACCGCCGGGGCTCACGACCCAGGAGGATGTTCTCCGCGACCGTGAGGTTCGCGCAGAGGTTGACCTCCTGGTACACCGTGCTGATCCCGGCCTGCTGCGCTTCGCCGGGGGAGGAGAACGCCACGTCGGCACCCGCGAGCGAGACCTGCCCGCTGTCCGGGCGGTGCACGCCGGTCAGGGTCTTGATGAGGGTGGACTTCCCGGCGCCGTTCTCGCCCATGAGAGCGTGCACTTCGCCGGGGAACAGCCGGAAGTCGACGTCCTGCAACGCCTTCACGCCGGGAAACGCGAGACTGATGCCCCGCATCCGCACGACAGGTGGCGGTGACTCGGTCATGGGCTCTGGCCTTCGTCGGTGGGCCGCGGGGCCCGCCACCGGATGCGCCGGGTGACGGGCTCCGCGGGGCTGCGGGGTGAACTCAGTACTGGCGCTGGGGCAGGGCGGTCTTCGCCTGCTCCTGGGTGAACGTGCCCTCCTCGGTCACGACCCGCGCCGGCACGTCCTCACCGGCGACGACCTTCTTCGCGAGGTCCATCAGCTGCTTGCCCAGCAACGGGTTGCACTCGACGATGAAGTTGATCTCGCCGTTGGCGAGCGCCGTCATGCCGTCCTTCACCGCGTCCACGGTGATGATCTTGATGTCCTTGCCGGGCACCTTGCCCGCGGCCTTGATGGCCTCGATCGCGCCCAGGCCCATGTCGTCGTTGTGCGCGTACACCACGTCGATCTTCGGCTGGGACTTCAGGAACGCCTCCATGACCTGCTTGCCACCGGAGCGCGTGAAGTCACCGGTCTGCGAGGCCACGACCTTGATGTCGGGCTTGGCGGCGATCTTCTCCTCGAAGCCCTTCTTGCGGTCGTTGGCCGGCGCGGCGCCGGTCGTGCCCTGCAGCTCCACCACGGTCGTGGGGCCGGACGTGTTGGCGACGAGCCAGTCGCCCGCCCTGCGGCCCTCCTCCACGAAGTCCGAACCGAGGAACGTCTTGTAGAGCGACGTGTCGTCCGAATCGATCGAGCGGTCGGTGAGGATCACCGGGATGTTGGCGCGCTTGGCTTCCAGCAGCACCGTGTCCCAGCCGGTCTCGACGACCGGGCTGAAGGCGATCACGGACACCTTCTGCTGGATGTAGGACCGGATCGCCTTGATCTGGTTCTCCTGCTTCTGCTGCGCGTCGGAGAACTTGAGGTCGATGCCCGCGGCCTTGGCCTCGTCCTGGATCGACTTGGTGTTGGCGGTGCGCCATCCACTCTCGGCGCCCACCTGGGCGAAGCCCATCGTGATGGTGCCGCCGCCGCTGGACGGAGCGGTACCCCCACCACCTCCCGAGCCGCACGCGGTGAGCGCGCTCAGCAGGACCACGCTGGCGACGGTCGTGATCTTCTTCAGCACTGGGATTCCTCCGGTGTGACGACGGTGTCGCGGAGCTCCACCGCGTGTCCGCGGTTGTCAGGTGGACAAGAGTGAACGTTCACAACTTCTGCGTCAAGGCCTTGCCCGTAACGAGTTCGCAGCCCTATGTTAACGCTCACTTCCGACTGAGGGAGGAAATCCCGTGCCCCGCAAGCACCTCCTGCTGAGCGCCGCTCTCGCAGCCAGTCTCCTGGTCGCCGTTCCCGGCTCGGGAACAGCCGCCGACACCGATTACACGCTGAAGGTCGACGCCACGAAGAAGGGCGCGCCGATCGACGACACGATGTACGGCGTTTTCTTCGAGGACATCAACCGCGCCGCGGACGGTGGCCTGTACGCCGAGCTGGTGCAGAACCGCTCGTTCGAGTACGACCCGGCGGACAACGCGGGCTACACCGGACTCACCTCGTGGGCCCCGCACAGCGGCACGCTCGACGTCGTCGACGACAGCGGCCGGCTGAACGAGCGCAACCGGCGCTACCTGGAGCTCCGCCTGCCCGGGGGCGTCATCAACTCCGGCTACAACAGCGGGATCGCCATGCGGAGCGGCCAGCGCTACGACTTCTCGGTCTGGGCCCGCACCGACCAGGCGAGCACCCCGCTCACCGCCGCGATCACCGACCCCGCCGGCACACCGCTCGGCGACCCCGTGGAGATCGAGGTCCGCGGCGACGGCTGGACCCGCTACACCGGCACCGTCCGCGCGAAGACCTCCTCGACGACCGGCCGGTTGCTGGTGACCGGTGGCGGCACCGGCACCCTGCGCCTCGACATGGTCTCGCTGATGCCGCAGGACACCTTCCAGGGCCACGGCCTGCGCCGCGACCTCGCCGAGAAGATCGCCGCGCTGAAGCCCGGCTTCGTCCGGTTCCCCGGTGGCTGCATCGTCAACACCGGCAGCCACCACGCCTACGAGGCGCCGAACTACGAGCGCCGCCGTTCCTTCCAGTGGAAGGACACGATCGGCCCGGTGGAGCAGCGCGCGACCAACTGGAACTTCTGGGGCTACAACCAGTCCTACGGCCTCGGCTACTACGAGTACTTCCAGTTCGCCGAGGACATCGGCGCCATGCCGCTGCCCGTCGTCCCCGCCCTGGTCACCGGCTGCGGGCAGAACCGCGCCACCGACGACCCCGCGCTGCTGCAACGGCACGTCCAGGACACGCTCGACCTCATCGAGTTCGCGAACGGTCCGGCCGACTCGACGTGGGGGCGCAAGCGCGCCGAGATGGGGCACCCGAAGCCGTTCAAGCTCACCCACCTCGGCGTGGGCAACGAGGAGAACCTGCCCGACGAGTTCTTCGCGCGGTTCACCGAGTTCCGCAAGGCGATCAACGCGAGGTACCCGGACATCACCGTCGTCAGCAACTCCGGCCCGGACGACACCGGCGGCACGTTCGACCGCCTGTGGCAGCTCAACAGGCAGGCCGGCGTGAAGATGGTCGACGAGCACTACTACAACAGCCCGAGCTGGTTCCTGGAGAACAACAACCGCTACGACTCCTATGACCGCAACGGTCCCAAGGTGTTCCTCGGTGAGTACGCCTCTCTGGACAACACGTTCTTCAACGCGCTGAGTGAGGCGTCGTTCATGACCGGGCTCGAGCGCAACGCCGACGTCGTGAAGCTCGCCTCCTACGCGCCGTTGCTGGCCAATGAGGACTACGTGCAGTGGCGGCCGGACATGATCTGGTTCAACAACCACGCGTCGTGGGGCTCGGCGAGCTACGAGATGCAGAAGCTGTTCATGACCAACGTCGGTGACCACGTCGTGCCGAGCACCGCGTCGGCCACGCCGTCCACCCGGGAGCCGATCACGGGCGCCATCGGGCTGTCGACGTGGGCGACGGCCGCGACCTACGACGACGTGAACGTCACCGACGCCGCCGGGAAGTCGTTGTTCAGCGACGACTTCTCCGCGGGCGACGCCCGGTGGACCAAGTCCGGCCGGGGCGCGTGGAACGTCGTGAACGGCGCCTACGTCCAGTCCGACGCCGCCGCCGAGGACACGCTCGTCACGGCGGGGGACAGGACGTGGCGGGACTACACGCTGAACGTGAAGGCCACCAAGCAGTCCGGCCGTGAGGGCTTCCTCGTGGCATTCGGCGTGAAGGACACCGGCAACTACTACTGGTGGAACCTCGGCGGCTGGAACAACACCCAGTCCGCGGTGGAGAAGGCAGTCGGCGGCGGGAAGAGCGTGCTGGTCTCCAACGGCACCCGCATCGACACCGGGCGCACGTACGACGTGCGCGTCGAGGTGCGCGGGCGGCACGTCGCGCTGTACCTCGACGGCCAGAAGTGGGGCGAGTTCACCGACGACAAGGTGGCCGAGCCGTTCCGCCAGGTCGTGACCCGCGACCTCGCCACCGGCGAGCTGATCGTCAAGGTCGTCAACGCCCAGGACAACGCGGCCCGCACCCGCGTCGACCTCGGCGTGCCGGTGTCCTCCACCGCGCGGGCGACGGTGCTGCAGGGCCGCCCCGACGACGTGAACACCGAGTTCGCCCAGCCGATCCGGGCCCGCCACGAGCAGGTCAGGGTCGCGAGCAGCTTCACGCACACCTTCCCGCCGAACTCCGTCACGTTCCTCCGGATCAGGAGCCGCTCGTGATCAACCGACGATCCCTGCTGCGCACGGGCGGCGTCCTCGCCGCGACCGGAGCGCTCGCCTCGGCCGCGCCGGCCACCTCCGCCGCCGCCGAACCCGAGGTGGAACTGACCACCCGCAACCCGCTCGTCGAGCAGCGCGCCGACCCGTTCATCACGCCGCCGACCGACGGCATGTACTACCTGACCGGGTCCGTGCCCGAGTACGACCGGGTCGTCATCCGTGGTGCGTCCACTCTGGACGGTCTGTCGTCCGCCCGGGAACGCACGATCTGGCGCCGACCGGCGTCCGGGACGATGGGCGGCTACATCTGGGCGCCGGAGCTGCACCGCATCGACGGCAAGTGGTACGTCTACTTCGCCGCCGGGGACAAGGACGAGCCGTTCCGCATCCGCACCTACGTGCTGGAGTCCGCGAACGCCGACCCGCGCGAGAGCGGCTGGGTGCTGCGCGGGCAGATGGTGATGGCGTGGGACACGTTCACACTCGACGCGACCACGTTCGCCCACCGCGGCAGGCGCTACTTCCTGTGGGCGCAGAGCGAACCCGGCATCGCCACCAACTCGAACCTCTACATCGCCGAGATGGCCTCGCCGCTGGCCCTGAAGACGGCGCCGGTGCGGATCGCGACGCCCACGCTGCCGTGGGAGGTGCAGGGCTTCAAGGTGAACGAGGGACCCGCGGTGCTGATCCGCAACGGCCGCGTGTTCGTGACGTTCTCCGCGAGCGCCACCGACGCCCGCTACTGCATGGGTCTGCTGACCGCCGACGAGAACGCGAACCTGCTCGACGCGCGCTCGTGGACGAAGTCGCCGAACCCGGTGTTCACGACGAACACGGCGACCTCGCAGTACGGGCCGGGACACAACTCGTTCACCACGGTGGGGTCGACCGATGTGCTCGTCTACCACGCGCGCGACTACCGCGACATCACCGGTGACCCGCTGTTCGACCCGAACCGGCACACCCGCGTGCAGCGGCTGCACTGGAACGCCGACGGCACGCCGTCGTTCGGCGTCCCGGTCGGCCGCGGTGGCCCGATCGTGCGGTTGTCACCTGTGGACGCACCCGCACTGGTGGTGCGGCACCACGAGTACCGGTTGCGGGTCGACGGCAACGTCCGCGACGTCGCCGACAGCCAGTTCCGGTTCGTACCGGGGTTCCTCGGCGCCGGTTCGGTCGCGCTGCAGTCGGTGAACTTCCCGGACCGGTACGTGCGGGTGGGCTCGGACACGATCACGATCGACCCGTTCGAGGACACCGACGCGTACGGCCGCGCGGCGAGTTTCGTCCGCCTGCCCGGCCTTTCGGACAGGAGCGCGGTGTCGCTGCGTGCCGGCACGGACACGTACCTGGCCCACGACAACGGCCGCCTGGTGTTGTCCAGACCAGGCGCCGACCGCGACGCGCGCCGACGTGCCACATTCCGGCTCGAATGAGTGGACAATGAGCACTGCATCGAAGCCGACCTGGTGTTATCGCTAACATCACCGGCGCAGATCAAGGATCGGAGACCGCCAGTGGAGAAGACCTCGCGTGACCCCGCGATGACCGATGTCGCACGACTCGCCGGGGTGTCGCACCAGACGGTCTCGCGTGTGCTCAACAACCACCCCAACGTGCGCGAGCAGACCCGGCTGAGGGTGCAGGCGGCCATCAAGGAGCTGGACTACCGGCCCAACCGCGCCGCCCGCGCCCTCGTCACCGGCAAAACGCAGCTCATCGGCGTGGTGGCGCAGAACTCGACGTTGTACGGACCGGCCTCGCTGCTGTCCGCCTTCGAGGAGGCGGCGGGCCAGGCCGGCTTCGCCGTCAGCGTCGGCAGGGTGAAGGTGCTCGACCGCGACTCGATCGCCGCGGCCGTCGAACGCCACCGCGACCAGCGCGTGGCCGGCATCGTCGTGATCGCCCCGAACTCCTCGGCCGCCGACGCCCTGGCCGACGTCCCGGCGGGCGTCCCGCTCGTGACCGTCGACGGCGACCCGGACCGCCCGACGCCGCTGGTCACCGTCGACCAGGCCAGGGGAGCCTTCGAGGCGACCATGCACCTGCTCAAGGCGGGCCACGAGACGGTCTGGCACGTCTCCGGCCCCGCCGACTGGTTCGACGCGGCGGGCAGGGTCGAGGGCTGGCGCCAGGCCCTCGACACGGCGAGCGCCGAGGTCCCCCCGGTGGTGGCGGCGGACTGGAGCGCCGCCTCGGGCTACCGCGCCGGCCAGATGCTGGCCCGCATGCCCGAGGTCACCGCCGTCTTCTGCTCGAACGACCACCTCGCCCTCGGCGTGCTGCGCGCGATGAGCGAACGGGGCAGGAGCGTCCCGCGCGAGGTGAGCGTCGTGGGCTTCGACGACGTGCCCGAGGCGGCGTACTTCATCCCGCCGCTCACCACCGTCCGCCCGGACTTCGCCGCGGTGGCGCGGGAGACGCTCGGGCTGTTGCTGGAGCAGGTGAGCGACGGGGAGACGACGCGGCCGCAGCGGACGATCGCGCCGATGCTGGTGTCGCGGGAGAGCGTGGCGCCGCCGCCCAAGTAGCCGCGGGCAGGCCGTAGGGGTGGAGCCGCCGCTCCCGCCGGACGTCGGTGGGGCGGCGGTGTGGTGGAACCCCGCGACCGTGCGGATGCTGCGCCGGAGGTGCCGGTGAGGCGACGGCGTGCCGGCAGCGGTGAAGGCCGTGCACCTCGGCCTCGCTGACTTCGCGGGGCGGGCGCGGGATCGGCTGTCGGCTTCCGCGGGAGGTGGCATCACCGGTCTGGTCCGTCTCTGTCACCGGGTGCTGGTGCGGCAGGGCTGGGAGTCGGCCTCGTGGGAAGCGGCATCGCCGGCCTGGTTCACCTCCTCCACGACGTGCTCGCGCGGCAGGGCTGGGCGTGTGACTTGGTGTCGGCTTCTGCGGGGAGCGACACCGCAGGCCTGGTCCACCTCGACCACGAGGTGCTTGCGCGGCCAGGCTGGGCGCGGAACTGGCCGTTGGGTTCTGCGGCATCGCCGGCCTGGTTCACCTCCACCGCGAGGTGCTTGCGCGGCCGGGCTGGGCGCGACTGGCCGTCCGCTTCTGCGGAGGCGACACCGTCGGCTTGGTCCACCTCCTCCACGAGGTGCTCGCGTGGCAGGGCCTGGGCGCGGGACTGGGCGTCGGCGTTGCGGGAGGTGGCGTTGCCGGTCCGATCCGCCTCTAGCATCAGGTGCTCGTGCGGCAGGGCGACGCAGGACCGGCTGTCGGCTTCTGAGGGAGGCGGCACCGCCGACTTGGTCCACCTCCGCCAGGCGCCGACGCGGCAGGGCCGGGTGATGCCCGCTGCCCAACCCGCGCGACCGCGACGGCTACGGCGGGGCCTCCACCGGGTCCGCGACCCCCACCACCGTCGTGCCTTTCCGCGACTGGTTCGTGGCGCCGCCGACCGTCCTCCCCGGTGGTCGGCCCCGCTCACCACAGGACCTCCTCAGCAGGTCACGCGACCAGTGCGCACCTGCCGGCTCCCCACGCGCCGGCCCCCATCGGCGAGCCCCGTCCGCCGTGTCGGCGGCACCGGTGTGTTTGTCGTGCGCTCACCCGTAACACATTTCGGGCGCTCCCAGGGAAATCACGATGTATCGGGCGCATCTTGACTCGCGGAATGTTAGCGATAACACTCAGGTCGTGACTGACATGACGATCGACCGCGACGCGTGTGTGGTGGGTGTCGACTTCGGCACGCTGTCCGGCCGCGCTGTGGTCGTGCGCGTCCGTGACGGTGCCGAGCTCGGGACCGCCGTGCACGACTACCGCCACGGCGTGGTGGACCAGGTTCTGCCCGCCACCGGCCGGCCGCTGCCACCGGAGTGGGCGTTGCAGGTCCCATCCGACTACCTCGACGTCCTGCGCACCGCCGTCCCGCAGGCCGTCGAGGCGGCCGGGATCTCGGCGGACCAGGTGATCGGCATCGGCACCGACTTCACGGCGTGCACGATGGTGCCGGTCACCGCCGACGGGACCCCGCTGTGCGACCTGCCGGAGTTCGCGGAGAACCCGCACGCCTACATCAAGCTCTGGCGCCACCACGCCGCCCAGCCGCAGGCCGACCGCATCAACGAGCTCGCGCGGCAGCGCAAGGAGCCGTGGCTCGCCCGCTACGGCGGGCTCATCTCGAGCGAGTGGGAGTTCGCCAAGGGCTTGCAGGTGCTGGAGGAGGCGCCTGAGGTCTACGCGGCGATGGAGCACTGGGTCGAGGCCGCGGACTGGATCATCTGGCAGCTCACCGGCACCTACACGCGCAACGCGTGCACCGCCGGGTACAAGGGCATCCTCCAGGACGGCCGGTACCCGGACGAGGAGTTCCTCAAGGAGCTCAACCCGGAGTTCGCGCGGTTCGTCGCCGACAAGCTCGACCACCCGTTGTCCGCGCTGGGCGACAGGGCCGGGTCCCTGACCGCGCAGGCCGCGCGGTGGACGGGTCTGAAGGAAGGCATCGCCGTCGCGGTCGGCAACGTCGACGCCCACGTCACCGCGCCCGCCGCGCAGGCCGTGGAGCCGGGGCAGATGGTCGCGATCATGGGCACCTCCACGTGCCACGTGATGAGCGGCGACGTGCTGCGCGACGTGCCCGGCATGTGCGGCGTCGTCGACGGCGGCATCATCCCGGGGCTGTGGGGCTACGAGGCCGGGCAGAGCGGCGTCGGCGACATCTTCGCGTGGTTCCTGCGCAACCAGGTGCCGCCCGCGTACCACGAGCAGGCGGCCGAACGCGGCATCACCGTGCACGAGCTGCTCTCGGAACTGGCCGCACAGCAGGGAGTCGGCGAGCACGGGCTCGTCGCGCTCGACTGGCACAGCGGCAACAGGTCCGTGCTCGTCGACCACGAGCTGTCCGGCGTGGTCGTCGGCCAGACGCTCGCCACGAAGGCCGAGGACGTCTACCGCGCGCTGCTGGAGGCGACGGCGTTCGGCACGAGGGTCATCATCGACACCTTCACCGACTCGGGCGTGCCGGTGACCGAGCTCGTGATCGCGGGCGGGCTCACCAAGAACCCGTTGCTCATGCAGATCTACGCCGACGTCGTGAACCTGCCGCTGTCGGTGATCGGGTCGGCGCAGGGACCGGCGCTCGGCTCGGCGATGCACGCCGCGGTCGCCGCGGGTGGGTACAGCGACATCCGCGAAGCCGCGGCCGCGATGGGATCGGTGCGGCGCAACGTCTTCACGCCCGTCCAGAAGAACGTCGAGGCGTACGAACGGCTGTTCCTCGACTACCTCGAGCTGCACGACTACTTCGGCCGCGGCGCCAACGATGTCATGCACCGCCTGCGGGGATACCGCCGCGACGCCCTGGAGGGGAAGAGCTGATGTCCGCGACGGCAGAGCTGCGGCGCACGGTCGCCGAGCTGCACCGAGAGCTGACCCGCTACGAGCTGGTGAGCTGGACGGCCGGCAACGTGTCGGCCCGCGTGCCCGACCAAGACCTGATGGTGATCAAGCCGTCCGGTGTCTCCTACGACGAGCTGGGTCCTCACGCGATGGTCGTGACGGACCTGCACGGCAAACTCGTCGAAGGGGAGCTGGCGCCGTCGAGCGACACGGCCGCGCACGCGTACGTGTACCGGCACATGCCGGACGTCGGCGGCGTCGTGCACACGCATTCCCCTTACGCGACAGCGTGGGCGGCGCGCGGGGAGCCCATCCCGTGCGTGCTCACGATGATCGCCGACGAGTTCGGCGGTGACATCCCGGTCGGGCCGTTCGCGCTGATCGGCGACGACTCGATCGGCAAGGGCATCGTGGAGACGTTGCGCACCAGCCGGTCCAAGGCCGTGCTGATGCGCAACCACGGCCCGTTCACGGTCGGTGCGACGGCGAAGGCGGCCGTGAAGGCCGCCGTGCTGCTCGAGGACGTCGCCCGCACCGTCCACTTCGCACTCCAGCTCGGCAAGCCGGACGTGATCGACCAGCAGGACGTCGACCGGCTCTACGAGCGCTACCAGAACGTTTACGGCCAGTGAGCCCAGAAGGAGAGCACATGCCGGACAAGCCCCAGATCTGGTTCCTCACCGGCAGCCAGCACCTCTACGGCCCCGAGACGCTCGACCAGGTCGCGGCCCAGTCCCAGCAGATCCAGCGGATGCTCTCGGACTCCGGCCGGATCAGCGCGGAGATCGTGTGGAAGCCGGTCCTGACCGACTCCGGCGCGATCCGGGCGGTCATGCAGGAGGCGAACAACGACCCGTCCTGCGTCGGCGTGATCGCGTGGATGCACACCTTCTCCCCGGCGAAGATGTGGATCACCGGTCTGGACCTGCTGCGCAAGCCGTTGCTGCACCTGCACACGCAGCTCAACGAGGCGCTGCCGTGGTCCACGATCGACATGGACTTCATGAACCTCAACCAGGCCGCGCACGGTGACCGCGAGTTCGCCTACGTGCAGACCAGGATCGGGGTGGCGCGCAAGACCGTCGCGGGCCACGCGAGCGATCCCGTGGTGGCCGAGCGGATCGACGGCTGGGCGCGCGCGGCGGCCGGCATGGCGCACCTGCGCGGGCTGCGGCTCGCCCGGTTCGGCGACAACATGCGCGACGTCGCGGTGACCGAGGGTGACAAGGTCGAGGCGGAGCTGCGGTTCGGCGTCTCCGTCAACACCTACGGCGTCAACGACCTCGTCGCCGTCGTCGACGAGGTGCCCGACGCCGGCATCGACCTGCTCGTCGCCGACTACGCCGAGGCCTACCGCCTCAGCCCGGAGCTGGCGCGCGGGGGAGAGCGGCACGAGTCGCTGCGCTACGCCGCCCGCATCGAGATCGGCCTGCGGTCGTTCCTCGACGACGGAGGGTTCGGTGCGTTCACGACGAACTTCCAGGACCTGGGCGGGTTGCGGCAGTTGCCCGGTCTTGCCGTGCAACGGCTGATGGCCGACGGCTACGGCTTCGGCGGCGAGGGCGACTGGAAGACCTCCGCGCTGCTCGCGGCGGTGAAGGCGATGGGCACCGGCACGGGCCGCGGCACGTCGTTCATGGAGGACTACACCTACCACTTCGGGCCCGGCGAGCCGAAGATCCTCGGCGCGCACATGCTGGAGGTCTGCCCGACGATCGCCGCCTCCCAGCCGTCCTGCGAGATTCACCCGCTCGGCATCGGCGACCGCGAGGACCCGGTGCGGCTGGTGTTCGACGCCGCGTCCGGACCCGCCGTCGTGGTCGGGCTCGCCGACATGGGCGACCGGTTCCGCCTGGTTGCCAACGAGGTCACGGTCGTCCCGCCGGACGAGCCGCTGCCGAAGCTGCCGGTCGCGCGGGCCGTGTGGAAGCCGGAGCCGTCGCTCTCGACGTCCGCGGAGTGCTGGCTCACGGCGGGCGGCCCGCACCACACGGTGATGACGCAGGCCGTCGGGGCCGAGGTGCTGCGCGACTTCGCGCAGATGGCCGCCACGGAGCTGGTGCTGATCGACTCCGCGACGACCCCCGCGTCGTTCTCCGACCGGCTGCGCTGGAACTCCGCCTACCACCGCCTGGCGGCCGGGATCAACTGACGGGCGTGGAACTCGGCTATCTGCCGCCAAGTCGCGACGGGGTTGGAGTACATCGGGAGATGTCCGCTGTGCGGGATCTCCGCGAGCTCCACCCCGTTCGCGTCGAGCAGCGGCAGGTAGGAGAGCCCGGCGTACTGCTCGCCGTAGACGAACAGCCGCGGGCACGGCAGTGACAGGAACTTCGTCAACAGGTCGCCGTGGTCGGCGAGCTCGACCATCGAGCGGAACAGCGTGGCCACGGCGCCGCGCCGCACCTTGTTCGGCAGGTTCGCCGCGAACAGGCCGCCGCCGTAGCAGGGCGAGTCGCGGCAGCTCTCGGCGAGCCGGAACAGGTAGCCGCCGGGATCGCGGTGCGTCAGCGCCTCCCGGCTGAGCACGCAGTCCTCCGGAGCGAGGACGCCCTTGATGTTCACGAAGCTCAGCACTCGGCCCGGTTCCTGGTGCGCGAGCAGCAACGCCGTCAGCGCGCCGCTCGAGTGCCCGACGACGTGGAACCGGCCGATGCCCGCGCGGTCGAGCACGGTGCGGGCGGTGTCGGCGAGGAACGGCAGGTCGACCTCATCGAGGTCGGCGCACTCCGTCGCGCCGCACCCCGGTGCGTCGTAGGCGAGGAACGGGCGTCCGGCGAAGTCGTGCCGCTGGTGGACGTCGAGGTAGTCCTCCTTGCTCGTGCCGAACCCGTGCAGGAAGACCACCGGGGCGTCGGTGCCTCCCCGGCGCACCGACGCGACCTTGACGTTGACCCCGCGGACGCGCAGCGGGATCTGTTCGTGGACGACTCTGTCTGCCGACGGCATGGCTGTTCCCCGGATTCTTCGCAGGTGCGGACTGCGGCGGAATGAAGCGAGAGCATGCCATCGGCTGTGAACGCTCACAAGTAGTTGAACCCTTTACCTTCCCGGTCCGTATCCCGTTGTGCCGGCAGCAACGTCCCCTACTCGTGAGGTTCGAAGATGTCGAGAGCGCATGCACGACCGCAACGGAGCAAGCGGGTCATCGTCGCCGGAGTCGCCGTCGCGGCGACCCTGACCGCGGTGACGGCCGCCGTCGCCTTCGCCGGCGGGGAGACCGCGACCGGCTCGATCGCGTGCCCGCGACCGGTCGTCCCGGCGGTGCCCGCCGCGGCGCAGGCCGAGGTGCAGCGGGAGCTCGCCAACCTCGACAAGCAGATCGCCGAGGCCGGCGAGCGGCTCCGCACCTCGGCCGGCCAAGGTGGGCCCGACTTCGTGCAGAACGCGATCCTCGGTCCGCTGGCGAGCAAGCGGGTCGCGGCGCTGAACCGCATCGAGACCGCCATCGGCCGGGTCGCCGCGAAGCCGGAGGGGCTGGAGAGGTTCGCGACCTGCGGCCTCGGCCAGGCACCGGCCGTGTCCGCGCCGCCGGCCACGTCGCGGACGTCCCCCGCGGGCTCCACCGGGTCGTCCGCACCGGCCGCCGCCGGGACCATCGAGTGCCCGTCGCCCGTGGTGGGCGACGTTCCCGCGGCGGCGCGGGCCGAGGTCGACCGCGAGCTCGCCAACCTGGGCAAGCAACTGGTGGAGGCCAACGAGCGGCTCCGCACGTCCGCGGGTCAGGGCGGGCCGAACTTCGTGCAGAACGCGATCCTGGGCCCGCTGGCGAGCAAGCGCGCCGCCGCGCTGGACCGGATCGCCATCGCCGTCGGCCGCGTGGAGGCGCGGCCTCAGGGACTGGAGCGCTTCGCCACCTGCTCGCTCGAGTAACTCTCCCCGGGGTTCGAGCGGCAGGCCCGTCTCCTCGGGAGCGAGCGTTCCGAGAGGTCCTGCCGGTGGCCGCGCCTCCACCGGCAGGACCTTGACGCACCAGTGGGTTCTCGATAGATGTTAGCGTGAACATCGCGCGTTCAACGGAGAACCGATGACCAGACTTCTAGCTCTGCTCGCCGTTTCGGCGCTCACGCTCTCCACCGCGGCGCCCGCTGTCGCCGCCGTCGAGCAGGTGTCGGTGCGACCGGATCCGACCTACCAGCAGGAGCCGTTCCAGGGCTGGGGCACGAGCCTGGTGTGGTTCGCCAACGCCACCGGCGGCTACCCGGACGAGATCCGCGACCACCTCGCGGAGCTGCTGTTCGGCGAGGACGGCCTCAACCTGAACATCGCCCGCTACAACGTCGGCGGCGGCAACGCGCCGGACGTGCCGGGCTACCTGAGAGCGGGTGCGGCGGTCCCCGGCTGGTGGAAGGCGCCGGAGGGCACGACCCGCGAGGACACCGACTGGTGGAAGCCGGGCGACCCGCGCTTCTTCGACACGGCGGCCGATCCGCGCCAGCGGTGGTGGGTCGACCGGATCAAGCGGGACGTGACCCGCTGGGAGTCGTTCAGCAACTCGCCACCGTGGTTCCAGACCGTGAGCGGGTACGTGTCCGGCGGCTTCGACCCGAACGCGGACCAGCTGCGGGAGGACAGGACCGGCGACTTCGCCGCCTACCTCGCGCAGGCGACGGCCGAGCTGGAACGGGCGCACGGCATCAGGTTCGCGACGGTCGACCCGTTCAACGAGCCCAACACCTCCTACTGGCGCACGACCCTGGGGCCGGACGGCAACCCGACGGGCGGCCGGCAGGAGGGCGCCCACATGGGTCCGGCGCTGCAGGCGAAGGTGGTGCCCGCGATGGCGGAGGCGTTGCGCGCCAACGGGCTCGGCGCCGTGGTCTCCGCGCCGGACGAGACCAACCCCGGGCTCTTCGCCGACGACTGGGCGGGCTACCCCGCCGCGGTGCGCGCGCAGGTCGGCCAGTTGAACGTGCACACCTACGGCACCGGACGCCGCACCTCGGCCCGCGACATCGCCAAGGGCGCGGGCAAACCGCTGTGGATGAGCGAGGTCGACGGGCACTGGGGCTCCGGGCAGAGCTTCACGAGCATGGACCCCGGCCTCGGCCTGGCCGAGCGGGTGATCGACGACCTGCGCGAGCTGGAACCGCGCGCGTGGCTGCTCTGGCAGGCGGTCGAGGACTACAACAACATGAAGCCCGGCGCCGAGTCGCCGGACGGCATGAACTGGGGCGTCGTCCAGATCCCCTTCGACTGCGGGCCGCAGGCCACGCTCGCCACGTGCCCGGCGCGCGTCAACACGAAGTTCCACACCCTGCGCAACTTCACCCACTTCGTGAAGCCGGGTGACCGGCTGGTGAAGGTGAACACCACGACCGACGTGGCGGCGGTGCGCGACACCGAGCTGAAGACCGTGGTGCACCTCAACAAGACCGACCAGGCGCAGTCCGTGACGCTGGACCTGTCGGCGTTCGCGTCCGTTCGGCAGAACGCGTCCGTCCGGCCGGTCGTGACCGATCAGCACGGCGCGTTGGTGAAGGGCGCCTCCGTGCGCGTGCAGGACCGCAAGGCGACGCTCTCCGTGCCCGCCAGGTCGGTCACGACGTTCGAGGTGAGCGGGGTCGGCGGCGTGAACCGCGCGGCCGCGCTCGGCGGGCAGTACCGGCTCACCGGCGTGCAGAGCGGCAAGTCCCTTGCGCCGTCGGGCACCTCGCTCGTCCAGCGCACCACGGACCTCGCCGCCGCCGACCAGGTGTGGCGGGTGGAGCGGCGCTCGGGTGGTTACGACCACCGCGCCCAGTTCTCCATCACCAACTCCGCCACCGGGCAGCGCGTCGCAGCCGAAGGGGGCGGCGTCGTGCTGGGCGTCGCGGACGGCCCTGCCGCGCGGTGGGTGCTGTCCTCGACCGGGGACGGCACGTGGACGTTCGTGAACGCGGTGACGGGTGGTCTGCTCGACGTCATCGGCGAGTCGCGTGAGGACGGTGCCAGAATTGGTCTGTACCAAGCGACTTCGGGCGCGAACCAGCGCTGGTCCGTCGTTGCGGGCGGTTAGCGGA
Organism: Lentzea sp. CC55; assembly: GCF_021056325.1. Taxonomy (NCBI): domain Bacteria; kingdom Bacillati; phylum Actinomycetota; class Actinomycetes; order Pseudonocardiales; family Pseudonocardiaceae; genus Lentzea; species Lentzea sp. CC55. Next base: position 30,183 of record NZ_JAJCXE010000045.1, on the reverse strand, counting down.
CTCGTGGCGGCCCTGGTGCTGTTCGCCGGGGCCTGCACCGCGGAGCCACCGGCGCCGGCGCCACCCGGGACGCGGACGCCGTTCAAGCCGCCCACGCTCATCACCGAGCAGGTGCGGTCGGAGCGGGTGCTGCACGTCGTGCGGGACGTGGTCGACGGCCGGACCGTCGAGCTGGCGGACGGCACGAAGGTGCGCATCGCGCAGCTGGCGGCTCCTGCCGGGTGCTGGGCCGCGGGAGCGCTCGCCTTCGCCAGGGCGAGGTTGCTAACGGCCTCCGTCCGCATCAGTCCCGTGCTGTCGGGAGACGTGGATCTGACGCTCGAGGACGGCACCGACTACGCCCTGCTGGCCGTGCGCCAAGGCGCCTTGCGGCCCGAGGGCGTCGACGGGGGAGCGCTGCTCACCGCCGAGTCCGAGGCGGCGGCCGCCGACCGGGGGTTGTGGGGACCGCCGTGCGACGGCCAGGCGGTCGCGCCTCCCGTCGTGACGACACCTGGCGCGACGACCACACCTCCTCCCGCGACCACCACGCCACGGCCGCCGGCCAGGACGTGCGCCGTGGTCTACCGCGTCGTCGGGCAGTGGCCCGGCGGGTTCCAGGCGACTGTGACCGTGCGCAACACCGGCACCGCGCCGGTCGACGGGTGGACGGTGCAGTGGGCGTTCGCCACCGGACAGGTCGTGAACGAAATGTGGAACGCGACGCCGCGCCAGTTCCGCGGACTGGTCAACGCGGTCAACGTCCACTACAACCCGAAGATCGCACCGGGTGGTTCGGTGGAAATCGGGTTCAACGGCTCGGCCAGGGGTGACAACGCGGTTCCGAAGGCGTTCAGCCTGAACGGCGTCCCGTGTTCGGTGGAATGATCAGGCGCTGTCCCGGACGACGAGCCGGGACGGGTAGAACGTCGCCCTGGCACCGTTCCCGCGGTCGAGCACGGAGGTCGCCGCGGCCGTGGCGATCTCCTCGACCGGGTGCGTGCTGGTCGTGAGCGCCGGGCGGCTGAGGCCCGCGAACGCGATGTCGTCGAACCCGGCGACCGCCACGTCGCCCGGCACCCGCACGCCGAGCGCGTGCAGTCCGTCGAGGACTCCGAGCGCGGTGAGGTCGCTGAGCGCGAAGACCGCGTCGGTGTCGGGCCAGCGCCCCATGACCTCGATGGCGGCGTCGGCGCCCCGCGCGGCCGTGAAGTCGCCCTGGACGACGCGCGGCTCGCCACCGGTCTCGCGCAGCACCTGCCGGTACGCCTCGACGGCGCGGTCGCAGCAGGGCAGCCACGACGGCCCGGTGACCATCGCGATCCGCTGCCTGCCGGTGCGCACCAGGTGCCGCACGACGCCGTCCGTGCCGGCGCGGTTGTCGACGTCGAACGAGGGCACGTCGCGGGTGCCGACCCCGACCGCCGCGACCCGGCCGCGCAGCCGGCGCGGCACGGTCTCGAGCGCGGGCCGCGTCGGGTTGACGACCACGAGCCCGCCGAGCCCGCGCCCGTCGGCGAGCCGGGCGAGTGACCCGGGGTCGTCGAGGGGCAGCCAGTGCAGGGACACGCCGACCTCGCGCTCGGCGGCGACGTGCGCCGCCGAGGTCAGCACACGGCCCACGTACGGGTCGTCGAGCACGGCGGCGGTGTGCCCGATGACGGCGATCGCGAGCCGCGTGCCGGTGCGCGTGACCAGTGCGCGGGCTGAGGCGTCCGGCACGTACCCCAGCGCCGTCACCGCCGCGGTGACCCTGTCCCGTGCCCGCGGTGAGGCGGGGCCCTGCCCGGTGATGACACGGGAGGCGGTAGCCCGGGACACGCCTGCGGCCCGTGCCACGTCGTCCAGCGTCGCGGTGCGTTCTGCCGTCATACCTGCAGTATTGCTGTGGAAGCGCTTCCATGTGTGGGGTGAGTACTTCGTGTATCGAGAAAGGGAGGGACCGGGATGTCGGTCACGGTGCCACGCAGCCAGGTCCGAGCAGCCGCGGCGGGCGTGGCGGTCACCTTCGGGTTGAACGGCGTGGCCGTGGCGACCTGGTTCGCCCGCGTCCCCGCCGCCCGCGACGCACTGGGCCTCACCCCCGGCGCGCTGGGCCTGCTGCTCCTGTCGATGTCCGTGGGAGCCTGCCTGGCGATGCTCACCGCGGGTGAGGTCACCCACCGCCTCCGCCCACGCCGCACGGTGGCGGTGTCCGCCGTGACCGTCGCCGTGGGCCTCGCGGTGGCAGGCGTCGGCATCGGCGCGCACCCGTCCGCCGTGCTGACCGCCATCGGCATCTTCACGCTCGGCTACGGCTCGGGCCTGTGCGACGTCGCGATGAACGTCGAGGCCGCCGAGGTGGAACGCGCGCTCGGCAAGACGGTCATGCCCCGCTTCCACGCGATGTGGAGCCTCGGCACCGTCGTCGCCGCGGGCCTGGCCTCCTTCGCCGCCTGGGCCGTCCTTCCCGTGACGGCCCACTTGGCCGTGGTGGCCTTCATCGTCGCCGCGGGCACCCTCGTGGCGTCGCGCACCTACCGGCTGGCGGTCGAAGCCGAGCACGGCGGCGGCAGCGGGGTCATGGCCGCGTGGCGCGAACCCCGCACCTTGCTCATCGGGCTCCTCGTGCTGGTGCTGGCGTTCACCGAGGGCACCGCGAACGACTGGGTGGCGGTCGCGTTCATCGACGGCTACGCGCTCGACCCGGCACTGGGCGCCGTGGTGTTCGGCGTGTTCGTCACGACGATGACGTTCGGCCGGATCTTCGGCACGATCGCGCTGGACCGCTGGGGACGGGTGCCGGCGATCGTCGTGTCGATGCTGCTGGCGGCCTCCGGCGTGGCTCTGGCGGTGTTCGCCGGATCCGTGTGGCTCGCGGTCGCCGGGGTGGCCGTCTGGGGGCTGGGAACCGCCCTCGGGTTCCCCGTCGGGATGAGTGCGGCGGCGGATGATCCCGAGCGGGCCGCGGCCCGGGTCAGCGTGGTCGCGGTGATCGGGTACACCGCGTTCCTGGCCGGGCCTCCGTTGGTCGGGTTGCTCGGGAACGGCGTGGGGGTGTTGAAGGCTTTGCTCATCGTGCCGTTGCTGTTGCTGCCCGCTCTGGCGTTGGTGCCGATGTTGAGGCCGGTCAAGAGCTGAGCACCGCGCGGCCTCACCACCGCTCCTGCCGTCCGTGAGTCACGGGACCTCCCGTTGCTCACGGACGGTTTTGTTTCGTGGCGCTGGAGCGAACTGGACACCAGTTCACGAACATGAATTGATCAGTCGCTGATCCACCTCACCGCGCATTCGACCGCGTTCGATTCGAACAATCGTCGAACGCGGTGGCGAATTGTCGAATGAATTCACTTCGTTGACGCACGCCGGACGCATTCGTAATACTCGTTTCACGATCGTGGACGCTGTTCAAGAATGTGAATCCTTTGCGAAGGGTATTCCGTCATGCGGCTTTTCGTTGGCGCGCTGGCCGTGGCCTGCGCGTGCACCGGGGTGGTGAGCGTTCCCGCGCACGCCGGCCACGACCCCGCCCGGCAGGTGCTGCCCGCGGGCGACGGGTGGGGGTCGGCCGGCACGGGGACCACCGGCGGTGCGGCGGCGCCCAGGGAGAACGTGCACGAGGTGCGCACGCGGGCCGAGCTCGTCGCGGCGCTCGCGGCTCCGGCGCCGCGCATCGTCAAGGTCAGGGGTGTGATCGACGCGAACAGCGGCGATGACGGGAAACCCTTGCGGTGTGAGGACTACGCGGCGGACGGGTACACGCTGGCCGGGTACCTCGCGGCCTACGACCCCGCCGTGTGGGGGTGGGAGCGCGAGCCCGAGGGGGTGCTGGAGGAGGCGCGGAAGGCTTCTGCGAAGAAGCAGGAAGCCGTCATCGCGCTCGACGTGCCGTCGGACACCACGATCATCGGTGTCGGCGGCGGGGCCGGGATCACCGGCGGGAGCCTGCGGATCCACAACGCGCGCAACGTGATCGTGCGCAACCTGACCTTCCGCGACACCCGCGACTGCTTCCCGCAGTGGGATCCCGCGGACAACAGCCCCGGGGCGCCTCCCGGCAACTGGAACTCGCTCTACGACTCGGTGTCGGTCCAGCGCTCCGAGAACGTGTGGGTGGACCACAGCACGTTCACCGACGAGCCGAACGCCGACAGCACCCAGCCGCTCCACTTCGGACGGCCCTACCAGGTGCACGACGGGCAGCTCGACATCACCAACGGCAGCGACCTGGTCACCGTGTCGCGCAACGTCTTCGCCGAGCACGGCAAGACGATGCTGATCGGGTCGTCGAACTCGTCCGCGGTCGACCCGGGCAAGCTCAGGGTCTCCGTGCACCACAACGTCTTCCGCAACGTGCTGGAGCGCGCGCCGCGGGTGCGGTTCGGGCAGGTGCACGTCTACAACAACCTCTACGAGGGTGCGCAGACCTACAGCTGGGGCGTCGGCGTCAAGTCGCAGATCGTCGCGCAGAACAACTTCGTCAGGGGCATCGCGCCGGAGAAGGTCGTCTACAACTGGGGCGGTACGGCGATCACCGACACCGGCAACCTCCTCGACGGCCGGCCGTTCAGCTTCGTGAGCGCTCACAACGCCGCGTTCCTCGACAAGGCGCTCGGCACGGACGCGGGCTGGACGCCGACGCTGGACCGCGGCCTCGAACCCGCGCACCGCGTCAAGCACCTGAAGGCGGGCGCACAGCCGGCGGGACGTCACCTCGTCGTCGGCAAGGGCTTCCCGTCCGTCCAGGCCGCGATCGACGCGGCGCCGGCCGGAGCCGTGATCACGGTGCCCGCGGGCGTGCACCGCGAGGTCGTCAAGATCCCGAGCAGCAAGCGGGACCTCACGCTGCGCGGTGCCACCGGCAACGCCCGCGACGTCGTGATCGACTACGACAACGCCAGCGGGACGAAGAAGCCCGACGGCACGACGTACGGCACCACGGGCAGCGCGACGGCGACCATCGCCGCGGACGGGTTCACCGCGAAGGACATCACCTTCCGCAACTCGTTCGACCGCGCGAAGCACCCGGAGATCACGGCCACCCAGGCCGTGGCGGTCAAGACCACCGGTGACCGGGTGTTGTTCGACCGGGTCCGCTTCGAGGGCCACCAGGACACCCTGTACGCGGACACGCCGTCCACGACGGCCCGGTCGCGCCAGTACTACCGGGACTGCGCGATCACCGGTGACGTCGACTTCCTCTTCGGACGGGCGACGGCGGTCTTCGAACGGGCGACCATCACGGCGCTGAGCCGGGGCCAGGACCCCAACGGGTACGTGACCGCGGCGAGCACCCGCAGGGACAACCCGCACGGCTTCCTGATCGTCAACTCCAAGATCCGCAGCGACGCCCCGGCCGGGACGTACTTCCTCGGCAGGCCGTGGCACCCCGGCGGTGACCCGGACGCGATCGCCCAGGTGGTCATCCGCGACACCGAGCTGCCCGCGGCGATCAAGGCCGGCCCGTGGACGGACATGTCCGGCTTCCCGTGGCGGGGCGCCAGGTTCGCGGAGTACCGCAACACCGGGCCCGGCGCGGGCACGAACGCCGACCGCCCCCAGCTCACCGATGAGCAGGCGAGGCAGCACACCAGGGCGGCCTACCTGAGCGGGTGGAACCCGGCGTGAGGACCCGCACCTGGGCGCCCTACGCCCTGATCGCCCCGACGCTCGTGCTGATGGCGGTCTTCCTGGTCTACCCGATCGCGAGCGTCGCCTGGTTCAGCCTGCGGCAGCACACCGTCACGCAGCCGTGGAAGAACGGCTTCATCGGCTTCGAGAACTTCCGGCGGATGCTGTTCGAGGACCAGCTGTTCTGGCAGAGCCTCGTGTTCAGCGCCAAGTGGGTCGTGGTCGAGGTCGGCCTGCAGCTGGTGCTGGGCCTGGTCCTCGCCCTGATCGTCAACGAGACGTTCGTGGGCAGGGCGCTGGCGCGAGCGCTGGTGTTCTCGCCGTGGGCGGTGTCGGGCGTGCTCACGACCGGCATCTGGATCCTGCTCTACAACCCGTCGACGGGCGTCTTCCAGCAGCTCGCGCAGTGGGGCATCGGTGATCCGGGCACGTCGGTGCTCGGCGACCCGGCGACCGTGTTCCCCGCGACCGTCGTCACCGAGCTGTGGCGCGGTGTGCCGTTCTTCGCGATCCTGCTGCTCGCCGACCTGCAGACCATCCCGAAAGACCTGTACGAGGCCGCGAGCGTCGACGGTGCCGGGAGGTGGCGCCGGTTCGTGAGCGTCACGCTGCCGCACCTGCGCGACGCGATCGTGCTGTCCACGTTGCTCAGAGCGGTGTGGGAGTTCAACAACGTCGACCTCATCTACACACTCACCGGTGGTGGCCCGGCGAACCAGACCACCACGCTGCCGCTCTACGTGGCGCGCAAGGCCGTCGACTCGCACGACTTCGGCTACGGCTCGGCGCTCACCATGGCGGGCTTCGTGATCCTGCTGTTCTTCTCGATCCTCTACCTGAGGCTGTCCAAGTTCGGGAGCCGGGCATGACCCAGACGCTGATCCGCCCGGAAACGCCGGTCGTGCCACCGCCGTCACCGCCGAGGCGCAGCAAGCACCGCGACCCGAGCCGGTTCTTCCGGCTGCACCTGCCACTGGTGCTCTACCTGTTGTTCACGCTCATCCCGTTCTACTGGATGCTGGTGTTCGCGGTGCGGCCGGCGGGGGAGACCTCACTCGTGCCGTGGCCGATCACGTTCGAGCACTTCGACACGGTGTGGAACGGCGTCGGCTTCGGGTTGTTCTTCCAGAACAGCCTGATCATCGGCGTCGGCACCCTCGTCACGGTCACGGTGTTCGCGCTGATGGGCGGCTACGCGCTGGCGCGGTTCAAGTTCCGGGGCCAGCGGGTGTTCCTGCTCGCGTTGCTGTGCACGCAGTTCATCCCCGGCGCGATGATGCTGATCCCGTTGTTCGTGATCTTCAAGTCCGCCGGGCTGCTCAACAGCCTGACGGGGCTCATCATCGCGGACACCGCGTTCCAGCTGCCGCTCGCGCTGATCCTGATGAGCGGGTTCGTGCGGAACGTGCCGGTGGAGCTGGAAGAAGCGGCGATGGTCGACGGCTGCACGAGGCTGCGGGCGTTCTTCGCGGTCACGCTGCCGCAGCTGCGCCCGGCGCTGGTGGCGGTCGGGTCGTTCGCGTTCATCGGTGCCTGGAACAACTTCCTGTTCGCGCTGATGTTCGCGAGCAAGCAGGACAAGTTCACGTTGCCGGTCGGGCTGAGCTACGCCCTCGGCGAGTTCAACACCGACTTCGGGGCGCTCGCGGCCGGCGGCGTCGTCGCCGCGGTGCCCGTCGTGCTGGTTTTCGCCGTGGTGCAGCGGTTCCTGGTGCAGGGACTGAGCGCCGGCGCGGTCAAGGGATGAGGGAGAGAAGCATGAGAAGACTGCTGCTCGCGCTGGCGCTCGTGCTGAGCGCCTGCTCCGCGGGAGGGGACGGACCCACGACGATCACGTTCTGGGACAACAACGGCGGCCCCGGCCGCACGCCGATCTACCAGGAGCTGATCAAGAGGTTCGAGGCAGCGAACCCGGACGTCAAGGTCGAGTACGTCGGCATCCCCAGCTCGTCGGTGCAGCAGAAGTACGACACGGCCATCGCCGGCGGCTCCACCCCGGACGTCGGCGGTGTCACGACGTCCTACCTCGCGCACCTGGTCGGCCAGGACGCGCTCGAGCCGGCCGACGAGCGGATCGAGAACGGCCCGCTCAAGGGCAAGCTGCTGAACGGCCTGCTGGAGACCGTGCGGCAGACCGCGCCGGACGGCAAGCTCTACGCCGTCCCCGCGTCCGGCAACATGGACGTGATCTGGTACCGCTCCGACCGCTTCGAGGAAGCCAAGATCGCCGAGCCGTCCACCTGGGACGAGCTGGCGAACGCGGCCGTGCGGCTGACCAACCCGGCGGCCAACCAGTACGGCTTCACGATCCGCGGTGGCGCCGGCTCGGTCTTCCAGCTGCTGTCCGAGGCGTACTCCTACTCGGGTGTCGAGAAGTTCTACGAGGGCGGCAGGAGCACCGTCGCCGACCCGCGCAACGCCGAGCTCGTGCGGAAGGTGGCCGAGCTGTACAAGAAGGCCACGCCCGAGGCGGACGTGAACAACAACTACACCCAGATGGTCGCCCAGTTCACCGGCGGCACGGTGGCGATGATGCACCACAACCTCGGTTCCACCGCCGACGTCATGAAGGCTCTCGGCCCGGAGCGGGTCGCCGCCATGCCGTTGCCGAAGGGACCTTCGGGCAAGCGGACCGTCGTGCCGAACCCGACCGACGGCTTCGCGGTGTTCAAGGGCAGCCGGAACCCGGACGCGGCCTGGAAGTTCGTCGAGTTCCTGACCTCTGCCGAGAGCAACGGCTACTGGAACGAGAAGGTCGGCCAGATCCCCGCCAACACCGACGTGCGCGGCGCGGAGTGGATCCAGAAGAACGCGGCCGTGAAGATGGCGCTCGGTGTGCTGGAGGACCCGGCGACCGTGCTCGTGCCCGCGCCGGTCTACCTGCCCGAGTACTCGTCGATCACCAAGACCGACACCGAGCCGCTGTACCAGAAGGTGCTGCTCGGGCAGATGTCCGCGCAGGACTTCCTCGACCAGCTCGCGGCCAAGCTCACGACCGCCCAGCAGGACTGGGAGAAGCGCAAGTGATCGAACGGGTAGCGGTGCGCACGTTCACCACGACGGCGTGCACCTCGGTCGACGCGGAGGGCCACCGGCACCCGGCACCCGAACACGAGATCACCGAGGCGCTGCTGGAGATCACCGACACCGACGGCGCCACCGGCTACTGCGCCGTGCAGCCCGACCAGGTCCGCCCGGCGGTGCTGGACAAGCACGTGCGGCCGGTGCTGCTGGGACAGGACCCGTGGGACCGCGAACGGCTCTGGCGGCTGCTCGCGAGGCGTCAGCGCGGCTCGCACGGCGGTTTCACCGACCGCGCGCTCGGGTTCGTCGACACGGCGCTGTGGGACCTGGTGGCGCGCAAGGCGGGACTGCCCGCGTGGAAGCTCGCCGGTGGCGCGCGCGACCGGATCCCGGCCTACGCCAGCACGATGTGCGGCGACACGGACGGCCTGGCGACGCCGGGGGACTACGCGGACTTCGCGAAGCACCTCGTGTCGGTGGGTTACCGGGCGATCAAGCTGCACACCTGGATGCCGCCGGTCCCCGGCGCGCCGAGCGTCTCGCGGGACGTCGAGGCGTGCCGGGCAGTGCGGGAGGCGGTCGGACCGGACGTCGCGCTGATGCTCGACGCGAGCCACTGGTACTCCCGCACGGAGGCGCTGCGGCTCGGCAGGGCGTTGCAGGAGCTCGACTACTACTGGTTCGAGGAACCGATGGAGGAGGCGTCGGTCAGCTCCTACCGGTGGCTCGCCGACCAGCTGGACATCCCGGTGATCGGCCCGGAGGTGGCGTGGGGCAAGCACCACACGCGCGCCGAGTGGATCAGCTCGGGGGCCTGCGACGTCCTGCGCGCGGGTCCGGCGGGGAGCGGCGGGATCACGCCGGTGCTCAAGACCGTGCACCTCGCCGAGGCGTTCAACGTCGACTGCGAGATCCACGGCAACGGGTCGGCCAGCCTGACCGTGCTCGGCGCGACCGATGCGGGACGGTGGTACGAACGGGGACTGCTGCACCCGCACGTCGACTTCGACCGGGTTCCGCCGCACCGCGGCTCGATCGTCGACCCGCTGGACGGGAACGGGAACGTGACCCTTCCGGTTCGTCCGGGAATCGGGGACGACTGGAATTTCGAACACATCGGAGTTCACACTCTTGAAGAATGGTGAGAAAAGCCCCGGCGGAGCGCCGGGGCTTTTCCTCTACCGATAGGTGATGTCCGAGGACTTGAACAGGCAGTGGGTGCTGTCGGAACCGGTTCCGATTTTCTTCGGCTCGCCGCTCGTGACACCCTGGTACTTGTCGCAGACAGCGATCTTCCTGCTGCTGTCACCGACGACGGTGATCCGCGAGAACCGTGCGGTGTCGCCGTAGTTGGTGTTGATGCCGGCGAGGTTCTTGCCGGGGGAGAACGCCGTGACGTTCTCCATCACGACGTGCCGCTTGTGCTGGGTCTTGCAGTTGCCGCAGGACCGGTAGAGCTTGCCGAAGTCGTCCACCTGGAAGTTGCGGATGATCATCGTGCCCGGCCCGTTGTGCTGGAACACCTTGTCGGAGGCCTTGCGCGCGCCACCACCGCTGATGGTCATGGTCTGCGAGGACGACGTGCCCTTGAACGTGGCAGCGTCCTCGCCGACGTCCTCCCACCACACGTTGGTGAGCGTGCACGTGCCGAGGCAGTGGACGCCGTCCGCGGCCGGCGCGCCGAGCACGACGTTCTTCAGCGTCGCGCCGTCGGCCAGCTGGAAGATCGGGTCCTGGCCCTCGTTCTGGCCGCCGGAACCGAGGTTGCCGGTGCCGTAGAACCGCTGCATGCCTCCGTCGTACGTACCGGCCCCGACCTTGATGGTCGCGCCGACGGGCTTCGGTCCGGCCGGCGTCGGGAACGTGCTGCCCGCCGCCTGTGCCACAGGGGCGAGAAACGCGGCCAACGCCGTGGTCAGAACCGCTGTCAGAACTTTCTTCATGTGCGCTCCGCTTGCAGGGGGATGCGCGGCGGTAATTCAATCCTAGAGCGGGCCCCGGTCGAGTCAACCGATTTCGATTGTTCGAGTCGAATATCGTCGAATTGGTTGACCGTCGCCTTTGTGGCTGGTTGTGTGGTTTGCACCGCCGCTCACGAATTGGGAGCGTGGAATGATTCCAAAGCGTGCAGCACTAGTTTCCGCCACCGCGCTGGTCCTCGGTGCGGTCTTCGTCCCCCAGGCGACCGCCGCCCCCTTCGGGCTGGTCGGCTGGGCCACCCAGGGAGGAGGCACGACGGGAGGCGGCAGCGCGTCGCCGATCACCGTCACCACGGCGTCGGCGTTCGTCGAGGCCGCGAAGTCGTCGAGCGCCGCGGTGATCCGGGTCTCCGGCACGATCTCGCTGCCGAGCATGACCAAGGTCGCCTCGAACAAGACCATCGAGGGCGTCGGCTCCAGCGCGGCGATCACCGGGCAGGGCCTCAACATCGCCAACGCCTCGAACGTGATCGTGCGCAACCTCAACTTCCGCAGCTGGGGTGACGACGCGATCAACGTGCAGTACTCCACCCGCGTGTGGATCGACCACAACACCTTCTCCAACGGCTACGACGGTGCGGTCGACGTCAAGCGGGCCTCGGACTACGTCACGGTGTCGTGGAACAAGTTCACGAGCCACAACAAGACGATGCTGCTGGGCCACAGCGACGGCAACGGCTCCGAGGACCGCGGCAAGCTCCGGGTGACCTACCACCACAACTGGTTCGACGGAACGCAGCAGCGCCACCCGCGCGTGCGGTTCGGCAACCCGGTGCACGTCTACAACAACTATTACGGCGGTGTGACCGATTACGGCGTCGCGTCGACCGTCGAGGGCGGTGTCCTCGTCGAGGGCAACTACTTCGAGAACACGAAGGACCCGTTCCACCGCGGTGAGGGCAGCTCGCCCGGTGGCTCGCTCGTGGCGCGCGACAACCACTTCGTCAACTCGGGAACGGGTGACCAGGGCGGCTCGGTCAAGAGCGTGCCCTACTCGTACCCGCTCGACAGTGCGAGCAGCGTGAAGAGCGTGGTCACGGCCGGGGCCGGAGCCGGCCGCGGCTGATGAGGGAAGGGGACGCCCCGTCTGGCCGAGGGCGTCCCCGTCTTCGTCTGGGACCGCTCCCAGGATTCCACTCGAAGAGAGCAGTAAGAGGAACCGGCGGACGTATCCCCGTTGCGCCGCAAGCACTATTCGCGAGCGCCCTTTGGTGCAACTTCCGTTGCAACGGCGGCCGGTTGGCTGATGTGGCCCACGTTACAGTGCCGTGAACTCTGGGAGCGCTCCCAGTTGTCGAGAGGGCGGCGGCATGACTCGGCGAACATTGGCGTTGACGGTTGCGGCGGTGGTGCTGGCCGGCGGGGTTCCCGCCGTCGCGGCACCAGCCGCGGTGGCCTGCACCGTCACCTACCAGATCACCAACGAGTGGAACACCGGATTCGGCGCGGCCGTGTCGATCCGGAACGACGGGGAGGCGCTGAACGGCTGGAACCTCACGTGGACGTTCCCCGACGGGCAACGCGTCACGCAGGGCTGGAGCGGCACCTTCACGCAGAACGGCGCTGCCGTGAGCGTGACCAACCCGCCCTGGTCCCCGACGCTGGCCGCGGGCGGCACCGCGCAGGTGGGCTTCAACGGCAGCAAGGGCTCGACCAACCGGCCACCGACGGACTTCGCCGTGAACGGCGTGTCCTGCACGGGACCGAACAAGGCGCCCTCCGTGGCGCTGACGGCGCCCACGAGCGGCAGCAGCTACACCCTCCCCGCGGAGATCCCGCTGGCGGCGACCGCGACGGACACCGACGGCACGGTGGCCAAGGTCGACTTCTACGCCGGCGACACCCTGGTCGCGACCGACACCAGCGCGCCGTTCAGCGGCACGTGGACGTCGGCGCCGGCCGGTGACCACAGCATCACCGCGCGGGCCACGGACAACCGCGGCGCCGTGACGACCTCCGCACCGGCGGCGGTCAAGGTGCTGTCGGGACCGGCGGTCCTCGCGTCACCGAGCGCGATCTCGGTCAAGCAGGGCCAGACGGCCACGTTCGACGTCTCGCTGGCCACGGCACCGAGCCAGCCCGTCACGGTCACGATCGCCCGCAGCGGCAGCACGGACCTGACGGCGACCCCGGCGACGCTCACGTTCACCGGCACCGCGAAGCAGACGGTGACGGTGACGTCGGCGAACAACGGCGGTGAGCTCGGCACGGCGACCTTCACGGCGTCGGCCACCGGCTACAGCCCGGCGAGCGTCACGGTCAAGGAGCTCGACCCGTCCACCTCGGACTTCAACAAGGCGTTCCTCGACCAGTACAACAAGATCAAGGACCCGGCGAGCGGCTACTTCCGCAAGTTCGGCGACCTGCTCGTGCCGTACCACTCGGTCGAGACGCTGATGGTGGAGGCACCGGACCACGGTCACCAGACGACGTCCGAGGCCTTCAGCTACTACCTGTGGCTGGAAGCGAGCTACGGCCGCGTCACGGGCGACTGGGCGCCGTTCAAGTCGGCCTTCGCGTCGATGGAGAAGTTCATCATCCCGGCGAAGGCGGACCAGCCGACCAACGACAAGTACGACCCGTCGAAGCCGGCGACCTACGCGCCCGAACACCCGAGGATGGACCAGTACCCGTCGACGCTGGACGGCACCGTCCCGGTCGGCCAGGACCCGATCGCGGCGGAGCTGAAGACCGCGTACGGCAACTCGGACGTCTACGGCATGCACTGGCTCATCGACGTCGACAACACCTACGGCTTCGGCCGGTGCGGTGACGGCACGACGGCGCCCGCGTACATCAACACCTACCAGCGCGGCTCGTCGGAGTCGGTGTGGGAGACCATCCCGCAGCCCTCGTGCGACACGTTCAAGCACGGTGGCCCCAACGGGTTCCTGGACCTCTTCACCAAGGACTCGTCCTACGCCAAGCAGTGGAAGTACACCAACGCGCCGGACGCGGACGCCCGCGTGGTGCAGGTGGCACTGCTCGCCCAGCAGTGGGCGACGGCGCAGGGCAAGGCCGGCGACATCTCGGCGGAGATCGGCAAGTCCGCGAAGATGGGCGACTACCTGCGGTACGCCATGTTCGACAAGTACTTCAAGCGCATCGGCAACTGCAACAGCCCGGCGTCGTGCCCCGGCGCGACCGGCAAGAACAGCGCGCACTACCTGATGTCCTGGTACTACGCGTGGGGTGGCGCGACCGACACGTCCGCCGGCTGGGCGTGGCGCATCGGTGACGGTGCCTCGCACCAGGGCTACCAGAACCCGCTGGCAGCGCACGCTCTCGCGAACGTGCCCGCGCTCAAGCCGTTGTCCGCCACCGGGCAGCAGGACTGGGCGACGTCGCTGAACCGGCAGCTCGAGATGCTGCAGTGGCTGCAGTCGGCCGACGGCGGTCTCGCCGGTGGCGTGACGAACAGCTGGGAGGGCCAGTACGCCTCGCCTCCCGCCGGCACGCCGACGTTCTACGGCATGCACTACGACGCCCACCCGGTGTGGCGCGACCCCCCGAGCAACCGGTGGTTCGGCTTCCAGGTGTGGGGGATCGAGCGCACGGCCGCGCTGTACCGGCTGACCGGTGACGCGCGCGCCAAGAAGATCCTCGACAAGTGGGTGCCGTGGGCGATCGCGAACACCACGACCGGCACGAACTTCCAGATCCCCGCGGACCTGGAGTGGTCGGGAGCGCCGGACACGTGGAACGCGACCAACCCCGGTTCGAACGCGAACCTGCGGGTGCGCGTGGTGAACCACAACCAGGACGTCGGCATCGCCGCGTCGTACGCGAAGGTGCTGCTGAACTACGCGGCGCGGTCGGGCAACGCCTCGGCCAAGACCACGGGTGAGGCGCTGCTGACCGGGCTGCTCGCGCACCAGGACAGCCTCGGCATCGCGACGCCGGAGACGCGCGCGGACTACAACCGGTTCGACGACGTCTACAACACCTCCACCGCGGAAGGCCCGTACGTGCCGAGCGGCTGGACCGGCCGGATGCCCAACGGCGACCAGATCGGGCAGGGCTCGTCGTTCCTGTCGATGCGGTCGATGTTCCGCAACGACCCGCAGTGGCCCAAGGTCCAGGCCTACCTGGACGGCGGACCGGCACCGACGTTCACCTACCACCGGTTCTGGGCCCAGGCGGAGATCGCGACCGCCTTCTCCCTGCACGCCGAGATCTACGGGTGAGGAGTCCGCAGATGAGAAAACGCATAGCACTCCTGGCCGTGGCGGCCGCGGTCGGCGCCGTCCTGGTGCACACCGGTGGCACGGCCGTCGCGCACGGCTCGATGGTCTGGCCCGGCAGCCGCACCTACCTCTGCTACGAGGACGGCCGCACGGGCGGCGGCGACCTGCAGCCCACCAACCCGGCGTGCGTCGCGGCGGTGGCCCAGGGCGGGAAGCAGCCGCTGTGGGACTGGTTCGGCAACCTGATCAGCAACGCCGCCGGACGCCACCGGGAGATCGTTCCCGACGGCAGCCTGTGCGGTCCCACCACGAAGTTCGCCGCCTACAACCTGCCGCGGGCCGACTGGCCCGCCACGCAGGTCACGGCGAACAGCACCGTCACCTTCCGGTACAACGCCTGGGCACCGCACCCCGGCACGTGGGAGCAGTACGTCACCAAGGACGGCTTCGACGTCACGAAGCCGCTCAAGTGGTCGGACCTCGAGTCCGTGCCGTTCGACAAGGTGACGAACCCGCCGCTGGCGAACGGTGAGTACGCCTGGCAGGCCAGGCTGCCCAACAAGACCGGCCGCCACATCATCTACTCGCTGTGGCAGCGCTCGGACAGCCCGGAGGCGTTCTACAGCTGCTCGGACGTCGTCTTCGGCGGGGGCACCGGCACGCCGGACACCACCGCGCCGTCGGCACCGGGCACTCCCGTCGCCTCCGGCGTCACCGGCAGCTCGGTGAAGCTCGACTGGCTGGCGTCGACGGACGACGTCGGGGTGACCGGGTACCGCGTCTACAGCGGTGGCCAGGTGGTCGCGACCTCCGCCACGAACTCGGTGACGGTCACCGGGCTCAGCGCGGACACGTCGTACTCGTTCACCGTGGTCGCGACGGACTCGGCCGGCAACGCCTCGGCGGCCTCGTCGGGCGTCACGGTCAGGACGTCGGCGGGTGGCGGCGGTCCCACCGGTTCCTGCACGGTCGCCTACTCGCGGCCGAGCACGTGGAGCGGCGGGTTCACGGCCAACGTGACGGTGACGAACACCGGCACCAGTGCGCTCAACGCCTGGGAGCTCGTGTGGGACTTCCCCGCGGGACAGCAGCTCTCGCAGGCGTGGTCGTCGACCGTGACCGTCGCGAACGGACGGGCCACAGCGAAGGGCGTGTCGTACAACGCGAACCTCGCGCCCGGTGGCACGGCGTCGTTCGGCTTCAACGCCACGACGGCGTCCACGCCGGCTGATCCGACGTCGTTCACGCTCAGCGGTTCTCCGTGCGCCATCCGGTGACGAGGGCGTTGATCGCCCTTCTGGTGGTGGGTTCGGTGACGTTCGCCCTCCTCGTAGGACGCGCCGAACCCACCCCCGACCTGAGCAGGGGCGTCGACGGCATCGCCGCCTGGCTGAACGAGCTGACCGACGAGTGCGCCACCGTCCGGCGGGGTGACGACTTCACGGACTTCGCCGGACCGGTGCGGTCCAAGGTCTACGCGCCGTTCGTCGCCGAATGGGGGACCTGCGCCAAGGAGCCGTACGGGCGGCTCGGGCTGCTGGTCCTGCGGCCTGGCTTGGACCAGGCCTGGCGGACGGCGCTCGCGAACGGCGAGGTCCGGGGCGACCCGGACCTCGCCTTCGGGGACGGCTTCGCGCTCACCGGCTCGATCGGGATGGAGTACCTCGGCCTGAAACGGCTCGAATGCACGCCCTCCGCGTGCTCCCTGGTCCAGATCCAACACCATTAGGAAGTCAGGAGATCAATGAAGCTCAACGGACAGAGGCGGTGGGCCGCGGCGGGTGTCGTGGTCGCCACCGCCGTGGCGACCTTCGGGGTGGCGATGAGCGCACCCGCGGGCGCCGCACCCGGCTGCCGCGTCGACTACAAGGCGAACAGCTGGGGCGGCGGAGGGTTCGGCGCCTCGGTGAAGATCACCAACCTCGGTGACGCCGTGTCGGGCGGCTGGACGCTCAAGTTCACCTTCCCGGGCAGCCAGCGCGTGGCCCAGGGGTGGAACGCGACCTGGTCGCAGTCCGGCGCCGACGTGACCGCGACGAGCCTGTCGTGGAACGGGAACCTCGGTACCGGCGCGTCCATCGACATCGGCTTCAACGGGTCCAACGCGGGCGCCAACGACGCCAACCCGTCGGCTTTCACGCTGAACGGCACGCTGTGCACCGGCGACACGGTGCCCACCACCACGACGACCACGACGACCACCACCACGACCACCTCGAACGGTCCTGGCCCCGGTCGCGTGGACAACCCGTACGTGGGCGCGAAGCAGTACGTCAACCCGGACTGGTCGGCCAAGGCCGCCGCGGAGCCCGGCGGCAGCCGGATCGCGAACCAGCCCACCGGTGTGTGGATGGACCGCATCGCGGCGATCAACGGCACGGTCGACTCGCGCGGCCTGGTCGGACACCTGGACGAGGCGGTGCGCCAGGCGGCGGGCTCACCACTCGTCATCCAGGTGGTCATCTACAACCTGCCCGGTCGTGACTGCTCGGCCCTCGCCTCGAACGGTGAGCTCAAGCCGACGGAGATCGACAAGTACAAGACCGACTACATCGACCCGATCGCGGCGATCTTCGCCAGGCCCGAGTACGCGAACCTGCGCATCGTCACGACGGTGGAGATCGACTCGCTGCCGAACCTGATCACCAACGTGTCGCCGCGGCCGACCGCTGTGCCGGCGTGCGACGTCATGAAGGCGAACGGCAACTACGTCACCGGTGTCGGCTACGCGCTCGCGAAGCTGGGTGCGGTTCCGAACGTCTACAACTACCTGGACATCGGCCACCACGGCTGGATCGGCTGGGACGACAACTTCGGCCCGACGGCCGAGCTGCTGTACCAGGCCGCGAACGCCTCCGGCAGCACGAAGGCGAACGTCCACGGCTTCATCGCCAACACCGCGAACTACGGCGCGCTGCGCGAGCTGTACTTCAAGATCGAGGACTCGGTGGGCGGCACCTCGGTCCGCCAGTCGAAGTGGGTGGACTGGAACCGCTACGTCGACGAGCTGTCCTACGCGCAGGCGTTCCGGCAGCGCGCCGTGCTGGCGGGCTTCGACGCGAACGTCGGCATGCTGATCGACACCAGCCGCAACGGCTGGGGCGGCAGCGCCCGTCCGACGGGCCCCGGCCCGACGACGGGTGTGGACGCCTACGTCAACGGCGGCAGGATCGACCGGCGCATCCACCTCGGCAACTGGTGCAACCAGTCGGGTGCCGGTCTGGGTGAGCGCCCGAAGGCGGCTCCGGAGCCCGGTATCGACGCCTACGTGTGGATGAAGCCCCCGGGCGAGTCCGACGGCGCGAGCGAGGAGATCCCGAACAACGAGGGCAAGGGCGCGGACAAGATGTGCGACCCGGCCTACACCGGCAACGTGCGCAACGGCAACAACCTGTCGGGCGCGCTGCCGAAGGCACCGTTGTCCGGCAAGTGGTTCTCCGCGCAGTTCCAGGAGCTCATGCGCAACGCCTACCCGGCGCTCTGAGCTGCGGGATGTGAGCGTGCCCATGCGGCCGGCGCCGGATCACGGTGTCGCGCCGCGTGGGTGCGCTCTTCCACCCCGCACTGGTTTTCCGTCCAGCAAGTTTCCAGACAGAGGCGAATTCGTCTGGACCACCCGAAAAGCGCAATGTTAACGCACACATAACTCTTGATGTCATCAGAAGGTGCTCCCTATGGTGTCGACACCGTCACTGACAGCGAGCGGGAAAGGGGGCTGTGTGGTCACCATCGCCGATGTCGCGAGGCACGCCGGGGTCGCTCCGAGCACGGTCTCCTACGTGCTGACGGGCAAGCGGTCGATCTCCGCGGACACGAAGTCGAGAGTCCGGGAGAGCATCAGGCAGCTCGGCTACCAGCCGCACGCGACCGACCGCGCGGCCTCGGCCGGCAGGACGAACGTGATCGGCCTCGTGCTGCCCCTGCGCGCGGGCACGCACCTGCCCGCCGTGATGCGCTTCGTCACCGCCGCCGTCACCACCGCGCGCCGCTACGACATGGACCTGCTGCTGATGACCGCGGACGACGGCGCGGCCGGCCTGCGCCGGGCCGCGAACAGCGCCCAGGTCGACGGCTTCCTCGTGATGGACGTGGAGATGGACGACGAGCGCGTGCCCCTGCTGCGTCAGCTGTCCAAACCGTCCGTCCTCATCGGACACCCGGCCGCCGCGCGCGGCCTCACCTGCGTGGACCTGGACTTCGAGGCGGCGGGCGCCAAGTGCGTCGACCACCTCGCGGACCTCGGCCACCGCTCGATCGGCTTCCTCGGCGCCCCCAGCGCGGTCTACCGGCGCAGCACCGGCTTCGCGCACCGCACGATGAACGGCTTCAGCGCCGCCGCCATGCGCAGGGGGGTCGCCGCGACGGCGTTGTCCGTCGAGGGCGACCACGACTCCGTGCTCAGGGCGACCAAGGCCCTGATCCGGGCCCACCCGTCGATGACGGCGCTGGTGGTGCACAACGAGGCGGCCCTGGGCTGGATCACGACGTGCCTGCGCGCGGCGGGCCGTCAGGTCCCCGGCGACGTGGCCGTGGTGGCCATCTGCCCGGACGAGGTCGCCGAGCAGACCTCACCCCTGCTCACCTCCGTCCGGCTGCCCGCAGAAGAGCTCGGCAGGCACGCCGTGGACCTGCTCGTGGCCAAGCTGTCCGGCAAGCAGCCGCCCCCGCTGATGCTGTTGCCTCCCCGGCTCTCCCGCCGGGCGAGCACACCGGATCCCGCCGCCCACCGCGGCGCCACCGGCTGACCGGTTCCCGATCCGGGGAACCGGTTGACGACGGACGGCCGCCGGGATGACGTTGCCCCGTGCGAAAATGCGGCGCGCACGGGGCGGCGCCGGCTCCGGCGGTCGTTCTGGGGGAGTGCGCGATGTTCTCGGCGGAGCGGCTGTCGCGCACTCCTCCTCACCACTCGTTCCGTAGACTTCCGCGGGTGGAACTGGCAGCAGCGCTGGCGCAGCGCGTGGTCGTGCTCGACGGCGGCATGTCGACCGCCCTGGAGCTCGCCGGGCACGACCTGTCCGACGAGCTGTGGTCGGCACGGCTGCTGCTGAGCACCCCGGACGCCGTGCGCGCCGCCCACCTCGCCTTCTTCCGGGCGGGTGCCGAGGTGGCCATCACCGCGAGCTACCAGGCGAGCTTCGCCGGTTTCGCCCGCCGGGGCATCGGCTCGCAGGAGACCGGCCGCCTGCTGCGGTCCAGTGTGGAGCTGGCCCGCTCGGCCGCCTCCGATGTGGACGGCCGGCGGTGGGTCGCCGCATCGGTCGGCCCGTACGGCGCGGTCCTGGCGGACGGGTCGGAGTACCGCGGGCGGTACGGCCTGAGCCGGCGGCAGCTGGCCGAGTTCCACCGGCCGCGCATCGAGGAGCTGTGCGCCGCCGATCCGGACGTGCTCGCGGTCGAGACCGTGCCCGACGTGGACGAGGCCGTCGCCGTGCTGGACGTCGTGCGCGGCAGCGGCGTGCCGCTGTGGCTCTCCTACAGCGTGCGAGACGGCCGGACCTGCGCGGGGCAGTCGCTCGAGGAGGCGTTCTCGGTGGTGTCCGGCGTGGACGAGGTGATCGCGGTCGGCGTGAACTGCTGCGCGCCCGCGGACGTGGCCGAGGCGGTGGCCGTGGCGCGGAGGGTGACGGGGCTGCCCGTCGTGGTCTACCCCAACAGCGGCGAGGAGTGGGACGCGGACGCGCGGGCGTGGACCGGGGACGGGACGGGGTTCGCCGCGTCGGCGGGGGAGTGGGCCGAGGCCGGGGCGCGTTTGGTGGGTGGGTGTTGCCGGACCGGGCCTTCGGCGATCTCGGTGCTGGCGGGGAGGGTCTGAGCGGCTCGCCGGACGAGGTGTGCC
>NZ_JAJCXE010000045.1:0-9230 GCF_021056325.1 Lentzea sp. CC55 | reverse complement strand
GCAACGTGGTCGGTTGACCGGTTCGGTGGCGTGGGACGCGAACTCGCGGACCGGGGACGGGTTCGCGGCGTTTTCGGGCAGTGGGCCGAGGCCGGGGCGCGGCTGGTGGGTGGGTGTTGTCGGACCGGGCCTTCGGCGATGCCGGTGCTGGCGGGGAGTCTGGCGGCGCGGGCCCGCACCGCAGCGCGGTCGAACGCCGATCTGTCGGCGTGGAACCCATCCGACAGGCCATGACCACAAGAGGAGTTCCGCTCCGCGGCGAGCGGGGGCGCCGAAGTTGAGGTCGGCCCGCGGGGCATCTCACCGGACCGCACCCCCAGGACCGCACCCCCAGGACCCCGCCACTGGCGGCGCTCCCCGCTGTCAAGCCCGGAACGCCTTGCCGGACGCGGCGCCCCGCCGGCGTCGAACGCCGGATCTCTTTGCGGTCGAACGATTCGACACCCGTCCACCGCGGCGGGGTTCGCCGCGCCGGTGGTGCAGTGGGCCGAAGCCAGGGCCCGGCTGGTGGGAGGCTGCTGCTGGGCGAGCCTTCCCGGTGCCCGCGGAGAGCCTCCCGGCCAAGTCCGCAACGGTTCGCCGGGCACGCCGCCGCACCGTGGTCGAACGCCGGTTGTCGTTGCAGTCGAACGCATTCGACGCGCCTTGACCACGCGGAGATCGTCCTCCACAGTTTGGAGACGACCCGGTTCCAGCATCCGTCGTAGTTCATCGGCGTGATCGCTGCTCGTCCCCCGGGAGCGCGTGGTGGATCGCTCGGCGCAAACGGTCCATCGAACGTCGTTTCTCACCGCGGTCGAACCCCACCTCGACGAAGAGGAGCACGCCCATGGCCGGATCAGGCCATCGCCCACCCGTTCCCCGCGCCCGCGGACGTCACCGCGCCGCCGCCGTCACCGCCGCCGTGGCGGTTCTGCTCGGCGGTCTGCTGGCGGCCTTCAGCACCACACCCGTGTCGGCGGCGACCGTCGACACCTCCGCCTGGTACGTCCTCGTCAACCGCAACAGCGGCAAGGCGCTCGACGTCTACAACCTCGCCACGAACGACGGCGCCCGCATCACCCAGTGGACCCGCAACGACGGCAACCAGCAGCAGTGGCAGTTCGTCGACTCCGGCGGCGGCTACTACCGGCTGAAGTCGCGGCTGTCGGGCAAGGTGCTCGACGTCTACAACTTCTCCACCGCGGACGGCGGCAACATCGTCCAGTGGTCCGACTCGAACGGCACCAACCAGCAGTTCCGCCTCGCCGACTCCGACGGCGGCCACGTCCGGCTGGTCAACCGCAACAGCGGCAAGGCCGTCGAGGTGCAGGGCGGCTCGACCGCCGACGGCGGCAACGTCGTGCAGTACAGCGACTGGAACGGCACCAACCAGCAGTGGCAGCTCGTCCGCGTCGGTGGCGGCACCGGTCCCACCACCACGACGACCACCTCGCCGGGCGGCACCTGCCAGCTCCCCTCGACCTACCGCTGGTCGTCGACCGGCCCGCTGGCGCAGCCGAAGCAGGGCTGGGTGTCGCTCAAGGACTTCACCCACGTCCTGTACAACGGCAAGCACCTGGTCTACGCGACGACGCACGACACCGGGTCCACGTGGGGCTCGATGAACTTCGGCACGTTCACGAACTGGTCGGACATGGCCTCGGCCAGCCAGAACGGGATGAGCCCCGGCGCGGTCGCGTCCACGCTGTTCTACTTCGCCCCCAAGAACATCTGGGTGCTCGCCTACCAGTGGGGACCGACGGCGTTCAGCTACCGGACGTCGAACGACCCGACCAACGCCAACGGCTGGGGTCCGGCGCAGACGCTCTTCACCGGAAGCATCCCCAACTCCGGCACCGGTCCGATCGACCAGACGCTCATCGCCGACGGCCAGAACATGTACCTGTTCTTCGCCGGCGACAACGGCAAGATCTACCGCGCGAGCATGCCGATCGGGAACTTCCCCGGCAGCTTCGGCTCGTCCTGGACCGAGATCATGAGCGACACCCAGGCCAACCTGTTCGAGGGTGTCGAGGTCTACAAGGTGCAGGGCCAGAACCAGTACCTGATGATCGTCGAGGCGATGGGGCGCAACGGCCGCTTCTTCCGCTCGTTCACGTCCAGCAGCCTGAACGGCTCGTGGACGCCGCAGGCCGCGACCGAGAGCAACCCGTTCGCGGGCAAGGCCAACAGCGGTGCGAGCTGGACCAACGACATCAGCCACGGTGACCTCATCCGCAGCAACCCCGACCAGACCAAGACCATCGACCCCTGCAACCTGCAGCTGCTCTACCAGGGCCGCGACCCGAACTCGGGTGGCGACTACGGCCGCCTGCCCTACCGGCCCGGTCTGCTGACGCTGCAACGCTGACCGTCCGGCACGACGCACAGCACGAGGCCCCCGGCATCCTGGAATGCCGGGGGCCTCGTCGTGAACAGGTCAGGCGGTGGTGCAGGTGTTCCCGTTGAGGCTGAACGACGACGGCGCGGCCGCGTTGCCGGTGTGCGTCGCCTGGAACCCGACCGTGATCGAGGCGCCGGGAGCGATGCCGGGGTTGTAGGAGACGTTGCGCGCCGTGACCTGGCCCGTGGTGGGGGAGTAGGTGGCGCTCCACCCGCCCGTGATCGCCTGCCCGCCGGGCAGCGTGAAGGCCAGCGACCACCCGTCGACCGCGGACGAACCGGTGTTGGTGATGGTGATGTTCGCCGTCAGGCCGTTGTTCCACGCGTTGACCGCCGTGCTCACGCGGCAGGCCGCGTCACCGGGAGGCGTCGTGGTCGTGGTCGTGGTGGTCGTCGTGGTGGTAGGAGGCACGTCGCCGGCGAACTGCGTGAGGAACTTCCACGCCTCACCGGAGGTCCACGTGCGCCAGCCGTCGCCACCGGAGTCGATCGGGGCCGGTGTGTGGCCGCCGTCGAACGCCGCCCACACGACGGGATACCCCGCCCGGCACCCGCTGTACGCGGTGACGATGTGGGTGCGGCTCCCCGCGGAGGGTTCGCGGGGGTTCTGCGGTGTGCAGCCGTTGTTGCGCACGAACGTGTCGCGCAGACCGCGGCCCAGGCCGATGCCCAGCACGTTGTCGCTGATGCCGTGGAAGCCGAGGTAGCCGATGGGTTGGGTGCCTCCGTCACAGCCGCTGAGCTGCGCGCCGGCGTAGACGACGACGGCGCGGAAGACGTTCGCACGAGCACAGGCGACGGCGTAGGACATGCCACCGCCGTAGCTGAAGCCACCGGCGAAGCGCTGGGTCGTGTCGATGCACAGGCTCGAGCCGAGCAGCGCCACGAGGTCGTCGACGAACCTCAGGTCCTGGCCGCCGGGGTTGGCCCAGCCGTTGCCGTTGCCCTGCGGCGCCACGAAGATCGTGCCGTTGTCCGCGGCGTCGGAGAGCCTGCGCAAGCCGTAGTAGGACCAGTTGTAGCCGTCGGAACCGCCGGAGTCGACGTCGTTCGCCGTGCCGCCGCGCCAGTGGAAACCGACGAACAGGCGGTATTGGCGGTTGTTGCTGTAGTTGGGTGGCAGGCGCAGGATGTAGGACCGGTTCTGCCCACCGCTGTTGATGGTGTGCTGGCCGCTCGCCAGTGCCGGCGGCTTGCCACAGCCCGGCGTGGCCGCCGCCGTGCCGGCCTCCCCGGCGACGGCACCGCCGACGGCGACGCCGGCCGCGCCGAGGAAGACCACCGCGCTCGCGACGGCCGCCGCGATCACCGACCTATGCCGGGACATGGCTCGTCCCTTCGAGTTCGTGGAACATCGGGATCCCTTCGTGGCGCTGGATCAGGCGACGGCGCACTGCACGCCGTTCAGCGTGAACCCGGTGGCGGCCGCGCTGTTGCCGGTGTGCGTGGCCTGGAGGCCGATCGAGATCTGGGCGGAGGGCTGGATCTGGCCGTTGTACGAGACGTTCGACGCGGTGACCTGGCCCGTGGTGGGGGAGTAGGTGGCGCTCCAGCCACCCGTGATCGTCTGCCCGCCCGGCAGCGTGAACTGCAGCTTCCAGCCGTTCACGGCCGTGGACGACGTGTTGGTGATGGTGATCGTCTCGGTCAGGCCGTTGTTCCAGGCGTTGACGGCGGCCTTGACCGAGCAGCCCTGGGACGGCGGCGGGGTCGTCGTAGTCGTAGTCGTGGTGGTCGTAGTCGTGGTGGTGGGGTCGGTGCCGGGGCGGTCCAGGCCGAGGAACGTGATGGCGTACCCGACCATCCCGGCGGTCGGCACGTCGTGCCCGGTGCCCTGGGCGCTGATGCCCTCGACGACGCCCGAGGCGCCGTAGCGGGTGCGGGTCCAGTTCGCCTGGGGCTGGTCGGTCGACACCGGGGTCCTGCTGACGCCGTGCACGTTCGTCCACTGGTCGAGCGCCTCACCGAAGTTCGGGTACGCCAGCGTGGTGTCGTTCGTGCCGTGCCAGAGCTGCATCCGCGGGTAGCTGCCGGTGTAGCCGGGGAACATGGCCCGCGCCTGGTCACCCCACTGCTGCGGGGTCTTCAGCAGGGTGCCGCCGGAGCACTGGCTGTTCCACATCGACCCGTCCGCGGTCGCGAAGCACCCGGCGGGCACACCGGCGAACGCCGAGGCCGCGCTGAACACGTCCGGGTACTGGGCGGCCAGCACGTTGGTCATCATCGCGCCGGACGAGATGCCGGAGACGACGATGCGCGACGGGTCGACGTTGTAGCGCTGGCGTGCGTACGACACCATCGACATGATGCCGGTGGAGTCGCTACCTCCGTTGCGGCGCAGGCCGTTCTGGGTGGAGACGTCGAAGCAGCGGCCTTCCCGCGTCGCCTCCGGGTAGACGATGACGTACCCGTGCCGGTCCGCGGCGGTGACGTAGTCCCGGCCGCCGCCGTTGTGCACCGCGCTCGCCGTGCCGGTGCAGTAGTGGATCATCAGGAGCAGCGCGGGGCGGGCGGCGAGCCGGTCCGGCGCGTAGACGTACATGTTGAGGTTGGTCGGATTGGTGCCGAAGCCGGTCACCCGCGTCAGGGACGCGGCGTGCGCCTGCTGCGGTGTGTACGAGAGGGCGACGGCGGCGATGACCGACAGGACCGCCGCGATGAGCGCGATGACTCGGTACCTGGTCGTGTGCTGCCAGGAGGAGTGGGAGAGGGTCACAGTGACCTCGTTCTCGTGCTGGGGAAGGGAGTTCGTGGGAGGGCAGGCGCTGAACCGCCACCGGTTCACGTCGAGCAGGTAGCGGCCGCCGTTCACCGCGCAGGAGGCGGTGGTCACGTCTGGCGGCCGCCCGTGTTCGGGACGGGGCAGCTGCCCGCGAGGGCGTCGGCCTCACGTCGCCGCGGTGGACGGCCCAACGTCCGGCTCGACGGCGGGGCGGCTTCACCCGCTCCCTCGCCGTCGTGAGGATCGCCTGCGAGACCTCGCGGCCGTCACCGCCGCCCAAGGGCAGGCGGGCTTCCGCGGAGGACGTCACGTCGCACCGCGGGAGCCCGCAGGGATCGTCAGCGCGCCGAGCAGGTCGGGTTCAGCCCCGCGCCGCTGCCGCTGCCCTGGAAGCCGAACTCGGTGGACCCGCCCGCCGGCACGTCGGCGTTGTAGTCCACGTTGGTCCAGGTGACGGATCCGCTGGTGCCGCTGCGGTTCGCGCTCCACGAACCGGTGACCGTGCCGTTGGACAGGGTGGTCGTGACGGTCCAGCCCCTCAGCGCGCTGGAACCCGCCGTGACCTTGACCGTGGCGACGAAGCCCTCGTTCCACTGGTTCAGCGACACCGTCGCGGTGCAGGCGCCGTTACCGGGGTCGTTGCTCGTCGTCGTGGTGGTCGTGGTCGTCGTGGACGTCGTCGGGCCGGGGCCACCAGCCGCGTTGAGCGCGTCCAGCGTGGAGTTGTACGCGGCCTTCTTGTTGCCGTTGCCGTCGAACAGCAGCGGGGTGCCCGAGGCGCGCCACGAGTCGGTGTCGCGGATGCCCCACACGGTGATGCCGGTGCAGCGCGCGACGTTGAGGCACGCCTGGGTGACCCGCTGGTAGTTCTGGGCCTGCGTGCTGCCGGAGCCCTCGATGTCGAGCTCGGTGATCTGCACGTCCACGCCGAGGTTCGCGAAGTTCTGCAGCGTGGTCTGGTAGTTGGACGGCACCGGGCTGTTGCTGTTGAAGTGCGACTGCAGCCCGACGCAGTCGATCGGCACGCCGCGGGACTTGAAGTCCTGCACCATCCGGTAGACGGCCTGGGTCTTGGCGTGCGTCCAGTCGTCGGTGTTGTAGTCGTTGTAGCAGAGCTTCGCGCCGGGGTCGGCGGCCCTCGCCGCGCGGAACGCGGCCTCGATCCAGTCGTTGCCGGTGCGCTGGAGGTTCGAGTCGCGCCGCGCGCCACTGCTGCCGTCGGCGAAGGCCTCGTTCACCACGTCCCAGGCGTAGATCTTGCCGCGGTAGTACGTGGCGACCTGGGTGACGTGGTTCAGCATCGCGTTGCGCAACGCCGTGCCGGACATGCTCTGCATCCAGGTCGGCTGCTGCGAGTGCCACGCCAGGGCGTGGCCGCGGATCCGCTTGCCCTGGCCTCGGGCGTGGTTCACGATCCGGTCCGCGTTGCCGTAGTTGAACCGGTTCTGGGCCGGCTCGGTCGCGTCCATCTTCATCTCGTTCTCGGCCGTGACCATGTCGAACTCACGGTTCAAGATCCCGACGTAGGTGGAGTCGCTCAACCTGTTCGCCGCGACGGCGGTGCCGAAGTACCGGCCGCTCTGCTGAGCGGCGGCGGCGAGGGTGGTCGCCGCGTTCGCGACGGGTGGGGCGATCAAGGTGGCGCCGATCGCGGCGGTCGCGACCGTGGCGATGATCGGGATCAGGGCCACTGACTTCGATGTCAGTTTCATCTTCCACACTTCCCGGGGTCGACCCGAATGCAGGGCGGGTGATGGGCAGGACAGAAGGCCGGACCCGGTGCGCCATTGCCGGATCGCGGTGGGCGGTGAGAATTGACGGGAGTTGTTCCGCCGCCGCCCTCCGTTGCCGTTCCGGAGTGTCGCAGCCACTGCGGCGCGGTCACAAGAAGTGGTCGTCGAATTCGACAGCAGGTTGCCCTGATCGGCGTAAACCGGATGCGGGAGCGCTCCCAACTACCACGTCACAGCGTTGATCGCAGTTCAGGAGAAAGTTTCGAAACTTTGTCTGCCGCATCGACGGGTGAGCGCTCCCGGCGTTGACGATTCAGAGTTCCGTGGTTACGTTGGCCCGAACTCGCATTCGCTTCTCCGACGTTATGAGAGCGCTCTCGCGTCGCTGATTCTCAACTCCGGACAGCAATGACGCTGCGAGAACTGAATCACTGCAACCGAGCGAACTGGAGACACGATGACACGGTGGAAGCGGGGTGCGGGCGCGGGCCTGCTCTCGGCGGCGGTCGTCGCGGGAACCGTCACACTGGTGGTCGGAGGCGGCGCGTCCGTCAGCGCCGCCGAGTCGGCGTTCTACGTCGACCCGTCGAGCTCGAGCGCGCGTTGGGTGGCGGCGAACCCAGGTGACTCCAGGGCGGCGGTCATCCGCGACCGCATCGCGTCGGTCCCGCAGGCGCGCTGGTACACCACGACCAACACCTCGACGGTGAGGTCCGAGGTCAGCTCCTTCGTGGGGGCGGCGGCCTCCGCGGGCAAGATCCCGATCCTGGTGGTCTACAACGTCCCGAACCGCGACTGCGGCGGCCCGAGCGGCGGCGGCGCGCCCTCCCACGAGGCGTACCGGGCCTGGGTCGACGAGGTCGCGGCGGGCCTCGCCGGCCGTCCGGCGACGATCGTGCTGGAGCCGGACGTGCTGCCGTTGATGACGAGCTGCCAGAACGCGGACCAGCAGAACCAGACCAAGGCGTCGATGGCCTACGCGGGCAAGAGGCTCAAGTCCGGGTCGAGCCAGGCCAAGGTCTACTTCGACATCGGCCACTCCGCGTGGCTGAGCCCGTCGGAGGCGGCGAACCGCTTGCGCGGGGCGGACATCTCCAACAGCGCCGACGGCATCTCGACCAACGTGTCGAACTACCGCGCGACCTCCGACGAGGTGAACTTCGCCAAGAACGTGCTCAACGCCGTCGGCGACAGCCGACTCAAGGCCGTGGTCGACACCAGCCGCAACGGCAACGGTCCCGCCGGCAGCGAGTGGTGCGACCCCGCCGGGCGCGCGATCGGCACGCCCAGCACGACGAACACGGGCGACTCGAGGATCGAGGCGTTCCTGTGGGTCAAGCTGCCGGGCGAGTCGGACGGCTGCATCGCGCCGGCCGGTCAGTTCGTGCCGCAGCGGGCCTACGAGCTCGCGATCGCGGCGGGCCCGATCACGACGACGACGACCACCACCACCACGACGACCACGACGACGACCACGTCCGGCGGTGGCAACCCCGGTGGCTGCACGGCGACCCACCGCGTGACGAGCCAGTGGCAGGGCGGCTACTCCGCGGAGGTCGTGATCGTCAACCGCGGGGCGGCTCTCAACGGCTGGACCTTCTCGTTCTCGGCCCCCGGTGTGACGGTGGCGCAGGGGTGGAACGGCACGTGGAACGACACGGGTGACGAGGTCCGGGTCACGAACGCGGCCTGGAACGGCACGCTCGGGTCCGGCGCCCAGGTGAGCATCGGCTACAACGCGAACTACAACGGCACTCCGCCGTTCTCGTCGCCGGTGCTGAACGGCGTCGCCTGCTCCTGAGGTGGTGACCATGGGGTCCCCGGCCGCTGCTGCGGCCGGGGACCCCGTTCCCGTGCCGTCGCGACGACGGCCGGCCCGAGAGCGGGAGGAGGCGGACCCGCGGTGGGACGTTCGCGCGTGACCCTGGCCGACGTGGCGGCGGCGAGCGGGGTGTCGGTGACCACGGCCTCGCTCGTCCTGACCGGACGGGCGAGGGAGCTGCGCATCTCCGAGGCGGCGGAACAACGGGTGCGGTCCACGGCGAGGGAGCTGGGCTACCGGCGTGGCTCGCCCGAGGCGTCGCGTACGGGGCTGTCGCGGACGATCGGGTTCGTCCTCGACGCCGTGGAGTCCCCCGGCTCCACCGGCGACCTGGTGAAGGGTGCCCTGGAGGCGGCTCACCGCCTCGGGTTCATGCTGCTCGTCGCCGAGTCCGGCGGAGACCCGGCGCGGGGGCGGAGCCTGGTCGAGGCGATGCACGACAGACGGGCGGACGGCGTGGTGTTCGCCGCCGTGCGCTCGGGGGCCGTCGCCGAAGCGCACGGCCTGCGACGCGGGCCGGCCGTGCTGCTCGGCGCCACCGCGCCCCGCTCCGGCCTGCCCGCCGTGG
>NZ_JAJCXE010000044.1:0-14939 GCF_021056325.1 Lentzea sp. CC55 | reverse complement strand
GGCAGCCCACCTCCGCCGAACCCCTCTCTGTGAGCGCTAACAGCCCCAACCTGGCGTTATACAGATGACACTTGACGGCAAAGTTGTTAGCGATAACACTCCCTCGCCTACAGCACTGTTGCCAGTCGGTGACATCGAGGAGAACCAATGAGGCTTGTCCGGATAGCGGCCACCACCGCACTCGCCGTCACCCTCGCCGCCTGCGGCTCGGCGCAGAAGACGGTCGACCAGCAGAGCACCTCGAGCGAGGGTGCGCTGGTGGGCGTCACCATGCCGACCCGGTCGTCGGAGCGCTGGATCCACGACGGCGACAACATCAAGAGCGCCCTGGAGGGCAAGGGGTACAAGGTCGACCTCCAGTACGCGGAGAACGACATCCCCACGCAGGCCAACCAGATCGAGAACCAGATCACCAAGGGCGCCAAGCTGCTGATCGTCGCCTCGATCGACGGCACCGCGATCACCTCGCAGCTGCAGCAGGCGGCGGACGCGAAGATCCCGGTCATCGCCTACGACCGGCTGATCCGCAAGAGCCCGAACGTCGACTACTACGCCACGTTCGACAACTTCAAGGTCGGCGTCGAGCAGGCGAACTCCCTCCTGGCCGGTCTCAAGGCCAAGGGCGAGGGCCCGTTCAACGTCGAGCTGTTCGCGGGTTCGCCGGACGACAACAACGCCACGTTCTTCTTCAACGGCGCCATGTCCGTGCTGCAGCCGCTGATCGACCAGGGCAAGCTCGTCGTCAAGTCCGGTCAGAAGGACTTCAAGACGGTCGCCATCCTGCGCTGGGACCCGGCCACCGCGCAGAAGCGCATGGAGGACATCCTCACCTCGACCTACGGCGGTGCCAAGGTCGACGGCGTCCTCTCGCCCTACGACGGCATCTCGATCGGCATCCTGTCGGCGCTCAAGAGCAACGGCTACGGCACGCCGGCGCAGGCGTACCCGATCGTCACCGGCCAGGACGCCGAGGTCGCCTCGGTGAAGTCGATCATCGCCGGTGAGCAGTACTCGACGATCCACAAGGACACGCGGAAGCTCGCCGAGGTCACGGTGAAGATGGCCGACGCGGTGCTCAAGGGCGGCAAGCCCGAGGTCAACAACACCAAGGACTACGACAACGGCAACAAGGTCGTGCCCTCGTTCCTGCTGCAGCCCGTCCCCGTGGACAAGGCGAACTACCAGAAGGAACTGATCGAGTCCGGCTACTACACCGCCGACCAGCTCAGGTAAGTCGACGTGTCTGACGACGTCCTGGTGATGCGCGGCATCACCAAGAGGTTCGCGGGTGTCAC
Organism: Lentzea sp. CC55; assembly: GCF_021056325.1. NCBI lineage: Bacteria > Bacillati > Actinomycetota > Actinomycetes > Pseudonocardiales > Pseudonocardiaceae > Lentzea > Lentzea sp. CC55. The sequence goes on along the minus strand of NZ_JAJCXE010000044.1, from coordinate 13,644 downwards.
CGCGCTGCACGAGGTCTCGTTGACCGTGCGGCGCGGTGAGATCCATGCGATCTGCGGTGAGAACGGCGCGGGCAAGTCCACGCTGATGAAGGTGCTGTCCGGGGTGCACCCGCACGGCACGTACGACGGCGAGATCCTCTTCGAGGGCGAGCCGTGCGCATTCGGCGGTGTTCGCGACAGCGAGCGCCGCGGCATCGTGATCATCCACCAGGAGCTGGCTCTGTGCGGTCAGCTCTCCGTCGCGGAGAACCTGTTCCTGGGCAACGAAAGGGCGCGGCGCGGGTTCATCGACTGGAACCGCACCAACCACGAGGCGCAGGCCCTGCTGGACCGCGTCGGGCTGCGCGAGAACCCCACGACGCCGGTGAACGACCTCGGCGTCGGCAAGCAGCAGCTCGTCGAGATCGCGAAGGCGCTGTCCAAGGAGGTCAAGCTCCTGATCCTGGACGAGCCGACGGCGGCGCTCAACGACGACGACTCGCAGCACCTGCTGGACCTGCTCGAGGGCCTGCGGTCGGAGGGCATCACCTGCGTGATCATCTCCCACAAGCTGGGCGAGGTCACCCGGATCGCCGACACCGTCACGGTGCTGCGCGACGGCAGGACCATCGAGACGTTGCCCGCGCAGGGTCTCAGCGAGGAACGCATCATCGCCGGCATGGTCGGCCGCGACCTCGAGCACCGGTTCCCGCCGCGCACGCCGGACATCGGCGAGGAGGTGCTGCGCATCGAGAACTGGACCGTGCACAGCCCCGCGCAGCCGGACCGGGTGGTCGTCGACGGCGCCACGCTGTCGGTGCGGCGCGGGGAGATCGTCGGTCTCGCCGGGCTGATGGGCGCGGGCCGCACCGAGCTCGCGATGAGCGTGTTCGGCCGCTCCTACGGCGTCGGCATCTCCGGACGTGTGCTCAAGGACGGCCGGGAGATCGACACCCGGTCGGTGCAGGCCGCGATCCGCAACGGGCTCGCGTACGTGAGCGAGGACCGCAAGCGGTACGGGCTCAACCTGATCGAGGGCGTGCAGCGCAACGTCTCCGCGGCGGCGCTCGGCAAGCTCTCGAAGCGCGGCTGGGTCAACGAGAACGAGGAGTACACGGTCGCGGAGCGGTTCCGCAGGTCGATGGGCATCAGGACGTCCAGCGTGACGACGCCGACCGGCACGCTGTCGGGTGGCAACCAGCAGAAGGTCGTGCTGGCGAAGTGGATGTTCACCGACCCGGACGTGCTGATCCTCGACGAACCGACGCGCGGCATCGACGTCGGCGCCAAGTACGAGATCTACTCGATCATCAACGACCTCGCCGCCCAGGGCCGCGCGGTGCTGGTGATCTCCTCGGAGCTGCCGGAGCTCCTCGGCCTGTGCGACCGCGTCTACGCGCTGTCCGAAGGCCGCATCACCGGTGAGGTGAGCCGCGAAGAGGCCACGCAGGAACGCTTGATGCAGTACATGACGCGAGGACAGAGCTCATGACCACGAAGACCGCTCCCGCTCCGGCCGCCGCTCCCCCGCGGCCGTCCCGCCGGATCAACGTCAACCTGCGGCAGTCGGGCATCTACGTCGCGTTCGCGTTGATCGTCGTGCTGTTCACGGTGCTGACCGACGGCGCACTGCTGCAGCCGCAGAACATCTCGAACATCATCGTGCAGAACTCCTACGTGCTGATCCTCGCGATCGGCATGATCCTGGTGATCATCGGCGGGCACATCGACCTCTCGGTCGGTTCCACCGTCGCGCTCACCGGCGCGATCTGCGCGGTGCTGACCGTCCAATGGGGACTGCCGTGGCCGGTGGCGGTGCTGCTGACGCTGCTGTCCGGCGCGGTCATCGGCGCGGCGCAGGGCTACTGGATCGCGTACTTCGGCATCCCCGCGTTCATCGTGACGCTGGCCGGCATGCTGGTGTTCCGCGCTCTCACCCTGACGACGCTCGGCAACCAGGGCATCGGGCCGTTCCCCGACGAGATCCGGTCACTCGCCAACGGGTTCACCGGCGGCTACCTCGGCAACGTCGGCCTCGGTCCGCTCGGCGGCGCCGACCTCGTGAGCCTGCTGGCGGGCGTCCTGTGCGTCGCGGGCTTCGCGTTGTCGCAGTGGCGCAAGCGCTCGGCCCGGCTCGGGTACGGCCAGACCGTCGACCCGATGCCGGTGTTCGTGCTCAAGATCGTGGGTGTGGCCGTCGTCGTCATGGCCGTCGTGGTGCAGCTCGCCCGGTTCCGCAACCTGCCGTGGGTGCTGGTGCTGCTGGCGGCGCTGGCGCTCGGCTACTCGCTGATGGCGAACAACTCCGTGTTCGGGCGGCACATCTACTCGATCGGCGGCAACCTGCAGGCCGCCACGCTGTCCGGCGTGAAGGTCAAGGCCGTCACGTTCTGGGTGTTCGTCAACATGGGCGCGCTCGCGGCGCTCGCCGGCGTGATCTTCGCCGGACGGCTCAACCAGGCCGGGCCGACGGCGGGCATGTCCTTCGAGCTCGACGCCATCGCGGCCGCGTTCATCGGCGGCGCGGCGGTGCAGGGCGGTGTCGGCAAGGTCGTCGGCGCCATCACCGGCGGCCTGATCATGGGTGTGATCAACAACGGCATGTCGCTGATCGGCGCGCCCAGCGAGCGCGTGATGCTCGTGAAGGGTCTCGTCCTGCTCATCGCGGTCGCCTACGACGTCTGGACCAAGCGCCGCGCCTGACCCCTCACCCACCGGAAGGCGATCATGGCACCCTGCCTCGTCGCGGTCGTGACGGCCGCGCTGCCCACGGTGCCGCCGGCCGCCGCCGAACCGCTCGTGCGGACGGCGGCGGCCGCGCCGGAGGTGCCGGACATCGGCGACGTCCGCGGCCACCTGACGCTGCCCACCACCGGCTCGCACGGCACGACGACCACCTGGCGGCCGTCCGACGACAGGGTGATCTCCCACGACCCGGCCGCGACCACCCGTCTCACCGGGCTGGCGGACTTCCGCGAAGGCCTGTTCATGGTGGAGCGCCGCCGGGGGACGTACCACCTCGGCTGGCCGGTCGACGACACCCGCGGCGAGGACTACCGCGTCGCCTGCGCCACCGCTCCGAGCCCCACCGGCCCCTTCACGAACAGGGGTCTGATCTTGAACAAGGAGCCGGAGCTCGGGATCCTGGGCACGGGCCACGGCTCGATGCTCCGGATACCGGGCACCGACGACCGGTACCTGGTCCACCACCGCTTCGCCATCCCCGGCGGGGACGGCACGCACCGCGAGACCACGATCGGCAGGACGAGGTTCGGCGGGGACGGTCTGCTCGTCCCGGCCACGCCGACTCTCGACAGCGCCGCACCACAACGGATCCGGCCCCAGCACTGCCGGGCCCCGGTCAACTGATTCGAGGAGTTCGATGTCGCAGCGGGAACCCGGGCTCGTCCGCGAGCCGTTCGGCCGGGTCGGTGGAGCCGACGTCCACCGGTACGTCCTGGCGTGGCCGGGTGGGCTCACCGTGCGGGTGCTGGACTACGGCGGCGTGGTCCAGTCGGTGGAGGCACCGGATCGCGACGGCGTGCCCGCCAACGTGGTGCTCGGGTTCTCCTCGCTCGACGACTACGTCAAGAACAGCGAGCCCGGCGCGAACAGGGTGTTCTTCGGCGCCCTGATCGGCCGGTACGCCAACCGGATCGCCCGCGGCACGTTCACGCTCGACGGCGTGGTGCACCGGCTCCCGCTCAACAACGGCCCGAACAGCCTGCACGGCGGGCCGGAGGGCTTCGACACGAAGGTGTGGTCGGCGACCGAGCTGCACGAAGCCGACAGCGTGGGCGTGCGGCTCGAGCTGGTGAGCCCGGCGGGCGACGGCGGCTTCCCCGGCACCGTGACCACGCAGGTCACGTACCGGCTCGACCGGCAGAACCGCCTGAACATCACCTACCACGCGACGACGGACGCGCCGACGGTGCTCAACCTGACCAACCACACCTACTGGAACCTCGCCGGCGAGGGCAGCGGCGACGTGCACCGCCAGTCGCTGATGCTGAACGCGAGCCGCTACTGCCCCGTCGACGACGACCTGATCCCGGTGGGGGACCCCGCACCGGTCGAGGGCAGCCCGTTCGACTTCCGGCTGCCGACCGCGATCGGCGCCCGCATCGGCGCGTCCCACCCGCAGCTCGGCATCGCGGGCGGGTACGACCACAACTGGGTGCTGGACTCCTCCGGGGCGTCGTTCGCGGCGCAGGCGTGCGACCCGGAGTCGGGCCGCCTGCTCACCCTGTGGACCACGGAGCCGGGCCTGCAGTTCTACTCGGGCAACTTCCTGACCGACGACCTGGTCGGCACCGGCGGCCGTCCCTACGGCCGCGGCGCCGGCTTCGCCCTGGAGGCCCAGCGCTTCCCGGACTCGCCGAACCGCCCGGACTTCCCGAGCGCGGTGCTGCGGCCCGGTGAGGTCTACCGCCAGGAGACGGTCTTCCAGCTGTCCACGACGGACTGAACCAGCTCGCGTGCGGGTGGCCTGCCCGAGGTTGACCGGCTGTCCGGGTGGCGGTCAGGTGGTCAGGTCGCCTCGGTCGTGGCGCGCGAAGAACTCGGCGAGGACGGCGTTGTCCTCGTACCCCAGTTCGTGCGCCTCGACCTCCTCGCGGGTGAACCACCTGAGACGCTGCCCTTCGGTGAGCACGACCTGACCGAGGTCGAGGTCGGCTTCCGCCCAGAACGTGTGCTCGACGCCGTACGGCCTCCGCTCGGAGCACAACGGGTGGACGGCCTCCGGCGCGAGCACCACGCCCATCTCCTCCTCGATCTCCCGCCTGATGCACTCGTGCGGCCGCTCCCCCTCCTCCAGGTAGCCGCCCGGCAGGCACCACGTGTTCGGGAACCGGATGTCGGGTTTGTTGTCGCGCAGGTACAGCAGGACCTGGCCGGCGGGGTTGATCATCACGATGTTGGTGCCTTCGTCCACACCACGACTCTGCCTGCGCAGACTGCGTGCGGCAAGCTGCCGCGACACGGGAACTTGATCGATTCGACTGGTGATTCGACAACTCGTCCGCGTTCGGTGGTCTGTCTCGTTCAAGATGGAGAACACCGCACGAGAGGAGGCCGTTGTGACAGCCGAGTTCCTCGAACCCGCTCTCGGAGAGCTGTCCGCCGCCGACCGCGCGCTGTTCCAGTCGTACGGCGCCGGACCGATCCGAACCCCTCCGTTCGACCACGTCCACCACGCCTTCGAGGCGCACGCCGCGCGGCATCCGCGGCTGACGGCCGTGGAGCACCTCGGCGAGTCGCTGACGTACGCGGAACTCGACGCCAAGGCCGGACTGCTGGCGGAGTTCCTGGTCCGCCGCGGCGTGCGCCCCGGTGACCACGTGGGCCTGTTCCTGACGCGGTCGATCTCCATGGTCGTGGGCGTTCTCGCCGTGCTCAAAGCAGGTGCGTCGTACGTGCCGCTGGACGTGAGCACCACGCCGGAGGCGCAGCTGCGGCACGCCGTCCGCGTCGCGCGCATCGACGTCGTGCTCACCACGAGCGCGGACACCCTGCCCGGCCACCTGGCCGCGGTCGTCGAGATCGACACCCTGCCCGACGTGGGGTCGTTCTGCCGCACCAACACCGCCGAGTCGGACATCGCCGCCGTCGTCTTCACCGGCACCAGCGGCGTGCGGATCTCGCACGCCGGCCTGTGCAACCTCCTGCTCACCGCTCCCGGTTCACTCGGGATCACGCCGGGCACCAGGGTGGCGCAGCTGCTGGACATCGGCTGCGACCTCGCGATGTGGGAGGTGCTCGGCACGCTCGCCAACGGCGGCACGCTCGTGCTGCGCGGTGAGGACGTCCGGCCGGCGGCTCGAGTGGTGGACGTCCTGATCGCGACGCCGAGCGTCCTGGCCACTGTGGACCCCGAAGCGTGTCCACGGGTGCGCACGGTCGCCGTCGCCGGTGAGCGCTGCCCGCAGTCGCTGGCGGACAGGTGGTCCGGCCGGACGACCTTCCACAACGCGTGCGGTCCCACCGAGGTGACGATCGTCAACACCCTGCAGCGCTACGAGGCCGGTCGCGGTCAGCTCACCATCGGGCGGCCGGTGCCGAACACGACCGTGTACGTGCTCGACGACGCGCAGGAGCCGCTTCCCCCCGGCGAGATCGGGGAGATGTGGGTCGGCGGCGCGGGCGTGACCGCCGGCTACGTGGGCGACCTCGAGCTGACGGCGCGGCGCTACCGCCCCGATCCGTTCCTCGGTGGTGGCCGCCTGATGTTCCGGACGCGCGACCTGGGCCGGTGGACGGCCGACGGGCAGCTGGAGCACCACGGCCGCGCCGGTGACCAGGTCGAGGTGCTCGGGTACCGGTTCGAGCTGGACACCGTCACCGCCGCCCTGGAACGGGCGGCGGACTGCGAGCAGGCCACGACCCTGGTGCACGACGGCAGGCTGGTCGGGTTCATCAGTCCCCGGACCGCGGTGCCGGAGCTGGCCAAGCTCGCGGTCTCGCAGCGGTTGCCGCACTACTGCGTGCCGACGCTGATCGTTCCGGTCGACGCGCTGCCGACCACCGGGCGCGGCAAGGTCGATCGACGCGCCCTGCTGTCCTGCCTGGACGGACGTTCGCCCGCCCTGCGCGGGTAGGGCGGGCGAACGTGACCACGCGCAAGGCCCGCGACGACCTGCCACCCGGCGCCTCGCTCGTCGCCGACGCGCTGTCGGCGCTGGAGCCCGAGCACCGGGTGGTGGTCGTGCGGGCCTTCTACCGCGGTGAGTCCGTCGCCGAACTCGCCGAGGCGTTGGGGCTGCCGCAGGGCGCCGTGAAGTCGCGGCTGCACCACGGCCTGCGCGCGTTGAGGCGCACGTTGCTGGAGAACGGGGTCATGGAGTCGTGAGCTCGAAGCGTTGGACGGCGACGGACCCGCCCAGCGCCTGGGTGGCGTGGTTGAAGATGCCGAAGCGGTAGCCCATGAAGAACTGCCACTCGTTCTTCAGCGTGAAGCCGGTGCCCAGCGGCGTGAAGTTCACCCCGTCGGTGCTGTAGGAGAACCGGGCCTGGCGTCCGCTGCCGGGCCGGATGTCGGCGTTGGCGCGCAACCAGATCCTCGTGCCGGACAGGGCCGCGCTCGCCACCTCCGTTCCCGTGCCCGTGGTGTTCCAGCTGCTGTCCATGGTGAGGCCGTTGACCATGACCACCCGGTTGCGGCCGTTGTCGCGTTTGACGCCGATCCACGCCGACGAGTCGCGCAGCATCGCGAGCCCGGTGCGGTCACCGTCGCGCATCGACGCGAGGTCCAGCGTGACGGTGGCGGTCGAGGTCGGGCCCTGGACGCGGTGGGTGAGGGTGTTGCGGGCGCTGTAGAGGTCGTTGGTGACGGTCGCGGTGGACAGCCGCAAACCGTTGTTGACGCTGTACTTCGTCGTGTCGGGGTTGTGGTTCCACTCCCACTGCGGTTTGAGCGCCGTGCCGTCGAAGGTGTCGACACCGGTCATCGGTTTCACCGGTCTCGTCGGCAGGTTCGGCCTCGGGTAGTTCACCCCCCAGGCGCCGTTGACCGTGGTGACGCGCGGCCAGCCGTCGGCAGTCCAGGTGATCGGGGCCAGCACCGGCACGCGGCCGCCGGGGTAGGCGTCGACGAAGGCCATGTAATACCAGTCGCCGTTCTGCGTCTGGACCATGCCGCCCTGGTGCGGCACTCCCCCGCCCTGGATCGGGCCGCGCATGTCCAGCAGCACCTGCTGCACCGTGTACGGGCCGAAGGGGCTGGAGGCCTTGAGGACGTACTGGCCGTTCGCGGGCCTGGTGAGCCAGATGTAGTAGCTGCCGTTGCGCTTGTAGAACCGGGCGCCCTCCAGGGTGCCGATGTTGGACGGCGTCTGGAACACCTGCTGCGACCGCACCTCGGACTTCCCGTCGGCCGACAGCTGCGCCACGCTGATCGTCGTGTTGCCGTAGGCGACGTACATCGTGTCGTTGTCGTCGACCAGCATCCCGGCGTCGTAGTAGCACTTGTTGATCGTCGACAGCTTCGACCACTGCGCGTCCACCGACGTGGCCGTGTAGATGTGCGTCTGGGCGAAGTCGACGCAGCCACCCCAGTAGAAGGTGTTGTTGCTCTTGCGGTGGTTGAGGAACGACGCCCAGATCCCGCGCACGTACCCCCTGCCGCCGTTGAGGTCGTACTTGGAGCCGAAGTCCAGGCGCGGCACGGAGTGCCCGGCGAACTCCCAGTTCACGAGGTCGTAGGACCGCAGCACGGGAGCACCCGGCGAGTAGTGCATGGTCGACGCCGAGTAGTAGTACGCGTCGCCGACCCGGATGATGTCGATGTCCGCGAAGTCCTGCCACAGCACCGGGTTCGTGAACGACGCCGGGGCCGGGGTCGTGGTGGTGGTGGTCGTCGTGGTGGTCGTGGTCGGGCCTCCTGTACCGCCGCAGGTGGTGCCGTTGAGGCGGAACGAGACCGGGTCGGTGTTGGTGGAGCCGGCCGTGGCGTTGAAGCCGAACTCGACCTTGCCACCGGTCGGCACGGACCCGTTGTAGGGAGCGTTGCGCGCGCTGACCTGGCCGCCGCTCTGCGTGATCACGGCGTTCCAGTGCTGCCCGACCTGCTGGCCCGACGCGTAGGTCCACTCCAGCGTCCAGCCGGTGATCGCGTCACCGGTGTTGGTGATGGAGACGGACGCCCCGAAGCCGCCCTGCCACTCGGAGGTCTTGGTGTAGGTGACCGAGCACCCCGGCGCCGCCTGCGCCGTGGTGCTCGCCGCGACACCCGCGGCCACCAGGACGAGGGCGGACAGCGCCGCTCCTGCCGGAACCCATCTCATGATCGCGCCCACCTCTGGTTGGACTGGCCGTTGCAGGTCCACAGGACGAGCCGGGAGCCGTTCCCGGTCGCGGCGCCCTCGACGTCGAGGCACAGCCCGGCGCCGGCGTTGCGGACCGTTCCGTCGGAGCCGAGCGTCCACCGCTGGTTGGCCTGGCCGTTGCACTGCCAGACGATGACCCGCGTGCCGTTGGTCGTGCCCTGGTCGTACGCGTCGAGGCACTTGTCGCCGAACACGCGGAGCTCACCGTTCGCCCAGGACGTCCAGTGCTGGGAGGCGGGCGTGAGGCAGTCCTGGACCACGACGGCGGCTCCCGAGGCCGTGGAGCCGTTCTCCACGTCGAGGCAGCGGTTCGAGCCCGCGCCGCGCAGCCGGGAGGTGGTGTTCTGGACCAGGCTGCCGCCGCTCACCCGGAACGCGGCGACGCCGTGGGCGGGCACCGAGGCGGAGATCGCGCCGGACGTGGTCGAGGTGCCACCCGTCCACAGGTCGGTCAGCGTGAAGCCGCTTCCCGAGAGACCGATCTGGGCGGCCGTGGTGGCGACGGTCGCGGTGCCGCCGCCCCGGTTGAACAGCCCGACGGCGACCGAGCCGTCGGAGAGCGGTTTGGCGAACACCTCGGTGGCGCCGTCGTCGCGAACCCGGCGGCCGCCCGCGCCGAGCCGGTCCTGGTTCACGGCGATCAGGCGCTGGTTGCGCAGGATCGCGCTCACGTCGGCCGACATCGTGCGGATGTCGTTGCCCGCCATCAGCGGCGCCGCCATCAACGCCCAGAGCGCGAAGTGCGAGCGGGACTCCGTCAGCGTGAGTCCCGGCCGTCCGACGACCAGCATGTCCGGGTCGTTCCAGTGGCCGGGGCCTGCCTGGACGGCGAGCGGGGCGGTGACGTCGACGACGTTGCCGACGCCCATCGGGTAGCTGTTGGTGTTGCCGTTCTGCCAGATGTCCAGCAGGTCCTCGGTGGTGCGCCACAGGTCGGCGACCTCGCCCCAGTTGTACCGGTCGCCCGTGATGGGGTGGAAGCTGTTGGGGTTGATGCTGTAGACGATCGGGCGGCCGGTGGCGCGCAGGGCGTCGCGCATGATCGTGAACCGGGCGACCTGCTCGTCGCGCGTGCCGGCGCCGGAGCACCAGTCGTACTTCAGGTAGTCGACGCCCCAGGAGGCGAAGGTGCGCGCGTCCTGGACCTCGTGGCCCTTGCTGCCGGTCGAGCCGGGGTGGGCACCGGTGGTCTGCGCGCAGGTGCGCTCGTTCGGCACCTGGTAGATCCCGAACTTGAGGCCGCGCGCGTGGATGTAGTCGCCGAGGGCCTTCATGCCGCTCGGGAACTTCGTCGGATGCGAGCGCAGGGCGCCGGACGCGTCGCGCTGCGGGTCGAACCAGCAGTCGTCCACCACGACGTACTGGTAGCCGGCGTCGCGCATGCCCGACGACACCATCGCGTCGGCGGCCTGGCGGACCTGGCTCTCGGTGATGCCGCAGCCGAAGCTGTTCCAGCTGTTCCAGCCCAGCGGCGGGGTCAGGGCCGGGCTGCCGGGAGCAGCGACCGCGGCCGGCGGCGAGGTGGTGGTGGCAGTCGCCGCCAGCAGGGCTGCGGCGAGGACGAGCTTGCGGAACCGGGTGGGCATCGTCGCCCCTTTCTGGCAGGGGTGGGAGACGCCGCCGGCGGCGCGACCGGCGGCGTCTGTCCTTGGGGGGATCAGCAGGTCGAGTTGGTCTGCGTCAGCAACCCGAGCCGCCAGGGCAGCCGGTTGTACTCACCACCGGCGTTGGGATCCATGCCCTGGTACAGGTAGCTGAGCTTGCAGGGGCTGATCTCCATCGTCTGGTCGACGTTCGTGCGCACCATCTCGCCGTGGCTGATGTCGCGGGTCCACTGCCCACCCGGGAACGTCACGTTGTTGGCGCGGGCGAACGGGTTCGACTCGGTGTCGGCCAGCGCCGTCCACGGCCCGGTGATCGAGGGCGCGGTCCAGGAGCGGAACCAGCGGCGGCCGTCGGTGCCGATCGCCTCGTGCACCAGCAGCCATTGGTTCTTGCCGGCGATCTTGTAGACGTTGGACGCCTCGAAGAGCCGGTTGCGGTCGCTGTCCCGCATGGCGATCACGGTGTTGGTGAAGCCGTTGGGGAACTGCGAGAGGTTCGTCTCCGAGCGGTAGAGGTGACCGTTGTCGTCGGAGGAGAACAGGTAGCACTTCGCGGTGTCGCACACCATCCAGAAGTCGACCCAGTACCCGTTGCCGATGTTGTCGCGGATGATCTGCGGCATCCCGTTGGCGTAGAAGTTCTTCGGCGCGGACCACGACGACGGGTTCGAGATGTCGGCCGTCGTGGAGTACGAGGCGTTCGACCCGGTCTGGTAAACGAGGTACCAGAGGCGTTGCGGCGCGAAGTAGAACACCTGCGGCGCGGCCCGGTAACCACCGCCGATGCCGGAGCGGTCGAGGTAGTAGTGGGGTGCCGACGACGCCTGCGACCAGTCGCTGAAGCTCGTGTACATCAGGTTGTAGCCGTCGGTGTAGGTCGACGCGAAGACGTGGTACTTGCCGTTGTAGTACACGACGCTCGGGTCCTTGACCGCGACGTTGGGGTGCGTGGCGTCGGGCTTCGGGCTGATCAGCTGGCCGCTCGAGGACCAGCGGAAGCTCGACGGCAGGTTCCCCACCGGCGGGTTGCCCGTGGTGGTCGTGGTCGTGGTCGTCGTAGTGGTGGTGGGACCGACGTCGCCGGTGCACAGGGTCCCGTTGAGGGTGAACGCGGCCGGGTTGGGGTTGGTGCCGCTGCTGGAGCCGTTGAACCCGAACTCGACGCGCCCGCCGGTCGGGATCGCCGCGTTGTAGGAGACGTTGCGGGCGGTCACCTGCGCGCCGGACTGGGCCACCTCGGCGTTCCAGGCCTGCCGCACCTGCTGGCCGGCACCGAAGCTCCAGGTGAGCGTCCAGCCGTCGACGGCGTCACCGAGGTTGGTGACGACGACGTTGGCGGTGAAGCCACCGTCCCATTGCGACGGTGCCGTGTAGGTGACCGAGCAACCGGGCGCGGCCGAGGCGGGCTGGTGGGCCACCGCGGTCAGCGTGGTGACCGCGACGAGCGGAACCGCCGCCAGCGCCGTGAGCCGGGCACGCCGGGACGTGAACAACCGTGCGAAGAACATGATCACCCTTCGTCGTTGGAGGGGGCAGGGATCACGCGGAGGCGCAGGTGGCCGGACCGACCTGGGCCGCGGAGGAACCGGAGGCGATGAACCCGAACGTCGTCGAGGAGCCGGGACCGATCGCGCCGTTGTAGGCCGCGTTGGTGACGGTGACCTGACCACTCGCCGTGCCGCCCCAGAGCTGCGTCACGACGTGCCCGCCGGGCAGCGTGAACCGCACGGTCCAGCCGGTGGTGGCGGTCGCACCGGGGTTGGTGACGGTGACCTCGGCCTGGAAGCCGCCGTTCCACGTGCCCGTCACCTTCGGCGTCGCGGTGCAGGTGCCGCCGGGAGCCGGCGGGTCACCGATGCTGCCGGGCACCGACGACAGGGCGTTGAACCAGACGTTCGCCATCTTGCTGTAGCCGACGGCGTTGGGGTGGATGCCGTCGGGCAGGTCGGAGATCGGCACGGCCGGGTACATGTCCACGACGTGCACGCGTTTGCCCGCTGCCGCCTTCGCCCGCAGCATCGGGACGATGGCCGCGTTGTAGTTGCGCACGGTGGCGTCCGCGAACCGGATCGGGATGATCGTCGAGACGAACACCTCCGCGCCCGGCGCCTGCGCGGTGATCTTGTCCACCAGCGCGGAGAGCCGTCGTGGGGCGCCGGCGGGATCGCTGCCGTACATGTCGTTCGTGCCTATGTGCAACAGGATCGTGCGCGGGTTGTAGGTCCTGAGCCGGTTCACGACGATCGCGTCGATCTGCGCGATGGTCCAGCCCGGGTGGCCCTCGTGGTCGCGGTCGGGCAGCGAGCCGGGGCCGTCGGCGAGCGACCCCACGAAGTCCACGGTGCGTCCCTCGGCGCGCAGCTTCGCGCCGAGGTCGAGCCGGTAGCCGCCGATCGAGCCGCCCTGGGTGATCGAGTCGCCCAGCGGCATCACCCGCACGGGTTCGGCCGCTGGTCGTGGGGTGGACTGGTCGGCGAGCGCGGGTGAGGTGGCCAGCAGGGCGGCGACCAGCGCACCGCACAGCGCTTTCGGCAGGCACGGCATGGTGAGCCTTTCGTCGACGACGGTCAACGGCAGGGGCGGCTCCCAGCACTGTAACTACGCGCTTTCATCGGGGTCAAAGCTAAATGTGAGCGCTAACTTTTAGCTCTTCCACTTATCGGAACCACTTGCTCAACATGGCTGGTAAGCGCACTGTTAACGCAAACATGCGAACGTCACCCGGTCGCCCGCGCCACGGAACCACCCTCGCGCACCCGCATGGGCACCCGGTGGACCAGTGGCGTCCTGCCGACGCGTCCCCGCCGCTCCACGAGCTCCACCAAGACCTCCACGGCCCGCTCACCGAGTTCGTGGTGGGGCGTGGCGATCGTGGTCAGCCGGGGACGCATCCAGGAGGCGGCGGGGAGGTCGCCGAACCCGAGCACCGACACGTCGCCCGGCACCGACAGCCCGGCGTCGGCGAGCGCCTGGTACGCCCCGAACGCCAAGCGGTCGTCGAGGCAGACCAGTGCTCGCGGCCGGCGGTCGCGCACCAGCTCCGCGGTCACGGCGTACCCGCACTCCGGTGTCCTTTCAGGACAGTTGAGCGCGCCGGCCACCTCCGCGCCGGAAGCCTCGAACACCTCGCGCAGACCGGCGAGCCGTCCCGGGACGTCGCGGGTGCCCGGGTCGGCGCCGATCAGGTGGATGCCGCGGGCACGCCCGGCTTCCAGCAGCCGCCGCGCCGCCGAGCG
>NZ_JAJCXE010000043.1:195496-206981 GCF_021056325.1 Lentzea sp. CC55 | reverse complement strand
CTCTCAAAGGAATATCTCTGACGAGAGATATTCATATTACTGGCTGTGTTATCGGCACGCTGTTGAGTTCTCAAAGAACACGCGCTCACCGGATCCTCACTCCGTTTCCGGAGTTTCTCTCTCGGGGCTGTGTTTGAAGCTTATTTGGTCTTGCTCTCCGGTGTCAAATCGGCCTCTTGGAGGCTCTTTGTCTTCCGGTTTTTGGCCAGGCCCGTTCCGGTTGGTATTTCCGGCCCGCTTCGCTCTGACATGGAGAACATTACACGGGCCTGTTTCGATCTCCAAATCGGGGGGTCCTGGTGACCGCCACACGTGCGGTCACCAGGACAAACGCGGTCGTCAGGGCGCGGAGGCCCCGACATCGGACTTCGTCAACGGCTTCCGCACAGCCGAAGAGCTGTACTCGTCGGCGCCGACATCCGGCTTCCCCGAGCGAGACTGCGGGTCGAAGTCACGCGTCACGTACGAGTTCGAGCCCGCGGAAGCGTCGATCGCCGGGCTTCCGGACGAAAGGCGCAGCAGACCGTTCGCGTCGCGCACCAGCTTCGGGTCGACGGAGCGGTAGCCCGACGGGATGCCGGCGGTGCCGCCCCACACGATGTTGCCCTCGTACCCCACGGTCGACCCGCTCATCATGTCGATGAGCTTCGACGACGAGCCCTGGATGACGTTGTTCGCGAGCACGCAGTCCTTCGGTGCGTAGGTGCCCGTGTCGCTGTCGACCACGGCGCCCGTGCCGACCAGGGTGTTGAACGCGACCGTCACGCGGTCCGGCCGGTCGTGCGACGTGGAGGCCGGCCCGCTGTCCGTCTCCGAGCCCTTCCCGAACACGATCGCCCGGTCGCCGGTGTTCTGCACGTAGTTGTTGAACACCCTGTGGTCGTTCCCGTGGAACCGGATGCCGCTGCCGAACAGCAGGTTGCCCTCGACCGTGGTGCGGTTGCCGTGCCGCAGGACGATGTAGCCCTTGCTGTCGCGGATGGTGTTGAAGCGGACCGTGTTGTCCGAGGCCTTCACGGAGATGGCCTCGGAGTCGCCGTTCGCCTTCTCGAACAGGTTGTGCTCGATGACCGCGTACGCCGACTTGGACTGCTTGTGGCTGTAGCCGAGCCGGATCGACTCGCCGCCGTTAGTGCCGGTGAAGCTGTGGTTGTAGAAGTGGTTGTGGTGGATCCAGGTCCTCTTGGCGATCTCGCTGCCCGGACCGGTCACCTGCAGGTACACGCCCTCGTTGCTGCGGTTCGAGAACGTGTTGTGGTCGACCTGGACGTCGTCGGCGCTCACCGTGAGAGAGGCGCCGTCCTTGTTCCCGTTGTAGGTGTTGCGGGTGATGCGCGTGGCCTGCGCTTCCACCGGGACCGTGAGCGTGCTGGTTCCGTCGAAGACGAACCCTTCGATCGTCACGTCCCGGACGGCCCCGAGCTCGAACCCGCCTCGGGTGAAGACCGTGCCGCCCGCGGTGCGCGCGGCGACCGTGATGCCCGACTTGGTGATCTTGATGGGCTTGTCCGCGAGGTGCACGCCCTCGGCCAGCACGATGCGTTGGCCTGGTCGTGCGTTGTCGAGCGCGGCCTGCAACGAGGACACGGTCGACGCGCCGACGACGGCGGCGAAGGCAGGCACGTGGACGAAGGACGACAGCAGGGCGGCCGCGCCCACTGCGGCCAGTGATCGGATCATTCGCCAACTCCGGTGTGGGGTCGTCGGCGGCGGCAGAGGGGAAGCTACCGCAGGATTCCGCCGGGTGGGCTGTTCCGGTACAGGCCCAGGGCGGTGTCCAGTGACGGCACGCGCTCCAACTCTCCGATGTCTGCGAGGGGGAACCACTGCGCGAGGTCGGTCGAGCCGCCCACCTCGTTGCGGAGCTCGCCGCCGACGATCCGCACCTCGTACATGATGCGAAGGGCGTGGTAGTCGCGGTCGGGCTCCTCGCGGAGCTCGGAGTCGATGCCGAGCAGGCGGACCACCTCGGCGAGGTAGCCGGTCTCCTCCTCGACCTCCCGGACGACCCCGTCGTACGGGTGCTCGCCGTGGTCGATGCCGCCGCCGGGGAGGATCCAACGTTTGCCCTTAGGGCCAAGCCAGCGCGCCAGCAGGATCTCGCCATCGTCGTTGATGCACACCCCGTACGCGGCCACGCGCTGCTTCTTCGCCCTCATGCGACGCAGCGTAACTTGCGGGCAACGCGAAAAAAGTGATATCACTTAGCTACTACTTCGCTAGGGGGTCTGGATGAGCGCATCCATCGACACAACGGTCCACATGCCGGCGCCTGTCGTCCGCGAGAAGCACGCGCGGGAGCTGCCCGGTCTGCCGATGTTCCTCGTGGGTTTGGCGGTGCTGGCTGTGAGCGCGTGGACGATCATCGAGGGCGTCAGGGCGGTCGACCCCGACGGCGGTGACCCGTCGCCGGGCCTGCTGATCGCGGGGCTCCTGCTCTTCGGCGCCGGGGCCCTGATCTGGAAGGGGCTCTTCACCGTCGCGCCGGGTGAGGTGCGGGTGCTGCAGTTCCTCGGCCGGTACGTCGGCACGGTCCGCACGGACGGTCTGCGGTGGGCGAACCCGCTCACCACCAGGGAGAAGATCTCCGTCAGGATCCGCAACCACGAGACGGCGACCCTCAAGGTCAACGACGCCGACGGCAACCCGATCGAGATCGCCGCTGTGGTCGTGTGGCAGGTCGAGGACACTGCGCGCGCACGGTTCGAGGTCGACGACTTCGTGCGGTTCGTGGGCATCCAGACCGAGACCGCGGTGCGGCACATCGCGAACAGCTACCCGTACGACAACCACGCCGAGACGGGTCTGTCCCTGCGGGAGAACGCGGACGAGATCACCGAGACGCTGGCGATCGAGATCGCGGCGCGCGTGCAGTCGGCGGGCGTGAAGGTGATCGAGTCACGGCTCACGCACCTCGCGTACGCGCCGGAGATCGCCCACGCCATGTTGCAGCGTCAGCAGGCCGGCGCGGTCGTGGCGGCGCGGACCCGGATCGTCGAGGGTGCCGTCGGCATGGTCGAGCTCGCGCTGGAGCGGCTCGCCGAACACGAGGTCGTCGAACTCGACGAGGAGCGCAAGGCGGCGATGGTCTCGAACCTGCTCGTCGTCCTGTGCGGTGACCGTTCCACCCAGCCCGTGGTGAACACCGGGTCGCTCTACACCTGATGGCGGATCGCAAAAGCGTTCTGCTCAGGCTCGACCCGGCCGTGCACGACGCGTTGAGCAGGTGGGCGAACGACGAGCTGCGCAGCACCAACGCGCAGATCGAGTTCCTGCTGCGGCGTGCGCTGGCGGACGCGGGCCGGCTGCCCGGCGAGGTGAAGAAGATGCCTCGCCGCGGCCGGCCCCCGAAGAAGCCCGGGAGCAAGAACGACGACGAGCCGGACGAACAGGCTTAGAACTCCGGCGGTGCCTCGAGGTCGTGGGCGCGGAAGAGCACGGCGTGCTCGACGCCCATGGCCTCGCCGCTCATCGCGAGGAACTTCGGGATGAAGTCGGCCGGGGCGGGGTGGTCCGGGAGCGCGGCCAGGTACTCGGCGTGCGCTTCCAGCGAGGCGACGCCGCGGCGCAGCGGTTCACCGGTCACGTCGACACCGTGGGTCGCGCCGGACCCGGCCAGTCCGGGAGTGATGTACCAGCGCACCGAATGCGGCTCCAAGCCCTCGTCGACCTGCTCGGGGAACACCCAGCGGTTGCCGGCGTCGCGCAGCGCGTCGAGGGTCGCGAGCCCGGCCGCGCGGTGGTCGGCCTGGTCGAAGCCGTAGGGCGTCTCGACCTCGAAGCCGCAGCCGAACACGACGTCCGGCTTGAAGCGGCGGATCTCGCGGCAGATGTCCCGGCGCAGGTCCAGGCCGTAGACGAGGACGCCATCGGGGTGTTCGAGAACGGTCAGGTGCTCCACACCGACCACGGCGCAGGCGGCCCGCTGCTCGGCGACGCGCAGCCGCGCGGTCTCCTCCGGCGGGTTCGGCATCCCCGCCTCGCCGCGGGTGAGCAGGAGGTAGCCGACCTCGATGCCGCGATCGGTCCAGCGGGCGACGGCCGCGGACGTGCCGTACTCCATGTCGTCGGGGTGTGCGACGACGCAGAGCACGCGCCGGAAGGTCTCCTCCGGAAGGGCAGGCAGTGTCATGCCCGTCATCGTCCCGCGCGAGACGCCCGGCAACCGGGAACCGGCGGAAGAACTTGCGGGGACGAGCAGTTCCACGAGCGTCTGAGCAGCCGTTCCACCTGCATGAGGAAGCTGTCATCGGGTTCCTCCGTCCGGAGGTGGGCGCGCTGGTCTCAGCGTGTCGTACACGTCGTTCACGACCTCGGATGACGGTGTCCGTGGACCGCCGTGAAGGCGTGGTGAAGTTCACGGCGGTCCACGGACACCGGTGGGCGCGGAGAAGGCCGCCTTCACGGTCCGCTGAGCTGGCCTGATATCCTTCGTCGTCGTGAACGCGCGGCTCTCCGCCGTGGAGGAGACCCGGTCCTTGGCCGGTGCCGACGAAGCGCGCCACGAACCCCGGTTTCGACAAGAAGGGTGATGTCGCATGGCGAACATCAAGTCCCAGCTCAAGCGGATCAAGACCAACGAGAAGGCTCGCCTTCGCAACAAGGCGGTCAAGTCGTCCCTGAAGACGGCCATCCGCAAGTTCCGCGAGGCTGCCGAGGCCGGTGACAAGGCGAAGGCCCTGGAGCTGCTGCAGGACGCGTCCCGCAAGCTCGACAAGGCCGCCACCAAGGGCGTCATCCACGCCAACCAGGCCGCCAACAAGAAGTCGGCGATGGCCCAGCGCGCGAACAAGATCGAGGGCTGATCTCGCTCGCGGAGCCTCGAGCTTCCGCAAAGGGCTCCACCTCCTCCGGGAGGTGGAGCCCTTTCGCGTTCCTGGTGTAGGCGTAGGTCCCATGGACTCGCTGCCGCGCATTCAGTTCGTCGAACTCCACGACCTCGAAGGCACCCCGCCCGTGCTGCGGACCCTGCACACGGAGTCGATCACCACGATTTACCGGCTGACGGACGCGGCGCGGGAGTACTCACGGCCGCTGGCACGGGCGCTGCGGTCGGGCGCGGACCACCGGATCGTCGACCTGTGCGCGGGCTCCGGCGGACCGGTGCCGCTCATCCAGCGCCGGCTGCACGCGGAAGGCGTCCACACCCACGTCACGCTGACGGACCTGGTGCCGAACGTGCGCGCGTTCGAGCGCGTGGCGGCCGAGAACCGGCGTCGGCTGCGCGATTCGTGCTGCTCGGTGGACCACGTGCCCACCTCGGTCGACGCCACGGACTGCCGGGTCGAGGGGACGCGCACGATCTACGGCGCCTTCCACCACTTCCCGCCCGCGCTCGCCGCGCGGATGCTGCAGAACGCCGTCGACACCCGGCAGCCGATCGTCGTCGTGGACACCAAGCGGTCGTTCGTCTACCCGGTGTTCTTCCCGTTCCTGCTGACGCTGGCCGTGCTGGTGGCGGCGCCGTTCCAACGCAATCCCCTGCCGCGATACCTGCTGCGCCTGCTGCTCACCTACGTCGTGCCCGTGCTGCCGTTCATGATGTTCTTCGACAGCGTCGTGTCCTTCCTGCGCATGTACGGGCGCGCGGAACTGCGCCGGATCGTCGACGGCCTCGACCGCACCGAGTCGTTCACGTGGACGATCGGCGTCGAGCCCGGTTTCACCGGAGCCCAGTACCTGATCGGGATCCCGCGGTGACCTTCCACGGTCAGCGGCGGCCGTGCGCGGCGACGATCCGGAGCACCGCGCGTTCCAGCGCGTAGTCGGCGTCGGCCGCGACACCCTTCACGTCGGCGTTCAGACCGGCGACCACCTGCATCGCGTCGGCGAGACCCGACTGGTCCCAGCCGCGCGACTGGGCCTGGGCCTTCTTGATCTTCCACGGCGGCATGCCGAGCGGACCGGCCAGGCTGAACGGGTCGGCCCGCCCCACCGCGGACACGCGCGCGACCGTGCGCACCGCGTCCGCCAGCGCGTCCGCGACCAGCACGTGCGGCACACCGAGCTGCATCGCCCACCGCAACGCCTCCATGGCGCCCGCGCGGTCACCGGTGACGGCCTTCTCCGCGACGGCGAACCCGGTCACCTCCGCCTTGCCCTGGTGGTAGCGGCGGATCTCCTCGACCGTCACCTTGCCGTCGGTGTCGGAGACGAGCTGCGACGCCGCCGCGGCGAGCTCGCGCAGGTTCGTGCCCACGGCGTCGATGAGCGTGGCGACGGCCTCCGGGTCGATCTTGCCGCCCGCCTGCCGCACCTCGTTGCGCACGAACGCCTCGCGCTCGGCGGACTTCGTGACCTTGCCGCACTCCGTGACCGCGGCACCGGCCTTCTTCAGCTGCCCGGGCAGGTCCTTGGCGGCCTTGCTGCGGCCACCACCCGTGTGCACGACGACGAGCGTGACCCCGTCCGCGGGCGCCTTCACGTAGGAGAGCACCGTGTCGGCGATCTCCTTGCTGATGTCCTGCGCGTTCTGCAGGACGATCACGCGGCCCTCCGCGAATAGCGACGGGCTCACCAGTTCGGCCAGCTCCGGAGCCGTGAGATCAGTCACCTGGACGCGGGTCAGGTCGGCGTTCGGATCGACCTCGCGTGCGGCCTCGAGAGCCGCCCGAACAGCACGTTCGACCAGCAGCTCCTCCTCGCCGACGACGAGGTGCAGTGACTCCGGTGCGCTCACGTTCCGCATCCTTCCACGTCCCGGATCGTGGACGGCGGTGGCTCAGCGGCGGACCGGTGCCGTAGCTTGGTGGCCACAACTGAACACCGCTCATCCAGAGGGGCAGAGGGACCGGCCCGAAGAAGCCCCGGCAACCGGCGTCAGCGCTGTGTGCACACCTGTGCGCGCATCTGAGTGCAGACGATCACGGTGCCAATTCCGACCCGTTCGATTTCGCGGGAAAGATGAGGAGATACCTCGCGATGACTGCTGTCTCTGTGCCGACGAGCACCAAGTTCGACCTCGGCCCCGCCCGCGCGCTGCTGTGCCGTGAGTGCGGCAACGAAACCCCTCTCGCTCCCGAGTACGCCTGTCTGGAGTGTTTCGGGCCGCTGGAAGTGGCCTACGACTTCGGGAAGATCCGGCGCGAGGACATCGAAGCCGGCCCCAGGTCGATCTGGCGCTACCGCGGCCTCCTCCCCGTTCCGTCCACTGTGGAACAGCACCCGAACACCGACCCCGGCGGCACCCGCCTCGTCGAGGCGCACAACCTCGCCAAGGCACTGGGCGTCCGCAAGATCTGGGTCAAGGACGACACCGGCAACCCCACCCACTCGTTCAAGGACCGCGTCGTGGGCGTGGCGCTCGCCGCCGCCCGCGAGCTCGGCTTCAAGGTGCTGGCCTGCCCGTCGACCGGCAACCTGGCGAACGCCGTCGCCGCGGCCGCCGCCCGCGCGGGCTGGCGGTCGGTCGTCCTCGTGCCCTCCAACCTCGAGCGCGCCAAGATCCTCATGAGCGCCGTCTACGAGGGCGCCCTGATCGCCGTCGACGGCAACTACGACGACGTCAACCGCCTCGCCCAGGAGCTCGCCGCGGAGAACGAGGACTGGGCGTTCGTGAACGTCAACGTCCGCCCGTACTACGCGGAGGGCTCGAAGACGCTCGGCTACGAGGTCGCCGAGCAGCTCGGCTGGCGCCTGCCCGACCAGATCGTCGTGCCGATCGCGTCCGGCTCGCAGCTCACCAAGGTCGACAAGGCGTTCCGCGAACTCGGCCAGCTCGACCTCGTCGAGGCCACGCCGTACAAGGTGTTCGGCGCGCAGGCCACCGGCTGCTCCCCGATCTCGGCCGCCTTCAAGGCGGGCCACGACGTCATCCGCCCGGTCCGCCCGGACACGATCGCGCGCTCGCTGGCGATCGGCGCCCCGGCCGACGGCCCGTACGTGCTCGACGCGGTGCGCCGCACCAACGGCGCCATCGAGGACGTCACCGACGAAGAGGTCGTCGAGGGCATCAAGCTCCTCGCCCGCACCGAGGGCATCTTCGCCGAGACCGCCGGCGGCGTGACCGTCGCGACGGCGAAGAAGCTGATCGAGTCGGGCCAGCTCGACCCGGACGCCGAGACCGTGCTGCTGATCACCGGCGACGGCCTCAAGACCCTCGACGCGCTCGGCGACACGATCGGCCCTCGTGCGACGGTGCCGCCGTCGGCCGAGGCCGTGATCAAGGCGCTGGGGTAGTCACCTCCTTTCCGGCTCCGGGGACGCGGCTGCGTCTCCGGAGCCGTAGGTGAACTTTTCGTTCAAGAGATGGGCTGCTTCGGAAGCGCGCGGTCCTGTCGGGATGCGTCTCCGTTGCGGCACAACATGATCTCGACAGGGCACGTTGGTTCACAAGGCGATCGCGTCCGTCTTCAGCCAGCCCGTGCGCGGGAAGCGCCGCAGGCCGTCCACCACGTGTGGTCCCACCGCCTCCACGGTCGCGCGCCAGGCCGCGATCCGTTGCGGCCACGGGGCTTCCGCCTTCAGGGCGTTGTAGTGGTAGTCGTGCCAGACGTCCGGGGCGATGCGCAGGTCGTCGTCGAACACGTGCTCGGCCATGAGGTCGTACGCCTCTTCCGGTTTCTCCGCCTTGGTGGGCGGCAGCACGTGGGTGGTGGTCGCCTTGTACGTGACGGCGCGGGTGCCGTCTTCGAGTGTTTCGCAGATGTAGTAGGCGAAATCGGGTTTGAGTTCGTCGTGCGGCCACGGGGTCGCCGCGTAGTTCATCTGCCACAGCGCCCATGCGAGGCCCGGCGTGCCGCCGGGAATCGGGTAGCGCGCGTTGAACAGCCTGATCCAGACCATCTCTTCTCCTTCGTACGATGCGGTTTCCCGGCAGCACCGCCAGGTCTCCGTCCTTGTCGGTGCGCAGCACCGAGGCGCCTCCCGTTCGCAGCACGTCGATCACTTGCGGGCTCGGGTGGCCGTAGCGGTTGCCCGTGCCGACGCTGACGAGCGCTATCTGCGGTCGCACGGCCCTGAGGAACGCGGGCAACGAGTAGCGGGAGCCGTGGTGCGGCACTTTGAGCACCTCCGCGGTCAGGTCCCGCTCTCCCAGCAACGCCGCCTGGCCGGCCAGTTCGACGTCGCCGGTGAGCAGCACGCGGCCTGCTCTCGTGTGGGCTTTGAGCACGAGCGAGTAGTCGTTCACCGTCGTGTTCTCGGCCTCGGCGACCGGTGGCCGCCTGGGACCCATCACCTCCAGGTCCAGGCCTGGCAGAGCGAAGCGCTCCCCTGCCTTCGGTTCCACCACCCGCACGTTCTGGGCGCGCGCTTGTCTGCCGACCTCCCTCCAGGCCCACTCGGGTTCTTTGAGCGGGCCCACCGCGATCGCTCCCACCGCACGTCCGGTGAGCGCGGCTTCCAGGCCGCCGACGTGGTCCGCGTGCAGGTGGGTGAGGACCACGAGCGGGATCTTGGTGATCCCCAACGTCTTCAGGCACCGGTCGACCGCACCGGGATCCGGTCCGGCGTCGACCAGGACCGCCGTGTCCGCGACGTCGGTGGCGAGCACGAGCGCGTCGCCCTGGCCGACGTCGCAGCTGACGACCTTCCAGCCGTCCGGTGGCCAGACCGGTGCGACGACTCGCATCGGCACCAGCACCACGAAGCCGCCGACGAGCACGGCGACCACCAACGTCCGCGTCTTTTTCAGCCGCAGCAACAACACGACCACCGCCGTGACGGCGGCCAGCGCGAGCGCTCCGGTCCAGCCGTCCGGCCAGCCGACCGCCGCGCCGGGCACGGTCGACGCCTGGCGTCCGACCTGGATCAGCCACGTCACCGCGGGACCGGCCACGTGCGCCACCAGTTCGGCCGCGCGGGGCGAGAACGGCGCCACCACCGCTGCGACCACGCCCAGCACCGTCGCCGGCGCGACCACCGGCCCGGCGACCAGGTTGGCCAGCACCGAGACCAGGCTCACCTGCCCGGACAGCCCCGCCACCAGCGGAGCCGTGGCCAGGCTCGCGGCCGTTGGCACGACCACAGCCTCGGCCAGTCCGTTCGGCACGCCACGCTGTTTGAGCGCTTGTGCCCACCTCGGCGCGATGAGCACCAACGCCGCCGTTGCCACCACGGACAACGCGAAGCCCGGCTCACCACCCAGCGCTGGGTCGTGGAGCACCAGGACGAGCACCGCTGCCGCCAGGCTCGGCACCGCCGAGCGTTCCCGGCCCAGCACCAGCCCCAGCAACGTGACGGCGCCCATGACCGCGGCCCTGAGGACGCTCGGCTCCGGTCCCGCCAAGACCACGAACCCGACCAGCGCCACCATCGCCGCGACGGCGGCCTTGCGCGGCCCGAGCCGTCTGGTCAGCAGGTAGACCGCACCGCACACGATGGCCAGGTTCGCCCCGCTCACCGCGAGCAGGTGGGCCAGACCGGCGGTGCGGAACTCGTCGACGATGCGCGGCACCATCTGCTCGGTGTCGCCCACGACGAGCGCCGGCAGGAGCCCGGCCTCCTCGTCGTCCAGCACCCGGCTGGCCTGGGCCAGTCCGTCGCGGAGGTCGTCCGCCCAGCTTTGCCAGACCGGTGGCGGTTGTGGGTCTGCCGGCGGACCCCTCACTCTCAGCAGGGCTGACGCCAGATCGCCGCCTCTCGGCGGGGCGAGCGTGCCTTTGACCGTGACCTTCTGTCCGGGCACCAGGTCTCGCCACTTGGCTGCCGGAGCCAGCAGCACCAGTTGCGCGCCGCCCGCGGTTGCTTTGACCACGACGTTGTCCACGCCCGCCTGGTGGCTCGCGAAGCCCTCGGCCCTGATGCCCTTCGGCCTGGTGACGATCTCGACGGTGAGGGTGGTGCTCCGGCCTTCGTTCGCCGCCAGGCGGAGCGGGTGGGATTCGGCCCGCAGGACGTGGCCGCCGACCCAGGCCGCTGCCACCGGGCCCGAGATCAGCAGGGCTATCGCGCAGGTCCGGTTCCACCACGCCCTGCGCCACGCGGCCAGGCCGATGGCACCTGCCGCCACCCCGGTGCCCACTGCCGCCTGCCAGCTCAGGAAGAGGCCGGCGACCGCGGTCGTCCACACCGCCGCCGCGGCGGGGACCAGGCGGTAGTCCTGGGCTACCGGGTGCTTGCGGGCCACGGGGTGCTTCCCAGGCCGCTCGGCGGATCGGAGGCACGGCTTGGACTGCCTTGGCGTGGCTGGGGAACGTTCGACACCCCGTGCGGGGCGTGGTGCGGCTGGATTCGCGCTTTCCGGTTCGTGTGGTCGTGCGACCTGGGCTCGGTGTGGAGCGGGCGGGTGATGCGGACGGACGGCATGGCTGACTCCGATCTAGGGATGGATGGTTGCCGCGCACAACCGGCAGGCGCGCTTTCGGGGGCGGGTGGTGTCGGGGGCGGGTGGTGTCGGACTGGGTAGGGCCGGACTGGGTGGCGCCAGTGCGGCTGGAGCCGAGTTGGGCGGCACCTTGCTGGGCGGGGTTGGGCTGGACGGGATTGGACCGGGCTGTACCCGGCTGGATGGGACTGGACTCGGCGGCATCGCCACCAGTGGAGC
>NZ_JAJCXE010000043.1:0-195189 GCF_021056325.1 Lentzea sp. CC55 | reverse complement strand
CGGCTGCACTTGGCTGGGCGGGACTGGCTGGGCGGGACTGGCTGGGCGGGACTGGCCGGGCGGGACTGGCCGGGCGGGACTGAGCCGGACGGCATCGGGTTCGGCGGCACCGCTACGGCTGGGGGTGGGCTGAGCGGCGCCGGGCTTGGTGGCGCCGGTGCGGCTGGAGCTGGGTGGCGCTGGGCCGGGTGGCGCTGGGCTGGGTGGTGGCGGTCGGAAGGCGATCGCCAGGAGGTGGCGCACGGCGGTGGTCAGCGCGCCGGGACGGCGGCGGCTGGGTGGGGTGCGCGATGAGGCGGTGAAGCCTGTGCGGTGGAGGGGAGACGCGAGGTCAGGGGGTGTAGGAGGTGGTTGTGGTCGGCTTGCCGGAGGCTGGGCGCGTCAGGTGGTGGAACTGGGCTTTGGTGCGGTGGTAGAGCGCCAGGGCCGTGCGGGTGAGGCTCATGTGTGGACCAGTTCGGCGAGCTTGGCCAGCTTCGAGTCGCCGATGCCCTCCACCTCGCGGAGTTGGTCCACGGAGGCGAACGGGCCCTTGCGGGTTCGGTGGTCGACGATGCGTTGGGCCGTCACCGGGCCCACCCCGGGCAGGGTGTCCAGTTCGGTGGCCGTCGCGGAGTTCAGGTTCAGCTTCGACTGGGCGCCACCGGGCTGGGGCGGCGCCGGTGGCGGGATGCCCACCGCGATCTGTTCGCCGTCGGCGAGCTTGCGGGCCAGGTTCAGGTGGTGGAGGTCGGTGCCCGGCTTGATGCCGCCTGCCAGGCGGAGGGCGTCGGCCACCCTGGCGCCGCTCGTCACCGTCACGAGGCCCGGGGTGGCGACCTCGCCGATCACGTTGACGACCAGTTCCGGGGCCGGCGCGGAGGTGCTCACCAGGGCCAGGTCCGGGGCTTGTTCGGCGGCGGGGCTCTGCCACCAGCTGCCCAGGCCGATGACGGTGCACGCCACCGCCACACCGAGGGCCAGCAGGCCGCGGCGCGGGAGGCGGGGCAGACGGAAGCGGCGGCGCGGCGGGCCGTGTTCGTCCGAGTCCTCCGACTTCGTGAAGACGAGGGTCGGGTCGGCTCTCACCTTGTCCGCCAGGGCGGCCAGGCGTTCGTGCGGAAGGGTGTCCGGGTGGGAGCGGGGGAGCATGCGAGCGACGTTACGGAGCGGGGTGGGTGGGGAGGTGGGGTGAGCTCCGAAGCTGTGGACTACTCGCGGGTTGTGGACAGGTCGCGATCACTCGGGCGTCTGGGACGGGGAATTGTCGGGGGTCTGTGGGATGCTGTCCGGTCCTCCCGGCAGCACCACGACGCCCAGCACGCCCGGTCCCGTGTGCGCGCCGATCACCGCGCCGACCTCGGAGATCACGCATCCCGTGGAGCCCGGCAGCCGTTCGTCCAGGCGCGTGGCCAGTTCCGCGGCGCGTTCGGGTGCGGCGAGGTGGTGCACCGCCAGTCCGACGGGGCCGTCGCCCGCCGCGGCCGCCGCCAGGTCGACCAGGCGTCCCACCGCACGGCTCATCGTGCGCACCTTCTCCAGCGGCACGATCCGGCCGTCGTCCATGTGCAGCAGGGGTTTCACCGCCAGCGCGGTGCCCACCAGGGCCGCCGCCGTGCCGATCCGCCCACCCCGGCGCAGGTGGTCCAGCGTCTCGAGGCAGAAGAACATCCGCACCTGCTCGGCGACGGAGCTCGCGGCCTCCTCGACCTCGGAGTGCGAACGACCGGCCGAGACCGCGGCGCACGCGCGCAGCACCGCGAACCCGAGCCCCATGCCCGTCGACCGCGAGTCGACCACTCGGATGCGGGCGGGATCGACCTCCTCCGCTGCCAGCCGTGCGGCCTCCCACGTCCCGGACAACTCACGGGAGAGGTGCAGGGACACGACCGCGTCCGACGACGAGAGCACCTCTCGGTAGACGTCGGCCATCTCGCCAGGTGTGGGACGCGACGTCGTCACCCTGCGGTGCTCGGCGAGGGCGCCGGCCAGCTCGGACGGCCCGAAGTCGACGCCGTCGAGGCGTCCGGCGCCGTCCACCGCCACGTGCAGCGGCACCACGGTGATCGCATGGCGCTTCGCGAACCCCTCGGGCAGGTATGCCGTCGAGTCGGTGACGATGGAGATGCGCACGAGCGACGAGCCTACGGGGCTCACTCCTCCGAGCGACTCAACGCCACGGAGGAGATCAGGGCCGCCATCGCCTCGCCCACGAGCTCGTGCCCCTCCCAGCCCCAGTGCATCCCGTCCGGGTTCCCGGCACCGGAGCGCACGTGCTCCCCGATCACTGCGGGCAGGTCCAGCAACGGCACTCCCGCGCCCGCGGCCCACCCGCGCACGGCGGTCACCGCAGCCGCGTGCCCCTGATGCGCGAACGCGTACGTAGGCGCGCGGTGGACCGAAGGCACGATCCCGACCGCCGGCATCGTGTACTGGAGGTTGCGGACCGACTGCAGCATGTCCCGCAGGTACCGCGCCGTCAGCGCGGGAGGCAGAGACGCGCGCGTATAGGGCGCCAACCGAGGTTGAACGTCCTGATAGCGCGCACGAACCCAACGCCGTAGCCAATCGGGCCGCACATAACGCAGCCCCTCGCGCAGATACGTGGGCAACGGCGAAGGCAGCGTGTCCATGCTGCCCACCGCGAACACCAGCACGTCCGTGCGAGGCAGCAACGACCAGATGCGGGGATCCCCGGTCAACGCCCACCAGGCGTCCCGCGCCGTCCACCCGAACCCGGCCGCCAGCTCCGCGGAACCACCCAGGGCCGAGGCGCAGATGTTGTGCCACAGCCTCGGGTGATCGGCGGGCAGCGGTCCGGACGGCCCGAAGAACGACAGCGAGTCGCCGAGGACCAGCAGTCTCAACGCGTGGTGCCCGCGTTGTACGACGACAGCCGCCACCGGTCGTTGCGGCGTGTGAACACGGTCCAGTGGCAGTTCGAGATCCCGCCGAGCTGGGACCAGCTCTCCACCGGCAGGTCGAGCAGCCGGCCGGTCAAAGCGCTGATCAGGCCCCCGTGCGCGCACAGCAGGACCGTCTCGGAGAACTCCGCGTCGACCTCGTGCACGACCTTGATGGCCCGTTCGGCGACCTCGACGCGCGACTCGCCGTCCGGCGGCGTGTAGGTCGGGTCCGTGCGCCACACGGTGACGGCGCCCGGCCACTCCTGCTCCACCTCGGCGGTCGTCAGGCCCTGCCACTTGCCGAGATGGGTCTCGCGCAGCCGCTCGTCGATGCGCAGCGGCACGTCCGCGGACGTGGTGAACACCCGTGCCGTGTCACGCGCGCGCTGCAGGTCGGAGGCGACCACGATCTCCGGTTCGAACCCGGCGAGCACCGGGACGGCGAAGCGGGCCTGGTTCAAGCCGGTCTCGGTGAGCGCCGAGTCCAGATGACCCTGCAGGCGACCTGTCGCGTTGTAGTCGGTCTCACCGTGCCGCCACAGCACGAGCCGGCTCAGGGCCATCAGCTACCTCATTCAGCCGTGGACTCGGCGGGGACGTCCGCTTCGAACTCGATCCGCGGGCAGTCCTTCCACAGCCGCTCCAGGCCGTAGAAGCTGCGCTCCTCCGTGTGCTGCACGTGCACCACGAGGTCCACGAAGTCCAGCAGGACCCATCGGCCCTCGCGGGCCCCTTCGCGGCGCACCGGCTTCTTGCCGGCCTCCCGCAGCTTCTCCTCGATGTTGTCGACGATCGCGCCGACCTGCCGCTCGTTGGGAGCGGACGCGATCACGAACACATCCGTGATCACGAGCTGGTCGGAGACGTCGAGCACCGTCACGTCGTGCGCCTTCTTGTCGGCCGCTGCGTTCGCCGCGACCAGCGCCAGCCGTCGTGCCTCGTCGGTGGCTGCCACGTCACTCCTCTGACTTCCGGCGGGCGTCGATACGCCCACACGAGTTACTGAGGGTACCGGCGAGCGCCAAACCGGTACTTCACGCCCAGGCATGACGAAGGCCACCTCAGCGCCCTGAGGTGGCCTTCACCTGCGCCGAAGCTTAGAGCGGGCGGACCTGCTGGGCCTGCGGCCCCTTCTGGCCCTGGCCGACCTCGAACTCGACCTTCTGGTTCTCCTCGAGCGAGCGGAAACCCTTGGACTGGATCTCCGAGTAGTGCACGAAGACGTCTGCCGAGCCGTCGTCGGGCGCGATGAACCCGAAGCCCTTTTCGGCGTTGAACCACTTCACGGTGCCTGTAGCCAAAGTCTTGCCTTCCACGAACCAGCAACAACCCGCTGATTGTTGCTCCCCGCGCCCTCCAATGCACGCAAAATCCACTCGAACGTGGTCACGACTCGGAGTACAGGCCCGTTTTGGCGATGTACTGGACCACCCCGTCCGGAACGAGGTACCAGACGGGCTGGCCCGAAGCGGTCCGGTCGCGGCACCCGGTGGAGGAGATCGCCATGGCCGGGATCTCGACGAGCGACACCGAACCGGGCGGCAGGTGCCGGTCGTTCAGCGTGTAACCCGGGCGGGTGACTCCGATGAAGTGGGCGAGCTCGAACGCGTCCGCGGCGCGCTTCCACGACAGGATCTGCTCCAGCGCGTCGGCACCGGTGATGAAGAACAGCTCGGCGTCCGGGTACTGCTTCCTGAGGTCCGTGAGCGTGTCCACGGTGTACGTGGGGCCCTCGCGGTCGATGTCGACCCTGCTGACCGAGAACCGGGGGTTGGACGCCGTGGCGATGACCGTCATCAGGTACCGGTCTTCGGCGGGCGAGACCTCCCGCGACGCCTTCTGCCAGGGCTGACCCGTCGGGACGAAGATCACGCGGTCCAGGTCGAACCTGTCCTGCACCTCACTGGCGGCGACGAGGTGACCGTGGTGGATGGGGTCGAACGTGCCACCCATGACGCCGATGCGCATCGAGACAGCGTAGACCGGCGCCGAGCTGCTCCCGTGGCCCGGCGCCGGTCGTGCTGATCACACCGCACGGCCCAGGGGGAGGACGGGCCGTGCGGGTCGCGGCCCACCCCGAAGCAGAGCCGCGCGCACTGGAGGAACGCACGGGCCGCTCCCCCATGACGCGGTCAGCCCAAGATTTTTCTCACCACGCGACGACGAGCTTCATCGGTCCTCTGACCAGCGAACCCTTGCGGAACTCGGCGGGTTCTTCGAGCCGCAGGCCGGGCATCCGGCGCAGCAGCGCGTCCAGTGCCACCTGCAGTTCCATCCTGGCGAGCTGCGAACCGAGGCAGAAGTGGATGCCGTGCCCGAACTGCAGGTGCTGGCCGACCTCGCGCTCCAGGTCCAGTTCGGCGCCGTCCGGGTAGACCGACTCGTCGTGGTTCGCCGACGACACGACCACCAGCACGGCGTCGCCCTCCTTCACCAGCGCGTTGCCGATCCGGACGTCCTCGGTGGCGATGCGGGTGAAGCCGGCGCCGCTGCCCAGCGGGATGAACCGCAGCAGTTCCTCGACGGCGTTCGGCAGCTTCTCGGGGTGTTCGCGGAGGCTCTTCATGGCGTCCGGATGGTCCAACAGCGTGATGACGCTGTTCGCGAGCATGTTCGCCGTCGTCTCGTGTCCCGCCACGAGCAGCGTGATGCCGAAACGGACGAGTTCGTCCTCGCTCAGCCTGTCGTCGTTGTCCCGTGCGGCGACGAGCGCGCCCATCAGGTCGTCCGTGGGGTGTGCGCGACGTGTGGCAACCAGTTGGGTGAAGTAGGCGTGCAGCTTCATCAAGCCGTGCATCGCCTCTTCGGGCGTGTACCCGCCGACTGTGGACAGGACCTGGTTCGACCACGTGCGGAAGTCGTCGCGGTCCTCGAACGGCACCCCGAGCAGCTCGCAGATGATGGTGATCGGGAACGGCATGGTGAAGCCCTCGACCAGGTCGCCGGGGTTGTCCAGGCGGTCGAGCAGCTCGCGGGTGATCTGCTGGGCGCGCGGCCGCAACTCCTCGACCCGGCGGACCGTGAACGCCTTCGACACCAAGCGGCGCATGCGCGCGTGGTCCGCGCCGTCGTGCGTGAGGATCGATTCGCCCGGTGCGATGAGCGGCTGCATCCTCGGCACGTCCCGGTTGACGGTCCGCGCGCGGCTGAACCGAGGATCGCCGAGGACGAACTTCGTCTCTTCGTAGGACGTGACGAGCCAGCCCTCGCCGCCGTAGGGGAACGTCACACGCGAGACGGGCTCGTCACGCCGTAGCCGTTCATACGTCGGATCGAGGGTCAGGCCGTCGGGTTCGGAGAACGGGTAGGTGGGAGCCATGGCTCCGAAGCTAGAGCTACGCCTTCGGGCGCGTGTGCCCTTCGCCCCACACGACCCATTTAGAGGACGTCAGCTCCGTCAGGCCCATCGGACCGCGGGCGTGCAGCTTCTGCGTGGAGATGCCGATCTCCGCGCCCATGCCGAACTCCGCGCCGTCGGTGAAGGCCGTGGAGGCGTTCACGAACACCGCCGCCGCGTCCACACGGGCCGTGAACCTGCGTGCCGCCACCACGTCGCTCGTGACGATGGCCTCGCTGTGACCCGAGCCGTACGTCGCGATGTGCCGCACGGCCTCGTCGAGCGAGTCGACGACCTTCGCGGCGATGTCGAGGCTGAGGTACTCGGTGCCCCAGTCGTCGTCGGTCGCGCCGAGGACGTCGGGCTGCCGGGCGAACTGCTCGTCGCCGTGGATCGTGACGCTCTCCTGCTGCAGCGCCTTGGTGATGCGCGGGACGAACTCGTCCGCCACGTCCTTGTGCACCAGGAGGGACTCGGCGGCGTTGCACACGCTCGTGCGGCGCGTCTTGGCGTTGAGGACGATCGACTCGGCCATGTCGAGGTCGGCGTGCGCGTCGACGTAGACGTGGCAGTTGCCGACGCCGGTCTCGATCGTGGGAACGGTCGCCTGCTCGACGACGGCGTTGATCAGGCCGGAGCCGCCGCGCGGGATGACCAGGTCGACCAGGCCGCGCGCGGTGATGAGGTGGGTGACGGACGCGCGGTCGTGGCACGGCAGCAGCTGCACCGAGTCAGCCGGCAGGTTCACGCTTTCGAGTGCATCGCGCAGGACGCCGACGAGTGTGGTGTTGGAGTTCTCGGCGGTCGAGGAACCGCGCAGCAGGGCGGCGTTGCCCGACTTCAGCGCGAGGCCGGCGGCGTCGACCGTGACGTTCGGGCGGCCTTCGTAGACCATGCCGACGACGCCCATCGGGACGCGGACCTGCTTGAGCTCGAGGCCGTTCGGGAGGATGCCGCCGGTGATCACCTGACCGACCGGGTCCGGCAGGCCCGCCACGGTCTCCAGGCCGGTGGCGACGCCGTCGACGCGCGCCTCGGTGAGGGCGAGGCGGTCGAGGATGTTGTCCGGGAGACCCGCTGCCCTGCCCGCGTCGAGGTCCTTCCGGTTGGCCTCGAGGATCTCCGGCGTGCGCTTGCGGAGCGCGGCGGCCATCTCCAGGAGCGCGGTGTCCTTGCGCTCGCGGGTGGCGAGGACGAGTTCGTCGGCGGCGACGCGGGCGCGGCGAGCTGCTGCGTGTACCTGGTCGCGCAGGTCATCAGTCACGCTGCACAGCTTACGACCTGCGACAATCACAATTGTCAGAGTGGCCTGGCAAGCTTGCTCCCCATGGACGACATGGCGTTGCGAGAACTGGCGGAGGAACGGCTGCGGGCACTGGCGGGCCCGGACGCCGTGCTGCGCGAGGACCAGTGGACGGCGATCCACACCCTCGTGGCGCAGCGCCGCAGAGCTCTCGTCGTCCAGCGCACCGGCTGGGGCAAGTCGGCGGTGTACTTCATCGCGACGGCGCTGCTGCGCCAGCTCGGTGAGGGGCCCACGGTCATCGTGTCGCCGTTGCTCGCGTTGATGCGCAACCAGATCGACGCCGCGGCGAGGGCCGGTGTGCACGCGGTGACGATCAACTCGGCGAACACCGACGAGTGGGACGCCGTGCAGGAGCAGGTCGCCGCGGGCGAGGTCGACGTGCTGCTGGTGAGCCCGGAACGCCTGAACAACCCTGACTTCCGCGATTCGGTGCTGCCGTCGTTGACGGCGTCCGCGGGCATGCTCGTCGTCGACGAGGCGCACTGCATCTCGGACTGGGGGCACGACTTCCGGCCCGACTACCGCCGGCTGCGGACGTTGCTGACGGAGCTGCCGCCGGGGGTGCCGGTGCTCGCGACCACGGCGACGGCCAACAACAGGGTGGTCCACGACGTCACCGAGCAGCTGGGGCTCGGCGCCGACGAGGGCACGCTGGTGCTGCGCGGGCCGCTCGACCGGGACAGCCTGCGCCTGTCGGTCGCGCTGCTGCCGACCGCGGAGTCACGGCTCGGGTGGCTGGCGGAGCAGCTCGACCGCATGCCCGGTTCCGGGATCATCTACACGCTGACCGTGGCGGCGGCGGACGACATCGCGGCGTTCCTCGCCTCGCGCGGGTTCGCGGTGGCGGCGTACTCGGGCAAGACCGAGCCGGCCGAGCGGGAGCGGGCCGAGCAGGACCTGCTCGAGAACCGGGTCAAGGCGCTCGTGGCCACCTCGGCGCTCGGCATGGGGTTCGACAAGCCGGACCTGGGGTTCGTCGTGCACGTCGGCGCCCCGTCGTCCCCGATCGCCTACTACCAGCAGATCGGCCGGGCGGGCCGCGGTGTCGAGCGGGCCGAGGTGGTTCTGCTGCCGGGTCACGAGGACCGCGACATCTGGGCGTACTTCGCGTCGCTGGCGTTCCCGCCGGAGGTCGTGGTGCGCCAGGTGCTGTCGGCTCTCGACGGTGCCGGCAGGCCGCTCTCGACGGCGGCGCTGGAGCCGGTGGTCGAGCTGTCGCGCGGCCGGCTCGAGGTGGTGCTGAAGGTCCTCGACGTCGACGGCGCGGTCCGGCGCGTGCGCGGGGGCTGGGAGTCGACCGGTCGGCCGTGGGAGTACGACGGCGAGCGGTACGCGCGCATCGCCGAGGCGCGCAGGGCCGAGCAGCAGGTGATGATCGACTACCTGCGGACCGGCTCGTGCCGGATGAAGTTCCTGCAGGACCAGCTCGACGACCCGACCTCGCACGAGTGCGGGCGTTGCGACAACTGCACCGGCGAGCGGCTGTCGGTCGAGGTGTCGGACACGGCGGCGAGCGCGGCTCGTGAACGGTTGCTGCGTCCCGGCCTGGACGTGGCGCCGCGCAAGATGTGGCCGACGGGCATGAACGCGATCGGCGTTCCGCTGTCCGGCAAGATCCCCGCGACCGAGGTGGCGGCCACGGGCAGGGCGCTCGGCCGGCTCACCGACATCGGCTGGGGCAACCGGTTGCGCGACCTGCTGGCCGACGGGAACGACCGCGAGATCCCGGACGACGTGTTCGCGGCGTGCGTGAAGGTGCTGACGGCGTGGGGCTGGGACGAACGGCCGGTCGGCGTGGTCGCGGTCGGCTCGCGCAGGCGACCGCAGCTGGTCGGCAGCTTCGGGCGGAGGATCGCGGAGATCGGCCGGCTGCCGTTCCTGGGCACCGTGTGGCTCGGCGAGTCGACGCACCGGGCCAACAGCGCCCAGCGGCTGGCCGGGCTCGTGCGGGCGGGCGAGACGCCTGACGTGTCCGGTGTGGACGGTCCGGTTCTGCTGGTGGACGACCACATCGACACCGGGTGGACGATGACGGTCGCGGCTCGGGCGCTCAGGAAGGAGGGGGTGTCCGCCGTGCTGCCGTTCGCGCTGGCGGTGACGAACTGAGTCCGGCTCGTCCTGACCGGAGGCGGGCGGGAAGCTCCCGCCCGTGCGACCCCGGAGCCGTGACAGGAGCACCCGCGGCTGTCCACCGTGATCCCGTGGCTGGGACCGGCGGTTGCGCACCGACGCGGCCTGGCGTTGTGGCACTGTCCTCGGCATGACTGCGGAAGTCGTGCGGTTCCGGCAGGCCGACCTCCTCGCCGGTCTGCACCGGAGGTTCGGGCCGGTCGTGCGGATGGGTCCGTACACCTACCTCCTCGGGGCCGAGGCGAACCGGTTCGTGTTCGCGCACTCCGAGCTGTTCGAGGTGGAGCGGGCGTTCCAGTCGCTGGTGCCGGTGGACGGGCCCACGTCGCTGATCGTGAGCGACGGCGAGGACCACAAGCGGCGGCGCAGGTTCGTGCAGCCCGCGTTGGCGCATCGGCAGATCGCCGGTCATGTGCCGGTCGTGCGGGCCAACGCCGAGGCCGTGCTCGACTCGTGGCGGCCCGGCGACGTGGTCGACGTCTACCAGGAGTTCCGGCGGGCGGTCCGGCGCAGCACGATCCACGCGTTGTTCGGCGAGGAACTGGCGCGGGACTCGGACTTCTTCGGGGCGCACCTGCAGGTGCTGATCAACCTGGTCGACCGCAACCCCGCTGTCGTGACGGTGCTCCGGCGGACGAAGGCGCCGGCCTGGCGTGACGCGATGCGGGCGCGCAGGGCCGTGGACGCACGGGTGTACCAGGCGATCGAGGAGACACGTCAGGGCGGGACGGCCGGAGACGTGCTCACCTCTCTCGTGCAGGGCGACGGGTTGAGCGATCTGGAGGTCCGCGACCAGGTCGTCACGCTGATCGCGGCCGGATACGAGACGACCAGTGCCGCTATGGCGTGGGCGGTGTTCAACCTGTTGCGGCACAACGGAGTCTGGGAGCGTGCGCAGGAAGACGACGACTACCTGGCCAACGTCGTCAACGAGACGCTCCGGCTGTACCCACCGGCGGTGGTGTCGGCAAGGGTGGCGGCGCAGCCGTTCGAGTTCGCCGGGAAGAAGATCAAGCAGGGCGCGTTCCTGTTGTACAGCCCGTACGTCACGCATCGGCTCGAAGAGATCTATCGGGATCCGTTGCGGTTCGACCCCGATCGCTGGCAGACCAAGCCGGCGCCGCACGAGTTCCTGCCGTTCGGCGGCGGCCCGCACCGGTGCATCGGCGCCGGGCTCGCCACCACCTCGCTCACGGTGATGCTGAAGGCGTTGCTGCAGAGGCCGAAGCCGGAGCTGCTCCCCCAGCGCATCACGCCGACCAGTGTTGCCGCGATGCGTCCCAAGCGGGGCCTCAGAGTCCGAGCAGCAGGGTGACGGCCGAGGCGGTGCAGGCGACGGTGCGCAGGTGGTTCCAGAGCGTCCACCGCCGCAGGTACGCGGGCCAGTAGGCGTCGTCGGTCTGTTCGAGACGGTTGTTCATCGGCACGTTGACGACGACTGTCACCAGGAAGCAGCCGACGACGTAGAGCAGGCCACCGACGATCCGGCCCTGGAACACCTCGACGGCGCACAGGACCAGGGTGCCGACGAACAGCAGCAGGAACGCCGGGTTCTGGATGCGGGCGTTGATCCGCCGCATGGCGGCGCGGCCATCAGGCCGGTGGCGGTGACCGTGATCAGCGTGACTTTCCCCAT
The DNA here is from genome assembly GCF_021056325.1 of Lentzea sp. CC55. Taxonomy (NCBI): domain Bacteria; kingdom Bacillati; phylum Actinomycetota; class Actinomycetes; order Pseudonocardiales; family Pseudonocardiaceae; genus Lentzea; species Lentzea sp. CC55. The sequence goes on along the minus strand of NZ_JAJCXE010000043.1, from coordinate 183,895 downwards.
GCCGGTAACTCTGTCCCGGCAGCGTCGGACTCTCAATGACAATTCATCGCGCAGGCTTGCTCGTTCGTCCAGAATCAACGACATGACGGACGCACTGGGCGAAGCGCTGCACCTGTTGAGGATGTCCGGCACTTTCTACTGCCGCAACGAGCTCACCGCGCCGTGGGGCGCGACGATGCCCGACATGGCGGACTGCCTGTGGTTCCACGTGCTGACCAGCGGCCGGTGCGACGTCGAGGTGGACGGCCGGGTCATCCCGCTCGAACCCGGCGACGTGCTGCTCGTCCCCGGCGGGCAGCGTCACCGGCTGTTCCACGGCGAGGCGGAGTCGCCGGTCGTCACGACGCTGCCGCACGAGTTCGAGACCGAGAACTACGCGGTCCTGCGCCACGGTGGCGGCGGCGCGGTGACGCACCTCGTGTGCGGCGCGGTCCGCTTCGACCACCCGGCCGCCAAGCACCTCGTCACCGTCCTGCCGAACGTGCTCCACGTGCGGCAGGCCGACGACATGCGCGCCACGATCGATCTCATGGCCGCCGAGGCGAAGGCCGTGCGGCCCGGCGGCGAGGCGGTCATCACCCGGCTCGCGGACGTCCTGGTGATCCAGACGATCCGCTCGTGGCTCGCCACCGACCCGGCCGCGCGCACCGGGTGGCTGGGAGCGTTGCAGGACCAGCAGATCGGGCAGGCACTCGCGCTGATCCACCGCGACCCCGCCCAGCCGTGGACCGTCGAACGCCTCGCGCACCGGACGGCCATGTCGCGGTCGGCGTTCGCGGCGCGGTTCACCGAGCTCGTCGGTGAACCGGCCATGCGGTACGTCACGCGGTGGCGCATGCACGTGGCGATGAACCGCCTCAAAGACCGCGACAGCACCGTCAGCGAGATCGCCCGCGGTCTCGGTTACGAGTCGGAGGCGGCGTTCAGCCGGGCGTTCAAGCGGATCGTCGGGGTGTCGCCGGGTCAGGCGCGGGCGGGCTGAAGCAGGTCCCAGCGGTTGCCGTAGAGGTCCTCGAACACGGCCACCCGACCGTAGACCTCGTCGCGCGGCTCCTCCCGGAAGTGCACGCCGTACGCGGTCATGCGGGCGTGGTCGCGGTCGAAGTCGTCGGTGTTCAGGAAGAACCCGACGCGGCCACCGGTCTGGTCGCCCACCCGTGCCTGCTGCTGCCCTGTGCCAGCCCGGGCCAGCAGCAAGGACGTCCCCTCCCCCGCCGACACCACGACCCAGCGCTTGTCGCCCTGCGGAATGTCCTCGACCAGCATGAACCCGAGCCCTTCCACGTAGAAGCGGATCGCCTCGTCGTAGTCGCGGACCACCAGCGTCACCAACCCAATAGATCGCACGGCGACGAGTATCGACGACGAGAGAGGTCTACCCGCACATGGCTGACTCACTCGTGCTCCTGCACCCCGGCGGCGCGGACCCGTCCGCGTTCGGACCGCAGTTCGACGCTCTCGCCGATTTCGCCCTGCACGCACCACACCGGACGAACCAGGCCACTCAGGACCACGCGGAGATGGCGCTCGAGACCGTCGAGTTCCTCGACCGCACCGGGCCGGCTCACCTGCTCGGCTGCAGCGACGGCGCCACGATCGCGCTTCTCACCGCCGTGCTCCGACCTGATCTCGTGCGACGGCTTGTGGTCGTGTGTGGCGTCTACCACCACAACGGCTGGGACCCGGCCACGGAGCTGACGCCGATGCACCGCCGTTCGCCCGCGCTGACCGGAACAGATCTCGGGAAACTGCCGAACCGCACACTGGTCATGATCGGCGACGACGACGAAGTCACGCTGGAGCACGCCACGGCCATGTACCGGGCGCTGCCGAACGCCGAACTGGCGGTCGTCCCGGGCACGTCACACGGGCTGCTGCACGAGAAACCCGCGCTGTGCAACGCGATGATCATCGACTTCCTGTCCAACGACCCGGTCAAGACATACGCACCGATTCGTCGCCGTATGTGATTGGCTGACTGCATGGCGGTTACATCGGAGAAGCACCGACTGCCCGTACGCACGCTCGTCGCGTCCAGCGCCGGCAACGCCGTCGAGTGGTACGACTGGGGCATCTACACGGCGTTCAGCATCTACTTCGCCACCCAGATCTTCCCCTCCGGCAACGAGGCCGCGGCGCTGCTGAGCACGTTCGCCACGTTCGCCCTGGCCTTCTTCTTCCGCCCGCTCGGCGGTTACCTGCTCGGCCGGTTCGCGGACCTCCAGGGCCGCCGCACCGCGATGCTGCTGACGATCGTGCTGATGTCCGGCGGCTCGGTCGTGATCGGCCTGCTGCCCACGTTCGAGCAGGTCGGGTGGCTCTCCCCGGCGCTGCTGGTGCTCGCCCGCATCGCGCAGGGCATGGCGCTCGGCGGTGAGGTGTCGAACGCCTCGGCGTACCTCGCGGAGATCGCGCCCGCCTCCCACCGCGGGCGGTACTCGTCGTTCTTCTACATCTCGACCGGCGCGGCGGTGCTGATCGCGTCGCTGCTCGGGTTCTTCCTGTCGCGCAACCTCGACAAGGCCGCGATGGCCTCCTACGGCTGGCGCGTGCCGTTCCTGATCGGCGGCGTGCTCGGACTGGTCGGGCTGTGGCTGCGGCGCGAGCTCGAGGAGACCGAGCAGTTCGAGGACAACAGGGCGAAGGCCGAAAGCCTGCGCAACCCGCTGCTCACGACCGTCAGGGAACACCCGAAGGCCGTCGGGCAGCTCATCGGCATCACGCTGCTGTCGACGCTGAGCTTCTACACGTTCTTCAGCGCGCTGACGCCGTACGCGGTGAAGTCCCGGGGTGCCGACGACATCGACGTGTTCCTGGCACTGTCGATCGGCACCGTCGTGTTCATCGCGCTGCAGTACCCGCTGGGGTGGACGGCCGACCGCTACGGCCGCAAACCGCAGATGCTCGTCTGGTCCGCGGCGATGGCGTTGCTGGTCGTGCCGCTGTCGACGCTGGTCGGACCCGGCCTCGCGAACCTCGTGGTCGTCTTCGCCGTGGGCCTGGGGCTCTACACGGCGATCACGTCGATCGCGCCCGCGATCATGAGCGAGCTGTTCCCGACCGAACTGCGCGGGCTCGGCATCGGCGCCTGGTACAACCTGACGGTCGCGCTGTTCGGGGGCACGGCACCGCTGGTCATCCAGGCCGTCGGCGGGACGGTGTTCTTCTGGTACGTCGCCGTCGCCGCCGTCATCACGTTCCTGGTGGTGCTCACCCTTCCGGAGACAAGGGGTGTTCCGTTGAGCTGAGGCAGAACTCGTTGCCCTCGGGATCGGCCAGCACGAACCAGACGCCGTCACGGCTCACCACGGACGCGCCCAGGGCGACGAGCCGCGCCACCTCGGCCTCGACGTCGTCGCACCACAGGTCGACGTGCACGCGGTTCTTGACCGTCTTCGGCTCCGGCACGCGGTTGAAGAAGAACCGGGGCGACCCGGCGAGCAGCACCGACGGGTCGTCCTCGGGGTCGTCGATCCCCATCGCGCTCAGACGGGCCAGCTCGGCGTCGTCGTACGGCGCCATCTCGTGGTCGTCGAGCGCCTGCGCCCAGAACCGGGCGAGCGACGCGGGATGGGCGCAGTCGATGACGACGTCGTGCATCCGGGCCATGCCCCGACCCTAGCGGTGCAGCGGCACCAAATCATCGGCATGGACGACCTCGCGCCGTTGCTCCTCCGGCAGGTCGTGCGTCTTGCGGCCGATCAACGACGGCAGCTCCGCCGAGTCGTAGCCGGCCACACCGCGGGCCACGACCTCGCCCGCGAGGCTGACCAGCTCGACGACGTCGCCCGCCTCGAAGTCGCCGTCCACGCCCGTGATGCCGGCCGCCAGCAGCGACCGGCGCCGGCCGACCACCGCGGCGACAGCGCCGTCGTCGAGGTGCAGGCGGCCGTTCGCGTCCGTGGCGTAGCCGAGCCAGAACCGGCGGGCGGTGAGGCGCGACCCCGTGGCCGCGAACGCCGTGCCGACGTCCGCGGTGGTGAGTGCGCGCCCGGCTTCCGTGGCGCTGGTCAGCAGGACCGGGATGCCCGCGGACGACGCCAGGCGGGCGGCGGCGAGCTTGGACGCCATGCCGCCGGTGCCCAGACCGGACGCGCCCGCGGCACCCGCCTGCACACCGTCCACATCGGACGCCGACGCCACCTCGGAGATGCGGACGGCACCCGGCTTGCGCGGGTCGCCCGAGTAGAGCGCGTCCACGTCGGACAGCAGGAACAACGCGTCCGCGCCGACGAGGTGGGCCACCAGTGCCGCGAGGCGGTCGTTGTCGCCGAAGCGGATCTCTTCGGTGGCGACGGTGTCGTTCTCGTTCACGACCGGAACCGCGCCCAGCGCCAGCAGCCGGTCGAACGTCCGCTGGGCGTTGCGGTAGTGGGCGCGCCGCACCACGTCGTCGGCGGTCAGCAGGACCTGGCCGACGGTCAGCGAGTAGCGGCCGAACGAGTTGGCGTAGGCGTGCGCCAGCGTGAGCTGCCCGACGCTCGCCGCGGCCTGCTGGGTGGCGAGGTCGCGCGGGCGGCGGGAGATCTTCAACGGCGCCAGGCCCGCCGCGATCGCACCGGAGGACACGAGCACGACCTGGCTACCCGCGGCGCAACGCGCGGCGAGGGCGTCGACCAGCGCGTCGAGACGCGCCGGGTCGAGGCCACCTGCCGCCGTGGTCAGGGAGGACGACCCGACCTTGACCACGATGCGGTGCGCCGAGGCGACCGCCTGCCGGGCTTGTGAGACCACGGGGGCCGTCACGGGTTACTCCTCGTCGAAGTCGTCGCCGTAGTCGCCGGGCGCGCGGCGGGCCTTCTTCAGGGCCTTGCGCTCGTGGGCGCCGATGCGGTCGTTGCGCTCGAGGCGGGCGTCCGTGCCACGTCCGGTCATCGTCATCGCGATGCCCGCCGGGGTGGTCGGCTCCCAGTCGAAGATCAGGTCGCCGATGGTGACCTGGCAACCGGGGACGGCGCCCATCTTCACGAGCTTCTCCTCGACGCCCAGCCTGTTCAGGCGGTCCGCGAGGTAACCGACGGCTTCGTCGTTGGAGAAGTCGGTCTGGCGGATCCAGCGCTCGGGGCGTTCGCCCTTCACGATGAAGCCACCCTCGACCGAGGGGTCCTCGGTCACGGTGAAGCCCTGGTCGTCTACGGCGGTCGGCCGCAGCACGATTCGGGTCGACTCCTTCTTCGGCTGGGCGGCGCGGTACTCGCGCACGACCTCGGCCAGTTTGAACGTCAGCTCGCGCAGACCCTGGCGGGACACCGTCGACACCTCGAAGACCGGCAGGCCGCGGGCCTCGATCTCCGGGCGGACGATGTCGGCGAGGTCTTGGGCGTCCGGGATGTCGACCTTGTTGAGGATCACCACGCGCGGGCGGTCCTCGAAGTTCCCGCCCAGCGCCGGGGTGTACTCCGACAGTTCCCTCTCGAGCGCGTCGATGTCCGCGATCGGGTCGCGGCCCGGCTCGTACGTCGCGCAGTCGACGACGTGCGCGAGAACGGCCGTGCGCTCGATGTGGCGCAGGAAGTCGAGGCCGAGGCCCTTGCCCTGCGACGCACCGGGGATCAGGCCGGGAACGTCCGCCATCGTGAAGATGGTGTCGCCCGCGGTGATCACGCCGAGGTTCGGGACCAGCGTGGTGAACGGGTAGTCGGCGATCTTCGGCTTCGCGGCGGAGAGCACGGAGATCAGCGACGACTTGCCGGCCGACGGGAAGCCGAGCAGGCCGACGTCCGCGACGGACTTGAGCTCCAGCACCAGGTCGCGCGTCTCGCCCGGCTCACCGAGCAGCGCGAAACCGGGGGCCTTGCGGGCCTTGGACGCGAGCGAGGCGTTGCCCAGGCCTCCACGGCCACCGGCGGCGGCGATGAGCGTGGTGCCCTCGCCGACCAGGTCGGCCACGATCTCGCCGTCCTCGGTCAGCACGACGGTGCCGTCCGGGACGCGCAGGACCAGGTCCTCGCCGTTGGCGCCGTCGCGGTTCGCACCGGCGCCGGCCTTGCCGCTGGTGGCGGAAGCGTGCGGGCGGAAGTGGAAGTCGAGCAGGGTGTGCACCTGCGAGTCGACCACGAGGACGACGTCGCCGCCCTTGCCCCCGTTGCCGCCGTCCGGGCCGCCGAGCGGCTTGAACTTCTCGCGGTGCACTGAAGCACAACCGTTGCCCCCGTTGCCGGCGGCAGCGTGGATCACCACCCGGTCTACGAAGCGGGCCACGGAACTACTTCCCTTCAAACGTCTTGGACAAGCAACGAGGGGCGGAGCCGGGTGACCGGTTCCGCCCCTCGCAGAGGTCTAACTACGTCGCGGAGACGGTCCTCAGACCGCGACCGGGACGATGTTGACGGTCTTGCGACCGCGCTTCGTACCGAACTCCACCGCACCCGGCAGCAGGGCGAACAGCGTGTCGTCCTTGCCGATGCCGACGCCGACTCCGGGGTGGAACTTGGTGCCGCGCTGGCGGATCAGGATCTCGCCGGCCTTGACGACCTGACCGCCGAACCGCTTCACACCCAGGTACTGGGGGTTGGAGTCACGGCCGTTGCGGGAACTGGATGCACCCTTTTTGTGTGCCATGAGAAGTCAGGTCCTCACTTACCGGTGATGCCGGTGACCTCGACGCGGGTCAACTTCTGACGGTGACCCTGTCGCTTGTGGTAGCCGGTCTTGTTCTTGAACTTGTGGATGCGAATCTTCGGGCCCTTGGTGTGCTCGACCAGCTTGCCGGTAACCGAGAACTTCGCCAGGGCGTCCGCGTCAGCGGTGACGTCAGTGCCGTCGACCACGAGCAGAGCCTGGAGGGAGATTTCGGTGCCCGGCTCGCCCTCGAGCTTCTCGACCTCGACGATGTCGCCGACAGCGACCTTGTACTGCTTGCCGCCGGTCTTGACGATCGCGTACATCAGGACGGAAGTCTCCTGCTACTCGATGGTGACGGGCCATGCGCCAGCCAATCTGGGAACGGTGTTTCCACCACAGGCACCAGAGGAGGCACACGACAGGACCCGTCGGATGGCGGGCCGTTGCCAAGGTTACGGGAGTGGGTACGCCGGGAGCAAACCGGGGTGCCCGGATCACATTTCCGCAGGCTGAGCGGCCCCCACAACGCAAAACCGGGGCCACCTCGATGAGGCGGCCCCGGTCTCGCTGCTGCGTCAGTCCTCCTGGACCGGCGGTCCCGCGGGCCGCGACACGGCGCGGCGACGGCGGGTGGTGGTGACCACCGGTGCGGGCATCTGGACCTCGGGCTGCTTGGGCACCTCGACGACGATCGGCGCGGACGCCTCCACCGCGACCGGCGCACCGGCGGCGCGCTTGGCCGCACGGCGCCGCGGACGGGCCGCAGGGGCCTCCACAGCGGCCACAGGGGCCTCGGCGACGGGTTCGGGTGCGGAGACCGGCTGCGGGGCGGCGGCGGGCTCCTGCGCCTGCTCGGGCTCGGCGACCACGGGGCGCTGGGACCCGATGCGACCCGTCACCGCGGGCCCGGGCTCGGCGGCCGGCTGCTGCGCGCCGATGCGACCCGTGGCGACGGGCTGCTCCTGCGCGGGCTCGACGGGTCGCTGGGCACCGATGCGGCCGGTCGCGAGGGGCTTCTCGGCGATCGGTTCCGGGGTGACCGGCTCGATGAGCTCCTCGGCCGTCTCCTCGATCACCACGGGCTCGGTCTCGGACACCACGACCGGCTCGACCTCGACCGGCGCCGGGTCCTCGGCGACCTCGTGCGGCACGGTGCCGTTGAGCGCCTGCTCCTCGGCCACGACCGCGTCGACGACCGCCTGCGGCTCCTTGTCACGGCCGCGGCGGCGACGCCGGCGACGGCCGTGGCCCTCGTGCTCCTGGTCCGCGGCGACCACGTCCTCGGAGACGTCCTCCGGCTCACCCGGCTCGACGACGACCTCGGCCGGTGCCTCGGGCGCCTCGACCGACGCCTCGACGACCTCGGTGGTCTCGGCCGCCTGCTCGCCGCCGCCCTTGTTGCGGCGCGACTTGCGGCCGCCGCCCTGGGCCTGCTGCTGCTGCTGGCCACCGCCGTTGCCGCCGCCGTGCGAGTGCACGGGCTCGGTGGACACGACGACGCCACGGCCGCGGCAGTGCTCGCACGTCTGGCTGAACGCCTCGAGCAGGCCGGTGCCGACCCGCTTGCGGGTCATCTGGACGAGACCCAGCGAGGTGACCTCGGCGACCTGGTGGCGCGTGCGGTCACGGCCGAGGCACTCGGTCAGGCGGCGCAGCACCAGGTCGCGGTTCGACTCGAGCACCATGTCGATGAAGTCGATGACGATGATGCCGCCGATGTCGCGCAACCGGAGCTGGCGGACGATCTCCTCCGCCGACTCCAGGTTGTTGCGGGTGACGGTCTCCTCGAGGTTGCCGCCGGACCCGGTGAACTTGCCGGTGTTGACGTCGATGACCGTCATCGCCTCGGTGCGGTCGATGATCAGGTAGCCGCCCGAGGGCAGCCAGACCTTGCGGTCGAGCGCCTTGAGCAGCTGCTCGTCGATGCGGTACTCGACGAACGCGTCGTTGTTGCCGACGTGCTTCTTCAGGCGGTCCTGCAGGTCCGGCGCCACGTGGCGGACGTACGAGTCGATGACCTCCCACGCCTCGTCGCCCTGGACGACGAGCTGGGCGAAGTCCTCGGTGAACAGGTCGCGGACGACCTTCACCAGCAGGTCCGGCTCTTCGTAGAGCAGCGCCGGCGCCTTGGTGGAGGTGGTCTCGGACTTCTCCTTGATGACCTTCCACTGGGCCTGCAGACGCGTGACGTCGCGGCCGAGCTCCTCCTCGGAGATGCCCTCCGAGGCGGTGCGGATGATCACGCCGGCGTCCTCGGGGACGACGCGCTTGAGGATGTCCTTGAGGCGCTTGCGCTCGTTGTCCGGCAGCTTGCGGCTGATGCCCGTGGCACCGCCGCCCGGCACGTAGACGAGGAAGCGGCCGGGGAGGCTGATCTGGGTGGTGAGGCGGGCGCCCTTGTGGCCGACCGGGTCCTTCGTGACCTGGACGAGCACCGAGTCGCCGCTCGAGAGCGCCTGCTCGATCTTGCGGGACTTGCCCTCGAGACCGGCGGCGTCCCAGTCGACCTCACCGGCGTACAGCACGGCGTTGCGGCCGCGGCCGATGTCGATGAACGCGGCCTCCATGCTCGGCAGCACGTTCTGCACGCGGCCGAGGTACACGTTGCCGACGATCGAGCCGGAGCCCGACGACGTGACGAAGTGCTCGACCAGCACGCCGTCTTCCAGCACGCCGATCTGGGTGCGGTCGCCGCGCTCGCGGACGACCATCGTGCGGGCCACGGCCTCGCGGCGGGCCAGGAACTCGGCCTCGGTCAGCACCGGGGCGCGGCGGCGGCCGGCCTCGCGGCCGTCGCGGCGGCGCTGGCGCTTGGCCTCGAGGCGCGTGGAGCCGCGGATGCTGCGCACCTCGCTCTGCGCGGCCTCGGAGTCGGCCTTGTCGTCGCGCGCGTCGCGGGACTCGCGGACGTGCACGACCGTGTTCGGCGGGTCGTCCTCGGACGTCACGTCCTCGTCCGCGCCGGTCTTGCGGCGGCGGCGGCGACGGCGGCGGCGGGTCGAGCCCTCGTCGCCCTCGTCCTCGGTCTCGGCGGTGTCCTCGGACTCGGCGGTCTCAACCGCGTCCTCGGCCTCGTCGGACTCCTCGGAGCCCGCCTCGGCGTCGGTGCCCTTGCCGCGGCCACGGCCACGGCGGCCCCGGCGACGGCGACGGCGGCTGTCGCTCTCGTCGTCACCGTCGGCATCGGCGTCGGCATCGGCGTCGGTCTCCGCCTCGGCGGCGTCGAGCTCGTCCGCGGCGATCTCGCCGATGGACTTCTCGTCCTCGACCGGTTCCTCCTCGACGACGAACGGCGAGACGGGCGCCTTCGGGCGCTCGACCGGCGTCGGCGGCAGGAAGACCGCGCTCGGCGCGGCGAAGATCGGGGCGAGCGCCGGTGCCTCGAACGCCGGGACCGCGGGGGCCTCGTAGTCCTCGGTGACCTCGCCGGTGACGACGTCGTCCCAGTCGACGAGCGTCTCGGCGACCTTCAGCGCGACGTCGCGGCTGACGCTCGACTGCGCGCTGCGGGCGACCTCACCGAGGTCGGCCAGCGCCGTCATCACGTCCTTGCTGCTGACCGCCAGCAGCTTCGCCAGCGCGTGGACCCGCAGCTTGTCCGGCAGGTCCGCGAGTTCAGGGCGCGCGGCAACGACACCCTGCCCGCCGGTACCACCGGCAGGCTGTTCCTTGTTCGACATGCAGCTCCTCCACCCCCGGGCGCGTCCCGTGAGGACGCGGCCGCGCAGGGGCCTCTCTTGTCTCTCTCCGCCGCTGCTCGCGGCGGGAATCCTTGCCTCGCGCGCAGCGGCGTGGCGCCTCACCGGGCGCACGCTTGCGCAGGTCCCACGACGACGCCGCTGTCAGCGCCGCTCCTCCTAATCGCGCGTCGCGGCGAACGGCAGTTGGTGGACACTGTCTGCGCTCGTCAGGACTCTCTGTCCTGCTGGAGCGGGTCCACCAGCCTGCCTTCGCCGTCGAGCCGTCCCTGCGCCATCCGGGTTGCTCTCGCAGGTACCGGCGGCACGAGGTCGGCCACGACGCGAAGCGCGTTCAGCACGTCGTCGGGTCGGACGGTAGGCGTTACCTGCCGAACGACCGTCATGAGTATCCCACACGGTTGTGACATTCCGGCGTCATCGTGTCCGGCGTCGCTCGAACGGGGTTCGACCAGCGCCGACACGACGGCGGGCCGCACGTCGAGCATCTTCGTGCCGCTCTTGGTGAGCCGTTCGACCTCCACGGACTCCTCCGCGAGGAAGGCGCTCACCGCCCGCGCGAGCTCTTCCGGCTCCACGCCGTCGAGCTCGATGCGCCACTCGCTCGCGTCGATGCGCTCGGTGAGGTTGCCGCCTCTGGCCTGGACGATGTCGACGACGTCGATGCCGGGTGGCAACGCCTCGTCGAGCGCCGTCCTGAGGGCCACGGGGTCGACCTCCTCGACCACGGACACCTCGACGTACTCCGCCTCGCTGGCGACGCCGGTCGGCGCGGCGCCGACCCACGACACCTTCGGGTGAGGGCTGAACCCCTGCGAGTACGCCATAGGTACGCCTGCGCGGCGCAGCGCACGTTCGAACGTGCGAGCGATGTCGCGGTGCGAGGTGAAACGCAGCCTCCCCCGCTTGGTGTAGCGGAGGCGCAGTTTCTGCACGGCGGCGGCCGACGGGTTGTTGGGCAGGTTGCGGCTCAGTGGTGCTCCCGAGTGGTGTTCCGACGGGTGAGCGGTCCCATCGGCGCAGGCTGTTCGTCCGGTAGGACGGTACCGTGAACCTGATTCAGAACGTTCAGCTTGTCTAGATCGTTGTGCGTGGTTACGGTCCGGCTGACTGGACGCCCTGCCTACCTGGAGGTCCCTGGTGCCTCTGCTCCACCGCGCTCGAGCGGCGGCGTTGACCGCGTTGCTCGCCGCAGGGTGCATGACGGCGTCCCTGCCCGCGGCCGCGCAGCCCTGGGTCTCCCCCGCGACCCCGTCGTGCATCCAGCCGGGTCCGCTGCTGCGCTACCTCGTGGTGTTCTCGCAGCTCACGACCCCTGCGGTGGCTGACGCGGAGATCACTGGGGCCTGCGGCACCACGACCGTCTACTACCCCGAGATCTCGGTCGCCGTCGCGACCTCGCCGGACCCGTCCTTCCTCAAGCTGATCGGCCCGCAGCGCGCTTACAGCGCCCAGGGCGAGAGCATCGCCAAGCGGTCGCCGAAGCGGAAGAAGGACGACACGGAGCTCCTGCGGCCGGCCGGAGCGCGCTCCGGCGAGCAATGGGACATGGATCTCATCAAGACCTCCGCCGCCCACGAGATCACCACGGGTGACAAGTCCGTCGTCGTGGGCGTGCTGGACTCCGGCGTCGACCCGCGCCACCCCGACCTGGCCGCCGCTCTGGCACCGGAGCTGTCCGCGGGGTGCCTGACCGGCAAGCCCGACCCGTCGCCGTCCGCGTGGGCCCCGACGACGTCCGCCCACGGCACGCACGTGGCCGGCACCATCGCCGCGGCCGACGACGGCCGGGGCATCACGGGCGTCGCGCCGGGCGTGCGCATCGCGTCCGTGAAGGTCGTCGACGACGAGGGCTTCATCTACCCCGAGTACGCGGTGTGCGGCTTCATGTGGGCCGCCTCGCAGAACATGACGATCACGAACAACAGCTACTTCATCGACCCGTACCTGTTCACGTGCCAGAGCGCGCCGGGCCAGCGGGTCATCTACGAGGCCGTGCGCCGGGCCGTCGACTACGCGACCTCACGCGACGTGCTGACCGTGGCCGCCGCCGGGAACGCCGCGGCGGACCTGTCGAGGCCGGGCCGCGACTCGATGTCCCCGACGAACGGCGACGCCCAGACCAGGCCCGTCGACTCGACCTGCGTGGTGCTGCCGGCGCAGCTCAAGAACGTGGTCGGCGTGTCGGCGGTGGAGTCGACCAAGACGAAGGCCGGGTACAGCTCGTACGGCCTGGGCGCGATCGACGTGACCGCGCCGGGTGGCGACGCGCGCACGCCGGCCGGGTGCGTGCTGTCGACCGTGCCGACCGGCTACGACTACTCGTGCGGAACGTCGATGGCGGCCCCGCACGCGGCCGGGGTGGCGGCGCTGATCGCGTCGACGCATCCCGAGGCGGACGCGGTGTCGCTGGGGCGCATGCTGAACGCGCAGGCGGAGACGCTGGCGTGCCCGGCCGACTACGACCTGAACGGCACGGGCGTGCAGGACGCGTTCTGCACCGGCTATTCGGAGTACAACTCGTTCTACGGGCACGGGCTCGTGGACGCGCTGGCCGCGGTCACGAAGTAGGCCCCGCGAACGAAGCAGGGCCCGCTTTCGCGGGCCCTGACCTCGTGCGACTCGGAGGAGCTACGGCGTGAGCGCCGGGTTCTTCACCGGCGAGCCGACACCGACCGGTGAGATCGGCAGCAGCTTGCGGCCCGTCGGACCCACCTCGATGTCCGTGCCCATCGCCGGGCAGACACCGCAGTCGAAGCACGGCGTCCAGCGGCAGTCGTCCTGCTCGCGCTCGTCGAGCGCGTCCTGCCAGTCGGCCCAGAGCCACTCCTTGTCGAGGCCCGAGTCGAGGTGGTCCCAGGGCAGGACCTCCAGCTCCTCGCGCTCGCGGGTGGTGAACCAGGCGAGGTCGACGCCGAGCGGTTCGAGCTGCTCCGCGGCCTTCGCGGTCCAGCGGTCGTAGCTGAAGTGCTCGCTCCAGCCGTCGAACCGGCCGCCGTCCCGCCACACGGCCTCGATGACCTTGCCGATGCGGCGGTCACCGCGGCTGAGCAGGCCTTCGATGAGGCTCGGCTTGCCGTCGTGGTAGCGCATGCCGATGTTGCGGCCGAGGCTGCGGTCGGCGTTGACGGCCTCGCGGAGCTTGCGCAGCCGGTCGTCGACGACGTCCGGGTCGCACTGCGGGGCCCACTGGAACGGCGTGTGCGGCTTGGGCACGAAACCGCCGATCGAGATGGTGCAGCGGACGTCGTTGCGGCCGCTGGCCTGGCGGCCGGCGCGGATGACGTTCTTCGCCATCTCCGCGATCTGCAGGACGTCCTCGTCCTCCTCGGTCGGCAGGCCGCACATGAAGTACAGCTTCACCTGCCGCCAGCCGTTGGAGAACGCGGCCGACACCGTCCTGATGAGGTCTTCTTCGGACACCATCTTGTTGATGACGCGGCGCATCCGCTCGCTGCCGCCCTCGGGCGCGAAGGTGAGGCCCGAGCGCCGCCCGTTGCGGGACAGCTCGTTCGCGAGGTCGATGTTGAACGCGTCTACGCGGGTGCTCGGCAGGCTCAGGCCCGTGTTCGTGCCCTCGTAGCGGTCGGCGAGGCCCTTGGTGATCTCGGCGATCTCGCTGTGGTCGGCGCTCGACAGCGACAGCAGGCCGACCTCTTCGAAGCCGGTCGCCTCCAGGCCCTTCTGGACCATGGCGCCGATGCCCTCGATGGACCGCTCGCGCACCGGACGGGTGATCATGCCCGCCTGGCAGAAGCGGCAGCCGCGGGTGCAGCCGCGGAAGATCTCGACGCTCATCCGCTCGTGGACGCTCTCGGCGAGCGGCACCAGGGGCTGCTTCGGGTACGGCCACGCGTCGAGGTCCATCGTGGTGCGCTTGAACACGCGGTACGGGACCCGGTCGCGGTTCGGCACGACGCGCTGGATGCGGCCGTCCGGCAGGTACTCCACGTCGTAGAAGCGCGGGATGTACACGCCGCCGGTTTCGGCGAGCCTGGTCAGCACCTCGTCGCGGCCGCCGGGGCAGCCCTCGGCCTTCCACGCGCGGACGATGTCGGTGATCTCGAGGACGGCCTCCTCGCCGTCGCCGAGCACCGCCGCGTCCACGAAGTCCGCGATCGGCTCCGGGTTGAACGCGGCGTGCCCACCGGCGACCACGATCGGGTCGTCCTCGGTGCGGTCGGCGGCGTGCAGCGGGATGCCGGCGAGGTCCAGCGCCGTCAGCATGTTCGTGTAGCCCAGCTCCGTCGCGAAGCTGATGCCCATCAGGTCGAACGCCTTCAGCGGGCGGTGCCCGTCGACCGTGAACTGCGGGACGTCGTGCTCGCGCATGAGCTTCTCGAGGTCCGGCCACACGGCGTACGTGCGCTCGGCGAGCACGTCCGGCAGCTCGTTGAGGATCTCGTAGAGGATCATCACGCCCTGGTTGGGCAGGCCGACCTCGTACGCGTCGGGGTACATCAAAGCCCAGCGCACGGACGCCGCGTCCCAGTCCTTGACGGTCGCGTTGAGCTCCCCGCCGACGTACTGCACCGGCTTGGAGATCCGCGGCAGCAGAGGCTCCAACCTGGGGAAAACAGACTCGACACTCACGCGACCAGAGTAACGGCCCCTCCGGGGAGGGGCCGAATCGCGTGCCGGGACCGGTTTTCGATCAGTCCAGCAACAGCTTCCCCAGGCGCCGTGCCGCCACGACCGTGCCCGCGGCCGCCATCACCGCGAAGTAGGCGAGGTGGCCGAGCACGCCCCAGCCGACGACGCCCAGCGTGAGGCCGCGCATCAGCTCGATGGCCTGGTAGAGCGGCGTCCACGTGACCACGGTCTGCAGCCAGCCCGGGTAGACCGACAGCGGGTAGAACGTCGTCGAGAACAGGAACAACGGCAGCACCGCGAGCTGCACGAGGTCGAAGTCCTGCCACGACCTCATGAACGTCGTGGCCGCCATGCCCACCGCCGCGAACGCGAACGCCACCAGCAGCGCCGCGGGCAGCGCCAGCAACGCCCACGGCGAGGCGATGAGCCCCATCCCGAGCATCACGCCGAGGAACCCGGCCGAGTAGAGGCCGCCCCGCAGCAGCGCCCACGAGATCTCGCCGATGGCGATGTCCATCGGCCCCATCGGGGTCGTGAGCATCGCGTCGTAGAGCTTCGCGTACTTGAACTTGAAGAACACGTTGAACGTCGCGTCGTACACGGCGCCGTTCATCGCGCTCGCCGCCAGCAGCGCGGGCGCCACGAACGCCGCGTAGCTGATCGGCTGCCCGTCCGGCCCGGCCACCGACGACACCATCTGCCCGAACCCGAGCCCCAGCGACCACAGGAACAGCAGCGGCTCGAACGCCCCGCCGATCAGCACGAACCACGCCCGCCGGTTCGCCACCGCGGACCGTTCGACGAGCATGCTCGCCTTGCGCCCGTAGAGCCCCGGCGGGATCACGCGCCACAGCAACCCCACGCCGGCGGGTTTCGCCTGGCCGGCGCGGTCGAGGGTCTGCGTCATGTCACATCGCCAACCTTCGGTGGAAGAACTTCACGCCGAGCGCGACCCCCACGGCCACCAACGCCCCGAGGTACGCGATGTGCCCCAACGCCGGCAACACACCCAACGTCCCGAACGTCGCCCCGCGCGCGAGCTCGATGCCGTGCCAAGCCGGCGTCAGCCACACCAGCGGCAGCAACCAGTCCGGCAGTTGGCTGACCGGGAAGAACGCGCCGGTGAACAACGTCATCGGCATCAGCACGAACCGGAAGATGTTGTTGAACGCGTCCGGCTTGTCCAAGGTCGCGCTGTACGCCACCAGCGGCACGCTGAACGCCAGCCCCGCCAGCGTCGCCAGCGGGATCGCCAGCAGGATCCCCGGCCCGGCCGCCGCACCGAGCAGCGCCGCGATGCCCACGAACACACC
Source organism: Lentzea sp. CC55 (assembly GCF_021056325.1). Classification (NCBI taxonomy): domain Bacteria; kingdom Bacillati; phylum Actinomycetota; class Actinomycetes; order Pseudonocardiales; family Pseudonocardiaceae; genus Lentzea; species Lentzea sp. CC55. The sequence continues at coordinate 167,727 of NZ_JAJCXE010000043.1, read as the reverse complement.
CGCCCGCAGCAGCAGCTGCGAACCGATCCACATCACCTGCGAGTAGAGCACCTGCGCCGGCGTGATCGGCGTGGCCACCATCGCCACGAACGACTTCTGCCACATGAACTGCGACATCACCGGGAACGTCGACTCGAACGCCGCCCCCTGCACCGCCGTGACCACGATCAGCGCGGGCGCGAGGTACTGCAGGTACGGCACGCCCCCGATCAACGCCGTCGACTGCACCTGCGACCCGAACCCCAGCCCGAGCGCCAGCAGGAACAGCACCGGCGTCAGGAAGCTCGACACCGCCGTGGCCCGCCAGTTGCGCCGGTACCACGTCCAGGTCTTCTCGAACCCGAACCAGGAAGCCCTCAACGTCTCCATCAGTCCACCAGCGTCCGGCCGGTGAGCCGCAGGAACACGTCCTCCAGCGAACTGCGCCGCACCAGGCTCTGCACGGGCTGAACCCCTTGCTCGTGCACCTTCGCGAGCGTCTGCTCCCCGTCCGGCGTGTACAGCAACAACCGGTCCGGCAACACCTCGACCCTGTCGGCGAACCGCGCCAGGTCCGGTTTCTCCGCCCCGGGCCGGAACCGCAGCTCCAGCACCTCCTTGGTGGAGTACCGGTTGATCAACTCGCTCGGCGACCCCTCCGCCGCGATCCGCCCGCCGTCCATGACGACGAGCCGGTCGCACAGCTGCTCGGCCTCGTCCATGTAGTGCGTCGTGATGATCAGCGTGACGCCGTCCTGCTTGAGCCGGAACAGCCTGTCCCACAGCAGGTGCCGCGCCTGCGGGTCCAACCCGGTCGTCGGCTCGTCGAGCAGCAGCAGCTCGGGGTCGTTCACCAGCGACCGCGCGATCGTCAGCCGCCGCTTCATGCCGCCGGACAACGGCTCGACCTCGTGGTCCGCCCGGTCCGACAGCTGCGCGAACTCCAGCAACTCCTCGGCCTTCTCCCGGCACCTCGCCCGCGACATCCCGAAGTACCGGCCGTAGATCTGCAGGTTCTGCCGCACCGTCAGCTCGGTGTCGAGGTTGTCGAGCTGCGGCACCACCCCCAGCCGCGCGCGGATCTTCGGCCCCTGCGTGGCGGGGTCCATGCCGAGCACCTCGAGATCCCCGCCCGTGCGCCCGGAGACGCAGGAAATCATCCGCATGGTCGACGACTTGCCCGCCCCGTTGGGCCCGAGGAACCCGAACGCCTCACCCCTGCGCACCCCGACGTCGATCCCGCGCACTGCCTCGAACGATCCGAAGTGCTTGGTCAGAGCTTTGGCCTCAACGAGGTTGTCCACCCACCCGACGTTAACGAACCCCTCCGACAATTTTCGACGCAATTACGATCGCCCCATGCCCACCCCGGAACTGCACTGGCTCACCGAAGCCGACGACCACCTCCGCGCCGAGATCCACGCGGTGGTGCATGACGTGGTGGCGGCAGGCGGTGCGGTCGGCTACCACGAGCCCCCTACCTACGACCGCATCTCCACCTGGCTCGACACGGTCCTCAAGCAGGTCCGCGACGGCGACGCAGCCTTCACCGCGGCCCTCGTGGACGGCGTCGTACGAGCAGTGGGCCTGTGGCGCCGGGGCCCGACCGCCGTGTTCCAGCACCGGGCGGAGGTCCAGCAGGTGATGGCGCACCCGTCCGCCCGCGGCCTGGGACTCGGCCGCCTGGTGGTGGAGGGCCTGGTCGACAACGCACGCGCCAGGGGCATCGAGATCGTCATGCTCGGCGTGCGCGGCAACAACCACGGCGCGATCGAGCTCTACGAGAGCATCGGCTTCCGGGAGTGGGGACGGATGCCGAACGCGATCGCCGTGGGCACCGAACGGTGGGACGACGTGCGGATGTACCTGCCGCTCGGCTACCCCGAGGGCACGATCCTCAACGGCGCCAAGGCAGGCGGCCTGGGCAGCAGCCCCCGGCGAGCCTGACCACGACGTCGCGGCCAGGTCACGCGACGCCGACGGCGAGCCGCCAGGAGAACCCGCCAGGGGGAGCCGCCAGGGGGAGCCGCCAGGGCGAGCCGCCGGCCATAGCCGCACAGGGATCACCCGCGAAGGCGACAGCCCGCGACCGCCGAAAGGCGGCACCGCAAGCTGACGCAGGCGTCCCCCCGATCCGGGAACCCCTGCATCTCAACGTACTCAGGTGGTCCGACAAGATCAGAAAGCAAAGGGGCCCCCACCGAAACCGGTGAAGGCCCCTTCGACTCCCCGACCCCACTCAGAGGTTCGGGAACCAGATCTTGATCTCGCGCTCGGCCGACTCGGCGGAGTCCGACCCGTGCACCAGGTTGTACTGGACCTCGGTGCCGAAGTCGCCGCGGATCGTGCCGGGCGTGGCCTTCTCGACGGGGTCGGTGCCACCGGCCAGCTGGCGGAAGGCCGGGATCGCCCGGACACCCTCCACGACCAGGGCGACGAGGGGGCCACCGGTGATGAAGTCGACCAGGTCGCCGTAGAACGGCTTGCCGTCGTGCTCCGCGTAGTGCTGCTCAGCGGTGGCGCGGTCGGCGGTGCGCAGCTCGAGGGCGGCGAGCTTCAGGCCCTTGCGCTCGATGCGGGCGATCACCTCGCCGACGAGACCACGGGCGACGCCATCGGGCTTAACGAGAACCAGGGTGCGCTCGGACACGACGGTGTGACTCCTTGGGGAACAGGTACGGGATGTGCGAGCAAGGGTAGCCGCGCACGGCGAGCGCAGTTCGGGAGGGCTGTGACCGGCGGTACCCCCGGCACCGGGTGCGTGACCCGCCGCGGAACCGGCCCGGCCGGTGCGTGTTCTTCACAGAACCGGCTTCGTCAAGGAGCCGGAAGCACGCAATCCCAACTTCGCAATTTTGCGCATCGATCTCGTCGCCCGCGCGAAAAACCAGACGCGATTTCGATAGGCACTCGATAAATACAGAATGCACATTGCCACACGAACTGGAATCGTTCACTCGATCGTGTGGTACCTAGCGCAGTTTTCCGACACCTCCAGGTAGGAAGTAACGGCGCCGATCGCTCTTTCGATGAGGAAGAAGTGCTCGATCGGGTGATCATTCGTCCTGATCCCGTCCTGCAAGACCGAAATAACCCGGAGTGACTTCTGCCAGGCGACCATCGAGCCGCATTCAGCGCCCTCGCCGACGCGTTGACGCAGTGCCACGCGGATCGGACCACGGGAGCGTTGTGCGTTTCCGGTAATGCGGGCGGGCTGTTCCACCTGCGACGCGGTGTGGTGATCGCGGTCGGCAGCGCCGGCTCCCCCGGGGTGGAGACGCTGCTGGTGAAGTCGGGACGGGTGAGCGCGGAGGACTGGGAAGCGGCACTCGCGGAGAGCGCCGGGCCCCGGTCGCTCGCGGCGGCGCTCGTCACCCGGTGCGGGCTCGAGGCCGCCGAGGTCCACGCCCTCGCGAGGGCCGCGCTGCGGGACGCGGCTTTCGCGGTCGCCGCCGGTGACGTCGAGAAGTGCGCCGTCGTCGGCGATTCCGGTGAGACACCCCTGCTGACCACGGGCGGAGGCGTTGCCCCCGGCCTGGTGCTGGCGGACGTGGCGGACCGGCTCCACGAGATCGCCGCGCTCCCGTTCCCGCTGTCTCCCTACCGGGACCGGGTGGTGGCCGCCGGCGGGACCGACCCGTCCGGGCTGCCCGCGCCGCGGCGGGAGATCGTCGCGCACGCGACCGGGAGGCGCAGCGCGAGGGACATCGCGTTCGCGGTCGGCAGGGGCCTGCACCCGGTCACCGTCGAGATCTCCCGGATGCTCGGTGAGGAGCTGCTGGAAATCGCTCCGCTCGCGACCGCTTTCAGTTTTTCACACCGGGGACTGCCCTCGCTGCGCCCTCGGGTCGCGGCGGGGCGGACCAGCGGAAAGGAACAACATTGGACTACGACGCCCTGGCCGCCGAACTGCGGAAGCTCCGGGAGAACGTCGCCGGGGTGACCGACACGGTACTGGCCGCGTCCGACGGGATTCCCATTCTCACCGACGTGGCGAAGAACGTCGAGCCCGCGCACATCTCCGCACTCGCCGCCGCCGATCTGGGAATCGCCCGCCAGGCATCGGAGGTGATCGGTCTGGGCAAGCTCAGCCAGACCGTCGTTTTCGGCAGCGAAGGCTACATGGCCGTGTACTCCATCAGCAGAACGGCTCTGATGGTCGTGCTCGGGGACAAAGGACTGAACCTCGGACGCCTTCTCCACGAAACACGTCCGGCGATCGAGCGGATCGGCTCGATCATGACCACCTAGCGCACCGTCCACCGAACAAAAAATGGTCGCCGCACATGTCCGCCCTTGGCTCGTTGCTCTCGTCCATGTGGAGACGTGTCCGCCCCCGGCCGGAGCCCGGCGAATCGATCACGTCGTCCCGGTCACCAGTTGACACAGAAAAGTGGAGTCTGATGAACATCGATATCGCGATGAAAGAGGCCATGTCCATCTCCGGCGCCGTCGGCGTCGCGCTGGTCGACTACGACAGCGGGATGTCGCTCGGCACCGGCGGTGGAGGCGACTGGCTGAACCTGGAGATCGCGGCGGCCGGCAACACCGAGGTCGTCCGGTCGAAGCTCCGGGTGATGCAGACCCTCGGCCTCAACGACACCATCGAGGACATCCTGATCACCCTGCACCGCCAGTACCACCTGATCCGGCTGATGAGCGGCGTGAAGGCCCGGGGGTCGCTGTTCCTGTACCTCGTGCTGGAGCGCGACCAGTCGAACCTCGCGCTGGCGCGCCACCAGCTCAAGCGCATCGAGAACGAGCTGCAGGTCTGAGCGGCTCGGGAAGGGGTGCGGGCCGGGGGAACCGGCACGCACCCCTTTCCGCGTCAGTGCACCAGAACGGGCTTGGCGTCGCGGGACACGGCGACCTGCCGCAGCACGAACACCGCGAGTGCCAGCGCCACCGCCACGAGCACGGCGGAGATCCAGAACGCCAGGTGGAAGCCCGAGGTCAGTGCCTCGAGCCGGTCGACACCCGACGCCAGCAACGACGACGTGTAGGTCGTCGAGGTCGTGGCCAGCACCGCGAGCCCCAGTGCGCCGCCGACCTGCGCGGTCGTGTTCACCAGACCGGACGCGAGCCCGGCCTCGTCGTGCGCCGCACCCGACATCGCGAGCGTCATCAGAGCCGGGAACGACAGGCCCATGCCGATGCCGATCGGCGCCACGGCGGGCAGGATGTGCGCCACGTACGAGCCGTCGACCGGCACCTGCGTGAACACCAGCATGCCGACGAGCATCAGGGACAGGCCCAGGATCAGCATGTTCCGCTCGCCGAACCGCGCGTTCAGGCGTGCCGAGAGCGACACCGAGAACACCGCGATCGCCACCGCCACGGGCATGAACGCGAGGCCGATCTGCAACGGCGTGTACTGCAGCACGAGCTGCATGTAGAGCGTGCCGAGGAAGAACAGCCCGAACATGCCGGCGACCATCGAGATCTGCACCAGGTTCGCGCCGCTGACGTTGCGGGACTTGAACACCCGCAGCGGCAGCAGCGGCTTCTGCGCGGTCCGCTGGCGCAGCACGAACCCCGCCAGCAACGCCAGTGCGACGGCACCCAGTCCGAGGGTGTGCGCGGAGCCGAAGCCGTGGTGCTCGGCCTTGACGATCGTGTAGACGCCGAGCATCACCGCGGCGACGATCAGCAGCGCGCCCAGGACGTCCGCACCCTCGCGCAGGCCCAGCCCGGCGGAGTCCGGCACCAGGCGCACGGCGGCGACGGCGGCCACGATGCCGATCGGGATGTTCACGAAGAAGATCCAGTGCCACGACATGGCGTCCGTGAGCACACCGCCGAGCAGCAGGCCGATGGACGCACCGGCCGCCGCGACGAAGCTGAACACGCCGATGGCACGCCGCTGCTCGTCGGGCTCGGGGAACATCGTCACGACCATGCCCAGCGTCACGGACGTGGCCAGCGCACCGCCCGCGCCCTGCACGAACCGCGACACGATCAGCATCTCGGAGCTCACGGCCAGGCCGCACAGCAGCGACGCGACCGTGAAGACGCCGAGGCCGATCAGGAACACCTTCTTGTGCCCGATCAGGTCACCGAGGCGACCCGCGAGCAGGAGCAGACCGCCGTAGGCGATCAGGTACGCGTTGACGACCCAGGCCAGCCCGGCCTGACCGAACTTCAGGTCCTCCTCGATCGCGGGCAGCGCGACGTTCACGATCGTCTGGTCCAGCACGATCATCAACATCCCCGCGCACAGCACGACCAGCGCGAGCCAGCGCGCGTCGGTCTTCGATCCCCCTGTAGTCATAAGAGGAACCGTAACAGATAGTTTTGTACGGGACTATCTGTTACCCGATCGCATGACGCAGAGCACGCTTGCGAGGCGGCTTTTCACACGGCATCGGGGTGCTGAGACGGCCCTCGACCAGCCTCGTGAGGCCGTTGACCATGCCGAGGCGCTCGTCTTCCGGCAACGAGCCCAGCACGCTGCCCACGACCTCCTCGTACAGGTCGTCGGCCTTCGCCACGATTTGACGGCCCAGTTCGGTCACGACCACGACACGGGCGCGGCGGTCCGTCGCCGACGGCTTGCGCTCGGCGTACCCGGCGGACTCCAGAGCGTCCATCGTGACGACCATGGTCGTCTTGTCGATGCTGACCATGTCGGCGATCTCGGTCTGCGTGAGCCCCGCGTCCAGCGCACTGGACAGAACGCAGCGGGCTCGCGGAGTCAGTCCGATCTCCGCGAACCTCGCCGTCAGTTCGGTCTCCAGCGCGTGTCCCGTCCGATGCAGCAGCATCATCAGGTCAGTACACCCCGTCGTGCCCATGGCACCACGGTACCAAACTAATCTAGAACCAAACTATTTCTTTGCGGAACTATCGCTCCAGGACAACCACCGAACGCGCCGCTCCCGCCTTCTTCTCGCTGGTCAGCGGCCTCCAGTCACCGGCGGGCAGCGTCACGGCCTTCTCGGTCGGGTACGGGTTGATCACCACGACCAGCCCGCGCCGCGCGCTGTCGACGTCCGGTCCGACCGTGTCGTCCACGTGCATGACGATCACGCCCGGCTCGGCGGCGGGGAACGAGACCTTCTGCTGCACGAGGTCGGCCGACCCGAGCGAGAACAGCGGCGAGAGCTGCCGGATCCGCAGCAGTTCCAGGGTCGCGTCCAGCGAGGCCCTCATGTCCGCGGAGGCCGGTTTCGCCAGGCCCAGCAACGGCTTCGCGTACGGCCACTTCGCCTCGTTGTCGGCCTTGGGCGGCAGCCCGCGGCCGAACCCGTTGTCGCGCAACGACGGGTCGTAGGCGTTGAACCAGTCCCCCGAGTCGTAGCTGTTGCGGTCCAACGACTTCGAACGCAGGAACTCCGTGCCCGCGTGCGCGAACGGCCGCCCCTGGCCGAGCAGCGCCGGCGCCAGCGAGACCGTCTGCATCTTCACCCGGTCGGCCATCGAGGTCTCCGGCTTCAGCTTGTACATCAACGCGTCGAACAACGCCTCGTTGTCGTGCGCGTCCACGTACGTGATCGCCTCCAGCGGCTGACCGGTGTAGCCCGCCGGGGAGCCGTTGTACCGCACGTCCCGGCCGGAGACGACCGGCCCGGCGGTCGACTGGAAGCGGTACGACGCCATGTTGCCCGCCATGCCCAGCTTCACCAGGTCGCTGTAGTTCTCCAGGCGCGCGGCGACGTCGCCGTTCGCGGGCGAGGAGTTCACGTCCCCGGCCAGACCGGAGCCGAGGCCCTGCACGCGCGGGTCGTCGTCGAACGGACCGCCACCGCGCACCGCGTCGCGGAGCCGGTCGCTGAACGTGCCGATGCCCGTTCCGGCCATGTTGGCCTGGGTGGCCTGCTCGAACCGCGCGTTGCCCGCGACCTCGCCGAAGTCCCAGCCCTCGCCGTAGACGCCGATCTTGCGGCCGTCCACGCCGTCCTTCTCGACGGTCAGCGCGTCCAGTGCCGCGCGCACCGCGAGGATGTTCGCCTTCGGGTGGTGGCCCATCAGGTCGAACCGGAACCCGTCGACCTTGTAGTTCTTCGCCCAGCGCACGACCGAGTCGACGACGAGCTTGCCCATCATGGCGTTCTCGGTCGCGGTGTTCGCGCAGCAGGTGGAGTTCGCGACCGAGCCGTCGAGGTCGAGCCGCTGGTAGTAGCCGGGCACGACCTTGTCGAGCACGGACGTCGGTGCGTCGCCGAACGCCGCCGTGTGGTTGTAGACGACGTCCACCACCACGCGGTTGCCGTTGTCGTGCAACGACTTCACCATTTCGCGGTACTGCTTCGAGCGCGCCCAGCCGTTCTGCGCGTCCGCCGTGGCGTACGAACCCTCGGGCACGTCGTAGTGGAACGGGTCGTAGCCCCAGTTGAAGCCGTCCTTCGCCGCGACCGCGCCGACGCAGGCCTGCTGCCGGTCGGAGTCCGCGGGCAGCGAGGGCAGGTCACAGGCCGGGGTGGCCTGCTCGGAGCGCTTCTCGGGAATCGTGGCGATGTCGAACGTCGGCAGCAGGTGCACGGTGTCCATGCCCGCCGCGGCCAGCGTCCTCAGGTGCTTCATGCCGGTCGAGTCGCGGTGCGTGAACGCCTTGTACGTGCCGCGGTCCACCTCCGGGACGGACTGGTCGTTGATCGAGAAGTCGCGCACGTGCAGCTCGGTGATCGCGCCGCCGATGCCCTTCGCGACGTCCTTCGACCAGCCGGCGGGCATCGTCCGGCCGTCCCGCAGGTCGGCGAACTGGGAGTGCGTCGAGTTCACCGACAGCGCGACGGAGTACGGGTCGGTGACCACGACCGTGCGCTGCCAGTCGGTGACCTCGAACTGGTAGTACCTGTTCTTCCAGTTGCCGTGCCCCGACCACGATCCCGACGCGTCGTCGCGCTCGAGCTGCACGACCTTCCGAGGCTCACCGGACGGCTCGTCGAACAGGCGCAGCTTCACGTTCCGCGCGGTCGGCGCCCACAGCCGGACCGACGCGCGGTCGCGGTGGAACTCCGGCCCGAACGTCAGCTTCGTCGCGGCGGCGGCGTAGCGGTCGTCCAGCACGCCCGCGATCTGCACGCTCGTGCGGTGCCGGATCGCCCCTCCCGCGTCGACGTGGACGGCGGAGAGCCTGTCCCGCAACGCCTCGTCGACGAACCCGCGCACGGCGAACACCGGCTTGCCCTTGAGGTGCGGGAACCGCGCCGGCACCTCCTCGGTCGTCGGCGAGAGCCGCAGCACGCGAGAGCCGTACTCGAGGCGGTAGCCGTCGGACTGCACGGACGGCACGTCCCAGACGACCCTGTCCTTGGAGATCCAGATCGCCTTGGCCTTGGTCAGGTCGTCGTCGGCGGCCGGACCGGCGTTCGGCGGGAGCAGGTAGGTCTCGTCACCCTGCAACTGCCACACCTCGTTCCCCTTCTGGCCCAGGTCGAGGAACTGGTCCGGGCCCGGGTCCTTGGTGTCGCCGCGGTGGAGGAGGTAGCTCAGGCCCGCCGCGCCGGCCGCGAGCGGCACCGACCAGTACACACCGAACTGGTCGCGTCCGTCCGGCACCCGCGACTGGTTCCACCCCGGTGAGGGTTCCGCGGAACCCGTCCAGTGGTACATCGTCCAGTCGGTGTAGTCGCCGTCCGGGCGGTGGTAGTGGATCACCGCGCGGTTCTCGGCGGCGGCCCTGGTGGCGTGCACCGCGCCGTTCGCGACCCACGCGTGACCGCTCGTGAACTTGCCCGTGGCCTCGACGGTCGTGCCGCGCACGACGGAGAAGTCCGTGGTCGGCGGGAGTTCCGCGATGCCGTTCGTGAACGGCACGTCGCCCCGTCCGGCGACGCGGACGACGGCTCCGGACGCGTCACCGGCGTAGTGCACGACCGCCTTGCCCGTGGCCGCCTGCTCGGACGGGTGCACGGCCGGGTCGCCCTGCTCCAGCCACACCTCGGGCGTGACGCTCGGGTCGACGACCCGGTCGGCGGACGTGTCCTTCTCGTCGCCCTTGTGCGCGATGATGCCGACGGACTTGGCCCCCGGCTTCAGCTTCACCCACGCGAAGCGCCCGTAGGCGTCCTCTCCCGCGAACGGCAGAGGAGCGCTCCACTCGGTGGGCGTCTCGACATCGCCCCAGACGTGCAGGCCCCAGCCGTCGTGGTTGTCGCGGGCGTAGTGCACGACCAGCCAGTCCGGGTTCTTCGTCCCGGGGTCCGGCAGCGGCGGCGCGGCCACGAGCGAGACGAACGCGCCGTCCGCGCCGATCTCGCCGGACTTCGCGACCACGCGCAGTTCGACGCGCTTGCCGGCCGCGGCACCCGGAAGCGCCGACAGGTCGGCGAAGACCCGGTACGGAGCGGCGTCGTCGGTGCCGAGCACGGTCCACTCGCGGGTGCCCTCGACGCGCGCGGCGAACGTGGCCGCCGCGTGGGGGGCGCTGATGCCGTCCGCGCGGAGCTCGACGCGCTCGTCCAGCACCGTTCCGGCGGCCGGGGCGACCAGCGTCGGCGACGGCTTGGACCGGGCGACGTCACCGGTGCCCTCGAGCACCACCGTCGACAGGGCGGGCACGGTCACCGTGACGCGACCGTTCTGGACCTGCGCGTTCTCGAAGCCCGAGGACGACACGGGAACGGTGACGGTCGCGGGCGAGGTGCCGGCGTTGGCGACGACGAGGTGCTCGCGGCCGAGGATGCGGCTGAACGCGAACACGTCCCCGTCGGCGTACCGGAGGACCTGGTTGCCGTCCCGCCACACCGGGTCCTCGTCGACCTGCGCCGCGAGGGCCTTGAGCTGCTGGTAGAGCGGATGTGCGGTGTTGAAGTTGTCCACGGCGCCCGTGCGGTCGGAGCCGACGAGCTCCTCCGCCATGTACTCCGGCGTCTTCGAGGCGAACATGTCCTGGCGCGCCAGCTTGTCACCACCCGTGCCCGCGAACCCCTGCTCGTCGCCGTAGTAGACGACCGGGTTGCCGCGCCACAGGTACATCAGGGAGTTGCCGAGCTTGAGGCGCTCCAGCAGCTCGGCGTCGGAGATGCCGGGCTTGTCGTTGCGGATCATCCACGCGATGCGGCCCATGTCGTGGTTGCCGAGGAACGTGGGCAGCGACGAGGCGTTGGAGTCGGCGTCGGTGTAGCGGTCGTCGTCCAGCAGCACCTCGCCGAGGCGCTGGGAACCCTTGCCCGACAGGAAGCTCAGGGCGCTGCTCTGGAACGGGAAGTCCAGCGTCGCCTGCATCCTGCCGGCGGTCGTGTACTTCGAGGTGTTCTCGGGCGAGGAGTCGAAGACCTCGCCGAAGACGAAGAAGTCCTTCTTGCCCTTGCGGTTCGCGTACTGCTTCACGTGCGGCGCGAGCGCCTGCCAGAACTCCAGGTTCACGTGCTTGACGGTGTCGACGCGGTAGCCGTCGATGTCGAGCGTGTCGATCCAGCTCGTGAAGATGTCCTTCATGCCCTTGACCACGCGCGGGTGCTCGGTCATCAGGTCGTCGAGGCCGGAGAAGTCGCCCTGCTCGCTCGACTCGCCGGAGAACGTCGAGTCGCCGCGGTTGTGGTAGAGCGTGGAGTCGTTGAGCCACAACGGGAACTTCGTCGGTCCCTGCTTCACCGGCGTGTACGGGAACGACTTCGCGGCATCGAGCCGCGGGAAGTCCTCGCGACCCGCGTGGTCGGCGAGGTCGAACGGCTTGCCGTCGGCGTCCAGGTACGGCTGCGCGCCGGTCGAGACGTACTGCGTCTTGCCCTCGGCGTACTTGATGACGTCGGCGGTGTGGTTCGCGACGATGTCGAAGAACACCTTGATGCCGCGGCGGTGCGCGTCGCGGATCAGGTCGCGCATCTCCTGCGTGGTGCCGAAGTGCGGGTCGAGCTTGGTGAAGTCGGTCGTCCAGTAGCCGTGGTAGCCGGCGCTGTCGCCCTGCACCCAGCGGTTGAGGAACATCGGCGTCATCCAGATCGCCGTGATGCCCATGCCGTCGAGGTAGTCGAGCTTCCCGCGCAACCCCTTGAGGTCACCGCCGTGGTAGAAGCCCTTGTCGGCGGGGTTGAACCCGTGTTCCGCGGTGTTCGAGCGGCCGCGGTCGTTGCCGGTGTCGCCGTTGGCGAACCGGTCGGGCATCACGAAGTAGAAGCGCTCACCCCGCAGGTCGTCGCGCCGGGGCGGCAAGGCGAGCCTCGCGTCCCCGTCGCGCACACCGGGCGCGACGTCCACCACCTCGCCCACGGCAAGGCGTTGCGGTGGAGCGGCAACGGCCTGGGCCGGTGTGAGGGGGAGCAGAACCAGTGCAGCGAGCGCGGCGACGACCCGACGCATCGCGACCTCCTTGTCGCAACTTCTTGCAGGGTTGCTGCACGAAACCACGACAAACAACGGGAAACAATACGTCGCGCTCTGCAAATATTTGCAGTCAGCTTGCTCAACGCCGGTAGGTGATCGCCATCTTCAACGGATGAGAGCGCCACTCGTTGACCGCGAGCCCGGCCAGCACACCGATGCCCTCGACCGACTCCGCGGTGGCGGGAGCGGTGCGGCTCGTCGCGCCCGCGAGCGGTCCCCCGGACGGCGGCGGCGAGAACTGGGCGATCACCACCTGCCGGCCCTCGTGCGGCTGCACGGCCAGGAGGACGTGCGGATCGGCCTGCTCGCCGTCGTTCTCGATCGGTTCCAGGGACAGGAACTCACCGCGTTCCGCCGCGGCACCGCACATGCGGCCCGCCCACTTGAAGGCGTCCATGACGTCGTCGTCGGAGAGCGCCGCGTCCGCCTCCTGCAGCGTGACCTGCTGCAGACGCGTGCTGTGCGCGGTCATCTGGCCGTTGGTGGTGAAGCGGTCGGGGATCATCGCGTCACCGGTCTCGACGTCGATCAGCAGCATGTCGCGGAACCGGGTCTCCGCGAGCGGCGAGCGACCCATCAGGCCGCGGCCGAGCACCTCGGCGAGCTTCGGGTCGGTCATGCGCCAGTACGTCGTCCGCTCCCCGATCCGCAGGCCGATGAAGTCCTTGACCGGCAGGCTCGGCAACGCGGTCGACAGCGTCTGGCCCGGTTCGACGGGAGGCGGCGGCGCCTGGACGCGGAACGGCGGCAGCGAGGCGAATCCCGGATCGACCTGGGCTGTGCGGACCACGTGGTGCGCCCACGCGCGCACACGCGTTAACGGGTGGTCGGGGAACCGTGGGTCGTAACGCGGGTCGTCGCCCGCGTGGAACGGCAGAACGCCTTCCAGCTCCGGCGCGTACGGGTGGGGCCTGACCCAGTTCTCGAACCCGATCTCGGCGGCCAGCACGGCCTCGCGTGCGCCGGTCATGCCGCGTTCCGGCGCCACGAGCAGCAGCACGGCGCTGCTGCGTTCCTTCGGCACCGTGAAGGAGGCGACGAACACCTGCCCGTTCGGCTGGTCCGGCAACGGCATCTTGATGATCCGCAGCAGCGCCGGCGTCCCGCCGAGCTGGACGACGTGGGCCTCGACCAGGCACCCGGTCTCGCCGTGGACCAGGGCGAGACCGTGCCTGAGCTCCGGCAGGTCGTCCAGTCCGGCGGGCAGGTCGGGGACCACGCCGTGGTAGGTCAGCCGGACCTGGTCACCGTTGCGGTGCTGCCAGGTGTTCTGGTCGATCTGGTGGAAGCCGGTGGTGTCGAACGAGATGGGCACGCGTCCGACACTACGGCTCCGGTCAGGCGGCGCTGAGCGTTTTGGACCACAGCGAGGCGCCCGTGGCGTCGCGCAGCCACACCGTGAGCTCGTGCCGCGTCGCCTCGACCTCGCCGAAGTGCTGGAACCCGTCCAGCGGCGAGGTGTTGGCGGCGGGCGGGGCGTGCACGAACACGGCCTGCGGCCCGAACGTCGGGTCGAGCGCGTTCGGGCCGAACGCGCCGGAGTGCAGCGGTCCGGAGACGAACTCCCAGAACGGGTCGAAGTCGCCCACGGCCGCGCGGTCGGGCGAGTAGTGGTGCGCGGCGGTGTAGTGCACGTCCGCGGTCAGCCACACGGTGTTCTTGACGCGGCGCCGCTTCAGCTCCCTGAGCACCCACGCGATCTCGTGCTCACGGCCGTTGGGCGCGCCCGGCAGGCCGTTCGCGACGCCCTCGACGTCGGTGCCGTCGGGGACGGTCAGGCCGATCGGCAGGTCCGCCGCGATGATCTTCCACGTGGCGGTGCTGCGGCTGAGCCCGTCGACGAGCCACTTCGCCTGCCTCGCGCCGAGGACCACGCCCGGCTGGTCCTTGGGCGAGGTGTTGCGGTCCTTGTAGGTGCGCATGTCGAGCACGAAGACCTCGACGTTGCGACCGTAGGCGAACTTCCGGTAGACGCGACCGTCGACCGCGCGCTGCCGGTCGATCGGCATCCACTCGTGGAACGCCTGGAAAGCCCGCTGGGCCAGCACGTCCACGCGCTTCTCGGTGTAGAGCGGGGAGTCGAGGATCTCGCCGGGGTACCAGTTGTTGGTGACCTCGTGGTCGTCCCACTGCACGAAGCTCGGGACCTGGGCGGCGAAGCGCTTCACGTTCTCGTCGAGCAGGTTGTAGGCGAACTGGCCGCGGTACTCGTCGAGCGTCTCGGCCACCTTGGCCTTCTCCGGCGTGACGACGTTGCGCCAGATCCGGCCGTCCGGGAGCGCCACCGACTCCTTCATCGGGTTGTCGGAGTAGACGGTGTCGCCGCTGTGGATGAAGAAGTCGGGCCTGCGGTCGGCCATCGCCTTGAAGATCGGCATGCCACCGAGGTCGGGGTTGATGCCCCAGCCCTGGCCGGCGACGTCACCGGACCACACGAACCGCACCCCGTCGCGGCCGAGCGGGGCCGTGGAGAAGCTGCCGGTGAGCGGTTCGCTGCGGGTGCGGCCGCTCAGGTCCTCGGCCGTGACGCGGTAGTAGGCGGGACGGCCCGGGAGCAGACCGGACACCCTGACCTGCCCCGTTCCGCCGGTTTCCGGCGTGAGCAACGGGCCCCGGAAGCGGTGGGAGAGGCGGAACCGCGGGTCGTTGGACACCTCGACGAGCATCCGGGACGGGCGGTCGGCGCGCGTCCACACGATGCCGCCGTCCCAGGTCACGTCGCCGGACTGCACGCCGTGGGTGAGGATCGGGCGGTCGGTCTTCGCGAGGCCGGTGCCCGAGGGCACCAGCGCCGCGGCCGTGCCCAGTGCGCCTGCCTTGAACAACGTGCGACGGTCGAAGGTCATGCGCGGTTTCTAGTCCGCCGTTCTGACCGGCGGCCGAACCCGGGGTGAACTCCAGCGGGCCCACTCCGGGCAGTGCTGGTCACGTCAGGCGCTGGAGCCAGTCGGTGATGATCTGCCGCGACGCGGGCGTGGCGTGGACCCACGTCTGGTGGTTCTCGTCGGTGTAGCGGACCACGAGCCAGCGGCCGTCCTCGAAGTCGATCGTGGTGAGGAAGGTCCTGGCCCGCTGCCTGCCCTCGGGACTGCCCTTGGCCGCGTACAGCTTCGCCGTTCCCCTGCGGGGCTGGGCGAGCAGCTGGCGCAGCGAGGTCGACGGCGACGCCTTGCCGGGCTGGTGGACGTGGAGCTCCGACGCGTGCACGTTGATCGACGCGCCCTTGCCGGGCGGGACGTCCGGCAGCTGCATCGCGAGGACCTCCGGCGCGTTCTCCGGACGGATCGGGTGCAGCTGCACGTACCCGTTGTCGTGCACGGCGAGCACGCCGTGCTGCGCGTTCGCCGCCACCACGACGGGCCTCGTCTCGTCCGGCGTGAGGGCGATCCACGCCGAATAGTCGTTGTCCGCCTTGGCGATCAGGTGCAGCGTGCCCCGGACGTCCGGGTGGTCGAGCCCGACGCGGCGCAGCTCACCGATGACGTCGCGCTCGATGAGCACCCGCTCGTCCTCGGTCTCCCCGGGCGAGTCGACCGACAGCGCGGGGTGGTACGCCCCCAGCTTCTCCTGCTTCCACAGCACGTCGAAGGCGAGGTCGGACAGTTGGACGGACGAGCGCAGCACGTCACCCCCCGATCGTCGGCGGTGCGACCATCGGCATGTCACCGATGATCTCGTTCGTGTTCTCCTCGGTGATGAGGTAGTCGGCGGACTTGTGCTCCAGGTCGTCCTCGCCCTGGCCCTTCTGGCCGTGACCACCCATCGCGCCCATGCCGGCCGCACCGGCACGGCCCGCGGCACCCGCCGCGGCGCCACCACGCGCACCGGCGTTCGGGCCCTCGCCCACGCCGCCGAACACACCGGCCTTGCCGCCGGGCTGCTGCGCGGACGTGCCGCTGCCCGTCGCGGTGCCGCTGCCGCCACCGAGACCGCCACCGCTGCCGAACCTGCCCGCGCCACCCGAGCCGCCCGCACCCCCACCGCCGAACCTGCCGGTGCCCGCTCCGGCGGGACCGCCGGGGCCACCCGCCGTCCCGCGGCCGCCGCCCCCGCCGAGACCGGGACCGACCGGCACGCCGATGGGCGGCAGGCCGGTGTTCGGCGGCCGCTCGATCACGCTGCCGACCGGCGGCTTGCCGATGCCGGGGGTGTCACCGGGCTTGCCGGTGCCACCCGTGCCGGACGTGCCCGTGCCGTCGGCCCAGCTGGCGGTGGTCTGATCGCCACCGGTGCTGCTCGGCGGCGTCCAGGCGGAGCCGGTCGGGCTCTGGGTGGAACCGGTGGAGCTCGTGCCGGTGTTCTTGCTGCCGACGCTCGAGTTGCTGACGTCGGCGCTCTTGTCGTCGCCGTTGTCGCCGCCGGTGTTGATCACCTCGACGTTGAGCGTGTCGGCCGTGACGCCGGGGAACTCCTTGGGGAGCTCACCGCGGTTGGTGTTCGAAGCGCTCTGGAACTCGCTGTAGATCCGGCGGTTGTGGGCTTCCTGCGAGTTGTAGCTGTTGACCGCGTCCTCGGTGTCGGTGTCCCAGGGCGTCACGTCGTCCCAGAAGCCCGTGTCCGGCTTCTGCTCCGGCATGTCCTTGAGCTGGTTCTTGTTGTAGTTGAACTGGTAGACCTGGTTCGACAGCGAGGTGTCGGCCTGGCGCAGCGCGTCCTGCATCTGCACCATCGCCTGGTTGATCGGGTTGCCGGCGGCCTGGGCGGCGTCCGCGCTGGCACCGGCCCACGCCTCGCCGAGGGTTTCGCCGACCCGCTTGAGCCTGGCCTCGATCGAGGCGTAGGCGGACTCCAGGGCGGCTGCGGCGTTGGCACCGGCCTGCGCGCTGCCCGTGCCGGGTCCCGTGGTCATCAGGTGGTGGATCTGGTGCCCCGAGAGGCCGTCGGCTCTCGTGTTGTCCTGGGTGTGGCAGCTGGGCGCGGGCTGGGTCATTTCGCACCTGCCTTCATGGTGGTGAGGACGAGGTTCGCGAACTCGGTGACCGCGCCGCACGGGTCCGCGAGCCGGGAACTGCCCTTGACGCTCTGGAAGTCGAAGAGAACGGCCCTGGCGTCGGACACGCCGACGACGATCGTGCAGCTGCCGCTCGGGCGCTGGTCCACGGGGAGGGTGAGGACGGCGGGGTAGCCCTGGACGTCGGGGCGCGGTTCGAACACCGCGTAGGTCCCGTTGTCCTTGTTGCCGTACACCGACTCGAGGTTCGTGCCCTCGGGGAGGATCACCAGGCCGGGTGACGCCTTCGCCGGGGTGCTCGCGCCGAGCCAGTCGCACCCCGGGCCGGGCGAGGTCGGGTTCTTCCTGCCCGCGACGCCGGGCAGGCCGTAGGCCTCCGCCTGGGCGGGCGTGAACGCGCTGCACGGGTCGGCCTCGAAGGCCTTCAGGTCCAGCGGGTTCCGCACCTCCGGCGCCCCGGCGGCGGAGCTCGGCGGAGGGGTGGCGCCGGTGGGCGTGCCGGTGGTCCCGCCGCTGGTGCCGCACCCCGTCAGCAACGCGAGTGCCGCGGCTCCGGCGACGACGGATCGGATGCGCAACTGCTCAGTCCTCACGGCTTGAAGTTCGCCTGGTTGCCCTGCTCGGTCTGCTCGTACTGGGCGAGGGTGGCCTTCAGGTTGTCGATGCGCGTGGTCAGCGTGTCCTGCAGCTGCTGGTTCGACTGCTGGTGCATCGCGCCCGCGTTGACGGCCCAGTTCGCGTAGACCTGGCTCGGCACGTCACGGCCCGCACCCTTGACGGCGATCAGCGCCTGGCCGGTCGTCTTCGCCTGGATCAGGTCGTCGCGGATGGACTCGTACTCCTTGACGGCAGCGCGCAGCGTCTCGAGATCGACCTTGGTTCCGCTCATCCCCAGTGCCCTCCCCTGCAGATTCGTGCGTCTCGGAGCATAGCGCCAGGCCACAGGCCTCGTCCCGGTTTCACAGCACGTTCGAGTGAACGGCCGGAGTGCGGTTCGCGCCGTTCTCCGGCGTCGAACAATTCGTCACCGACCGCGCGTGCGTGCTGTCTAGGGTGTGCCCGTGCGCGCACTCGCCTTCCTGCTGGCCGCGGTCCTCGCCTTCCTGGCGCTCGCCACGACGATCCGGACCACCGACGTCCTGCTCGGCGCGGTGGAGGCGCGGCAGACCGGCACCGCCGCGGTCGTGTCCTGCACCGAACACGGGCCGGTCGGCAGATGGGGCGTCGGCACGAGCCACGGCTGCGACGCGGACGTGCGGTGGGAGGACGGGAGCACTGAGCGGGTCGCGTTCCCGCCGGGGCAGCTGCAGCCCGGCGCGCGCGAGGTCGCCGTCTTCCGGTCCACCAGGGACGCCGGGGTGAACGACAGCGCGCGGTGGTTCCTCGCGGGACCGCTCCTGGCGGTGGCGCTCGGGTTGCTGGCGCTGTGGTTCGCCGTGGCCGCGGTGCTGTCCCTCGTTCCCATGCGCACGACGCCGAAGCCGGACGAGAAGTGGCCTCTGACCAAGGAGGACGTCAGGAACACGCCGGTCACGCGGCGGGTGCGCAGGTTGCGGTTGCTCGCGTGGCTCGGGCTCGCGACGGCCGCGGCCGAGGGGCTGGCGTCGATGCCGTTCTTCGACGCGCCTCGGCTGGTGGGAACGTTCGTGTCGCCGTGGCCCCAGCTCGAGGAGGCCTGGCTCGTCGACCTGCCGTCGGGGGTGCTGGCCGGGTTCGCGGTGCTGGTGGCGGCGGTGATCGGGCTGATCGCGGAGAACGTGCACAGGGACGCCGCGCGGGTCGTCCGGTATGGACAGTCCTACCTCGACGCGAAGAAGCCGGTGCCCGGCGGCGCGAGCAGCTGGGTGCCGACGGCGTTGCTCGCGGCCCTCGCCGTGTGGGCGGTGGTGGAAGTGGTGCTGGCCATGGGAGACGCGCCGCCGCTCGTGTGGCTCGCGGGCAGCCGGGACGCGCTCGTGCTGCTGGCGGTCCTCGCGGTCGTGGCCGCCACCCGGCAGTCCGCAAAGGACATGGTCGCGCAACTGGTCCGCGAGTAGCGGGAACCGGGAGGCGGTCGCGGCAGTCTCACGTGGCATGACTTCCGCAGAACTGGGTGCTGGGCAGCAGCGTCTCGAGGAGTACATGCGCCGGGTGGGCGACATCCAGCGCAGAGCCGAGGAGACGCAGGCCCAGCTCAAGGCGTTGCGCGCGGACGTGAGCAGCCCCGACCGCGCGGTCACGGTCAGGATGGCGCCGGGCGGCCGACTCGAGAAGCTGAGCCTGACGCCCGCGGCGATGCGGATGTCGCACGAGCAGCTCGCCGCCCTGATCACCGAGACGGTCGGCAGGGCGCACGCGGCCGTCGCGGGGCAGATGGAGGCGACGATGCAGCCGTTGATCGGCGGCACGTCCGCGATGGACTTCCTGCGCGACCAGGTCACCGCGGCGCAGCAGCCGGAGGAGACCGAGGAGCAGCAACCGCAGCAGCGTCAGCGTCCGGCGCGCCCGGACGACGACGAGCCGTTCGGCACGATCTACCGGTAAGGGGTCCCGGTGTCAGAATTCGCAATGGTGCCCGCCGACGTGGTGAACCACGCCGGCAACGTGCAGTCGATGGGCATGGAGCTCACGAACGCCGCCGCGCGCGGTCAGAGCGTCGACCTCGGCGTCGAGACGTACGGGATCATCGGCCAGGTCTTCAGCGTGCCGGTGCGCATCCACATCGCGGCGATCGCGAACTCGATCAACGAGCTGGCGAACGCGCTGCCCGACGTCGCCGACGCGTTGCGCGACTGCGCCGACGCCACCCGCCAAACCGACGACGACCACGCGAAGCTCTTCGCGAAGTACCAGGGGTGAGTGATGGTTCTCGACGTCAGTGCGGACAACGCGACCGACGGTGCGCGGATCGTCGACACCGTCTGGAAGTGCGCGGAAGACTTCAACAACCCCAGTGACTGGGCCTTCGACGGCGTCGCGCTGGGACTCGACGTGCTCGGCTTCGTCGCGAACCCGCTCGGCACGCTCGTCGGCGCGGGCATCGGCTGGCTGATCGAGCACGTGTCGTTCCTCAAGGAGCCGCTCGACGACCTCGCCGGCGACCCCGGCGCGATCAACGTCGTCGCGGCCGCCTGGGGCGAGGTCGCCAAGGCGTGCGCGAAGGTCGGCAACGACTACGCGCAGGCCGCGACCAGCCAGACCGGCACGTGGACCGGCCAGTCCGGCGACGGCTACCGCAAGGCGGCCGCCACCCTCGCCGAGCAGGTCAAGGCGCTGGAAGGTGCCGCGAACGCGGTCGCCACGGGCATCCGCGGCACGGGCGTCCTGGTCGCGGCGGTGCGCGGCATCATCCGCGACATCGTGGCGGACGTCGTCGCGGAGTTCATCATCGCCGCCGTGACCGCGCTCGCGACGAGCTGGTGCAGCTTCGGCGCCTCGATCGCCGCCTTCACCGGCTGGGCCGTGGCCCGCGCCGCGTCGACCGCGGGCAAGATCGCGGGCAAGGTCAGCAAGCTGCTCATGAAGCTCGCGCAGGCCGTCCGCAAGTTCGACAACCTCAAGGGCGTGTCCGACGCGCTCGCGAAGGCCGCCGTGAACATCGGCCGCAAGGCCAAGGACGTCGGCCGCGCGATCGGCAAGAACCACTCCTCGGTCAGGCAGATCGAGGACGGCTTCTCCAGCGCCAACAACGCCGTCCGCGACAAGCTGACGTTCGGCAACGACGCGGCGAAGAACGCGGCGAACCGGGTCGACGACATCATGTCGCCGCGCGGCCGTGACGGGTTCGCGGACACCATCAAGCCCATCTCGCTCGGCCGGACCGGTGCCTCCGAGGCTTTCAAGGAAGGCGCGAACTGGGACGAGAGCTACGAGAAGGGGCAGGAGGAGCTCAGCAAGAAGTAGGCGCGGGGGGCCTGGCCACGTGGGCGCGGGGTCAGGCCCCTCCAGGGGTGCGAGGAGCCGGACCGGCTCACTCGGACTTCGGCGCCTGCTCCGACTCCTGCTGCTGTTGCTGCGCCGGCAACCGCCCCTGCGCCATGCGCTTGAGCAGATCCCGCCGCAGCCACAGCAGATAGGCCCACACCAGCCCGAAGATCACGCCGATCACGCCCATGGCCGGCAACAGCAGCCACGAGGCGATCAGCAGCACGTGCAGGCCGACCACGGTCGGGATGGCCCACGGCTTGCGCACGAACGCGCACATCGCGATGAACACCGCGATGAAGCCGAACGCCACCCAGCCGACGAGCGACGTGACGCCGCCGTGCAGCTTCGCGATGACCGGCAGGGCCAGGGCCACGACGATGACCTCGAGGATCAGCGTGCCGGCCATGATGCCGCGGAACGCCTTCATCGGGTCTTTCTTCAGAGGTGCCGGGGTGGTCATGCCGGCTCCTTCCCGAACAGCGCGCGGGCCTCGCCGGCGGTGACGACCGAGCCGGTGATGATCACGCCGCCGCCGGACTGCTCGTCCTCGATGAGGTGAATGGCCTCCTCGACGGCGTCGACCAGGCGGGGACGCACCTCGAAGCGGTCCTCACCGAAGATCGGGACGGCCAGGCCCGCGAGGACGTCCGGATCCATCGCGCGCGGGGACGAGTTGGTGGTGATCACCAGTTCCTGCACCACCGGTTCCAGCGCGGACAGGATGCCCTCGGCGTCCTTGTCGGACATGACGGCCACGACGGCGACGAGCTTGCGGAAGCCGAACTCCGACTCCAGGGCTTTCGCCAGTGCGGTGGCGCCGTGCGGGTTGTGCGCGGCGTCGACGAAGACGTTGGGCGCGGAACGCACGCGCTCCAGCCTGCCCGGCGTGATCACCGAGGCGAAGCCCTCGCGGACCACCTCGATGTCGATCTTGCGCTCGGGGCCGGCGCCGAAGAACGCCTCGACGGCGGCCAGCGCCAGCGCGGCGTTCTTCGCCTGGTGCTCGCCGTGCAGCGGCAGGAAGACGTCCTCGTAGACGCCTCCGAGGCCCTGCAGCGTGATCATCTGGCCGCCCACGGCGACGGCCCTGGTCAGGACGCCGAACTCGCTGCCGAAACGGGCCACCATCGCGTCCACCTCGGCGACGCGTTCGAGGATCACCCTCATGACCTCGGGGGTCTGCTCGGCGACGATCGCGACGGAGCCCGGCTTGATGATGCCGGACTTCTCGACCGCGACGTCCTCGGGACGGTTGCCCAGGTACTCGGCGTGGTCGACGCCGATCGGGGTCAGCACGGCGACGCGGGTGTCCACGATGGACGTCGCGTCCCACGTGCCGCCCATGCCGACCTCGACCACGGCGACGTCGGCCGGCGCTTCGGCGAAAGCCGCGTAGGCCATGCCGGTGAGCACCTCGAACTTGCTCATCCGGATCTCGGACCGGGCGTCCACCATCGCGACGTACGGCTCGATGTCGCGGTAGACCTCGACGTAGCGCTCCGGCGAGATCGGCTGGTTGTCGAGGCTGATGCGCTCGGTCGCCAGCTGCAGGTGCGGGCTCGTGTACCGGCCGGTGCGCAGGCCGATGCGCGTGAAGAGCGCGTCGACCATGCGCGACGTCGACGTCTTGCCGTTCGTGCCTGTCAGCTGCACGACCGGGTACGACGTCTGCGGGTCGCCCAGCACGTGGGCCAGCGCCTTGATCCGCTCCAGCGACGGCTCGAGCTTGGTCTCGGGCCACCGCTGGTTGAGCTCGTTCTCGACGTCGAGGAACTCGTCGAGGTTGGTGTCCACCGTGCTCACGCCTCCGGCAGCGCGGCCAGGCGCTCGTTGATGCGGGCGATCTCGGCCTCGGCCACGGCCTTGCGCTCCTCGATCTTGGCCTTGACGTCGGCGGGCGCCTTGGCGAGGAACGCCTCGTTGCCGAGCTTCTTCGTCGTGCCGTCGAGCTCCTTCTGCGCCGCCGCGAGGTCCTTCGCGAGCCGCTTGCGCTCGGCCGCGACGTCGATCGCGCCGGACAGGTCCAGCTCGACCTTCACCGCGCCCTTGGGCAGGCCGACCTCGAGCGTCGCCGAGACGGTGAAGTCGTCGCCCGGCTCGGTCAGGCGCGTCAGCGAACGCACCGACGGGACCTGGTCGGTGAGGCCGACGCAGCACGCGCCGCGGACCTTGCCCGCGACCTTCTGCCCGGGCTTCAAGCCCTGCTCGGAGCGGAACCGGCGGATCTCGGTGGCGAGCTTCTTCAGGCCCTCGACCTCGGCCTTCGCGTCGAGGTCGCGCTCGGCGCCGGAGGCCTTCGGCCACTCGGCGATGACGAGCGACTCGCCGCCGGTCAGCGACGTCCACAGCGTCTCCGTGATGAACGGGATCGCCGGGTGCAGCAGGCGCAGCAGCGTGTCGAGGACGTGGCCCAGGACGGACTGCGTGGCCTCGGCGCGGCCGTCCGCGATCTGGACCTTCGCGATCTCCAGGTACCAGTCGCAGAACTCGTCCCACGTGAAGCTGTAGAGCGCCTCGCAGGCGCGCGAGAACTGGAACGCCTCGAAGTTCGTGTCCACAGTGGACACCAACGCGTCGAGCTCGTCGAGGATCCAGCGGTCGGCCGCCGTCAGCTCGTCGCGCGCGGGCAGCGGACGGGCGACCGTCGCGCCGTTGGCCAGCGCGAAACGGGTGGCGTTCCACAGCTTCGTGGTGAAGTTGCGGGACCCGGCCGCCCACTCCTCGGCGACGGCCATGTCCGAACCGGGGTTCGTGCCGCGCAGCAGCGTGAACCGGGTGGCGTCCGCGCCGTAGCGCTCCATCCAGTCCAGCGGGTCGATGCCGTTGCCCTTGGTCTTCGACATCTTCTTGCCGAACTGGTCGCGGATCAGACCGTGCAGGAAGACGTCGTTGAACGGCTGCACGCCGTCCATCGCGTACAGGCCGAGCAGCATCATCCTGGCGACCCAGAAGAAGATGATGTCGTAGCCGGTGGACAGCACCGAGGTCGGGTAGAACTTCTTCAAGTCCTCAGTGGACTCCGGCCAGCCGAGCGTCGAGAACGGCCACAGGCCCGAGGAGAACCACGTGTCGAGGACGTCCTCGTCCTGGTGCCAGCCCTCGCCGGTCGGCACCTCGTCGTCCGGTCCGACGCAGACGACCTCGCCGTCCGGACCGTAGAAGACCGGGATGCGGTGGCCCCACCACAGCTGGCGTGAGATGCACCAGTCGTGCAGGTTGTCGACCCAGTCGAAGTACCGCTTGTTCATCTCCGGCGGGTGGATCTTGGTGCGGCCGTCGCGAACGGCGGCGGAGGCCTCGGCGGCCAGCGACTCGACCTTGACCCACCACTGCAGCGACAGGCGCGGCTCGACGACCGTGTCGCACCGCGAGCAGTGGCCGACGGCGTGGACGTACGGCCGCTTCTCCGCGACGATCCGGCCTTCCGCGCGCAGTGCGGCGACGATCGCCGGGCGCGCCTCGAACCGGTCGAGACCGAGGAACGGGCCGTTCGCGGTGATGGTCGCGCGCCCGTCCATGATCGTGAGGTTCGGCAGGCCGTGGCGCTGGCCGATCTCGAAGTCGTTCGGGTCGTGCGCGGGCGTGACCTTGACGGCGCCCGTGCCGAACGCCGGGTCGACGTGGGTGTCGGCGACGATCGGGATGCGGCGGCCGGTCAGCGGCAACTCGACCTCGGTGCCGATGAGGTGCCGGTAGCGCTCGTCGTCCGGGTGGACGGCGACCGCGGTGTCGCCCAGCATCGTCTCGGCGCGGGTGGTCGCGACGACGATCGAGCCCTCCCCGTCGCCGTAGCGGATCGAGACGAGCTCGCCGTCGTCGTCGCTGTGGTTGACCTCGACGTCGGAGAGCGCCGTCTGGCAGCGCGGGCACCAGTTGATGATCCGCTCGGCCCGGTAGATCAGGCCGTCGTCGTACATCTTCTTGAAGATCGTCTGGACGGCGCGCGACAGCCCCTCGTCCATGGTGAAGCGCTCGCGCGACCAGTCGATGCCGTCGCCGAGCCGCTTCATCTGGTCGAGGATCTTGCCGCCGTACTCCTCTTTCCACTCCCAGACGCGCTCGACGAACTTCTCGCGCCCGAGGTCGTGCCGCGACAGGCCCTGCTTCGCGAGGTCGCGCTCGACGGAGTTCTGCGTCGCGATGCCGGCGTGGTCCATGCCCGGCAGCCACAGGACCTCGTAGCCCTGCATGCGGCGGCGCCGCGACAGCGCGTCCATGACGCTGTGGTTCATGGCGTGGCCCATGTGGAGGCTGCCGGTGACGTTCGGCGGGGGCAGCACGATCGTGAACGGCGGCTTGTCGCTCTTGACGTCCGCCTCGAAGTACCGCCGGTCGAGCCACCGCTGGTACAGCTCCGCCTCTACCTCCGCCGGAGTCCACGCGGCGGGGAGGTCGGGACGCTGGGGTGCGGTGTCGAGTTCAGTCACAGCGCAGAAGTCTACGGAGGGCTGGCTATCGACTTACACCGAGATACCTGCTAACGAGCCGACGGCCGCGGGTTCGGGGCGGAGCGCCTGACCGCCGCGACCGATCACTCGTTCAGAGGTGCCGGGAACGAGTGACGGCGATCACAATTGACCGTCACGGACCGTTCAACCCCTTGGGGCCCGTGGCGACGGCGCCGCCGCGTTCTTCGGGGGCGCTGGCGGCGCCGACGTCGATCGGCGTTCAATGGACGTATGAGCAGCAAGCCCCCGCAGCACGACGTCGACGAGTCCGCGATCGAAGTCAGCACCCCGAAGACCTGGGCCGCGGGGATTCCCGGTGTGCTCGTGTCGCTCGACCGCGCCGTCGAGCAGATGGGTGTCGGGCGCACGGTCAAGACGTTGCGGCTGCTCAACCAGCGCGAAGGTTTCGACTGCCCCGGCTGCGCGTGGCCCGAGCCGCAGGGCCACCGCAAGATGGCGGAGTTCTGCGAGAACGGCGCGAAGGCCGTCGCGGAGGAAGCCACGAAGCGGCGGATCGGCCGGGAGTTCTTCGCCGAGCACTCCGTCGCGAGCATGCGGACGAAGACCGACTACTGGCTCGGCCGGCAGGGCCGGCTCACCGAACCGATGGTGCTGCGGCCCGGCGCGACGCACTACGCGCCGATCGGCTGGGACGAGGCGTTCACGCTCATCGCCGACGAGCTGACAGCGTTGCCGTCCCCGGACGAGGCGATCTTCTACACCTCCGGCCGCACCAGCAACGAGGCCGCGTTCCTCTACCAGCTGCTGGTCCGCTCGTTCGGCACGAACAACCTGCCGGACTGCTCGAACATGTGCCACGAGTCGTCCGGGTCGGCGCTCAACGAGACCATCGGCATCGGCAAGGGCTCGGTGTCGATCAAGGACTTCGACCTCGCGGACCTCATCGTGGTCATCGGCCAGAACCCCGGCACGAACCACCCGCGCATGCTCAGCGCGCTCGAGGACGCCAAGAAGAACGGCGCGAAGATCATCGCGATCAACCCGCTGCCGGAAGCCGGTCTGATGCGGTTCAAGAACCCGCAGAACGTCGCCGGTGTCGTCGGGAGGGGCACCGCGCTGTCCGACGAGTTCGTGCAGATCAAGGTCGGCGGCGACCAGGCGCTGTTCCAGGCGGTCGGGCACCTGCTGCTGCGGTGGGACAAGCTCGACAAGGCGTTCATCGAGGCCAAGACGCACGGGTTCGAGGCCTACGCCGAGAGCCTGCGCGAGCTCGACTGGGACCGCGTGCTCACCGCGACCGGCCTCACCCGCGAGCAGATCACCCGCGTGGCCGGCATGTTCGTCGACTCGAAGGCCACCATCGCCTGCTGGGCCATGGGCCTCACGCAGCACAAGCACAGCGTGCCGACGATCCGCGAGATCACGAACGTCATGTTCCTGCGCGGCATGATCGGCAAGCCGGGCGCGGGCCTGTGCCCGGTGCGCGGCCACTCGAACGTGCAGGGCGACCGCACGATGGGCATCTACGAGAAGATGCCGGAGAAGTTCCTGCAGGCGCTGGAGAGCGAGTTCAGCATCTCCGTGCCGCGCAAGCACGGCTACGACACCGTCGACGCCATCAACGCGATGCGCCACGGCCGCGGCAAGGTGTTCATCGCGATGGGCGGCAACTTCGTCAGCGCCACCCCGGACACCCCGGTGACCGAGAAGGCGCTGGAGCAGTGCTCGCTCACGGTCCACGTCTCCACGAAGCTCAACCGCTCGCACGTGGTCCACGGCCGGACCGCGCTGATCCTGCCCGCACTGGGCCGCACGGAGAGCGACGTCCAGCACTCGGGCGAGCAGTTCGTGACCGTCGAGGACTCGATGTCGGTCGTGCACCGCTCCCGCGGCCGGCTCAAGCCCGCCTCGGACCAGCTGCTGTCCGAGGTCTCGATCGTCTGCCGGCTCGCGCGCAAGACGCTCGGCGCCTCGCACCCCGTGGCGTGGGAGGAGTTCGAGAAGGACTACGACGTCATCCGCGAGCACATCGCGCGCGTCGTGCCGGGCTGCGCCGACTACAACACGCGCGTGCGCCAGCCCGACGGCTTCGTGCTGCCGCACCCGCCGCGCGACTCGCAGGAGTTCGCGACGGCGACCGGCAAGGCGAACTTCACGGCGAACGAGCTGACGGTCATCGAGGTGCCGCAGGGACGTCTGCTGATGCAGACGCTGCGCAGCCACGACCAGTACAACACCACGATCTACGGCCTGGACGACCGCTACCGCGGCGTGAAGGACGGCCGTCGCGTGGTGTTCGTGAACCCCGACGACCTCAAGGAGCTCGGGTTCTCCGACGGCCAGATGGTCGACCTCGTGTCGGAGTGGGAGGACGACCCGACGGGTGTCGTCGAACGCCGCGCCGAGTCGTTCCGGATCGTCTCGTACCCGACCGCGCGCGGGTGCGCGGCGACGTACTTCCCGGAGGCGAACCCGTTGGTGCCACTGGACTCCAAGGCGGACATCTCCGGAACGCCGACCTCCAAGTCGGTGATCGTGCGCCTGGAGTCCGCGGCCTGATCAGGCGTGCCGGACCCGGACGGACAGCCGTGAGCGGCGTCGTTCGGGTTCGGCCTTGACGTCCTCCTCGATCTTCTTCACGAGCCGGCGCGCGGCCGCGTCGGCCTCGAAGTCCTGCTGCCGGTACTTCGCGATAGCAAACGCCTGGTGGTGCGGGATCACGTGGGTTCTCCTTCGGGTTGGTTTCCGCTACTCGGGCGAGACCGTGTGGCTCAGGAAGAACCGGACCGCCCGTGCCCCTTCGGGACGGAGTTCAGGGTTCAGCCGGCGCTCGTCGTACTTGTCCAGCAGCGCCTGAAGCTCCTTGACGAGGGCAACGGCCTCTTCCGCGGTGACGAACTTGACCGTGCCCTCGGTGCCGACCACCTGACGCCACTCCTCGGACAGGTGGTCGAACTGGCGCAGGCGTGACCGGATGCGTTCGAACTCCTGGTCCAGGTAGGCCATCGACGCCGCCTCGGCCGCCATCGCGGCCTCGCCCTCCAGCCCCTCCGACGAGATGGACTGGCGCTTCGGGACGACCTTCCAGGGCTTCTGCCTGCCGGGACCCTCGACCTCTTCGACGAAGCCGTACTTGGCCAGCATGTTCAGGTGGTACGAGCAGCTCGCGACGCTCTCACCGAGGGCCGCCGAGCACTGGGTCGCGGTCTGCGGCCCCTCGTCGGTGAGCAGCTGGAGCACCTTCCACCGGAACGGGTGCGACAGCGCCCGGAGCGCTTTGGGGTCGGTGATGGGAGCGTCGGTCATGACAGCACCGTACGCGTATCAATAAATCTTTAGCAAGATTCCTTGATATATAACCCCAGGTGGCGGTCACCAGTCCGGCGAGTTGCGCGCCACGGCGGTGACGAGCGGCAACGACTCGATGACCGGCACGCGCAGCAGCTCGGCGGGCACGTCGGGGTCGCGCACGGGTTCGATGAGTTCGCGCAGCAACGCGCCGACGACGTCGTCCGCGGACTGGTCGACCTCGTGGATCAGGTCGCGCAACTGGTCCGCGGCCTCGTTGAGCACACGCGGGCGTTGCGGCTCCTCCAGCATCAACGCCGCCAGCCGCAGCACACGACGGCATGTGCGCAGCCTCAGACTCCTGCTCGCGGACTCGCGGGTGCCCGCCAGGCCGAGGCGGCCGCGCGTGCGCTCGATCCACGGCTCGACGGTCTCGCGGCGCCAGATCGGGCCGGACGCGAGCTCCGCGTCCGGCTCGGGGATGCCGTGCGAGCGGCGCTTGCGCCAGACCGCCACCAGCTGACGGCTGAGCCCCATCGCGTCGGCGATCTCGGCGATTCCGTAGAAGTCCCCCACGCGCCAACTGTAACCAGAGATGACGATGAACGTCATCACACATGTCTCAGGAGCGTTCGAGCACCGCACGCGCCGCGTTGTGGCCGCCGATGCCGCTCACGCCACCGCCGCGCCGGGAACCCGCACCGCAGAGGAACACGTTGTCGACGTCGGTCTCCACGCCCCACTTGCCGATCTCGTCGTCGTTCTCGGCGAACGGCCAGTCGAGCTCCCCGTGGAAGATGTTGCCGCCCGGCAGGCCCAGCTCGGCCTCCAGGTCCAGCGGCGTGCGGGCCTCGATGCACGGCTTGCCCCGGGCGTCGACCGCCAGGCAGTCCTGGACCGGCTCGACGAGGTGGGCGTTGAGCTGCTCCAGGTAGCGCCCGACCAGCTCGTCGCGCAGCTCGTCGTTGCGGCCCTCGAAGAGCGAGGCGGGCAGGTGCAGCCCGAACAGCGTCAGCGTCTCGTGGCCCGCCAGGGACGGCCCGAGGATGGACGGGTCGGTCAGCGAGTGGCAGTACATCTCACCGGGCAGCACCGACGGCACCCGGCCGGCGGCGCTCTCCCGGTACGCGGTCTCCAGCTGGTCGTAGGACTCGTCGAGGTGGAACGTGCCGGCGAACGCCAGCCGCGCGTCCACGCCGGACTTGAGCTCCGGCAGCCTGCGCAGCAGCATGTTGATCTTCAACTGGCAGCCTGGTTCGTCGTGGACCTCGTTGCCCCGCAACCGTCCCAGCACCGACGGGGCCACGTTGGACAGCACGAACCGGGCCTCCACCGCCGTGTCGCCGTACGTGACGGACGCCGTCTTCCCGTCCGACTCGACCGACGTCACCTCGGCACCGGTGACGATCCGCGCACCGGCCTCGCGCGCGACCCGTTCGAGCTCGGCGGTGACGGCGCCCATGCCGCCGACCGGGACCTTCCACTCGCCGGTGCCGTTGCCGATCACGTGGTAGAGGAAGCACTTGTTGGCGCGCAACGACTCCAGCGACGAGTGCGTGCCGATCAACGCGTCCGTGGCGACGACCCCGCGCACCAGGTCGTTCTCGAAGAGCTCCTGCAAGGTCGCGCCGATCGGGCGTTCGAAGACCTGCTCCCACACCCGTCCGCCCGCCACGGCGTCGACGTGTGCGCGCAGGTGTTCCCGTGACACCAGCGGCTGGAGGAGGGTCGGCGCCAACACCCCCGCCATCAGCTCCAGGCCGGCGTACCAGCGCTGCCACCGCTCCCAGTCGCCGAGCGAGCCGCACAC
This sequence comes from Lentzea sp. CC55, assembly GCF_021056325.1. Taxonomy (NCBI): domain Bacteria; kingdom Bacillati; phylum Actinomycetota; class Actinomycetes; order Pseudonocardiales; family Pseudonocardiaceae; genus Lentzea; species Lentzea sp. CC55. The sequence continues at coordinate 137,117 of NZ_JAJCXE010000043.1, read as the reverse complement.
GGCCTGGAACGAGGCCTTCGTCGCCTCCCCCGGCGAGCGCTCGACCAGCAGCCCGGACGCGCCGTCCGGCGTGTAGGACGAGGCCGCGCGCGACCGGAGCGCGAGGTTCAGCCCCAGGTCCGCCACGATCCGGTCCGGCAGCAGCGACACCAGGTAGGAAAAGCGCGAGAGCCGCGCGTCGACGCCCTCCCACGGCGACGCGCTCACCGCCGCGCCGCCGGCGTGCGGCAGCTTCTCCAGCACCCTGACCGACTTGCCCGCACGGGCGAGGTAGGCGGCCGCCACGAGCCCGTTGTGGCCGCCTCCCACGATCACGACGTCGTCCATGCCCCGAGATCCCTCCCACGTAGCCTGGTCGGTGGGGAACATAGCGGTCCGAAGGAGATGTGCACATGGGCCGAGTGACGGTGCGCCGGGCGGTCGAGCGGGTGTCGCCGAGCGGCCGGCGGCGCAGGGTCGACGCGCTCGCCGCCGAGGAACCTCTGGAGCTGAGGGTCGGCGGCAAGGCGTTGGCCGTCACGATGCGCACGCCCGGCCACGACGTCGAGCTCGCCCACGGCTTCCTGCTCAGCGAGGGCGTGATCGGGTCGTCGCGGGACGTCGCGGTCGCCCGCTACTGCGACGGCACCGGCCCGGACGGCCTGAACACCTACAACGTGCTGGACCTCGCGCTGGCCGAGGGCGTGCCGCCGCCGGACACCGGCGTGGAGCGGAACTTCTACACCACGTCGTCGTGCGGGGTCTGCGGCAAGGGCGCGCTGGACGCCGTGAAGCTCAAGACCCGCTACTCCCCCGCGGCGGACGAGGTGCGCGTCACCCCCGAGGTGCTGACGGGGTTCCCCGACGCGTTGCGGGAACGGCAGAAGGTCTTCGAGAGCACCGGCGGGCTGCACGCGGCCGGGCTGTTCGTGAACGGCGAGCCGCTGGTGGTGCGCGAGGACGTCGGCCGCCACAACGCCGTCGACAAGGTGCTGGGCTGGGCGGTGCTGCAGGACCTCGTACCGGTGCGCGGCGCGGTGCTGATGGTGTCCGGGCGTGCGTCGTTCGAGCTGGTGCAGAAGGCCGCGATGGCCGGGATCCCGGTGCTCGCGGCGGTGTCGGCACCGTCGTCGCTCGCGGTCGAGCTGGCGCAGGAGCAGGGCATGACGCTCATCGGCTTCCTGCGCGGCGACTCGATGAACGTCTACACCGGTGGGGAGCGCGTGCTTGAGACCGCTTGACGGCGTCGTGGTGGTGAGCCTGGAGCAGGCCGTCGCCGTGCCGTACGCGACGCGCCTGCTGGCCGACCTCGGCGCCCGCGTCATCAAGGTCGAACGGCCCGGCACCGGCGACTTCGCCCGCCACTACGACTCGGCGTGCGGCGAGGTGTCGTCGTACTTCGCGTGGACGAACGCCGGCAAGGAGTCGGTGTCCCTCGACCTCTTCCACCCGGACGGCCGCGAGGTGCTGGACCGGCTCGTGGCCCGCGCCGACGTGCTGCTGTGCAACCTGTCACCGCGCGTGTGGGACCGGCTCGCGCTGGAGCTGCCGCCGTCGCTGATCGTCGGCGAGATGTCCGGCTACGGCTGGGACGGCCCGTACGCGGGCCGCAAGGCGTTCGACGCGCTGGTGCAGTCCGAGGCGGGGCTCGTGTCGCTGACCGGCGAGGGCGACGTGGTGGCGCGGGCCGGCATCTCGGTCGCGGACATCGCGGCGGGCGTCCAGCTGCAGGCGGCGGTCCTGGCGGCGTTGCTGCAGCGTTCCCGGACGGGCGCCGGCGTGCGGCTGCGGCTGTCGCTGTTCGAGGCGATGGCCGAGTGGATGCACCAGCCGGTGCTCTACGCCGCCGGAACGGGCGCCGCGGCTCCGCGGTCCGGCGCGCACCATCCGAGCATCGCGCCGTACGGACCGGTGGCGTGCGCGGACGGCACGGTGCACCTCGCCGTGCAGAACGACGGGCAGTGGCAACGGCTGTGCGAGCTGATCGGCCTCGCCCCGCGGGAGAGGTTCGCCACAGTGGCCTCCCGCGCCGAGCACCGCGAGGAGCTCCAGGAACTGCTCGAACAGGCCTTTTCCGGGCTCACCGCGACCGCGTCGCTGGCCGCCCTGGACCGCGCCGACGTGCCGGCCGCGCTGACCCGCCCGATCACCGACCTGCCCTCCCACCCGCAGCTCGACACGTGGGTTGACGTGCGCGTTCCCGGCGGAACGGCACGGATGCTGCCACCGCCGGTAGCCGGGTTCGAGTGGTCACCCGGTGCGGTTCCGGCGCTCGGCGAGCACAATGACGCCGTGCTGAGGTGGCTGGGGTTCTCCGACGAGGAACTGTCCTGGTTGCGCGCGCGTTCCGTCCTCTAGGGGGAAACGGGGAACGGTGCCCGCGCGATGAGGTGAGCATGGGGGAACCGAGGTACAGCCGCCGCACCCTGCTGGCGGCGATCGGCGTGGTCGTCGCCACTGCCGCGGGCGGCGCGACGTACGTGTCGTCGTCCACCACGGAGCAGCAGATCGCCACGGCGGACGGCGTCAGGACCGTTCCTGCCGTGAAGCCGACGGTCCGCTACGAGCGCGTGTACTCGGCGGCCCGCCACCGCGAGGTCACCCTCGCCTTCCACATCCCGACCGGCGCCAACCCCCGCGGCCTGCCGATGTCGATCCTGCTGCACGGCCTGCACGGCGACGCCCGGCACGCCGCCGTCGGCAACCTCCCCGAGGTGCTGACCGCCGCCGTGGCGAAGGGGTCGGTCCCGGCGTTCGGCTTCGTCGCCGTCGACGGCGGCGACAACTACTGGCACGAGAACGTCCCGGGCGACGACCCGATGACCATGCTCCTCGACGAGGTCCCGCGCTGGCTCAAGGAACGCGGCTACGGCGAACCGTTCGCGGTGACGGGCGTGTCGATGGGCGGCTTCGGGTCGTTGCTGTACGCGAGGCGGCGCGCCGAACGGGGCGACCCGGTCGCGGCCGCCGCGGCCATCTCCCCCGGTCTTCTCACCACGTGGCCCGAGATGGCCAAGCGCCGTGCTTTCAAGGACGAAGGCCAGTGGGCCTCGCTCGACCCGCTGCGCCACCCGAGGTCGACCGGCCCGACCGCGCTCGGCGTGTGGATCGGCGACCGCGACAGGTTCATCGAGGGCACCCGCCGGTTCATCCGCGAGGTGCGGCCCGAGGTGGGCACGGTGAAGCCCGGCGGTCACGACGACGGGCTGTACCGCAAGGTGACGCCCGACGTCGTGCAGTTCCTCGCCAAGTACGCCAAGCGCGCCGTCTAGACCCGGCTCGCCGCACGACCGAAGTGCAGCCACTTCACCCGGTCCAGCTCGTCACTCCCGCACAGGACGACCACCGAGTGGTAGCCGCCGTGCGCCTCGACCGCGATGAGGGCGTCCTCGCGCAACCCGGTGAACTCGCGCTCGGTTTCGTCGACCAGTCCTTTGAAGGTGTCGTCGCGGCGCTCGTACCTCAGCTTCACCCGCCCGTCGCCGCCGTCGGTGACGTGGAGGTCGACCCCCGCGGACCGGTAGACCCCGACCACCCGGTCCGCCGCGACCGGCACGGGGCTCGCGGGCGGCTTCGGGAGCGGGCGCAGGCTGACGCCCGCGTGCTCTTCCAGCACCCGTCCGAACACCTCTCTCGCCAGCGGCAGGGAGTCGCCGCCGTTGGTGAGGACGGCGACGGCGAGACCGGCGCTCGGCACGACCCTCAGGTGGGCCTGGAAGCCCCTGGTGGTCCCGTTGTGACCGAGTCCGGTGACGCCGCCGTCGTAGTCGTGCAGCGCCCAGCCGAGGCCCTGCCGGCCGCCCTGGCCGAAGTCCGGCGGCACGACCTGGGTCTCGCGCATCGCGTCGAACTCGGTCGTGCCGAGGTGCATCCGCACGAACTCGAGAAGGTCCCGCCCGCTCATCGCGAGCACCGAACCCGCCGGGGTGTCCCCCTCGGCCATCGGCTTCTCGACGGGCTCCAGCACCTCGCCGAGGTGCCCGGACGCGCACCTCCGGTGGGCGTACTCGGCGTGGCTGACGGCGGCGGTCCGCAGACCGAGCCGATCGATGAGCCGTTCGCGGAGAACGGTGGTGAAACGCCCGCCGCGCAGCACCTCCACGATCCGGCCGAGCACCACGAACCCGCTGTTGCAGTACGTGTAGAGCTCACCGGGCCGCACCCGCTGCTCGGTGTCCGCCATCCGCTCGAGGTACCTCGCGAGCATGTCGGGGCCGTTGCCGGTGTCGTGGAAGAGATCGCCGTCGAAGCCCGCGGTGTGCGTGAGGAGGTGCCGCGGCGTGATGACCCGTGCGGCCTGCTCGTCGGCGAGCCGGAACTCCGGCAGCACGTCGCGCACCGGCCGGTCGAGGTCCAGCAGGCCCTCGTTCACCAGCTCCTGGACGAGGGTGGCCGTCCAGACCTTGGTGATCGACCCGATCTGGAAGATCGAGTCCGTCGTCACCTCCTCGCCGGTGACGTTGTTCAGCACACCGGCCGCCACGTCGGTGATGGCGCCGTCGTGCAGCACGGCGACCTGAGCGCCGACAACGCCGTGTTCGGCGACCAGCGCGTCCAGTTCGATCATCTTTCCCCCAGGAGTTGTCGCTAGCGCGGCGAGAGCGGCACGGTCTTCGACCGCACCCACTTGAGCACCGCGGGCCACTCCCCGTAGCCCGCGTCGATGTTGACGTGCGCCGCCCCCGGCAGGACGTCGACCTCGATCCGCAGGGCCTCGCCGAGCTGCTTGGCGGCCTCCATCGAGCAGTGCGGGTCGCCCTCGCCCGCGACGAGGCGGGTGTCGGTGGCGGCGCGGCGCAGGTTCGCGGGGTCGAGCGGGGCCGGCAGGAACGACCTGATGGCGGGCTCGGGGTGGTCGAGGGCAGGCGGGGCCACGAGCAGCACGCGGTCGACGTGGACGATGTTCTCGCGGGCCGCGTGGTGCAGCCAGAGGTGGCAGCCGAGCGAGTGCGCCACGACGACGCGTTCGCGGTCGGTGGGCAGCGCTTCGAGGTGGGTGTCGAGCTCGCGCAGCCACGTGTCGCGGTCGGGCGCGTCCGGGTCGCTGAAGTGCGGCAGGTCGGCGAGACCGCCGTGCTCGGACACGGTCTGGGCGAGCCAGCGCTGCCAGTGGCCGGGGCCGGAACCGGTGTAGCCGTGGAGCAGGAGCACGTGGGGCAGCGACATGGCTCCACCCTAGTGGCGTGACGCGAGGAGCCGCCGGTCCCCGAACGCCGAAAGGGGCGCCGGTGAGATCACCGGCGCCCCTTGTCGAGCGTGGAACCTAAGCCGACTTCTCCCGCCGTTCGCGGCGCGACGGCTGCCGGGCGACGATCGTCGGGTTCACGTTCTCCTTCACCGTCTGCTCGGTGATGACGACCTTGGCGACGTCCGTGCGGCTCGGGATGTCGTACATCACCGGGAGCAGGACCTCCTCCATGATCGCGCGCAGGCCTCGGGCACCGGTACCGCGCAGGATCGCCTGGTCGGCGACCGCTTCGAGCGCGGTCTTGGTGAACTCGAGCTCGACGCCGTCCATCTCGAAGAGCTTCTGGTACTGCTTCACCAGGGCGTTCTTCGGCTCGGTGAGGATCATCACCAGCGACGGCTTGTCGAGGTTCGTGACGGAGGCGACCATCGGCAGACGCCCGATGAACTCGGGGATCAGGCCGAACTTGATCAGGTCCTCCGGCATGGAGTCGGCGAAGTAGTCCGCCGCGTCCACCTCGGCCTTGGAACGGACCTCGGCGCCGAAGCCCAGGCCTCGCTTGCCGACCCGGTCCTGGATGATCTTCTCGAGACCCGCGAACGCACCGGCCACGATGAACAGCACGTTCGTCGTGTCGATCTGGATGAACTCCTGGTGCGGGTGCTTGCGGCCGCCCTGCGGGGGCACCGATGCGGTGGTGCCTTCCAGGATCTTCAGCAGCGCCTGCTGCACGCCCTCGCCGGAGACGTCGCGCGTGATCGACGGGTTTTCACTCTTCCGAGCGATCTTGTCGACCTCGTCGATGTAGATGATGCCCGTCTCGGCGCGCTTGACGTCGTAGTCGGCGGCCTGGATGAGCTTCAGGAGGATGTTCTCGACGTCCTCACCGACGTACCCGGCCTCCGTCAGCGCCGTCGCGTCGGCGATGGCGAACGGCACGTTCAGCATCTTCGCGAGCGTCTGCGCGAGGTAGGTCTTGCCGCAGCCCGTCGGGCCGAGCATGAGGATGTTCGACTTCGCCAGCTCGACGCCGTCGTCACGACCCTCGCGCCCGCGGTCGCCCGCCTGGATGCGCTTGTAGTGGTTGTAGACAGCGACCGAGAGGGTCCGCTTCGCCTCGGACTGGCCGATGACGTACTGGTCGAGGAACTCGTGGATCTCGGCGGGCTTCGGCAGCTCGTCGAGCTTCACGTCGCCGGCTTCGGCCAGCTCCTCCTCGATGATCTCGTTGCAGAGATCGATGCACTCATCGCAGATGTAGACGCCGGGGCCGGCGATGAGTTTCTTCACCTGCTTCTGGCTCTTTCCGCAGAAAGAGCACTTCAGCAAGTCGCCGCCGTCACCGATACGCGCCATGACCGCTGACCTATGTCCCCTCCGGCGCACACCTGCTGTAGTGCGCCTGCTGACTTGCTGTGGCAGTCCCACTGGCTGTGGGTGCTGAGCCCGTTGCACTGACGGTACCTGGCCCACCCCGTTTCAGGGGAGGACCAGCGTCCCCCCGACGCGCCGATCAGGCCAGACACCTGGTCTTCCCGGGCGTGTCGGTACGCGTTCTCCCGAGGGCCGGGCCTTCCCAGCCCTCGGGAACACGCGTGTCAGGACTTGGCGGAAAGCTTGCGGTAGGGCAGCACCGAGTCGACGATGCCGTACTCCTTGGCCTCCTCGGCCGTGAGGATGCGGTCGCGCTCGATGCTCTCGCGAACCTCCTCCGCCGTCCGGTTCGTGTGCCGCGCGAGGGTGGTCTCCATCAGGCGGCGCACGCGCTGGATCTCGTTCGACTGGATCTCCAGGTCGGACACCTGACCGTACGCGCCCTCCATGGAGGGCTGGTGGATCAGGATTCGCGCGTTCGGCAGCGCGTGGCGCTTGCCGGGGGTGCCGGCGGCCAGCAGCACCGCGGCGGCCGAGGCGGCCTGGCCGAGGCAGTACGTCTGGATGTCCGGGCGGACGAACTGCATGGTGTCGTAGATGGCCATCAGCGAGGTGAACGAGCCACCCGGCGAGTTGATGTACATCAGGATGTCGCGGTCCGGGTCCTCGGACTCGAGGACCAGCAGCTGCGCCATGACGTCGTTGGCCGAAGCGTCGTCAACCTGCACGCCGAGGAAGATGATGCGCTCCTCGAACAGCTTGTTGTACGGGTTCGACTCCTTCATGCCGTAGCTGGTGCGCTCGACGAACGACGGCAGCACGTACCGCGACTGAGGCATGTGGAACTGGCTCACTTGAGGTCTCCTAGCTGACGTCAGTTGTTCGAGTCGCCGACGGGCTGGGCCCGGGTGACGACCTTGTCGACGAAGCCGTACTCGAGCGCTTCCTGCGCCGTGAACCAGCGGTCGCGGTCGGAGTCACGGGTGATGGTCTCCACCGACTGCCCGGTGTGCTCGGCGATGAGCTCGGCCATCTCGCGCTTGGTGCGCGTCAGCATGTCCGCCTGGATCGCGATGTCCGCGGCCGTACCGCCGACACCGGCCGACGGCTGGTGCATCAGGATGCGGGCGTGCGGGAGCGCGTGGCGCTTGCCGGGCGCGCCCGCGGAGAGCAGGAACTGCCCCATCGAGGCCGCGAGGCCCATCGCGTACGTGGCCACGTCCGGCTGGATGAGCTGCATCGTGTCGTAGATGGCCATGCCCGCCGTGACGGAGCCACCCGGCGAGTTGATGTAGAGCGTGATGTCCTTCTCGGGGTCCTCAGCGGCGAGAAGCAGCAGCTGAGCGGTGATCTGGTTGGCGATGCCCTCTTCGACCTGCGATCCCAGGACGATGATCCGCTCGCGGAGCAGCCGCTCGTACACCGAGTCGTTGAGGTTCATCCCGGCGGTGGCCGACCGCATCTCGGGGGTCGGGAAGGAGTGCTGCGTCACGTCTGCCTGCCTAACTCCAGGTGGAACGAATCTGGAAGCGAAAAACTCTCTGCGATCGACCTTAACGAAGGCGGGCGGCGTCAGATGCCCGACACCGCCCGCGTTCGCTATGAGCTGTATTTCCGGAGCTCGCCCGCTCGCGGGGAAAGGGCGAGCGACTCGGTCGCTACTCCTGGCCGTCCTCATCGGACTTGGTCTCGCCGAAGAGCTCGTCGAGGTCCAGCTTGGCGCCGCTCGTGTCGGACACCTCGGCCTGGCGCACGACGCTCGCGAGCGCCTTGCCCCGGCGGACGTCGGCGAAGATCGCGCCGAGCTGGCCGGACTGCTGCGCGCGCTTGACGTACTCGTCCGGGCTGATGCCGAAGCGCTGGGCCTGGTAGATGATCCGCTCGGTCAGCTCGCCGTCGGACACCGTGACCTGCTCGGCGTCGGCGATCGAGTCGAGCACCAGCTGCGTCTTGACGGCCTGCTCGGCGGCCTTGCGCAGCTCGGTGTCGAACTCCTCCTCCGTCTGACCCTGCTCGGTCAGCCACGCGGCGAACTTCTCGTCGTCGTGGTCGAAGGCGTGCACGGCGTCGTGCTTGCGCGCGTCGACCTCGCCCTGGACGATGCCCTCGGGCAGGGGGACCTCGGTGGTCTCCAGCAGCGCCTCGAGGACCTTGTCGCGCGCCTGCACGCCCTGCTGCATCTTCTTGACGCGGCCCAGGCGGGTCTGCAGGTCGGCCTTGAGCTCGTCGAGCGTGTCGAACTCGCTGGCGAGCTGCGCGAACTCGTCGTCGAGCTCGGGGAGCTGGCGCTCCTTGACGGTGCTCAGCACGACGGTGACCTCGGCCTCGCGGCCCTCGTGCTCACCGGCGACGAGCGTGGTGGTGAAGGTCTTGGTCTCGCCCTCGGAGGCGCCGACGAGCGCCTCGTCGATGCCCTCGACGAGCTGGCCGGAGCCGACCTCGTAGGACAGGCCGCTGGTGCGGGCCTCCTCGACCTCTTCGCCGTCGACGGTCGCGGACAGGTCGACGATCACGAAGTCGCCGGTCTGCACCGGGCGGGAGACGCCGGTCAGCGTGCCGAAGCGGGCGCGGAGCTCGTCGAGCTGGGTGGTCACGTCCTCGTCGGTGACCTCCTGCTCGTCGACGGTCACGGCGAGCTCGCCGAACGCGGGCACGGTGATCTCGGGGCGGACGTCGACCTCGGCGGTGAACTCGAGCGTCTGGCCGTCCTCGATCTTGGTGACCTCGAAGTCCGGGCGACCGAGCGTGCGCACCTCACCGGCGTTGACCGCCTCCAGGTACTTGGCCGGGATGGCCTCCTGGATGACCTCGTCCAGCACCGGAGCGCGGCCGATGCGGTTCTCCAGGACCTTGGCGGGGGCCTTGCCCGGGCGGAAACCGGGGATGCGGACCTGCTTCGCGAGCTTCCGGTACGCCTGGTCGAAGTTCGACTTGAGCTCGTCGAACGGCACCTCGACGTTGATCCGGACCCTCGTCGGGCTCAGGTGCTCGACGGTGCTCTTCAACGTGGACTCCTCGATACGAACAAGAACGTGCAAGACAGCCGGTACCGCCACTCGGGACGCCCGGATTCCCAGCGAGTCTAGGCGAGACCCGCGCTGTGACCGCCGCCACCCCGCTCCAGCGACGTGACAGCGCTCCCGAGGTCTCGTTGCGCACGGCGCACGAACGCTCCAGCGCGCGTGGCGGGAGAGCTCCACAAGAGCCGGGCGGTGGTTCCCGCGGACGGGTTCGCACCGCCAGGAACCACCGTCCGCCGGCGCGCGTCCAAGCGATCTCCCGCTGGTCCGCAGCCGCCGTGCCCTCCGCCCCTTTTGTTCGCCTCGCGAAAGTCTTCACAGAAAGAAGTCAGCCCGCTACAACCCGTAAAAACGGTCACCACAATTTCACTCGTTCGGCGGAAACAGCCTTTCCGGGGCAGATCGAGATGACTCCATAAGCACCAATCACGCAGCCTCGGCGGACAGGTAGCGTTACTGCGCCCGCACCATCCGTAACAGGACCACGGGAACAAACGAGAAAAAGTCGTCGCACCGTTTTAGCCCGAGGATCCGCCTGATGGAGACACGCCAGCTTCTCGCGTTCACGACCGTGGTTCAGACAGGGAGCTTCACCAAGGCCGCTGCCACGCTCAACTGCTCGCAGCCGACCATCACCACCCGCATCAAGGCACTGGAGGAAGGCCTCGGCGTCGTGCTTTTCCGGCGCCTCCCCAGAGGTATCCAGATGACGTCCGCGGGTGTCGAACTGCTCCCGTTCGCGCGTAACATCATCAACCTCACCGAAAAGGCTCGAAAAGCCATAACGATGAACGGCGAGCCGCACGGCAAACTCGTCATCGGTTCCGCACAGAGCCTGACCGACTACCGTCTGCTACCGCTCATCGAATACATGTGCTGGCGCTACCCGTCAGTTCAACTCTCGCTGCACTCGCGCAACGCCCTGAACAACCTGAACTCGGTGCGCGACGGCCAACTCGACTGCGCCTTCTTCATCGGGGCGATAGAACCGCGCGAGGGCCTCGAGACAACGGTCCTGTGCCCCGAACCCCTCGTGATGGTCGCGGGCCCGAACCACGCGCTGACCCAGCGCCAGAGCCTCACCGAGGACGACCTGACGAGCAACACCCTGATCCGCGCGGAGAACGGCGCCTCCTACCACGAGCTCTTCGAACACTCCCTCGGTTACGACGACACCCGCGCCCCGGTCCTGGAACTCGACTCGGTGGACGCCGCCAAACGAGCGGTCGCCTCGGGCCTCGGCATCGCCCTCATGCCGGAGGTCACCGTGTCCTCGGAGCTCGCCGACGGCAGGTTGGTCCGCTTGCCCTGGTCGCCGGCCTTCCGCGTCTACACGCAGTTCGGCTGGCGCCAGGACAACTCGACGAACCCGGCGGTGACGGCACTGGTGTCGGCGGCGGCGCAGGTGGTGAGCGACCAGGTCGCCTCGCTGACCTGACCACCGCACCCGCACCGTCGCGACGGCGAGGCCGAGCCGCCCTGAACGCGGGGTTCGGTGGGGTGGTCCCGTCACCCCACCCGAACCGCACCGCCTACGCGACGGGCGCGCGCCCGGTGCTCCCCCGGACCACCAGCTCGGGCAGCACGTCCTCCTCGTCGGTGGGCGACGCACCCCCGATCACCGAGACCAGCGCCCTGGCCGCCCGGGCCCCGAACGCGAACGTGTCCCGGGACAGCGCGGTCAGCCCCAGTTGCTGGCACAGGACCGAGTCGTCCCAAGCCACCACCGACAGCTCGGACGGCACGGCGACCCCCAGGGCGGCAGCCGCGGAGGCCCCGGCCACAGCCATGACGTCGTTGTCGTACACGATCGCGGTGGGCGGAGACCCCAACGCCAGCAACGACCGCGTGGCGGAAGCCCCGGCCTCAGCCGTGTAGTCGCCGGCCACCACCAGACCGTCCTCACAGGAGGCGGCGAACGCGGCATCCCGCCGAACGGTGTGCAACAACGAGGGCAACCCCGTCACGCGGGCGATCCGCCGGTGCCCCAACGTCTTCAGGTGCTCCACCGCGGAGGTCATCGCCGCGTAGTCGTCGGCCCACACCGAAGCGAGCTCCCCGTGGTGCCCGGCGCCGCCCACCACGACGGCCGGCAGCCCGAGCGACGACATCAGCTCGACCCGCGGATCCGACACCAGCAGGTCGACGAGGAACACCCCGTCGACCCGGTGCTCGGCCCACCAGCGCCGGTACAGCGAGATCTCGTCCTCCCGCGACGACACCACCTGCAGCAGCAGCGCCGACGACATCTCGGACTGCATCCCGGCGATCAGCTGGAAGAAGAACGCCTCGTCCCCCAGCGCGCGGGGCGGCCGCACCAGCACCAGCCCCACGGCGTCGGCGGAGGCCGAGGACAGCGCCCTGGCCGTCACGGACGGCCGGTACCCCAGCGACGAGGCCACCTCCAGCACGCGGGCGCGGGTCGCCTCCGAGACGCCGGCGCGGCCGTTCAGCGCCAGCGAGACAGCACCCTTGGACACCCCGGCCCCCGCCGCGATGTCCTTGATCGTCGGTCTCTTCACCACGCGCTCACCGCACCGCACCTGTCCGGAACAAGACAACAAGACGGTCGGAGGCTAGCCGGAGATAAACCGGTTTAGCTAGGGTCCGCGAGCAAGGAGGTGGGTGTCAATGAAGAGGCGCACGTTCCTCGCGGGCCTGGCGGCGGTGCCCGTGGCGGGCTGTGGACTGTCCGGCACGTCCAGCACGGGCTCGTCGGCGACGGGACAGGTCACGGGCGAGATCACGTTCCAGACCTGGTCCCTCAAGCCCAAGTACACCGACTACGTCAACGGTGTCATCGACGCGTTCCAGAAGAAGCACCAGGGCACCGCGGTGAAGTGGGTCGACCAGCCGGCGGACGGGTACCTGGCGAAGGTCATGGCGGACGCGAGCGCGGGCAGCCTGCCCGACGTCGTCAACGTGCCGCCGGACCTCAGCTTCCCGCTGGCCGAGGCCGGGCAGCTGGTCGACCTCGACGAATCACTCGAGGACGCCAAGCCCGACTACCTCGAGAACGCCTGGCAGGCGTTCGAGATCCCCGGCAAGGGCGGCTGCTACGGCTTCCCCTGGTACCTCAACACCGGACCGGTCTTCTACAACAAAGCCCTGTTCCAGCAGGCCGGCCTGGACCCGGCCAAGCCGCCGACGAACTTCAAGGAGCTCGAGGAGCAAGCTCTGAAGCTCGCCGAGAAGAAGATCGCCATGCTCGGCCAGACCCCGAGCATCGCCGACTTCGGGCTCTACGGCGTCAAGCTGTTCGAAAACGACGAGTTCACGTTCAACGAGCCCAAGGGCGTCGAGCTCGTCGAGGTCTACAAGCGGATGTACGACGCGGGCGCGCTGGTCCCCGAGGCGCTCACGCAGAACTACACGGGCGCCGGCACGAAGTTCATGGCGCAGCAGACCGCGCTCAACCCCGGCAGCGCGTACGACCTCGGCAAGTTCAAGACGGACGCGCCGAGCCTCTACGCGAACGTCGGCATCACCAAGCCCATCACGAACACGGGCAGCGCCAACATGTTCCTGCACGGCGTGAGCGTGCCGAAGAGCAGCAAGAACCAGGCCACGGCGCTCGCGTTCGGGCGGTTCCTCACCAACGCCGAGAACCAGGTCGCGTTCGCCAAGCTCGCCTCGATCTTCCCGAGCACGTCCCGGGGCGGCGACGACCCGTACTTCACCACGGAGGACGGCACCGACGAGGCCCGCGTGCGGGTCGCGGCGGCCAAGCAGCTCAAGACGGCGGTGAACTACACGCCGGTGCAGTTCAGCGACCAGATGCGGGAGGCGCTGCTGCAGCAGCTCGCCGACGCCATGCTCGGCAAGAAGTCCGCGAAGCAGGCGTTGGACGACGCCGTGAACGAGTGCAACAGGCTGCTCAAGTGACGCACCGGCCCTACACGCCGTGGCTGTTCCTGGCCCCGGGGCTGGCCATCTGCCTGATGTTCACGATCTTCCCGTTCGTGAACATGGTCGTGCTCGCGTTCACCGACGCGAGCGCGCTGGGCGGCGGCCGGTTCACCGGCGTGGACAACTTCGTGCGGATGGCGGAGGACCCGAAGTTCTGGGTGGCGGCCCGCAACAGCGCGCTCTACATGGTCGGCGTGGTGCCGCCGCTGGTGCTGTTGCCGTTGCTGATCGCGGTGCTCGCGCAGAAGGTCGTGCCGGGCATCGGGATCTTCCGCACGGCGTTCTTCACGCCCGTGATCGCGTCCACGGTCGTGGTCGGGCTCATCTGGACGTGGCTGCTCGACAGCCGCGGCCTGGTGAACAACGTCGTGGAGGCCTTGGGCGGGGCCAGGATCCCGTTCCTGACCGACTCGACGCTGCTGCTGGTCAGCTCGATGGTCGTCACGGTCTGGCGCGGCCTGGGCTACTACATGGTGATCTACCTGGCCGCGCTCGCGAACGTGCCGAAGGACCTGCACGAGGCCGCGATGGTCGACGGCGCGGGGCCGGTCAGGCGGTTCTGGTCGGTCACCGTGCCCGCGCTGCGGCCGACCATGGTGCTGGTCGCGGCGTTGAGCGCGGTCAACGGGTTCCGGGTGTTCTCCGAGATCTACCTGCTGTCCGGCGGCACCGGCGGGCCCGGCGGGGCGAGCACCACGATGGTGCTGCTCATCCAGTCCGTCGGCCGCGGTCTCACCGGTGAGGTCGGGTACGCGTCCGCGCTGAGCCTCGTGCTGTTCGTGGTCCTGCTGGGGCTGCTGCTGGTCACCCTCAAGCTCAACCGCGGGGAGGAGCAGCTGTGAAGCTCGCACTGCGGTACAGCGCACTCCTCGCCGTCCTCGCGATCAGCATCGGACCGTTCCTGTGGCAGTTCGCGACCAGCGTCAAGGGGCCGAACGAGGACGTCTTCGTGCCCGACTTCATCCCGGACGACCCGACCCTCGGCAACTACGCGGCCGTGGCCGACGTGGTGCCGGTCTGGACGTTCGCGCTCAACTCGCTGGGCGTGGCGAGCGTCAACGTCACCACGAACTGCCTCGGCGCGGCGATGGCCGGCTACGCGTTGGCACGGTTGGAGTTCAAGGGACGCAGGTTCGCCGCGGTGATCTTCGCCAGCAGCATCCTGGTGCCGTTCGAGGCGATCCTCATCTCGCTGTTCCTGGTGATGCGCGGGCTCGGCCTCACCGGCACCCTGACCGCGGTCGTGCTGCCCGGCGCGATCGCCGCGCTCAACGTCCTGTTGCTGCGCAACGCCTTCCTCGCACTTCCCGCCGAAGTCGAGGAAGCCGCGATCATCGACGGCGCCAACGCGTGGCAGCGCTTCACCCGCCTCGCGCTGCCGTCGGTGAAGGGCACGCTGGTCGTGGTGGCGCTGTTCTCGTTCATGTTCAGCTGGGACGACTTCCTGTGGCCGCTCGTGGTGCTGAGCGACCAGGAGAAGTACACGCTCACCATCGGCCTGGCGTACCTCCAGGGCACGTTCGTGCAGAACCAGCGGCTGGTGGCGGCGGGCACGATCATCGCCGTCCTCCCGCTGATCCTGTTGTTCCTGTTGCTGCAGAAGCACTTCTTCCGCGGAGTGGGAGAAGGCGCGATCAAGGGATGAACCATTGCGTTTCGGCGTGAACTACACCCCGTCCACCGGTTGGTTCCACCACTGGCTCGACTTCTCGCTGGACGACGTCAAAGCCGACTTCGAGGCGATCGCCGGGCTGGGACTAGACCACGTGCGGGTGTTCCCGCTGTGGCCGGTGTTCCAGCCCAACCGCGGCCTCGTCCGGCCGAAGGCGGTCGAGCAGCTCGGGCACGTGCTCGACGCGGCGCACGAGTTCGGCCTGGACGTGCAGGTCGACGTGCTGCAGGGGCACCTGTCGAGCTTCGACTTCTACCCGTCGTGGGTGCAGACCTGGCACCGCGCCAACATCTTCACCAACCTCGACGTGATCAGCGGGCAGAAGCTCTACATCCGCACGCTCGCGCAGGAGCTGGGGGAACGGCCGAACTTCCTCGGCTTCACCCTCGGCAACGAGGTCAACCTGCTCACCGAGTCCCACCCGTGCACGCCCGAGCAGGCCGCCGAGTGGATCGACACCTTGCTCGCCGAGTGCGCGGAAGCAGCGCCGCACCAGCCGCACGTGCACTCCGAGTACGACGCCGTCTGGTACGAGAGCGAACATTCGTTCCTACCCGAGCACGCGGCGAACAAGGGCGCGATGACGACCGTGCACTCGTGGGTCTTCAACGGCACTGCGCAGCGCTACGGCCCGATGTCGCCGGAGAGCGTCCACCACGCCGAGTACCTCGTCGAGCTCGCGAAGGCCCACGCGAAGGACCCGCGGCGGCAGGTGTGGCTGCAGGAGGTGGGCGCCGCGCAGCCCGAGATCAGCGCCGAGCAGGCGCCCGACTTCGCCGAGCAAACGCTTGCGAACGTGCTGACGTGCGCCAACCTCTGGGGCGTCACGTGGTGGTGCTCGTTCGACGTCGACCGTGCGCTGGTGGACTTCCCCGAACGCGAGTACGAGTTGGGGCTGATGACCACCGAACGCAAGGTCAAGCCGCTCGGCGAGGTGATCGCCCGGATCGCTCGGACGACGCCGCCCGCGCCGGCCGAGCGCACGCCGATCACGCTGCACGGCGACCGGCCCTCGTGGGGCCCCGGTGGCGCCTTCTTCGACGAGTGGATGGCCCTCGCGCGCACGGGTGTGCGTGCCTCGATCGAACTGGGGTAGACGACATGCACGACGAACGCGCGTTGCTGGAAGAACGGCTCAACCGCACGCTGAAGGAACGCATCCGCCCGGCCGTCTACGGCGAGACCGCACCGCTCGAACTCGCCGTCTGGACGGTGCCGGACGAGCCCGTCCCGGTCGCCGAAGCCCTCGAAGCCACCTACCTCCCGGCGGCGGTCGGCGACGCGTGGGGCGCGCCCTGGAGCACGAGCTGGTTCCGCCTCAGCGGCACCGTCCCGGAGTCGTGGCAGGGCGAGCAGGTCGAGGTCGTGCTGGACCTCGGCTTCACCCACCCCGGTCCCGGTTTCCAGTCCGAGGGCCTCGCCTACAACGCCCGGGGCGAGCCGATCAAGGGCATCGAGCCGCGCAACACCCACCTGCCCGTCGACGGCCGCGAGGTGCTGTTCTACCTGGAGGCCGCCGGCAACCCGACGATCCTCGACTTCCACCCGTTCCTGCCGACCCCGCTGGGCGACAAGCGGACGGCGGGCACCGAGCCGCTGTACAGGATCCTCAAGGCCGAGCTCGCGGTGTTCCGGCCGCAGGTGTGGCACCTGATGCTCGACATCGAGGTGCTGCAGTCGCTGATGGGGGAACTGCCCGGCCACGACCCGCGCCGGCACAAGGTCCTGCACGCGCTGGACCGGGCGATGGACGTGCTCGACCTGAACGAGGTCGCCGCCACCGCCGGCCTCGCCCGCGCGGAGCTGGCCGGTGTCCTCGCGCTGCCCGCGAACGCCTCCGCGCACAAGGTCTCCGCGATCGGTCACGCGCACATCGACTCCGCGTGGCTCTGGCCGTTGCGCGAGACCGTCCGCAAGTGCGCCCGCACGTTCTCGAACGTCACGAAGCTGATGGACGAGTACCCGGACTTCTACTTCGCGTGCTCGCAGGCCCAGCAGTACGCGTGGATGAAGGAGCACCACCCGCACGTGTGGGAGCGCGTTCGCGAGAAGGTCCGCGGTGGACAGTTCGTGCCCGTCGGCGGCATGTGGGTCGAGTCCGACACGAACATGCCCGGCGGCGAGGCGATGGCGCGCCAGCTCGTGCACGGCAAGCGCTTCTTCCTCGACAACTTCGGCGTCGAGACCGAGGAGGTGTGGCTGCCGGACTCGTTCGGCTACAGCGCCGCGCTCCCCCAGCTGATCAAGCTGAGCGGCTCGCGGTGGTTCCTCACCCAGAAGCTGTCGTGGAACCAGATCAACAGGTTCCCGCACCACACGTTCTGGTGGGAGGGCATCGACGGCACGCGGATCTTCACGCACTTCCCGCCCGTCGACACCTACAACTCGTCGCTGTCCGGCGAGGAGCTGGCGCGCGCGTCCAGGCAGTTCGCCGAGCACGCCAAGGCCTCGCGGTCGCTGGTGCCGTTCGGCTACGGCGACGGCGGTGGCGGCCCCACCCGCGAGATGATGGAGACCGCGCACCGCGTCGCGAACCTCGAAGGCTCGCCGACCGTGCGCGTCGAACCTCCCCGCGACTTCTTCCAGGCGGCACAGGACGAGTACCCGGACGCGCCGGTGTGGGCGGGCGAGCTGTACCTGGAGAAGCACCGCGCCACCTACACCACCCAGGCCAGGACCAAGCAGGGCAACCGCCGCAGCGAACACCTGCTGCGCGAGGCCGAGCACTGGTCGGCGGCCGCTGCCCTCGCGGGTGCCGAGTACCCGTACGACGACCTCGACCGGCTGTGGAAGACCGTGCTGCTGCACCAGTTCCACGACATCCTGCCCGGCAGCTCGATCGCCTGGGTGCACCGCGAGGCCGAGGCCACCTACGCCCGCGTGGCGTCCGAGCTCGAGGCGCTGACCGCCCGGGCCGTCGACGCGCTGAAGGGCGAGGGCGACGACGAGCTGACGTTCGACGTGCTCGGCGGCGACGCCCCGCGGCCGTTCGTGGCACCGGCGGACGGCGTGCTCGACAACGGCAGGCTGCGCGTCACGATCGACGCCGACGGCATCGTGACCTCGGTCCTCGACCTCGAAGAGGGCCGCGAGGTGCTGCCGCCGCACGGCTTCGCCGGCATGCCGCAACTGCACCGCGACAACCCGAACCAGTGGGACGCCTGGGACATCGACCCCTTCTACCGCAACTGGAAGGCCGACCTGATCCCGTCCGAACGCGTCGACACCTCCGACGGCGTGGTCGTGCGGGCGGAGTTCGGCGACTCGGTGCTCACCCAGACCATCCGCCTGCGCGAGGGCGCGAAGCAGGTCGACTTCACCACCGAGGTCGACTGGCAGGAGCGCGAGAAGCTGCTCAAGATCGCGTTCCCGCTCGACCTGCGCGCCGAGGTCTCCACGGCCGAGACCCAGTTCGGCCACCTGCACCGCCCGGTGCACACCAACACCTCGTGGGAGGCGGCGAAGTTCGAGATCTGCGCCCACCGCTTCCTGCACGTCGGCGAACCCGGCTACGGCGTCGCGGTGGTCAACGACTCGACCTACGGCCACGAGGTCACCCGCACCACCCGTGAGGACGGCGGCACCACCACGACCGTGCGCCTGTCCCTGCTGCGCGCACCCCGCTTCCCCGACCCGGAAACCGACCAGGGCGAGCACCGCTTCCGCTACGCCCTGGTGGTCGGCGACCTGCCGGCGGCCATCGACGCCGGCTACCGCATCAACCTGCCGCCGCGGTCCGTCCGCGGCTCCGCGGCACCGCGACCCCTGGTGCGCACGGACAACCCCGCGGTCAGGGTCGAGGCCGTGAAGCTGGCCGACGACAGGTCGGGCGACGTCGTCGTCCGGCTCTACGAGGCGCACGGCGGTCGTGCGCGCGCCTCGATCAGCACCTCCTTCGCCCACCGGCGGATCCAGGAGACCGACCTGCTCGAACGGCCACTGGCCGACGCGTCGGCCGAGGTGGTGCTCCGCCCCTTCCAAGTGATCACCCTGCGATTCACGAGGTGACCTCTCCTCCGCTGCCGGAGACGGGAGGCTCCGGCCCTCGCGGGCCGGGTTTCCCGTTTCACCGGCGACGGCCTCGCCGGGTTGGTCCCACACCGCCTGGAGCAGGCAGCGACCGCCTGCCCGGCGGTGAAGAACTTCGCAGGTCGCGCGGGCAGGTGGACGGGGGCGTCGATCGCGGCCCCTTACCCCGGCCGCGGGGATCCGCTGTTCCGGCCGCGGGAGGGCGGCGTAAGGGGTTCTGCGGCGCGACCATGGGTGATCGTCCGATGCCGGGGTTCACCCCTCAGGAGCAATCTCATCCTCGTCGGAGAACGAACTGAGGAGTGAGTCGGATGGAATGGACGCCCGAGGCGATCAAGGCGGAGATGGACTACCGGCAGGAGGCGCTGCGCGAGGACGCACGCCGTGCGCGGGAGTACTACCGCAACGGTGGCAAGGAGCGGTCGTGGTGGCACCGCATGACACACCGCCACGAGCCTGAGGTTCCCGCCGGACCACAGGCTGCGTGATGCCGGGGGTGGCCGTGGGGGTGGCCCTGTTCCTCTCGTCCGGGAACGGGAACCACCCCCACGGCCGGAGCGCTCCTAGGCCTTGGCCGGCAGCCACGCCTTGACCTTGTCGGCGTTGGCGTCCGCCCACTTCCCGGCGGCGTCCTCGGGCTTCATCTTGTCCTCGGCGATGTACTTCGCCACGGTGTTCTGGTCCTCGTTGGTCCACTGGAAGTTCTTGACCAGCTGGAAGGCCGGGCCGCCCGCGTCGGCGAACTTCTTGGACACGATCTTGTCGAGGTCGTAGTCCGGGTAGTCGCAGGCGACCTTCTCGGCGTCGGCGTCACAGCCGGGCTTGTACTCGGGCAGCTTCACCTTCTCGAGCTTGATCTCGTTGAGCAGCCACTGCGGCGAGTAGAAGTAGCCGATGACCCACTTCTTGTCCTTCTCCGCCTGGCGGAAGGCCTGGATCAGCGCGGTCTCGCTGCCGCCGTAGACGACCTTGTAGTCGAGGTTCAGGTTCTTCACCAGGGCCTCGTCGTTGGTCACGAACGACGGGTCGCCGTCGAGCAGCTGGCCCTTGTCACCGGACTCGGACGTCTTGAACCTGTCCGCGTACTTGTTGAGGTTGTTCCAGTCGAGGATGTCGGGGTGCTCCTTGGCGAGCCACGGCGGCACGTACCAGCCGATCTGCCCCTTCACACCGGTGGACCCCGCGCTGACGGCGGTCTTCTGCTCGTCGATGTACTTCTTGCGCAGGTCGTCGTGGCCCCAGTTCTCCACGACGGCGTCGACCTCGCCGGTGCCGAAGCCCTGCCAGGCCACCTCTTCCTTGAGCTCCTTCTTCGTGACCTTGCAGCCCAGCTCCTTCTCGGCCACGTGAGCGAGCACGGCGGCGTTCGCCTCGTAGCCGACCCACGGGTTGATCGCGAGGTTGAACGTGCCGCAGTCGCCGGTCGCACCCGAGGAGGTGTCACCGACCTTGGCGCCACCGCAACCGGCCAAAGCGAGCGCTCCCACCAGCACCGCTCCCAGCACGCTGTGCCTACCCACTTCCCAGACCTCCTAGTTGGTCCACCGCTGGGCGGCCGCCCGGGTGAGGCGGTCGAGCATCACGCCCAGCACGACGATCGCGACACCGGCCGCGAGCCCCTTGCCGTACAACTGGCCCTGCGAGAACCCGGCCACCACGTCGTAGCCGAGCGCGCCGGCGCCGACGAGCCCGCCGACGACGACCATCGAGAGCACGTAGACCAATCCCTGGTTGGCGGCGAGGGTCAACGCCCCGCGCGCCATGGGCAGCTGGACCTTCACGATCGTCTGCCACGAGCTCGACCCCAGCGCCGTGGACGCCTCGACCGCCGCGGGCGGCACGGCGCGGACGCCGTCGGCGATGATCTTGATGGCGACCGGGGCCGCGAACACCACGGCCGCGATGATCGCCGTGAAGCGCGAGGCGGAGAACAACGCCAGGAACGGCACCAGGTAGACGAACGCCGGCATGACCTGCGCGGCGTCGAGGACCGGCCGGACGATCCGGTCCGCGCGCCTGCTGCGCCCCATCCAGACACCGACGACAACGCCCAGGACCATCACCATGATCGTGGCGACCAGCGTGGACGCCAGCGTGATCATCGAGTCCTGCCACAGCCCCGTCGCGACGAGCAGGCCGAGGCACACGGCGGAGACGATCGCGGGCCTCAGGCCGCCGACCAGGAACGACAGCGCCACGACCACGAGCGCCACGAGGAACCACGGCGACTCGGCGAGCAACGCCTGCAACGGGTTGATCAGCGCGAACGTCACGAAGTCCTTGAAGCCGTTCGTCAGCGCCGGCAGCGAGTCCTGCGCCCACTCCGTGGCGGCGGTCGCGCCCCGGGTGATCGAACTGCCGATCTCCACGTCGGCCTGGAACTCCGCCGCCCAGAGGTAGGTGTGGGAGAGGTACGCGCAGACGCCCGTGACGCCGAGCCCGCCGAACAGCGCCCAGCGCGGGAGCCCGCGGCGCTCGGTGGCGGCGGTCGTCACGCGGTCCAGCACGATCGCCAGCACCACGATCGCGAGGCCCGCGTTGAACGCCGTGCCGACGTCGAGCGTCTGCAACGCCTTCACGACCGTCTTGCCGAGACCGGGCGCGTCGATCAGCGCGGCGATCGTGACCATCGACAGCGCGGCCATGATCGTCTGGTTGACGCCGAGCACGATGGTCTTGCGCGCGGACGGCAGCAGCACCTTCACCAAGGTCTGCGTCTGCGTCGCACCGAGGGACTCCGACGCCTCGACGGTGTCGCGCGGTACCGAGCGGATGGCGTGCGCGGTGATCCGGATCGCGGGCGGTGCCGCGTAGATCAGCGTCGCGATCGTCGCCGAGGCCGGTCCGATCAGGAAGAACAGCGTCAGCGGCGCCAGGTAGACGAAGGTCGGCATCGTCTGCATGAAGTCGAGCACCGGTGTCATGACCCGGTGGGCCCGGTCGGACAGACCCGCCCAGATCCCCAGCGGGATGCCGAAGAGCAACGAGATCACGACCGCCGAGAGCGTCAGCGAGAGCGTGTCCATGCTCTCCTGCCACAACCCCTGCAGGCCCAGGAACACGAAGCCCGCCACGGCGAGCAGCGCGACCCGCCAGCCGGCGACCGCGAGGCTGACGAAGCCCGCGATCGCGACCACGCCGAGCCAGCCGATCACCGGCACCGGCCGGCCGGACGACGGCTGCGCGATCAACGCCTGGACGAACGTCACGAACTCGTCGATGACGAGCCGGATCTCGTTGAAGAAGTGCAGGAAGACGGGGCTGGAGTTCCTGGACGCGCCGACGGCGTCGTTGACGTCGTTGACCCACCGGTGCAGCGGCGTCAGCTCGGAGGCGTCGAGCGGCAACGTGCCGACGTTGCGCAGCGCCACCCACAGCACGACCCAGGCGAGCACGATCCCGCCGAGGACCAGCGCCTTCTTGTGCCGCAGCAGCCGAGGGGGTCGTTTGGGGGCGGCGACGGCGACCATCACGCCTCCCCGGCCACGACCCCGAGGATCTCCTCGTCGGCCACGACCCCGAGCAGTTCGCCGTCGCGCACGACCTTCACCGGCTTGCCGGCGCCGAGCACGCCGCGAACGGCCTCGCGCACCACGGTCTCCGGCGCGAGCTCCGGTCCGTCCAGGTCGTCGCCGGGACGCGGCGGACGCATGATCCACTTGAGCGTCAGCACGTCCGGGCGCGACACGTCCCGCACGAAGTCGCGCACGTAGTCGTCCGCGGGCGCGCCGACCAGCTCGTCGCCGGTGCCGACCTGCACGACCCGGCCGTCGCGCATGATCAGGACGCGGTCGCCGAGCTTGAGCGCCTCGCTCAGGTCGTGGGTGATGAAGACCATCGTCTTGCCGACCTCGCGGTGCAGCCTGACGACCTCGGACTGCATGTCGCGCCGGATCAGCGGGTCGAGCGCCGAGAAAGGTTCATCGAAGAACAAAACATCGGGATCGCCGGCGAGTGCTCTCGCGAGGCCGACGCGTTGCTGCATACCACCGGAGAGTTGATCCGGATACGACTTCTCGTATCCGGTCAGCCCCACCAGATCGATCACTTCCCGGGAGCGCTCCCCGCGTTTCGCGCGCGGTACCCCGCGGATTTCCAGACCGTAACCGACGTTGTCGGCGACGGTGCGGTGCGGGAGCAGTCCGAAGTGCTGGAACACCATGGAGAACTTGTTCCTACGCAGTTCGCGCAAACGCTTGGCGTCCGCCTCGAGAATGTTCTCGCCCTCGAACGTGATCGCGCCCGCGGTCGGTTCCACGAGCCTCGTGAGGCAGCGGACCAAAGTGGACTTGCCGGACCCGGACAGGCCCATGACCACGAACATCTCCCCTGGAGCGACCTCGAAGTCCACTCCCCGCACGGCCGCGACGGACCCCGTCCGGTCCATCAGTTCCGATCGCGGCAAAGCCCTGAGCTCGTCCGAACCCACCACTTGCGACGCCTTGGGTCCGAACACCTTCCACAGGTCCCTGACCGAAATCACGGGATCCACGCCAAACCACTCCGACCTGTTGCGGACTGCGCACACCGTTTCTCGATGCGCGACAGCATTGACCTGTCGCACGGGTACGGTCAAGGCCCGAAACGAATCCGCTCCTTTTTGGACAACCAATCATCCTATGACTTGACTCTGTCTGATCGTTGGGGAAAAGGTGAACTCGCCGGTCTCCTGAACCGCTCGTTCCCCCCGACGAGGAGCTGTTCGTGCAAGCCCCCAGAATTGCTCTGGCAATGACGTTCGTGGTGACGATCGCCGGTTGTGGCAGCGGATCGACGGCGTCACCCCGCTCCAGTCCGGCAACACCGACCGAGCCCTGCGACTCCCTCACCATCGCGGTCAACCCGTGGGTCGGCTACGAGGCGAACGCGGCCGTGATCGCGCACCTCGCCGAGACGCGGCTGGGCTGCGAGGTCACGAAGAAGGAGGTCGACGAGCAGACCGCCTGGCAGGGCCTCGACTCCGGCGAGATCGACGTGATCCTCGAGAACTGGGGCCACGAGGACCTGAAGCAGAAGTACGTCGAGGAGAAGCGCACCGCCGTGCGGGTCGGCCCGACCGGCAACAAGGGCGTGATCGGCTGGTACGTGCCGCCGTGGATGAAGAAGGAATTCCCGGACATCACGAACTGGCAGAACCTCAACAAGTACGCGGACAGGTTCAAGACCCCGCAGTCCGACGGCAAGGGCCAGGTGCTCGACGGCGACCCCTCGTACGTGACGAACGACGAGGCGCTGGTCAGGAACCTCGGCCTCGACTACAAGGTCGTCTACGCGGGCAGCGAGCAGGCGCTCATCAAGGCGTTCCGCCAGGCCGAGGAGAAGAAGACCCCGCTGATCGGCTACTTCTTCGAGCCGCAGTGGCTGCACCTCGACATCGAACTGGTCAAGATCGACCTGCCCGCGTACACGGCGGGCTGCGACGCGGACCCGGCCGAGGTCGCCTGCGACTACCCGCGCTACGAGCTCGACAAGATCGCCTCGAAGAAGTTCGTCGAGAAGGGCGGGCCCGCGGCACGGCTGGTCCAGAACTTCCAGTGGAGCAACGACGAGCAGGACACGGTCGCGTCGTTCATCGCCAAGTACAAGATGTCGCCGGACGAGGCGGCGAAGCGGTGGGTCGAGGCGAACCCGGACCGCGTCGAGGACTGGCTCACGAGGGCCAAGCCGTAACTTCCGTCCTCAGTTCCGGCCGCGCGACCACCACTTCTCGTCGGGGCCGGAGATGTCCTCGACGCTGAGCCTGCGCACCGATCCCGTGCGCTTGAGCCGGGCCACCAACTGGTCCTCCCGCTGCGCGAGCCGGCGGTAGATCTCCACGGCGGAGGTCTCCTGCCGGCCCTGCCGCCGTTCGACGGTCCGCCAGTTGCCGAGGAACTCGAGCGTCAGGTCCGCGACGGCCTGCCCGGCGTGGGCCGTGAGCGTGTCGGCAGGGGAGGCGAACCGCCCGGCGTGGAACGCGAGGTTGCGGGTGACGTAGAGCCACTCCAGCAACGCGGCGGCGGTGTCCTCCTGCTCGCGCAGCCAGGCCGCGAGGACCTTCGAGTCGGCGAGCCGGTCGCGCCACAGCCCCGCCAGGTCGTGGACCAGCCCGCCCTCGTTCTCCGCCAGCGCGGTGACGGCCCGCTGCGCGGCCGCGAGCCGTTCGTCCGGGCGGTTGTGCTCGACCAACACCTCCAGCCAGGCGTCCACGGACCTCAGGTGGTGCTTCACCCCGGTCGTCGGCACGTGCGCGTCGAGCGGTTTGCGCAGTTCGGTGTCGTGGTTGGTGAGCACGACGTGCAGGCTGACCAGGTGCTGCCGCAACACCTGCAGCGCGCACGCCTTCGCCAGCCACGCGATCTTGCCCGGGTCGAGCCCCGTCGCCTCCAGCGCGCTCCACGCGAGCCCCGCGCTGGCCATCGGCGCGTCGACCTGACGTGCGAGGTTCGCCACCCGCATCGCGCTGCGCAGCTCGGCGGGCCAGTACGCGGTGAGCGGGTAGGCGTTGTTCACGGTCCGCCGGTGCTCGGTGCCGCGCGTGACGCGGCCGCCCGGCCCGCTGACCTGCCAGACCGGTGCGATGGTCAGCTCGGTGAGCCGCTCCCCCGCGGCGTACTGGTCGAGCACCTCGCTGAGGATCCGGCGCCCCTTCAGCGCGGCCGTGTGCACGTCCGCCGCCTCGACCGGCAGCCGCACCAGCACCGACGACCCGTCCACCGCGTCCTTGAGGAAGTCGTCCTTCGGCAACCTGTTGCGGTGCAACGGCTCCTGACGCGCCTGCGGCAGCAGCCCGTCGAGGTGCCGCAGCACGCGGGCCCCCCGCACCACGAACGCCACGACGTGCCGGCGCGGCTCCGGCCACAGCACGCGGCCGAGGTCGCCGGGCTTCTTGAGCCACCGCAGCAGATCGGCCCGCAACTCCCTGCCGTCTCTGCCGTGCACCGCCACGACGACCGCGATCTCGGCGGTCATCCTGGTGCGCGACGAAAGCCCGACGCCGTTCCACAGTGGAGCGAGCCAGCTCCGCACGGCCTTCTCCAGCGCTCCCGGGTCGAGCTTCGCCGCCGCCGCGGCCGTGACCACCGGGTCGAGCCTCTGCCCGTCGGCCGCGATGGCGGCTTCGACCCCGAGGAGGACCTTGCGCGCCGCGGCGAGCTCCTTCGCGCCACCGTGGGCGTACGCGGGCCTGGCGGCGTCCATGCACGCCAGCGAGGTGGTGATGACGCGCCGCAGCAGGTTCCACCGCGGCTGGTCCTCGGCGGCGTGGCTCTCCAGCGCGGTCTTCGCCCGCGTGACGGCGAGGAACGCGCTGTTCAGCCCCGCCACGTGCTCCCCCAGATGCGCGTCGGGATCGAGCGCGCGCAGCACCCCCTGCAGGAACGCCCGCTGCCCGCGGTCGAGCCCGGCGTCGTCGAAGGCCTGCCGCAGCCGGGCGTCGAGGTACTGGTAGCGCACGTGACGCACCATAGAGGGCATGGACAACCGGAAAGCGGTCTTCGCGGGCGCCCACGGCCAGGCACTGGCGGGCCGGCTCGAACTGCCCGCCGGCGACGTCACGGCGACGGCCGTGTTCGCGCACTGCTTCACCTGCGGCAAGGACTCGGTGGCCGCGACCCGCATCGCCCGCGAGCTCGCCTCCCACGGCGTCGCGGTGCTGCGCTTCGACTTCACCGGCCTCGGCCAGTCCGACGGCGACTTCGCGAACACGACGTTCACGTCCAACGTCGACGACCTCGTCTGCGCCGCCGACCACCTGCGCGACACCATCGGCGCCCCGAGCGTCCTCATCGGACACTCGCTCGGCGGCGCGGCCGTCCTCGCCGCCGCACACCGGATCCCGGAGGTCAGGGCGGTCGCCACGATCGGCGCCCCCGCCGACACCGCCCACGTCGAACACCTGCTCGGCTCGTCGCGGGAGCAGATCGAGGCGGACGGCGTGGCCGAGGTGCTGCTCGCCGGGCGCCCGTTCCGGATCAGCAACGACTTCCTGCTCGACATCAAGCAGCAGAACCAGACCGCGTGCATCGCGGGCCTCGACCGCGCACTGCTCGTGATGCACTCCCCGCAGGACGACACGGTGGGCGTCGACAACGCCAGGGTGATCTTCGACGCAGCCCGCCACCCCAAGTCGTTCGTCTCGCTCGACGGGGGCGACCACCTGCTGACCGACCGCGCGGACGCCGCCTACGTGGCACGGGTGCTGGCGGCGTGGGCGAGCCGCTACCTAGCCGAGGACATGGCCTAGATGCGAAAACCCGCAGCGGCGAGGTCGCTGCGGGTTTCGTCAACCGTCGGGGCGACAGGATTTGAACCTGCGACCCCCCGCTCCCAAAGCGGGTGCGCTACCAAACTGCGCCACGCCCCGGTTGCACCAAGCTTACCGCCACCCGCTAAGGTATTAACCGCAGCCCCTCAGGGGCGGCAATGCGGGCGTAGCTCAATGGTAGAGCCCTAGTCTTCCAAACTAGCTACGCGGGTTCGATTCCCGTCGCCCGCTCGCGGCCGAGGCCGACCTGTGTCTGCGAAAGCGCAGACCGGGTCGGCCTCTCGCATTTTCCCTGGGGGCCGAGCCCCCAGACCCCTGCCGGGGCGGTCCCCGGACCCCCGTCTGTGTCGTGCGGCTCACGCCGACGCGATGCCCACCTGCGTGCGGCGGTGCGCGGGACGGTCGATCTCGTCCACGACGGCCAGCGCGAAGTCCTCGTAGGTCAGTTCGCCGGCCGGGTCGACCGAGCCGATCCGGTACGTGCCCGTCGCGGTGCCGCCGAAGTCGCCGACGGGGCTCATCACCAGCCAGTCGGCCTCGGAGGCCGCGAGCACCTCGACGCCCGCCGCGTGGCCCAGGCAGAACGGCCGGTGCTCGGCCGGGAAGTCCGGGCCGTCGACCAGGCGGAGCCCCGGCGCCGTCTCCAGCAGCGGGTAGATGCCGACCACGATGATCCGGCCGGCGCCGGAGGCCACCAGTGCGCGGGCCGCCTCCGCGTAGAACTCCGCCGGGTCGCGGGAGAGGTCCACCACCGCGCTCACCGCCACGTCGTGCGCGGCGGCCACCTCCGCCGCGGCCTGCACCCCGGGAGTGCGGCCGACCTCCGTCACCTCGTGACCGCGGGCGCGCGCCACCTGCGTGATCCGGCGTCCCGCCTGGCCGGACGCCCCGAAAACAACGATCTTCGCCATGAGCGCGAAGGTAGGGTGCGGGGGTCCGGTTCCCGCAACGACATCGGGGGTGACCAGGTGGAATGCGCGCACGGGGAACTGCCGTACCGCATCGGTGACAAGTGGACCGCGCACGTGCTGCGGGCGTTGCAGGGCGGGCGGCGGCGGTTCACCGAACTGCGGGCCGGGCTGCCGGGCGTGACGGCCAAGGTGCTCACCGAGACGCTGCGGGCGATGGAGCGCGACGGGGCGGTTTCGCGCGAGGCGTTCGCGGAGAACCCGCCGCGGGTCGAGTACGAGCTGACGGCCCGCGGGCGCGACCTGCTCGGCCTGCTCGACCTGTGTTGTGACTGGGCACGAGAGAAGCTGGTGGAGAAGTGAGGCTCGAACAGATCGTCATCGACAGCAACGACCCCGGCAAGCTCGTCCGGTTCTGGGCGGAGCTGCTCGGCGGTGAGCCGGTGAACCGCGCGCACGGCTGGGCGCACGTCGAGCCGCCCGGTGGTGTGCGGATGTCGTTCCAGCCGGTGCCGGAGCGCAAGGACGTGAAGAACCGGCTGCACCTCGACTTCGAGGTCGACGACATCGAGGCGTCGGTCGTGAAGGCGGTCAGCCTGGGCGCCACCCGCGAGGGCGTCGTGCACACCGACGAGCAGGGCAGCTTCCAGGTCATGCGCGACCCCGAGGGCAACGAGTTCTGCTTCGTCCACTGAGGAACTACTGGACGGCGCGCCAGAGCGCCTCACCGAAGCGGATCGCGAGGAGCAGGAGCAGCAGGCCGATCGCGAAACTGATGAGGCACCGCACGACGACCAGCAGCTTGGTGCCCTTCACCCGGCCATGCTCCACCGCGGGCGGGCACGGGCGACAGAGGCCATCGGGCCCAATGCCCGTTGCCAATACCATGCCGGTGTGACCGACTGCCTGTTCTGCCGCATCGTCGCGGGCGAGATCCCGGCGACCGTCGTGGCGGAGACCGACACGACCCTCGCGTTCCGCGACATCGACCCCAAGGCGCCCACGCACGTCCTGGTGATCCCCAAGGAGCACCACCGGGAGATCGGCGACGTCGACCCGGCGCTCGCGGGGCAGGTCCTCGCCACCGCGCACCAGGTCGCGAAGTCGGAGGGCATCGACTCCTCCGGCTACCGGCTGGTGTTCAACACGGGCCGCGACGGCGGCCAGACCGTTTTCCACGTGCACTGCCACGTCCTCGGCGGGCGCGGCCTCACGTGGCCTCCGGGATAGCCATCTCCCGCACGAACGCCGCGTCGACCGGGTCCCCGTGACCCGGCACGACGATCCGCGGGTCCAGCCGGAGCAGCAGGTCGAGGACGTGGCGCCAGTTCGACGGCGTCGCGTCCGGGCCCGCCTGCGCGGGAGCGCCCTGCTCGACCAGGTCGCCCGCGAACACCACCCCGGCGTCCGGCACGTGCACGACGACGTCGTGCGAGGTGTGCGCGGGCCCGAAGTGGTGCAGGTCGACCCGCCGGCCGCCGACGTCGAGCGTGACGGTGTCGCGGAACGTGTGCGTGGGCGCGACCAGCCTGCCCTCGAACGGGTCGCGGTAGTACTTCGCCCGGTCGTCGAGCAGCCTCTCGTCGACCACGCAGTCCTCGTGCGCCCACACCTCGCACGGCAGGAACGCCTCGGTGGCCAGCACGTGGTCGAAGTGGTTGTGCGTCAACACGATCCGCGACGGGCTGATCTCGCGCGCCAGGGCGGGGTCCATCCCGGCGTCCACGAGCAGCGAGTCACCGGAACCGGTGACGTGGCCGAGCGTCAGGTCCAGCTCGGTGTGCCGTCGGACGAACACGCCGTCCGCGATCTCGATCACCGCAGCACCCCGCCGACCAGCACCGGTGCGGTGTCGCTCACGCCGAGCTCGACCGCGAGCTCCACGTCCGCGGCGTGCCCGTTGCCGATCAGCTCCCTCCCCGACCCGCACTCCCGGACCGCGGCGGCGACGTCGGTGCCCCGGAACGCCGTGACGGCGAGCCGCGCCTCCGGTGAGGCCTTCCCGGTCAGCGCGGCCAGCACCGCGCCCGCCCCCAGGTAGTCCTCGACGCACGGCCGCAACGGCCCGAACTCGCGCGGCCCGCCCCTCGTCGACATGTCGAGCCCCCAGCGTTCGCCGCCCGGGACCAGTCCGATGGTCTCCCCCAGCTCCTGAGCGCGCCGCGCGACCGCCTCCGCGTTGCGCAGGCAGGCCGCCAGCACGTGGGCGCCCGTCCGCGCCGCCAGCTCGCAGAGGTTCGACCCGTTCGGCGACGGCAGGTCGACCACACCGGTGGCGCCGACGAGTGATGCCGGTCGCGGCGTCCTGCCCGATGCCGGTCCCCACCGCGACGGCCGCACCCGGCCACCGCCCGAGACCACGAGGTCGACGGACGTGGTGAACGACAGCACGTCGACGACGACCAGCACGTCACAGCCCCGCAGGGCCTCGACGCCCTCGGGCCCCCACTCCAGCCTCAGCTGGTACCCCTCCTGGCTGAACACACCCACCAGCGTGTCAGACTCCGTGACGTGCGCGTTTATCTGGCAGCAGACCACGCTGGCTTCGAGCTGAAGTCCCACCTGACCACGGCCCTCACCGAGCAGGGCTACGAGGTCGTCGACGTCGGTGCCCACACCTACGACGCCCAGGACGACTACGTGTCGTTCTGCGTCGACGCCGCGGAGAAGGTCGTCGCGGATCCCGGCAGCCTCGGCGTCGTCATCGGCGGTTCGGGCAACGGCGAGCAGATCGCCGCGAACAAGGTGAAGGGCGCCCGCGCCGCGCTGGCGTGGAACGTCGACACCGCCCAGCTCGCCCGCCAGCACAACGACGCCCTGCTCGTCGGCATCGGCGCCCGCCAGCACTCGGCGGAGGAGGCGACCGAGATCGTGTCGGCGTTCCTCAGGACGCCGTTCTCGGGCGAGCCGCGCCACCAGCGCCGCATCGACCAGGTGAGCGCTTACGAGACCAACCCCGCCGAGAACAAGGCCTGATGCCCGAGGGCCACACGCTGCACCGCCTCGCGCGGCTGCACCAGCGCCGGTACGCGGGCAGGCCCGTGTCCGTCAGCAGTCCGCAGGGACGCTTCGCGGCGTCCCTTGTGGACGGACGGACGCTGGTCCGCGCCGAGGCGCACGGCAAGCACCTGTTCCACGTGTACGGTCCGGACGCGATCGTGCACGTGCATCTAGGGCTGTACGGGACGTTCACCGAGTCGCCGCTGCCGGTCCTGCTGCCCGTCGGCCAGGTCCGCATGCGGATGGTCGGCGAGACGCACTGGACCGACCTGCGCGGGCCCACGGCGTGCGAGGTGCTGAACAAGGCCGAGGCCAAGGCGATCCGCGACCGGCTCGGGCCCGACCCGTTGCGCCGCGACGCCGACCCCGGCCTCGCCTTCGAGCGGATCACGCGGTCCAGGCAGTCGCTCGCCGTGCTGCTGATGGACCAGCGGGTCCTCGCGGGTGTCGGCAACGTCTACCGCGCCGAGGTGCTGTTCCGGCACAACGTGAACCCGCTGCTGACCGGCGACAAGGTGAGCCGCGAGCTGTGGGACGCCATCTGGGCCGACCTGGTCGTGCTGATGAAGGACGGCGTGAAGGTCGGCCGGATCGACACCGTCCGCAAGGAGCACCTGCCGAAGGCGATGGGCCGGGCGCCGCGCGTGGACCGGCACGGCGGTGAGGTCTACGTCTACCGCCGCGCCGGAGAGCCGTGCTTCCTCTGCGGTACCGAGGTCCTGACCACGGAACTGGCAGGCCGGAACCTCTTCTGGTGTCCCGTCTGCCAGTCCTGACCCGAGGTCGGGCCGGTTTTCCCGGGGTGCGGCCGGACGGTGCTCGACCGACGGGCACTCAGAAGTCGAACCCGCCCATGTCGCCGAAGTCGAAGCCACCGGCGTCGCCCATGTCGGCGGCGCCGCCCATGTCCCCCATGCCCATGTCGCCCATGCCGTAGTCGCCGACACCGTGCATGCCGGAGAACATGGCGTCCATCAGCAGGAACGTGCCCACGCCCCAAGCGCCGGCCACGAGCGCGGGCTTCCACCACGGCTCGGAGTACCAGCCGCGCGGCACCGGACGGCCCGCGACCACGCCCCCGGGGTAGTAGTACGGCGTGCCCGAACCGGAGTTCGGCGAGGCGGCGTACCGGTGGCCCTCGACGCTGACCTGCCGGCTCTCGCTGACGGCACCCGCCTGCCTCTGCGCGGCGCTCTCGGGCAGCGCGGGTCCGGGGTCCATGCCCATGGCCTCCCGGGCCGCGCGCACGTAGTGCAGGCCCTCCATCGCCGTCTCGGTGACGAGCCGCGCCTGCGGGATCGTGCGGGCCTGCTCCATCTGCGACCCGGCGGCGGTGAAGCGCTCGGACGCGTCCGCCATCGCCTGCGTCGCCGCGGCGTTGCTGCCGGTGAGGCTCATCACCTGCCCGCCCAGCCGTTCGACCCAGCGGCGTGCTTCCGCCTTGGCGTCGTCGAGCTCCCGCGCCTTGCGCGCGTTGCTCTGGCTGACCAGGTAGAACACGCCCGCGACCAGCAGTACCAGCACAACGACCCACACGATGGTGCCCACGGCATTACCTCCCACGCCAGGTAATCCGGCAACGTGTGAACGCCATTGGTAGTTCCGTCAGAACACCTCGGGGCAATGCGGCTCACGTTCGCCGAGGAAGGCCAACGAGAGCGCGTTGACGTGTCCGGCCGTGTGCTCCACCACGCGGTGTGCCCGCGCGAGCACGGAAAGCCGGGCGCCGCCGAGGAAAGCGCTGCCGAGCGCGGCGACGTCGAGCGACACGTCCGCCGGGTCCTCGGTGCGCGTGACGACGGCCTCGCCGTCCTTCGCGGTGAAGCGCCACCGGCCGGAGTTCCACGGGCAGAACCGGTCCTCGACCTCCAGCACACTGTCCACATCGGACGAGTACCGGCGCAGCGGCAGCGCCTTCTCGACGTCGACGACCCGCAGCCACAGGGCGTCGGTCAGCTCCCGCATCACCTTCCGCGGGTTGTCGACCATGTGCAGGACCGGGTCGTCCGCCGCCGTGAAGAACGAGATGCTGCCGGCGAGGTCGAGGTCCAGCAGGAACCGGTAGAGGTCCGCGTAGGCCTGGTCGGTCTCGCACACCAGCTCGCGCACGTGCAGCTCGTGCTTCGGGCCGCCGCTGTCGGAGTTGTGCTTCACGCGGAACACCACGTACCCCTCGGGGTGCAGGCAGTAGCGGTAGGACGTGAGGCCGCCGCGGTCGCCCTCGGCGTCGGCGAGGTGGACCTCCCACGACTTCTCCACCCGGCTCAGCCAGCCGGTCTTCACGCGGCGCACGCGGTCGTGGACCTCGCGCATGAACGGCATCGCTTCCTCGCGCGCCACCTGCCGGATCCGCGCCGGGCTCACGGACACGCCGGGGTGGAACGGCATCCGCGTCGGCATCGTGAGCTTCGCCAGGCTCGACGCGTACTCGCCGTAGCCGAACCGCCGGTAGATCGAGCCCTCCGACGCCCAGAGGACCGCGATCGACTCCCCGGCCCGGCGGATGTCGTCCAGTTGCGTCCTCATCAGCAGCGAGGCCATGCCGCGGCGGCGGTGGCCCGGTTTGACGCCGACCACGGTCACCGCGCCGACCCCCGCCTGGACGCCGCCGGGCAGGGTGAGCTCGCGGGTGAGGACGCCGCCGGTGCCGATCATCTCGTCGCCGTCGAACACGGCGTGGGTCCGTTCCAGTTCGAGCACCTTGAGCCAGCGGTGGTCCTCCGCAGGTTCGTCGAGGAACGACCACGCGAACACCCGGTGGAAGTCCGGGAGGTCGGTGCTGTCGATGGTCCTGATGCTCAGCGCCGAGTCAGCCATAGCGGCAGTGATACGCCGCCACGGCGACTCCCGCAGCTCAATTACCGCTGGACCGACTTGAGCTCGCAGAACTCGTCGAGGCCGAACCTGCCGAACTCGCGCCCGTTGCCCGACTGCCGGTAGCCGCCGAACGGCGCGCTGGTGTTGAACGCGGCGGCGTTGATGTCGACCTGCCCGGTGCGCAGCCGCCTGGCGACGCGCAGGGCCCGGTCGGTGTCGGCGGAGAACACGCCACCCGCCAGCCCGTAGATGGTCGAGTTCGCGATGCGCACCGCGTCGTCCTCGTCGGTGTACGGCATGACCGACAGCACCGGCCCGAAGATCTCCTCCTGCGCGATCGTCATCTCCGGCGTGACGCCGCCGAACACCGTCGGCGTGACGTAGAAGCCCTGCGGGAGCGGCGCTTCGGGCCCGCCGGCGGCGAGCCGCGCGCCCTCCTCGACCCCCTTGCGGATGTAGCCGACGACCCGGTCGCGCTGCGCCTTCGACACGGCCGGCCCGATCCGCGTCCGCGGGTCACCCGGATCGGCCGGGACGTACTTCGCGGCGGCCTGCGCGGCGAGCTCCACGGCCTCGTCGTGCCGGTCGGCCGGCACGAGCAGCCGCGTCCACGCGCTGCACGCCTGGCCGTTGTTCATGAACGAGTTCGCCACGGCGATCTTCACCGCACGCCCGAGATCGGCGTCGTCGAGCACGATGCACGCCGACTTCCCGCCGAGCTCCAGCGCGACCCGCTTCACCGTCTCCGCGGCCACCGCCGACACGCGCCGCCCGGCCTTGGTCGACCCGGTGAACGACACCATGTCGACGCCGGGGTGCGCGGCCAGTGCCTCGCCGACCACCGGCCCGGTGCCGTGCACGAGCTGGAACACGCCCTCGGGAGTCGCCCCGGCGACGATCTCGGCGAGCAGGTCCGCAGTGCCCGGCGCGAGCTCGCTCGGCTTGAGCACCACGGTGTTGCCCGCGGCGAGCGCCGGAACGACCTTCGCGACCATCTGCTGCAACGGGAAGTTCCACGGCGTGATGGCCGCGACGACCCCGACCGGCTCGCGGAAGACCAGCGAGTTGCCGATCTCCTCCGGCTCGAAGTACCCGTCCTCCAGCACGTCCGCGACACCCTCCGCGATGGCGACGGGGTTCGTGACCTGCACCTTCTGGCTGAAGGTGAGCGGCGTGCCCATCTCCCGCGTCATGGTCGCGGCAAGCTCCCCGGACCGCGCCCTCAGCCCGTCGATGATCGTCCGGACCACCTCGGCGCGCTCGCCGACCGAGGTCCGCGACCACGCCGGGAAGGCGGCGACGGCGGCGGACACGGCCGCGTCGACGTCAGCCGGCGTGCCTTCGGCGACGGTGCCGACGACTTCCTCGGTGGCGGGGTTGACTACCTCGATCACGGGAGCCCTCCAGGCGGGGTGTGACACTTGCGACGCAGACGGGCTCCAGGGTGTCACATCCGCCCGCCGGGGTCACGCCGGCCCCGCGTGGTCGCCGGTGCTCACCCGTCGATCTTCTGCGCGGTCAGCAGGATCTTCGTGTCGCAGTCGACGACCGCGCCCGGCGCCACGTTCTGCGCGGTGGTCTTCCAGTTGCGGTCGTTGACGAGCAGACGGCCCTGGCCGCTCGCGTCCTCCTCGGTGAGGAAGAACAGGCCGGCCTTCTGCATGGTGTCCTGCGCGGTCTGGTGGATCATGCCGACGACGTTCGGCACGGTGCAGGTCTTCACCTCGGACGCGGCCGCGGTCGTCGGGGGCTGGGACGTCCGGGAGGTGGACGCGGCGGACGGCGTGGGTGCGTTCGACGACGAAGTGGTGGTGGTCGGCGTGCACGCGGCGGTCAGGAACAACAGCGAGGCGGCGGTGAGGGCGGTGCGCATGACCGGCCTGTCGCGGAAGGCACCGGCTCCCGTTACCGAGCGTCACCCGTACGCGTGAACGGCGATGGCGCCGCACCGGGTCGCGAAGACCTCGGCACGGCGCCATCCACCGCCGACCGGTACCGGAGCGGCTCAGCTGAAGTCGAGCTCGCCCGTCCGGGTGCGCTTGAGCTCGAAGAAGTACGGGAAGCCGGCCAGCATCCGCGCACCGTCGAAGATCGTGCCCGCCTCCTCGCCGCGGGGGATCTTCGTCAGCACCGGGCCGAAGAACGCGACGCCGTCGATGTGGATCGTCGGCGTGCCGACGTCCATGCCGACCGGGTCCATGCCGCGGTGGTGCGAGGCGCGCAGGGCCTCGTCGTACTCGGTCGAGGTGGCGGCCTCGGCGAGCTCGGCGGGCAGGTCGGCGTCCGCGAGGGCGAGCTCGATGACCTCCGCGAAGTCCTGGTTGCCCTCGTTGTGGATGCGCGTGCCCATCGCGGCGTACAGCTTCGGCAGCACCTCGTTGCCGAACTTCTGCTCCGCGGCGATGGCGACGCGGACCGGACCCCAGCCCTTGGTCATGAGCTCCCGGTACTGCTCGGGCAGGTCGCGGCCCTCGTTCAGCACGGCGAGACTCATCACGTGGAAGCTCAGGTCGATGTCGCGGACCTTCTCCACCTCGAGGATCCACCGGGAGGAGATCCAGGCGAACGGGCAAAGTGGGTCGAAGTAGAAGTCGACCTTCGCCTTGTCGGTCATGCGTGCCCCTTTAGTGACGGTAGGTGGCGTTATCGCCCCATCAGCCCAACCAGATCACCCCGTCATCTCTTCCCGTGCGCCGGTTCCGTGATTGGATGCGGGAGTCATAACCATTCCCGACGACGTCAGCGCGTAACCAAACGCGTGGCAGACGAGGTGACCAGTGGCCGCGCCCAACCTCACCCGCGACCAGGCTCAGGAACGTGCTGAGCTGCTGGAAGTGGAGTCCTACCGGATCGAGCTGGACCTGACCGACGGCGGCGGAAAGCCGGGTTCGGACACGTTCCGCTCCACCACCACCGTGGTGTTCCGCAGCCGGACTCCGGGTGCTTCCTCGTGGATCGACCTCGTGGCGGCGACCGTGCACCGCGCTGTGCTCAACGGCAGCGAGCTCGACGTCTCCGACTACCGCGAGGAGGACGGCGTCAAGCTGCCGGACCTCGCGGAGACCAACGAGCTGACGATCGAGGCCGACTGCCGGTACATGAACACCGGCGAGGGCCTGCACCGGTTCGTCGACCCGGTCGACGGCGGCGTGTACCTGTACTCGCAGTTCGAGACCGCGGACGCCAAGCGCATGTTCGCTTGCTTCGACCAGCCCGACCTCAAGTCCGTGTACTCCATGAAGGTGACGGCGCCGCACGACTGGAAGGTCATCTCGAACAGCGAGATCATCGCCACCGAGGCCGGCGAGGGCGGCGCGGACGTGCACACGTTCGCCACCACCAAGCCGATGTCGACCTACATCGTGGCGCTGGTCGCCGGTCCGTACGCCGAGTGGCGCGACGAGTTCGCCGAGGGCGACTTCAAGATCCCGCTCGGCATCTACTGCCGCGCCTCGCTCGCCCCGCACATGGACCACGAGCGGCTGTTCACCGAGACCAAGCAGGGCTTCGGGTTCTTCCACAAGGCGTTCGGGGTGCAGTACCCGTTCGGCAAGTACGACCAGTGCTTCGTGCCGGAGTTCAACGCGGGCGCGATGGAGAACGCGGGCTGCGTCACGTTCCTCGAGGACTACGTCTTCCGCAGCCGCGTCACCCGCTACCTCTACGAGCGCCGCGCCGAGACCGTGCTGCACGAGATGGCGCACATGTGGTTCGGCGACCTGGTCACCATGCGCTGGTGGGACGACCTGTGGCTGAACGAGTCGTTCGCCACCTGGGCGTCCGTGCTCGCGCAGGCCGAGGCCACCGAGTACCGCCAGGCGTGGACGACGTTCGCCAAGATCGAGAAGTCGTGGGCCTACCGGCAAGACCAGCTGCCCTCGACGCACCCGGTCGCCGCGGACATCCCGGACGTGCAGGCGGTCGAGGTCAACTTCGACGGCATCACCTACGCCAAGGGCGCTTCCGTTCTGAAGCAGCTCGTCGCGTACGTCGGGCTGGAGAACTTCCTGGCGGGCCTGCGGGTCTACTTCGCCAAGCACGCCTGGGGCAACGCGACGCTCGCGGACCTGCTCGGCGCGCTGGAGGAGGCGTCGGGCCGCGACCTGTCGTGGTGGAGCGCGCAGTGGCTGGAGACGACGGGCCTGAACCTGTTGCGCCCCAAGTTCACCGTGGACGCCGACGGGAAGTTCACCGAGTTCGCCGTGCTGCAGGGCGGCGCACGTCCGGGTGCCGGTGAGCTGCGCACGCACCGCATCGCGATCGGCGTCTACGACGACGACGGCTCCGGCAAGCTCGTCCGCACGCACCGCCACGAGCTGGACGTGACGGGCGACCGCACCGAGGTCCCCGAACTGGTCGGCGTGCACCGCGGCAAGATCGTGCTGGTCAACGACGACGACCTCACGTACTGCACGATGCGCCTCGACCCGGACTCGCTGGCCGCGCTGATCGACCACATCTCCGACATCGCCGAGCCGCTGCCGCGCACGCTGTGCTGGTCGGCCGCGTGGGAGATGACCCGCGAGGCCGAGCTCAAGGCCCGCGACTTCGTGAACCTGGTCCTCGGCGGCCTGGGCTCCGAGACCGAGGTCGGCGTGGTGCAACGGCTCCTGCTGCAGGCGCAGACCTCGCTGTCGTCCTACGCGGACGACTCGTGGCGCGCCGAGGGCTGGCGCCGGTTCGTCGCGAAGGCGCTGGAGCTGGCGCGGGCAGCCGAGCCGGGCTCCGACCACCAGCTGGCGTTCGTCAACGCGCTGACCTCGTCGGTGCTCGACGACTCCACTGTGGACGTCCTGCGCGGCTGGTACGACGGCAGCGCCGTGCTGGAGGGCCTGGACGTCGACACGGACCTGCGCTGGCGCCTGCTGCAGGCCCTCGTCGCGCACGGCAAGGCGGACCTGGCGGAGATCAACGCCGAGGAGGAGCGCGACCCGACCTCCACCGGTCACCGCCGCGCCCAGTCGGCCCGCGCCCTGCGCCCGACCACCGAGGCCAAGGACGAGGCGTGGGACCGCGCCGTGAACGACGACGACCTGCCGAACGCGGTCAGCGAGGCGATCATCGCGGGCATCTCGCACCCCGGCCAGAAGGAACTGCTCGCCCCGTACGTCGAGCGCTACTTCGCCGACGTGAAGGGCGTGTGGGACCGCCGCTCCTCGGAGCGCGCGCAGTCCGTGGTGGTCGGCATGTTCCCGGCGTGGGCCATCTCGAAGTCCACTGTGGAGGCAGCCGACGCGTGGCTGGCCGACGAGCACCCGCCGGCCCTGCGCCGCCTGGTGTCCGAGGGCCGGGCGGGCATCGTGCGGGCCCTTGCGGCACAGGAGTTCGACCGCTCCTGACGCTCGTGGCGAAGCCCCGCACCGTGTTCGCGCGGTGCGGGGCTTTCGCATAACGTCACGAGCATGATCGGCGAACTGGTGGAGCGCTGGCACCGCGGCTGGACCGCGGCCGAAGGGCTGACGTCCGAGCACCGCGACGGCTACCTGGTCGTGCACGTGAACCGGCCGCACCGGGTGTACGAGTGGATCGCCACGGACGACGCGCAGACCGCCGCGATGGCCCGGGTCGTGGCCGCTTCGCGGGAACCGAACTGGCTGAGCGTGCCCACGCACGCACCGGCGAGGGTGATCGCGGAGATCGAAGCGGCCGGGCTGGTCGTCGCGCGGCCGGACGAGACGTTCATGCGGCGCGCGCTGGCGGGCCACCCGGCACCGGAACCACCGCCGGGCTACGCGGTCGAGGTGACCGGTGGTCCGGTGATCGGCGTGCGGGTGCTGGCGGACGGCGAGGTGGCGGCGAGCGGGTTGATGGCCGTCGTCGGCGAGGACGCCGTCGCCCACCGCATCGAGACGGCGCAGGCGCACCGGCGGCGGGGGCTCGGCAGCGTCGTGATGGGCGCGCTGACCGGCGAGGCGGTGGCGGGCGGGGCGCGGACCGGGCTGCTGTTCGCCTCGGCCGACGGCGTGCACCTCTACCGGAAGCTGGGCTGGGAGAAGATCTCCGGTCTGGTGGTGGCGCGCAACGCCGTCGAGCCCTAGACACGCGAACGCCCCCGGCGCGGGGCCGGGGGCGTCGCTCGGACGTTCGTCAGGAACGCGGCGCGTGGCCCGCCTGGTCGGTCAGCATGCGCAGGCCCGACACGAGGCCGCCCGCGAGGTCGCCCTCCTTGAAGGACGCCACCATGCTCATCACCGCGAGCTTGGCGCCGCGGTCGGCGAGCCGGCGGTGCGACTCCTCGCCCGTCACGACCTCGACGACGCGCTCGCCCGGCGACACGGCCACGAGGACGTGGTGCGACGGGCGCTCGGTGGAGGCGTGCAGCTCCTGGGCGCGCTCGTGGGCGTTGCTGCCCAGCTCGCCGAGGTAGACGCTGAAGTCCAGGCCGGTCGTGCGGCTGGAGAGCGTCAGCGCCTCGTCCAGCTGCGCGAGCTGGGTCGGCGTGAACGGCAGCTCCGGCGCGTGCGGCTCGTACATCTTCGCCGCGGACACCCGGCCGCTGTTCGTCACGACGGCTCCGAGGGGCAGCGTCGACGGGTCGACGGCCTCGATCGCCTTACCAGTTGCCACGGGCACCTCCCTTGGCGGTCGAACCCGAAGCAGCGGGCTCGGCGGCGCTGTGGTGCTCCGCGCTCAGCCCAGCCGGGTTCGCACTCCACCAC
This sequence comes from Lentzea sp. CC55, assembly GCF_021056325.1. Lineage (NCBI taxonomy): Bacteria > Bacillati > Actinomycetota > Actinomycetes > Pseudonocardiales > Pseudonocardiaceae > Lentzea > Lentzea sp. CC55. The sequence goes on along the minus strand of NZ_JAJCXE010000043.1, from coordinate 96,317 downwards.
ACCGGGGCGTAGCCCCACTCCTGGCCGGGCCGGTACCGGGGGATCCGGGTGGCCTTTGGCCTCACCGTCAGCAGCGTGATCACGCCGTAGATCGCCAGCGGGATCAACGCGAAGACGAGAACGGTCTCCACGATGGTCACGGCGGGTACGGTAGCCGAACTCAGGAGCGCGCGAGCGGCCGGGCCAGCAAGATCGCGGTCAGTCCCACGACCGAGCCCGCCACGACGTAGACCGCGCCGAGGGACGTCGCCGCGGCGAGCGGGCCCGCCAGCCCCGCACCGAGCGGGGACAACCCCCAGGCCAGCACCCGGTACGCGCTGGTCACGCGGCCCATCATCGGCCCCGGCGTGAGCCGTTGGCGCCGGGTCGCGGACAGCACGTTCCAGCCGGCGGACGCCACGCCGAACAGCACGCACGCGACCACGGCCACCGCCAGCCACGGCGTGAGCCCGAACAGCGCGAACGCCGCGCCGAGCAGAGCGAGGAACCCGACCATGACCCGGCCGGCACCCCAGCGCGACGCGAGCCGCGACGATACCCGCGCCCCTAGCAGAGCACCGGCCGCCATGCACACGACGAGCACCGGAACCACCGGTTCGGCAAGGCCGAGCACCTGGATGGAGTAGAGCGCCAACATGGCGTTGACGGCGGCCGCGGCGAAAGCCGTGATTGCAACGGCAACTACCAGTGACCGCAGGCCGGGAGTCCGCAGGAGGAACCCGGCACCTTCGGCGAGCTGACCGCGGAGATCACCGCGCGAGCGGTCGGGGGCGACGTCCGGCACGCGGGACACGAGCACCGCGGCGGCCACGAAGGAGATCGCGTCGAGCGCGAAGCAGGCCGCCGGGGCCCACCAGAACAGCGCCGCGGCGGCCAGCGGGCCCGCGAGGTCCATGCCGACGGTCTCGACCGTCACGAACCTGCCGTTGGCCGCCTCCAGGTCCGGTCCTGCCAGCTCGACGAGCAGCACCTGCGACGCCGAGTCCGCGAACGTCTCGGCGGAGGTCAGCACGAAAGCCGTGGCGCACAAGACGACGACCGTCGCGTGTCCGGTGTGGACCGCCAGCGCGAGCACTCCGGTCACCCCGGCGCGCAGCCAATGCGCGACCACGACAACGGTTCTCGGCCTCCAGCGGTCCACGAGAGCGCCGGCGGGCAGCGCCACGAGCAACCAGGGCAGGGTCAGGGCGACCGCGACGGCGGACACGGCGAGCGGACTCCGCGTGCTCGCGGCGGTGAACAAGGGCAGCGCGACCACGCGCACGCCGTCGCCCACGAGCGACACGGCCCAGGCCGCGGTGAGCGCTCGGAAACCACGTTCATGCACGCCTTTCACGGTATGACGCACATCACGATCCATCAGTCTGAACGCTACAGAGCGTGTCCATACCGGCCAGTAAGGGCAATGAGTGCTCTCGTGCGGCGCAGCGGTTACACCCGGTCAGTCCTCACCCGGTCGGCGGCGAACGGGTGCCGGTTTGGGGTCTTGTTCCCGGAACACCCACCTCCTAGCTTTTCACCTATACGGGTCTTGCGCACCCGCCCCAGACGAGTTGGAGGACACAAAATGTTCACGATGACCCGCCCGCAGGCCGTGACCTTCACTCTTCCGAGCTACAAGGACGATTCGGTACGCATTACCGCAAGTGACTCCGTCCGGATCACGATGGACGACTCCGTTCGGATCACCGCCCACGATTCAGTGCGCATCACGGCCCGCGACTCCGTGCGCATCACCATGGACGACAGCGTCCGCATCACCGCGAGCGATTCGGTCAGGATCACGATGGCCGATTCGGCCCGCATCACCGCCCGTGAGGACTCCGTTCGGATCACCGCGCGGCAGGACTCGGTCAGGATCACTGCGCGTGAGGACTCGGTCCGGATCACCATGGACGATTCGGTCCGGATCACGGCGCACGACGACAGCGTCCGCATCACTGCTCAGGACGACTCGGTCCGCATCACGATGGACGACTCCGTGCGCATCACGGCGCACGACGACTCGGTCCGCATCACGGCACACGACGACAGCGTGCGGATCACCGCACTCGACGACTCCGTGCGCATCACGGCGCGCCGCGACGACTTCTCCCTCGCGGCCTGACCCACCCCAACGGCGGCTCAGGCCGCGGGTTCACCCAGGTACGGCAACCACTGCGGATCAGCCTCGGCCACGCCGGCGAGCAACCGCCAGTGCGGGCCGCGCGGCGCCGCCGGAACGACGCGCAGCCGCCAGCCCAGTTCGGACAGCAGCTTGTCCGCCTTGCGGTGGTTGCACTTCGCACAGCAGGCGACGCAGTTGGTCCAGGTGTGAGGTCCGCCACGCGAGCGGGGCACCACGTGGTCGATCGTCTCGGCCCGCCCGCCGCAGTAGGCGCAGCGGTACCGGTCGCGGTGCATGAGCCCGGCTCGGGTCATCGGCACACGGCCGCGATAGGGAACACGGACATATGTGCTCAGCCTGATCACGGACGGCACGAGCACCTCGGACTTCGACGAGTGCAGCACGAGCCCCGAGGCGTCGCCGTGCACGACTTCGGCCTTCCCGCACACCACGAGGACGACCGCGCGGCGCAGCGACAACGCCGTGAGCGGCTCGAACGTGGCGTTCAGCAGCAGGACCTTGCGTCTTCCCCAGGGGAAGACCGCCGGCGTCGGACCGGAACCTCCCCCGCCCCGATCCCCGTCCGGCACCGACCGCAGCTCGGGCTGATTTCGGCATGGGGGGACCGTCGGCGCCGTCTCGCCTGGCAGCGAGGTGCCGATAGGGGTCGGTTGTCGGTCTGGCACGCGACCACCTCCACCGGTTCAGCCATAGGAGACCACACTTACCAGGAAAAAATCACGTGTGATAAGTGACGCGTCACGGATGTGTGATCGAACCCGGGGTGAACCACGTCCCTATCGGGGATCGTTTTCATCAACCGCTACCCTGGACAAGGTGACAGAAGCCCCTTCCACGCCCCTGCCTGCGACGATCACCTACCCTGCCGCCGAGCGGCTGGACCTCGCCGAGCAGATCCACGGCCGAGCAGTCGCCGATCCGTACCGCTGGCTCGAGGACGTCGCGGACCCGCGCACCGAGCAGTGGTCACGAGCCCAGGACGCGCTGGCGCGCTCCTGGCTGGACGCGATGCCCGGCCGCGAGCGGCTCGACGCCAGGCTGAGGGAGCTGATGCGCACGGGATCGGTGTCCACCCCGACCTGGCGCGCCGGCAGGGCGTTCTTCACCCGCCGCGGCCCCGAGCAGGACCACCCCGTCGTCCTGGTGCGCGAGGCCGACGGCACCGAACGCGTGCTGCTCGACGTGAGCGCGCTCGACCCGTCCGGCAGCACCACCCTGGACGGCTGGTCCCCCAGCCTCGAGGGCACGCGGCTCGCCTACCAGGTGTCCGTCGGCGGCAACGAGCACTCGCTGCTGCACGTCGTCGACGTCGAGACCGGCGAGTTGATCGAGGGCCCCATCGACCGCTGCCGCTACTCCGCGATCGGCTGGCTGCCCGGCGGCGAGGAGTTCTTCTACGTCCGCCAGCTCGACCCGGCGCTGCTGCCCGAGGACGAAAAGCTGTTCCACCGCCGCGTGTGGCGCCACCGCGTCGGCACGGACCCGGCGACCGACCTCAACGTGCACGGCGACGACCAGGCGCCCACCTTCTACTACACGCTCAACGTCTCGCACGACGGCCGCTGGCTGGTCGTGAGCGGTGCGCCCAGCACCCTGAAGCACGACTCGGTGTGGATCGCGGACCTGCACGGCGACGCCGAGCTCAAGGCCGTGGTCCTGTCCGAGGCGGGGGTGCAGTGCTCCGCGTCCGTCGGCCGCGACGGCAGGCTCTACCTGCACACGAACCACGGCGCGCCCCGCCAGCGCCTCTGCGTCGCCGACCCCGCGAACCCGACCGAGTGGACCGAGCTGATCGGCGAGGAGCCCGACTCGGTGCTCGACGGCGTGCGCCTGCTCGACGGCGACCTGGTCGTCCTGCGCACCCGGCACGCGGTGTCCGAGCTGCACCTGCACGACGCCACGACCGGTGAGCACAAGCGCGAGATCCCGCTGCCCGGCACGGGGTCGGTGCACGGCATGTCCGTCGTGGACGTCCACACCGGCCACGACCGGGACGCGCTGTGGTTCGGGTGGACTGACTTCGTCACGCCGCAGTCGGTGTACCGGTACTCGAAGTCCACCGGCGAGACGGTCCTGCACGAGGCCGCGCCGGGCCGGGTCGAGCTGCCGGCCGTGACGACGCAGCAGATCGCGTACGCGTCCAAGGACGGCACGACGGTGCGGATGTTCGTCGTCAGCGGCGAGCAGAAGCCCGACCTGCCCCGTCCCGCGCTGCTCACGGGCTACGGCGGCTTCGCGATCGGCCGCGGCCCCGGCTACAGCGCCACCACGCTCGCGTGGGTCGAAGCGGGCGGCGTGTGGGTGCACGTGTCGTTGCGCGGCGGCGACGAGGAGGGCGAGGACTGGCACGTCGCCGGCATGCGCGGCAACAAGCAGAACGTGTTCGACGACTTCCACGCGGCGGCGGAGCACCTGATCCGCGAAGGGTGGACCACGCCGCAGCAGCTGTCGATCATGGGAGGCTCCAACGGCGGCCTGCTCGTGGGCGCCGCGCTGACCCAGCGGCCGGAGCTCTACGCGGCCGTGGTGTGCTCAGCGCCACTGCTCGACATGGTGCGCTACGAGAAGTTCCTGCTCGGACGGTTGTGGGCCGACGAGTACGGCAGCGCGAGCGTTGCCGAGGAACTGGACTGGCTGCTTTCCTACTCGCCGTATCACCAAGTGGTAACGGACGTTGAGTACCCTTCGGTCTTGTTCACGGTGTTCGAGTCGGATTCTCGTGTGGATCCCAACCACGCCAGGAAGATGTGTGCCGCGCTGCAGCACGCATCGTCGAGCGATCCGACCAAGCACCCGGTGCTGATCCGCCGCGAGACCGAGGTCGGTCACGCGGGCCGGTCGGTCAGCCGGACGGTGTCTCTCGCCGTGGACCAGCTGACGTTTCTCGCGAATGCCACCGGCATGGAGTTGTAGGAGGGCACGACCACGTGATGGCGACGAGTCCCGTGGATGACATCGAGAACAGGACCGCGCAGGCGGTCGGCTTCTTCGAGAAGTACGGCCCGGACATCATCGCGGGTGGCATCAAGATCCTTCTGATCCTGATCGCCGCGTTCGTGATCAGGGCCATGCTGCGCAAGGTCATCGACCGGATCACCACGCCCGGCAAGGAAGGCAGGAAGCCGGGCCTGCTCAAGCCGTTGCGGGAACGCGCTCCGCAGGCGCTCGGGAACCTGATGTCCGAGCGCCGCGAGCAGCGCGCCAGGACGATCGGCTCGGTGCTGAAGTCGATCGTCACGATCATGATCTTCGGAATAGCGTTCCTGGAGATCCTGATCGTGGTCAAGCTCGACATCACGCCCGTGCTGACCTCGGCGGGCATCCTGGGCGTCGCGATCGGCTTCGGCGCCCAGAACCTGGTCAAGGACTTCCTGGCCGGCATGTTCATGCTGCTGGAGGACCAGTACGGCGTGGGCGACGTCGTCGACCTCGGCCCGGCCACGGGCACCGTCGAGGCCGTCGCCCTGCGCACCACGACGATCCGCGACACGAACGGCACCGTCTGGTACGTCCGCAACGGCGAGATCCTGCGCGTCGGCAACTCGTCGCAGGGCTTCGCGGTCGCGGTCGTCGACCTGCCGCTGAGCTACGGCGCGAACCTCGCCGAGGCCACCCAGGTGCTCGAGCGCAAGGTCTCCGAGGTGGCCGACAAGGACCCGCTGAAGGCCGACATCACGGCCAAGCCCGAGGTCCTCGGCGTCGAGAAGTTCACGCCGGAGGGCATCACGCTGCGGGTCACGGCCAAGACGCGTCCCGGCCGCCAGTGGGCGGTCCAGCGCAACCTCCGCGCTCAGCTCATGCCCGCACTGGAAGAAGCGGGCTTCACCGCCAAGTAGCGAGGGCCTGTCCTCCAAACCAGGAGGCCGGGTGAGGTGGAACACCCATTCGAGACGGTGATCATCCGGCGTCCTGCCAGTTCACACCCCTATGGCACAGCCAACACCGGGGCGGCCTGCGCCCACTTGCCCGCGTGAGTCAGGATGGGTGGGTGGGCAACCCCGTGAGCTTCTTCGAACAGGTCGGTGGCGAGGAGACGTTCCACCGCATCGTCGCGCGCTTCTACGAAGAGGTGAAGTCCGACGACGTCCTCCTCCCCCTGTACCCGGAAGAAGACCTCGGACCTGCGGAAGAGCGGCTGCGGCTGTTCCTCGTGCAGTACTGGGGCGGCCCCCACACCTACTCGGACAACCGGGGCCACCCGAGGCTGCGGATGCGCCACGTGCCGTTCAAGATCGGCCCGATCGAACGCGACGCGTGGTTGCGCTGCATGAGGATCGCCGTCGACGAGGCCGGCTTGGACGAGGCCCACCGCAAGCAGCTCTGGGACTACATGGAGATGGCCGCGAACAGCTTGATGAACAGCTGGTCGTGACCAGCCATCACCCGTTCGGGTCCTTTGGCAGCGAGACGAATGGCAGGATGACCCCTCGTGCGACGATCCTCCGACCTCACCCCTGAGATCGCCGAAGAGGCCGCTTGGTGGCGTGACTCCGTCTTCTACCAGGTGTACGTGCGCTCTTTCGCCGACTCCGACGGCGACGGCGTCGGCGACCTCGAAGGCATCCGGTCCCGCCTCGGCTACCTGGAGCTGCTCGGGGTCGACGCCCTCTGGCTCACCCCGTTCTACCGCTCCCCCATGGCCGACCACGGCTACGACGTCGCCGACCCGCGCGACGTCGACCCGCTGTTCGGCGACCTGGCCGCGTTCGACCGGCTGGTGGCGGACGCGCACGAGCACAACATCCGCGTGACGGTCGACCTGGTCCCGAACCACACGAGCGACCTGCACGAGTGGTTCCAGGAGGCCTTGCAGGCCGGTCCCGGCAGCATGGAGCGCTCCCGCTACATCTTCCGCGAGGGCCGCGGCTTCGACGGCTCGCAGCCGCCGAACAACTGGACGTCGGTCTTCGGCGGCCCCGCCTGGACCCGCGTGCCGGACGGCCAGTGGTACCTGCACCTGTTCGCGCCGGAGCAGCCCGACCTCAACTGGGAGCACCCGGAGGTCCGCGCCGACCTGGAGCGCACGCTGCGGTTCTGGCTCGACCGCGGGGTCGACGGCTTCCGCATCGACGTGGCGCACGGCATGGCCAAGCCCGACGGCCTGCCGGACATGGAGATCCGCCACCAGGCCCCCGGCGTGCTCAGCGACGACGCGCACGACCCGCGCTTCGACAACGACGGCGTGCACGAGATCCACCGCATGATCCGCAAGGTCATGGACGGCTACCCCGGCACGATGGCCGTCGGCGAGATCTGGGTGAAGGACGACGAGCGGTTCGCCGCCTACGTCCGTCCCGACGAGCTGCACCTGGGCTTCAACTTCCGGCTGGTCGAGGCCGGCTTCGACGCGGACGCCGTCCGTTCGGCGATCGAGCACTCGCTGGCCGCCGTCGCGCCGTCCGGCACGCCGGCGACGTGGACGCTGTCGAACCACGACGTCGTGCGCCACGTGACCCGCTACGGCGGTGGCGCGCTGGGCGAGCAGCGGGCCCGCGCGATGACGCTGGTCGAGCTGGCGCTGCCGGGCGTGATCTACCTCTACAACGGCGAAGAGCTCGGCCTGCCGAACGTGGAGCTGCCGGACTGGGCGCTGCAGGACCCGACCTGGGAGCGGTCCGGGCACACCGAGCGCGGCCGTGACGGCTGCCGCGTGCCGATCCCGTGGGAGGGCACCGCGCCCCCGTTCGGGTTCTCCACGGCCGTCAGCACGTGGCTGCCGCAGCCGAACGAGTGGGGCCACCTCACCGCCGAGGCGCAGCTGGAGGACCCGGGCTCGATGCTCTCGCTCTACCGCGAGGCGCTGGAGCACCGGAAGTCCAACGCGGGCTTCGCGGGCGACGAGCTCGAGTGGTACGGAGCCCCGGCGGGCTGCTTCGCGTTCCGGCGCAAGGGCGGCGGGCTCATCTGCGCGCTGAACACCTCGGGCGCGTCCGTGCCGCTGCCGCCCGGCCAGGTGCTGCTGTCGTCCGGCCCGATGGACGGTGACCAGCTGCCGCCGGACACCGCCGTCTGGCTCGTCTAGAGCGTCAGGGTGACCGGGAGGCGCGGTTCGCGCGCCTCCCGGTTGCCGTACCGGCGGAAGATCGCCAGAGCCTCGCCCCACTGCTCCTCGCCGGACTCCCCGGAGGCGTCCAGGACGGCCGCGAGGTCGCGCAGGGTCCGCGCCCGCCAGACGGTCAGCGCCAGCGCGTCCCACCACCGCAGGGCGTGCTCCAGCCGTCGCCGGGCCTCCGCCAGGTCGCCTTCCGCGAGTTCGAGCTCCCCGAGCGTGCGCAGCACCAGGGCCTGCCCGAACCCGTCCTGCATCTCGTTGCACGTCTCCAACGCCTCGACCAGCGCCTCGCGCACCTCGGCACCACGTCCCTGCCGCACCCGCACCTTGGCGAGCGACTGCACGGCGTAGGCCGACGCGAGCTTGTTGTCCAGCCGCGCCAGCAGGGTCACCGCGTCCGAGCACCACCGGTCCGCCTCGTCCAGCCTCCCGGCCGCGCGGTGGACGATGCCGACGGACCGCATCGCGATGGCGAGGTCGCGGGCGTTGCCCAGTTCGCGGTAGTGCGCGACCGCGTCGGTGCAGTACCGCACCGCCTCGTCGAGGTCCCCCTGCTCGCACAGCACCCGGCCCAGGCCGTGGATCGCCTGCGCCAGCGCCTTCGGTTCGTCGAGCGTGCGCAGACCGGCGAGCGACAGGTCGAGCGCGGTGCGGGCCTCGGCCAGCCGTCCCTGCTCGCGGTGCACGGTGCTCAGCGACAGCCTCGTCAGCGCCTGGAACCGGACGCCGTCGCTCAGCTCCAGCGCCTGCTCGTAGTACGACGCGGCCTCGTCCAGCCGGTCCTGCTCGAACCTCAGCCAGCCGAGGCCGGCGAGCAACCGTGCCTCCGCCAGCTTGTCACCGACGCGCCGTGCGGCCTCCAGGGCGGCGTTGTGCGTGCGGTACCACTGGCTGAAGAGGTTGCGGACGGCGAACCGCGACGAGCTGAGCGCCGCGGCGAGCTTCGAGGCGGCCTCGGTCAGGTCGAGCTCGCTGATGCGTTCGACGAAGCCGACGAGCTCGGTCTGCTCGGCGTCGAACCACTCCTCGGGGTCGTCGAGGATCTCGTCGATCTTGGCCCGGTCGAGGAACGACACCGACGTCTCGACCCAGTCGAAGTCGGCGCGCGGCATCCGCGCCCCGGCGGCCTCGACCAGCGCCAGCAGGCAGCGCGCGACCCGGTTCGCGACGGCGGGGAACCCCGTCTCCTCGGCCTCACCGCGTTCCCGCGCGAACGCCCGCGTCAGGTCGTGCAGCTTGTACCGGGCACCCACCGGGTCGAGCAGCTGGGCGTCGACGAGCCGTTCCACGACCTCGTCTGCCGTGTAGGCGTCGCAGCCGAGCAGGGGTGCGACGATCCAGCCGCCGAACGACGACACGTCCAGCAAGCCCAGGCGCCGCAGCGCGGTCCGCTCCAGCTCCCCCAGCTCGTCGAAGCTCAGCGCGAGGCTGCCGCGCACCTCCAGGTCGCCGATCATCAGCTCCTGCAACACCCTGTGCTGCACCTTGAGGCGGTCCGCGAGGCGTGCCAGCGGCCACTGCACGCGTGCCGCGAGCCGGGCGCCCGCGATCCGCAGCGCCAGCGGCAGGTGCCCGCACAGCCGGACGATCTCCTGGGCGTCCTCGGCCTCCCGCCGCGCCCGGCCGCCCCCGACGACCCTGTCCAGCAGTTGCAACGCCTCGGCGTCGTCGAACACGTGCAGGTCGAGCTGGTGCGCGCCTCCCAGCGCACCGAGGCGTTCGCGGCTCGTCACGAGAACGGCGCACGTGGGCGCGCCGGGTAGCAGCGGCCGGATCTGGCGCTCGTCGGAGGCGTCGTCGAGCACGATCAGCACGCGTCTGTCAGCCAGCAACGTGCGGTAGAGCTGCGCACGTTCGTCGAGTTCAACGGGAATCGCCGCATCGGCGGCACCCAACGCGCGCAAGAACCCGACGAGCACCTCGGCCGGGTCGGAGCGCACGGTCTGCACTCCCCGTAACGAGGCGTAGAGCTGACCGTCCGGGAAGTGCGCGCGCACGCGGTGAGCGACGTGCAACGCCAACGTGCTCTTGCCCGATCCCGGCTTGCCCGAGAGCGCGCACAACCGGTAGCCCGAGGTGTCCACGAGCCGGCGCGAGAGCGCGGCGACCTCGCTCGCGCGTCCGGTGAAGTCGGCGATGTCGAACGGCAGCTGTCCCGGCGGCGTGACCGGCGCGGGTTCCGGTACCGGCGGGGCCAGGGGTTCGGCGAGCACCTCGCCGTGGGCCTGCCGCAGCAACGGCCCGGGGTCCACGCCGAGCTCCTCGACCAGCGCCCGATGGCCCTCCTGGTAGCAGGCGAGCGCGTCGGCCTGCCGGCCCGCCTGGTGCAGGGCGCGCATCAGCTGGGCCCGCAGCCGTTCCCGCAACGGGTGCTGCGCCACGGCTTCGGTGAGCTCGCCGATCAGGTCGGCGCCCTGCCCGGTCGTGAGCCCGGCCTCGGCGAGGTCTTCGAGGACCCCCAGCCGCAGTTCCTCGAGCCGGGCCCGTTCGTTCTCCGCCCAGCTGCCCTGCGCGCCGCCGAGCGCGGGACCGCGCCAGTGCCGCAGAGCCGCGCGGAAGTGGTCGACGGCCTGGTCAGGAACGGCGCGCGCCCCGGCGTCGGCCTCCCTGCGGAACGCCGTCAGGTCCACCTCTTCGGCGTCGAGCCGGTAGCCGCCCGCGTCGCGGGAGATGACCTCCGCGTCGACCGCCTTGCGGATCGCGGAGACGTACGTGTGCACCAACGCCCGCGCGGTGTCCGGCGGGTCCTCGCCCCAGATCGCGTCGATGAGGTGCTCGGCGGACACGACGCGTCCGGGCCTGGTGGCGAGCAGCGCCAGCAGCGTGCGCGGCTTCGGGCCGCCCACCGGCACCTGTCTGCCGTCGACGACGACGCAGACCGGTCCCAACACGCGAAACTCCACAAGCCCCCCAGCCGTGATCCCTCCGAGCCGCCAACGTAGCGCGCCTCGGCCACGGCGTCACTCCACCGCGAGCAGCAGACCGACGTCGCGGGGCTGCGTGGTGGTGAAGACGAGGACCAGGTCGAAGAAGAGCCCGATCCGGGCTCGGCCCGGGTTCAGACGATCAGCGGCAGCATCGAGTGGCGGCGGCGGACGACCGCGCCGTACCGGGCGTCGATCCGCAGCCACGAATCGGTCGCCGTCACCCGGACGTCACCGTCGTCGCCGAGGAAACCCATGCCCGACAAGGCGAACAGGACCCGCAGCGGGACCTTCACGTCCAACCCGGACCCGGTCACGGTGAGCACCGTCTGGTCCAGCAGCGATGCCGGCGGCGTCCCCTGGGGACCGGTGTTCTCCCGCGCCACCTCGACGCCCTCGTCCGCGATCTCCGCGACGACCGCGACGGGCAGCCGGTCGACCACGAGCCAGCCCTCCGCGGGCGGCAGGGCCGAGCGCCACATCAGGTCCTTGGCCGGTCCCGGGTCGATGCGCTCGTCGCGCATGACCGCGAGACCCGTCAGCAGCTCCGATCCGGACACCGTGACGTCGGCGGGATTCGCCTGTCCCGCAACGGTTCGCGTCGCGAGGGTGTCGAACGGCGTGGCGACCCACGCGTCGAGCAGCTCCTCGTTGCGGTTGCGCAGCCGCACCACCGTCTGGGCGTCGAGGCGCACCGCGCGTGCGGCGAACGCCCCGAGGTCGTCTCTCTCGGCCGCGTCGGCCAACACCAGATCAGGCACCGTTTCCCCCTGCCCGCCACCCGGCGAGAAAATCGCGCTCGGCCTCGGTCAGCCGCCGCGGACGTGCTGTCGTCACGTTGAAGGGCGCCATCAGCGTCTCCGCCTTGACGACCACCGGGCTGTTCACGTCGCGGCTGCCGCGCACCACGTAGTCGAGCGTCAGCGACGCGGACTTCAGCTCCCGCACCGACATCTCCACGATGATGTCCTCACCGGTGAAGACGATCGGCGCGAGGTACTCGACCACGAGCTTCGCGACGACCATGCCCTCGGCGAGTTCCTTGACGCCGTGGCGGGCCGCCTCCGTGAACAGCAGCTCGATCCGGGCGTCTTCGAGCAACGTCACCGTTTTGGCGTGGTTGACGTGGCCGAACGCATCCATGTCCGACCACCGCGGCCGCACACCCGTGACGAAGACACCCATGCAGGGACCCTACCGCTCACGACCGCACGAACCTTCACAGGACCTCCACACGCAGCGATTGAAAGTCGATAGGCAACTCTCGATACTCGATCCATGTCTCGTGTCTGGTGACCTTCCTGCAGGCCCTGCTCGCCATCGCGTTCCTCGGCGGGCTGTTCGCGCAGGTCGCGGTGATCCCGGCGACCGCGGCGAACGAGGTCGAGCTGTTCCCGCCCTACGAGGCCGTGAGAACGCCGTTCGTGGTGTCCGCGATCGTCTTCGTCGCGTGTCTGCAGGTGCTGGCGGTGGCGCTGGGAGGGGTGCTGCACCGCGCGGGAGAGGGCACCTTGTTCGAGCCGGGCTCGGTCAGGTGGACGAACGTCGCGATCGGGGCCGTCGCCGCCGGCGCGCTGGTCCTCGCGTGGTTGTTCGTCTTCGTCACGTTCGCCGACATCCCGTCGCCCGCCGACGGCATGGAGGTCCTGGGGCTGTGGATGGGATCGGGCGCCGGGACGGTCGCGGCGGCCGGCGTCGCGCTGCTGGTCGTGGTCGGGCGGCAGTGGCTCCGCCGGGCGGTCGACCAGCGCGGGGAACTCGACCAGGTCGTCTGACGTTCAACTGGCACCGGGGCGCCGCGAAGGGGATTTCGCGGCGCCCCGGTTCGTGCTCGGTGCGTACTACCTGACCATGCTCCGCACCTGGCGGGCGGCGACGGACAGGGTCGCCAGGTCCAGCTGGCGGACCCGGTTGATCTCCTCCAGCGCACCGCGCGAGCGGGCCAGGCGGGAAGCGTTGGCCTGCTCCCACTTGGAGATCTTCTCGCTCGCCGTGTCGCCCTCGTCGCTCGCCCTCAGCACGTCGAGGGAGATCGCCCGCAGCGACGAGTAGAAGTCGTCGCGCAGGGCCAGGCGGGCCAGGGCGTGCCAGCGGTTGCCGCGCTCCAGGCTCGTCACCGAGTCCAGCATGTGGTCGATGTCGAGGTGGTCGGACAGCGCGAAGTACAGCTCGGCCGTCTCGCGGTGCGTGCGCTCCGGACCCGCGCCGCCGGTCGGGCCGAACTCGCGCTCGGCCAGCTCGGCGATCTCGGTGACGTCGAGCAGCCCGTACATGTAGAGCAGCGCGGCCACCTTGCGGGCCAGCTCGGCCGGGACGCCCTGCTCGACGTACCGGTCCGCCTTGTCCGCGACCACGGCCAGTTCCTTGCCCTGCAACAGGTCGAAGGCGTACGGGCTCAGCTCCTCGACCACGCCGCGGAAGCGGTTGATCGTGGAGCCGACCGCGAGCGGCTGCGGGCGGTTCGACAGCAGCCAGCGGGACGCGCGGTCGAGCAGCCGGCGGGTCTCCAGGACCATGCTGTCCTGCACGTCCGTCGGCACCACCGTGTCCAGCGCCTCGATCTCCCGCCAGATCGACGGCAGGTCGAAGACCTGGGTGACGACGGCGTACGCGCGGACCGCGTCCGTCGCCGACGCGCTCATCTCCTCGGCCAGGCGGAAGGCGTAGGAGATGCCACCACCGTCGACGACCTCGTTCACCACGACGGTCGTGATGATCTGCCGCGCCAGCGGGTGGTTCGGGATCTCCGCGCCGAACCGCTCGCGCAGCAGGCTCGGGAAGTAGTCCGGGAGCTTGCGGGTGAAGGTGTCGATCGTCGGGATGTCGCTCGCGAGCAGCTCTTCCTTCAGGGTGAGCTTGGTGAACGCGAGGAGCGTGGCGAGCTCCGGCGAGGTGAGGCCCTCGCCGTTCTTCTCCAGCGCCTTGAACTCCGCGACGCTCGGCAGGGCCTCCAGCTTGCGGTTGAGGGCCCCGCGCGCCTCCAGGTCGGCCGTGAGACGCGCGTGCACCGACAGCATCGGAGCGGCGTGCGCCCGGCTGACGCCGAGGACGCTGTTCTGCGAGTAGTTGTCCGCCAGCACGAGCTCGCCGACCTCGTCGGTCATCTCGGCGAGGACCTCGTTGCGCTGCTGCTGCTCCACCGAGCCCTCGCGGACCAGGTGGTCCAGCAGGATCTTGATGTTGACCTCGTGGTCGGAGCAGTCGACGCCCGCGGAGTTGTCGAGCGCGTCGGTGTTGACCTTGCCGCCGCCGCGCGCGAACTCGATGCGGCCCCGCTGGGTGAGGCCCAGGTTGCCGCCCTCGCCGATGACCTTGACGCGCAGCTCGTTGCCGTCGACGCGGATCGAGTCGTTCGCCTTGTCGCCGACGTCGGCGTGCGACTCGGTCGACGCCTTGACGTACGTGCCGATGCCGCCGTTCCAGAGCAGGTCGACCGGCGCGAGCAGGATCGCCTTCTTGAGCTCCGGCGGGGACAGCTTCTCGACGCCCTCGGGCAGGCCCAGCGCGACGCGGGCCTGCTCGGAGACCGGGATCGACTTGGCCGTCAGCGGGAAGACGCCGCCGCCCTCGCTGATCAGCGAGCGGTCGTAGTCGTCCCACGACGAGCGCGGGACGTTGAACAACCGCACCCGCTCGGCGAACGAGGTGGCCGCGACCGGGTTCGGGTCGATGAAGATGTGCCGGTGGTCGAACGCGGCCACGAGCCGGATGTGCTCGGACAGCATCATGCCGTTGCCGAACACGTCACCGGACATGTCGCCGATGCCGACGACGGTGAACTCCTCGGTCTGCGTGTCCACGCCGAGCTCGCGGAACGAGCGCTTCACGCTCTCCCACGCGCCCTTGGCCGTGATGCCCATGGCCTTGTGGTCGTAGCCGATCGAGCCACCGGACGCGAACGCGTCGCCCAGCCAGAAGCCGTAGCTCTGGCTCACGCCGTTCGCGATGTCGGAGAACGTCGCGGTGCCCTTGTCCGCCGCCACGACCAGGTAGGTGTCGTCGCCGTCGTAACGCACGACCTGCGACGCGGGCACGACCTCGTTGTTGATCAGGTTGTCGGTGAGGTCGAGCAGGCCCGAGATGAACATCTTGTAGCAGGCGATGCCCTCGGACATGAAGTTCTCGCGGTCGATGCCGGGGTCGCCGGTCGCCGGGATCGGGCGCTTGACGACGAAGCCGCCCTTGGCGCCGACCGGCACGATCACCGCGTTCTTCACGGCCTGCGCCTTGACCAGGCCGAGGATCTCCGTGCGGAAGTCCTCGCGGCGGTCGGACCACCGCAGGCCACCGCGCGCGACGCTGCCGAAGCGCAGGTGCACGCCCTCGACCCGGGGCGAGTACACGAAGATCTCGAACTTCGGCCGCGGCTGCGGCAGGTCCGGGATCGCCTGCGGGTCGAGCTTGACCGACAGGTACGGCCGGGCGTTGCCCTCGGCGTCGCGGAAGAAGTAGTTCGTCCGCAGCGTGGCGTTGATCAGCGTGAGCAGGCTGCGCAGGATCCGGTCCGCGTCGAGGCTCGTCACGTCGTCGATCAGCTTGCCGGTCTCGACGACCATCGTCTCGGTGCGGTCGGCGCGCGTCGCGTCGTCCAGGCGCGGGTCGAACCGGGACTCGAACAGCGCCACCAGCGCGATCGCCACGCTCGTGTGGCCGAGCACGGCGTCCTCGATGTAGTCCTGCGAGTACGGCGTGCCGGCCTGGCGCAGGTACTTCGCGTACGCGCGCAGCATCGCGGCCTGCTGCCAGGTGAGCCCGGCCTGCAGCACCAGCGAGTTGAACCGGTCGACCTCGGCCTCGCCCCGCCAGACCGCGGCGAACGCGTCCTGGAAGCGCACCCGCACGTTGTCGAGGTCTTCCTCGGACAGCTGCGCGAGCGCGGCCTTGTCGATGCGCAGGCCGAAGTCGTAGATCCAGCACTGCACGCCGTCTTCGCGGGCGATCTCGTACGGCCGCTCGTCGACCACGATGACACCCATGCGCTGCAGCATCGGCAGCACGTCGGACAGGGTGATGCCCTCACCGGTCACGAACAGCTTGAAGCGCCGCTCCCCCGGCTCGGCGTTGTCCGGCACGTAGAACACCATGTCGAGGTCGCCCTCGGCGAGCCGCTCGATGCGGCGGTAGTCCTCGAGACCGGTGGAGGCCGGGAAGTCCTCCTTGTAGGCCTCCGGGAAGACCGCGGCGAACCGCTGGCCCTGCTCCGTGGCCGACTCGGCGCCGTCGCCGCCGACCGCCTCGACCATGCGGTCGTCCCAGCTGCGGACGGCCTCGGCGAGCTTGGCCTGGATCGCGTGGACGTCCGGCTCCAGCGTGCGCGCCGGGTCCGTGTGCACCATGAAGTGCACGCGGGCCAGGGCGGACTCGCCGATGCGCGCGCTGTACTCGAGGTTCAGGCCGCCGAGCTCGGCGAGCAGCACCTCCTGCATCGCGAGGCGGCTCGTCGTCGTGTAGCGGTCGCGCGGCAGGTAGACCAGGCACGAGAAGAAGCGGCCGAACGGGTCGCGGCGCAGGAACAGCCGCAGCCGGCGGCGTTCCGCGAGCGCGATGACGCCCGTGGTCGTCTGGTAGAGCGTGTCCGCGTCGACCGAGAACAGCTCGGTGCGCGGGTAGTTCTGGATCACCTCGAGCATCCGCTGGCCCGAGTAGGACTGCAGCGGGAAGCCCGCGCGGTGGATGACCTCGCGCACGCGGCGCTCGATCACCGGGATGTCGAGCACGTCCTCGTGCAGCGCGGTGGTGCTGAAGATGCCCAGGAAGCGGTGCTCGCCGGAGACGTTGCCCTCGGCGTCGAACGTCTTCACGCCGACGTAGTACGGGTAGACGCTGCGGTGCACGCTGCTCTGCGCACTCGCCTGCGTGAGCACCAGCAGGTCGGGGCTGAGCGCCTGCGCGCCGTTGTCCGGGCCGGCGGTGAGGCTGCGCGCGGCGAGGCTGTCCTGGCGCAGCACGCCCAAGCCGCTCGCGAGCACGGCCCGCAGAGCCGGTTCGCCGTCCTCGTGCACCAGCTCGTACTGCCGGTAGCCCATGAACGTGAAGTGCCCGTCCGCCAGCCACTGGAGCAGCTTCGCTCCGTCGGTGGTGGACTCGGACGCGTCCTTCTCGAGCTCGCCGGCCAGCTGCAGCGCCGTGGCGACCATGCGGTCGGTGTCCTCGACGACCTCGCGGACGTCGGTCAGCACCGCCTGCAGCCGGGTCTCCAGCTCGCGGGCGCGGCCGGGGTCGGTGATGAGGTCGACCTCGATGTTCATCCACGACTCGGCCAGCGCGTCCGCGGGTGGATCCGCCGGGTCGGCCGTCGGCAGCACCTCCGTGCGCTCACCGGTGACCGGGTCGCGCCGCACCACGACGATGGGGTGCACGACGCGCTGCACCTGCACGCCCGCCCGCGTGAGCTCGGACGCCACCGAGTCCACGAGGTACGGCATGTCGTCGGTGACGACCTGCACGACGGTGACAGGGCACTGCCACCCGTCGGCGCTGCGCGTCGGGTTGAGAATGCGCACCGCGGCGCGTCCGGGGACGCGGCTCTCGGCGAGCTGGTAGTTCGACCGCACCGCTCCGACCAGGTCCACCGGGTCGTCGTCGTTGACTTCCTCGGCGGGCACGTGGCGGTAGAAAAGGCGGATCAGGTCTGCGAGTTCGGGGGCATTGGCGGCGGCCCGTTCGATCAGCTCGTCACGGACCTGCTCAGGACTGGCCGTTCGACTGCCATCAGCCGCGGCGGGGGCCGCGGAGACGTCATCGGTTCGGGTCGGGGCTCCAGTCGAGGTCATCTTCAGGCGACTCCACGCTATCCGGCACCTCTGTGTGCCGGGTCCGACCCCACCCTAGATGGGGCGGCGGCCGTCAACGGCAACGGGAGGGGCTCTGACGGACCACTGAATCGAGGCTGAATCGAGTCACATCCTCAGTGGCGGCAACACTTTCAGGCACCACCGCCCCGTCGGCCCGCCACCGGCTCAACCCCGAGAGCCGGCTCGCGCGAACCGCCGATCCGGTGACGCACAACCGATCATCGGCCGGTGGGGGCCCGGCCTCCGACCACCTACCCGCCCGCGGCGGGCCGCTAAGCCCACCGCGGACGAGTTGGGCAAGGCTTGAGGTGTGGCGCTGGCCACCCTCACGCCCCGGGCAACGTCCAGCCGGGACCTTGCGCCCCGAAGCGCCGGATCGGACCCGTGGTCTCGTTGTCCGGTGCGACACCGCCCGGCACGATCGGCCCGGTCTTCTCCTGCTCGGACTCCGGCGCGCTCCCGAACGCCTGCGCCGACCCGAACGCCTGCGGTGACCCGAACGCCTGCGGTGACCCGGAGGAGGGCGTGACCGGGGTGGCTGAGCCGGGACTCGTCCCCGTGTCCGCCACCGGCTGCGTGCCGAAGGAGGGGCTGGACGGGAAGGCGTCCGGGACGGGTGTCTCCGGCACGGGCCTGCGCCGCCTGCCGGAGGCGAGGTCCGCTCCGAAAGCCCCGTCCGGCGACGGCGCTTCCGGGTTCGGCGACGTGCCGGTCTCCTGCGAGCCGAGGTACCGGCCCGGCTGGAAGTAGCTGTCCGAGCCCGGCGCGGCCTCCGACCCGAACGGCTTCTCCTGCCCGAACGCGGCCGAGCCGGGCAGCGTCCGGACCGCGGCGTCCTGCTGCACACCGAACCCCGTGACCGGCTCGGCCTCCGGCTTCGGCTCCACTCCGGACGCCTCCTCCGACGGCTGCCCCGCGGGAGGTTCCGCGGCCGACCAGCCGGCCGGGCTCAGGTCCGACGCCTCGAGCTGCTCCTCGTCGGACCGGCGGCCCGTCTCGTACGCGACCAGCGCTTCGGCCAGCAGGTCGGCGAGGCTCATCTCGCTCGGACGGCGACGGCTGCTCGGCGGGCCCGTCCTGTCTCCCGCTTCGGCGGGCGAGGCGCCCGCACCGGTCCCGTGGCCCGCGTCCGGCTCGGCCGGCGAGCCGGGTTCGGTGGCGAAGAAGTCGTACTCCACGGCGGGCTCCGGCTCACTAGCCGTCGCGGGGGCGGATCCGGCCGCTGATCTCTCACCGGTCTGCGGGTCGAAGTCCGGCCGCGCGTTGAACGACGACGGCGTGGCGAAGGCCGACTGGGTGCCGAAACCGCTCTGCGTGCCGAAGGTCTGCGTGCCGAAGCTCGGCTGCGTGCCGAAGTCAGTCTGGGTGCCGAAACCCGCCCGGGTCCCGAAGCCGGTCTGGGTGCCGGAGGCCGGCGGGGGCTGGTCGGGCTTGCGCACCGGGACGGTCGGGACGTCACCGGAGTCGTCCTCCACGTCCGCCGAGCTCAGGAAGGTGCTCGTCATCAGGTCCGGTTGCGGGGACGGCGGGACCTCCTCCGGTTCCGGCACGGCCGGAACCGGGTCGGGGGCCGGGAGCAGCGGCGCGGGGTCCGGCTCCGACTGCTGGGCCGGGTGCTCCGGCGCGGCGGCGAGGGACGCCTCCGGCTTCGGCGCGTTGAGGTCCAGCAAGCTGAAGTCGAGGTCCGGGAGCCTGCGCTCGTCCGGATCGGGGACCGCGGGGAAGCCGTCCGCCGGGGTGTGCTGCGGGTACGCCGGCTCGTCGAGGTGGGGACCGAAGTCCGCAGCCGCCGGGGCCCGGGAGAACGCGGCCGACAGCCCGGGGCGCGCGTGGTGGTCCGACGAGTCCGGGGTCGCGGAGCGGTCCTGCAACGGGGACTCCGCGGACGGCTCGTCCCGGCGCGGGCTCGTCGGCGGCTCGACGCCCCACGACGGGGTCGCGGCCCGCGACTCGGACCGGGATTCCGGCTCGGCCTCGCGGGCCCGCCTCCGGCCGCCTGCCCGCAGGCCCTGCGCCTTGAGCATGTCCAGCACGCTTTCCTGCTGCGGCTGGGCGGCCTCGTCGCGGGCCGGGGCCTCCGCACGGGCGGCCTGCCGTTCGCCGGCGCGGCGCGCAACCTCCTGGTGCGCCGCCTCCTGGCGGGCGACGTCGCGGCGAACCGCTTCCAGTCGTGCGGCCTCGCGCCTGGCCTCCTCCTGACGGGCGGCTTCCTGACGTTCGGCCTCCTGCCGGGCGAGTTCCTGCCGGGCGAGTTCCTGGCGGGCGGCCTCTTGACGTTCAGCCTCCAGGCGAGCGGCCTCCTGCCGGGCCGCCTCTTGGCGGGCGAGTTCTTGGCGGGCGGCCTCCTGGCGTTCAGCCTCCAGGCGGGCGGCCTCTTGGCGCGCTGCCTCCAAGCGGGCAGCCTCCTGCCGGGCCGCCTCCTGACGTTCGGCCTCCAGGCGGGCAGCTTCCTGCCGGGCCGCCTCCTGGCGAAGGGCTTCCTGCCGGGCGGCCTCCCGGCGCGCGGCCTCCTGCTCGGCCGCTTCCTTGCGCGCCGCCTCGAGCCGGGCGGCTTCCTGGCGTTCGGCCTCCTGGCGCGCTGCCTCCTCGGCGGCACGGGCCTCGCGTTCGGCCTGGGCGCGCTGTTCGGCGCGAGCCTGCCGTTCCTCCTCGATCTGACGGCGGGCCTCGCGTTGCAGCTCCATGAGCTGCTGCTCGACCTTGCGCTTGCGTTGCTGCTCGACGGTCAGCTGCTCCTGCGGTGCGGGCGGCTGCGGTGCGGGCTGTTCGGGAGCGGGCGGCTCGGAGGCCGGCGATGCGGCGGGGGGCAGGTCGGTCGCGACGGGGATCTCGGCGATGGTGGTCGGGCGGTCGTCGATCTCGCCGGCGGCCACGCGGGCGGCGCGGCGGCGGCCGCTCACCATGGCACCGGCGGAGGCGATCAGGCCGGAGGCGGGGACCGTGCGCTCCGAGGACGACGGGGAGGCAGGGGTGGGGGAGGGAGAGGAAGGCAAGGATGCGGGTGGCGGTTCCACGGGTTCCGGGGTCTTGTCATCGGGCTCGCCGAACGGCTGGACCATGCGCCACCGGTCGGCGGCGTGTTGTCGTGCCGCGGACAAACCCTCCACGGTCATGTCTTCGGCAGCGCGCCGGGCGCGCTTGGCCTTCAGCCCATCGCCCTTGCGGACCTGGACCGGGCGCCACTGCCGGAGTTGTTGCTTCAGGGCGGCGGGCAGAACGCCGTCGGTGGCCACCTGCGCGCCCTCGACCGGGCGGAGCAGACCGGCCAGCTGCTGGTGCAGGTCGGCCGGCTGGCGGTGCACACCGGAGAACTCGGCGGCGAGCCGGGCGCGCACCGCGTAGACGGCGCGGGCACGGCGGCGTTCGGCGGCGTGGGCGGAGCGCAGGTTGGTCAGCGCGTCGGCCAGGTCGCCGGACACCTCGTTCACGTGGGCCAGCGCGAGCAGGCTCTCGGCCAGCAACATGTCGAGCTGGTGGCGTTCGGCGCTCACCGCGGCCTCGCGCACCATCTCGCGGGCCAGTGCGACGCGGCCTGCCGGGAGGTGCACGCGCGTCGCCAGGGCCAGGCGCAACCAGCCCGTCGTGGACGCCGACGGAGCGCGCACCGGGAGGTGGAGCAGCGGGTCGCCGGCCTCGCTCGCGTCGTGCAGGCGGTTCGCGTCCATCAACGCGAGCGCCAACTCGAGCGTGAGGTGGCCGACGCCCTGGCCGCTGTCCGCGGCCGGGTCGGAGAACCTGCTCAACAGGTCCAATCCTTCGCGTGCGGCACCGATGGCGGCGGCGATGTCGCCCCACCGCCGGTGCTGCGCGGCCTGCACCGCGCGGATCAGCCCGCGCAGCAGCAGGCGCGTGTCCTCGTCGAGCGTCGTGTCGGCGACGTAGAGCTGGTCCGCCTCGGCGAGAGCCCGCGCGGGCTCGTCGCCGCGGCCGACCGTGACGAGGCATTCGCTGGCCTGCACCAGAGCGGAGGCCCGCAGTTCGGCGGGCACGTCCGGCGCTTCCAGCACCGGCGTGACCGCCGCGAACCCCGTCAGCGGCGCGCCCACGGAGCGCGCGCACGCCGCCAGCTCGACCCGCAGCAGCCACCCGGTCTCGTGCTCACCGGCGGCCTCGGCCGCCTTCAGGGCGTCGAGCGCCCGGTCGGCGAAGCGGACGCCGCGGCCCACGCGGTTGCCCGCGAAGACCACGAGCGCCTCCGCCCGCAGGCGGTCGGCCTCGTCGCGGCGGGTCGAGGCGAGCGCGACCGCGCGCTCGCCCAGCACCAGAGCGAGCTCCGGTGCGCGCCAACGCAGCATCCAGGCGGGCACGACCAGCGTGCTCACCTCGACGTTCGCCTGCGTCTCGCCCCTCGCCGCCACGACGTCGCCGTTGCCCTCTCAGTCCCGTGTCAGCTTGCGGTACGTGACACGGTGCGGCCTCGCGGCGTCCGCACCCAGGCGTTCGAGCTTGTTCTTCTCGTAGCCCTCGAAGTTGCCCTCGAACCAGTACCACTTCGAGGGGTCCTCGTCCGTGCCCTCCCACGCGAGGATGTGCGTGGCGACGCGGTCGAGGAACCACCGGTCGTGGGAGATCACGACGGCGCAGCCGGGGAACTGCTCGAGAGCGTTCTCCAGCGAGCCCAGGGTCTCGACGTCCAGGTCGTTGGTCGGCTCGTCCAGCAGGATCAGGTTGCCGCCGAGCTTGAGCGTGAGCGCGAGGTTGAGGCGGTTGCGCTCGCCACCGGACAGCACGCCCGCGGGCTTCTGCTGGTCCGGACCCTTGAACCCGAACGCGCTGACGTACGCGCGGGACGGCATCTCGACGTTGCCGACGTGGATGTAGTCGAGCCCGCCGGACACGACCTCCCACACCGTCTTCTTCGGGTCGATGCCGCCGCGGTTCTGGTCGACGTAGGACAGCAGGACCGTGTCGCCGACCTTGACGTCGCCCTCGTCCGGCTTCTCGAGCCCGACGATGGTCTTGAACAGCGTCGTCTTGCCGACGCCGTTCGGGCCGATGACTCCGACGATGCCGTTGCGCGGCAACGTGAACGACAGGTCGTTGATCAGGACCCGGTCGCCGAAGCCCTTCTTGAGCTTGTCGACCTCGACCACGACGTTGCCCAGACGCGGGCCCGGCGGGATCTGGATCTCCTCGAAGTCGAGCTTGCGGGTCTTCTCGGCCTCGGCCGCCATCTCCTCGTAGCGGTCGAGACGCGCCTTGGACTTGGCCTGGCGGGCCTTGGCGCCGGAGCGCACCCACTCGAGCTCGTCCTTGAGGCGCTTCTGCAGCTTCTGGTCCTTCTTGCCCTGAACCGCGAGACGCTCGGCCTTCTTCTCCAGGTAGGTGGAGTAGTTGCCCTCGTACGGGTGGGTGCGGCCGCGGTCGATCTCGAGGATCCACTCGGCCAGGTTGTCGAGGAAGTACCGGTCGTGGGTCACGGCGAGCACGGCGCCGGCGTACTGCGCGAGGTGCTGCTCCAGCCACAGGACGCTCTCCGCGTCCAGGTGGTTGGTGGGCTCGTCGAGCAGCAGCAGGTCGGGCTTGCTCAGCAGCAGCTTGCACAGCGCGACGCGGCGGCGCTCACCACCGGAGAGCTTGGTGACGTCGGCGTCCGGCGGCGGGCAGCGCAGGGCGTCCATCGCCTGCTCCAGCTGGGAGTCGAGGTCCCACGCGTCGGCGTGGTCGAGCTCCTCCTGGAGCTTGCCCATCTCCTCCATCAGCTCGTCGGAGTAGTCGGTCGCCATCAGCTCGGCGATCTCGTTGAAGCGGTCCAGCTTCACCTTGATCTCGCCCAGGCCCTCCTGGACGTTGCCGAGGACGGTCTTCTCCTCGTTGAGCGGCGGCTCCTGCTGCAGGATCCCGACGGTGTAGCCGGGCGACAGGTACGCCTCGCCGTTGTTGGGCGTGTCCAACCCCGCCATGATCTTGAGCACGCTCGACTTGCCGGCGCCGTTGGGACCGACCACACCGATCTTCGCGCCGGGGTAGAACATGATCGTGACGTCATCGAGGATGACCTTGTCACCGTGCGCCTTGCGCACCTTTTTCATGGTGTAGATGAACTCGGCCATGGCGGCGATCGTAGAGCGGTGCCCGGAGGCTCCTGACCTCGGTCGCCGAGTAGCCCGCGTCCGGCCTCGGACAGAGGGTCACGCGACTCGGTGACCTGCTCGTTCCGTTCGAACGTGAACGACCCTCAGCGATCGGGGCTCGGTGGTCCCGACCTACGAGCTTCCCTCCTTCTTCGTGGTTCGCGGTACGCACATCTTGTCCGGCGGTGGTGCCCGATCGGGTGGGTTCCCGAACTACCGCCGCTCGTTTGCCCCGAACGGCTCAAGCCCGCTCAGAACGGGATCGGCTCCTCGGCCGGGTCGTCGGCGACGCGCGGTTCAACGAGCGGGGCGGCGCCCAGTGACTGCACGCGGCTCAAATCCAGCCCGACGTGTGCCGCGTCGACGTTGAACGACTGCCGTTTCACGTCGTCCTTCTCGTAGGTGCGGATGCGCAGCTTGCCCTGGACGATCACGGGATCACCTTTGGACAGCGTGGTCTTCACGCTGTCGGCCAGCTTGCGCCAGCACCACACCCCGAGCCACAAGGTCTCGCCGTCCTCCCACTCGCCGAGCGCCGTGTTGTACCGGCGTTCGGTCGAGCTGATCCGGAAGAACGCGTTCGTCTTGCCGTCCTCGCCGTGCTTGTACGTGACGTCGCTGACGACAGTGCCAACAACGGTGATCACGGTGGAATTCCAGGACATCGGGCTCGCCTCCAGGTCGCGGGTTCCGGTCCAGGGTGCTCCGGAGGGCGGTGGGGCGGCTCGGGCGTGCGCGGATCTGTGGATTACTCGCCGGTTGTGGACAGGTCGAGATCTTGGAGCGCCTCGAACAGCGGAATTGTCGGGGTCGCGTGCTAGTGCGGCGTTGGAGTCGCGCGAGTGAGTGAGCGCCCACTCATTGACATGAGTGAGTGCTCACTCATAAGGTGGTGGACGTGCCAGAGGAACCACGCCGCCGCCGCGCCCCCGCGATGAGCCCGGAAGACCGCCGCGAAGCGATCGTCCAGGCCGCGCTTCCGCTCGTCGTGAAGGCCGGCGCGAACGTCACCACCAGCCAGATCGCCGCCGCGGCCGGGATCGCGGAAGGCACGGTGTTCCGCGTCTTCAAGGACAAGGCGGAGCTGCTCGACGCGTGCATCCAGCGCGCGCTGCACTCCGACGAGGAGGTCGCCCGCCTCGGGGCGATCCCGGCGGACGTGCCGCTGGAGGAACGGCTGACCGCGGGCGTGGCGGCGTTCAGCGGCTACCTCGACCGCATGTGGGGCGTCATCGGCGCGCTGCGCGAGTCCGGCTACCACCCGCGCGACGAGGACCACCGCAAGCACAAGGGGCCGCCGGTCGGCATGCAGCAGCTGACCGACGCCGTCGCCGGCCTGTTCGGCGACGCGGACCTGCGCGTCAGTCCCGACCTCGCCGGGCGGATGTTGCTCGGCGCCGTCTTCACGAACCGCATGGGCGCGGGCTTCGGCGAGAGCACCGCCGAGCCCGCCGCCATCGTGGAGCTGTTCCTGCACGGAGCACTCCGACCAGGGGGAACAGATGACTGAGCTCATGATCGAAGCCCACGAGGTGGGCAAGAAGTTCGGCGACGTGAACGCGCTCGACGGCGTGAGCGTCACCGCGAAGAAGGGCTCGGTTCTCGGCCTGCTCGGCCACAACGGAGCCGGCAAGACGACGTTGGTCAACGTCCTCACCACGATGCTGCCGCCGTCCGGTGGCAGCGCGAGGGTCGCCGGGTTCGACGTGGTGAAGCAGAGCCACGAGGTCCGCAGCCGCATCGGCCTCACCGGCCAGTTCGCCGCCGTCGACGAGCAGCTCAGCGGTCACGACAACCTCGTGCTGATCGCGCGGCTGCTCGGAGCGAGCCGCCGGCAGGCCCACCGGCGCGCGGACGACCTGCTGGAGCAGTTCGACCTCACCGACGCCGCGAAGCGCAACGCCAAGACCTACTCCGGCGGCATGCGGCGGCGCCTCGACCTGGCCGCGTCGCTCGTCGGCAACCCCGAGGTGCTGTTCCTGGACGAGCCGACCACGGGTCTCGACCCGGCGAGCCGCCTCGCGATGTGGGAGATCGTCGAGAAGCTCGTCGCGGACGGCACGACCGTGCTGCTCACGACCCAGTACCTCGACGAGGCCGACCGGCTCGCCGACTCGATCACCGTGCTGTCCCACGGCAAGGTCGTCGCGTCCGGCACCTCGGCCGAGCTGAAGGCCCAGGTCGGCCAGCGCACGGTGACGGTCACGCTCGACACCGCGTCCGATGTGGACACCGCGGTGCGGGCCATCTCCGCCGTGGGGCTCACGCCTGTCGCGGAAGGCCTCACGCTCACGACCCCCGTCAGCGCGTCACGCGACCTTGCGACGGTCGTGCGCGCGTTGGACGACAACGGCTTGGAGGCGCACGAAATCGGCCTCAAAGAGCCCACTCTGGACGATGTCTACCTCACGCTCGCCGCGAACTAGGGGGAATCATGGCGACTTTGACCTGGCACGGCAGCAGTTATCCGACCCAAGTCCTCGTGCTGACCGGGCGCTCTCTGCGTGCGTTGCTGCGCACGCCCGCACTGGTGTTCTTCAGCATCCTGCAGCCGTTGATCATGCTGACGCTGTTCAGCCAGATCTTCGGCAGCATCACGTCCACGGCGAACTTCCCGCCCGGCATGAGCTACATCAACTTCCTGCTGCCCGCGATCCTCGTGAACACCGCGATGCAGTCCTCTCTCGCGTCCGGCATCGGGCTCGTGCAGGACATGTCGAACGGTGTGCTCGCACGGTTCCGTTCGCTGCCCATCCGCCCGAGCACGGTTCTGCTGGCGCGCAACCTGTCCGACGCGGTCCGCACCGCGTTCCAGCTCGTGCTGATGATCGCGTTCGGCGTCCTGGTGTTCGGCTTCCGCCCGGACGGCGGCATGCTCGGCACCCTGGCCGCCCTGGGCCTCGCGCTGGTCGTCGGGTGGGCGTTGAGCTGGGTGTTCATCGCGATCGCCGCGTGGGTCCGCAAGGCGGAGCTGATGCAGACCGTCGGCTTCCTGGCGATGTTCCCGCTGATGTTCGCGTCCAGCGCGTTCGTGCCGGTCACCGGTCTGCCCGGCTGGCTGCAGGCGATCGCGAAGGTCAACCCGCTGACCTACGCGGTCGACGCCGCCCGCAGCCTGGCGCTCGCCCACCCGGTCACCGGGGTGGCCGGGGCGCTGGTCACGAGCGGCGTGATCGCCCTGGTGGGCGCGTTCTTCGCGGTCCGCGGCTTCCGCCGGCCGCTGTCGGTCTAGTCCTTCCCGGCCATCTTGCGCAGCATCGCGTTGTAGGCCTCGAGGTCGGCGTCGCCATCGGCGTCGGCCTTGCGGTCCAGCCGTTTCGCGTCCCGGCCGTCCTGCCGCGCCCACTGCGTGAGCAGGGCGACCATGACCACCAGCAGCGGGATCTCCCCCGCCGCCCAGGCGATGCCGCCGCCGAGCCGCTGGTCCTCCAGCAGGTTCTGCACCCACGGCAACGCCAGGCCGCGGTAGAACTGTTCGCCGATGACGGTCGCGGAGCTCATCAGCACGACGCCGAAGAACGCGTGGAACGGGATCGACGCGAACAACAGCCCCAACCGCCCGAGCGGCGGCAGCTTGTTCGGTGACGGGTCCACGCCGATCACGGGCCAGTAGAAGACGTAGCCGGCGAGGATGAAGTGGGCGTTCATCGCGAGGTGCGCCCAGTGGAACGGCAGCGCGGCCTCGAACAGCCCCGAGAAGTAGAGCGCGTAGAAGGACCCGACGAACAGCGCCAGCGCCACGAACGGGTTCGTCAGCAGGCGCGCGACCGGTGAGTGCACGAAGGCCAGCACCCACTCGCGCGGTCCCGGCACCTCCTTGTTGACCGGCAGCGCGCGCAACGCCAGCGTGACCGGCCCGCCCAGGACGAACAGGATCGGGGTCAGCATGGACAGCACCATGTGGGCTTCCATGTGCACGCTGAACATCGCCGGCGAGTACCGGCCCATGCCCGACGACGTCGCGAACAGCAGCGTGAAGCAGCCGCACAGCCACGCGACCGTGCGTCCGACGGGCCACCTGTCACCGCGCTTGGTCAGCCTGCGCACGCCCAGGACGTAGAGCAGCGCGAGCGTCAGGGCGGCGGTGCCGAAGACCAGGTCGAAGCGCCAGTCGAAGAGGATGCTCGCCAAGGTCGGCGGGCCGTCGAGGTCGTAGCCGATCGCGATCTCCACGCGGCTGGGCAGTTCGACGCTGCCGCCGGGCGGAGGCGTGCGGGCCAGCGCCACGGCCAGGCCGATCGTGAACATCATCAGCAGGAACTCGACGCCGGCGAGCTTGAGCAGCGCGTGCGGCTTGCCGTCGACCACGCCCTTGACGCCGCGTTCGCGCTGGAAGTAGCCGAACACGCCGAGCAGCAGCAGGCAGGCGAGTTTGCCCAGCGTCAGCCAGCCGTAGGTGGACGTCACGAGGTCGGCCGGCGTGATGCGCACGAGGGCGTTCACGACGCCCGAGACGGCCATCACGATCCAGCTGACCAGCGCGATCTTCGAGAACCTCGTCGTGGCCAGCGGGAGGTGAGCGCCGCCACGCCTGCCGTGCGCCAGCAACGCGACGAGGCCGCCCACCCACAGCACTGCAGCGATGAGGTGGAACAACAGGCTGTTCGTCGCCATGTCGTGCGACCCGCCCGACGACGAGTGGCCGGTGACCGCGACCGGGACGAGCGCGAAGATCGCGCCGAACAACAGGACCGTCGTCCATCCCCACGAGAGCACCAGACGGCAGCCGAGTGCGAGCAACGCCACGATGATCGCCGTCAGCATCCACGCCTTCGACTGCTCCAGCAGCATCGCCGTCGCCATCATCTGGCTGAAGCTGAACGAGCTCACGGGACGGTCGATCGCGGCCGCTGTGTTGAACGGCACGGACAACAAGGCGCCAACGAGCCACACCAGTGCGAACCACCCGGCTGTGCGCATCGCGGCGTAACCGTCCGCTGCGAGAGTGCCGGACTTCTGCGGTGGTACGAGGAAAGCCGCCAACAACAACGAGCCGATGGTCACCACCGCACCCGTCTCGGTCAGCACGCGCACGATGAGCAGCCCTGCCGGAGGGTTGCTCTCGAACGAGCTGAGCGCGACGGCGGCGAGGGCCGCCACCGCGAAGCCGATGACGACGAGGGGCACCAAACCCGTTCTGGTGGAGCGTTCGATTGGCACGTCACGGAGCCTACGACCCTCTAGTGTTGCCCCGTGTGAGCCGTTCTCTCCTGCTGCTGCTCGTGGCGCTGTCCGTGGCCGGCTGCGCCTACCGCGTCCAGGGCGAACCCATCGCGGCGCCGCTGCCGCCGCTGGCCATCGAGAAGCCGCGCAAGACCGCGGGCGTCGACCCGTGCGCGCTGGTGACGGAGAAGGACCTCAAGCCGGTCGGGACGCTCAGGTTCAACCCCGTGCCGCGCCCGGAGATGGCGAACTCGTGCCTCTACACGCTCAAGGAAAACGCATACGTGCTGGTCGCGGTGCCGTACCGGTCGTTCGACGAGTCGAAGAGGATCCAGAAGGACGGCCGCGCGGTCGAGACGGGCAAGCACGCCACGTGGCTGAGCTGCGGCCAGGAGGCCAAGGACATGGTGTGCACCGCCACCATCGCCGTGACGCGCGACGAGTCGCTGCTGGTCGCCATCGGCATCGGCGGCGGCGCCACGGAGGCCAAGGCGCGCGACTCGCTGGCGCCGATCGCCCAGGAAGCGCTCAAACGGATGCCTTCCGCCTAGCCGCACGCCTGGCCAGCAAGGTCGCCGGGATGATCAGCGCGGTGACGAGCGCCACGAACCCGAGCGACACCACGAGAGAGCTGACGTGGGCAAGGCCACCCACGATCGGCGGCCCGGCGAGGAACCCGGTGTAGGCGATGGTCGTCACCAGCCCGAGCTGACGCTCGCCACCGCTGCCGTCCGCACGCTTGCCGGTCTCGCTGGCCAGGTCCATGACGACCGGGAACGAGAACGCGAGCCCCAGGCCGGCCAGGCCGAACCCGGCGTACCCGGCGGCGGGGTGCGGGACGAGCACCGCGAGCGCCAGTCCCGTCGCGGCGAGGCCACCACCCGCGGCGAGCAGGCGGTGAGGGCCGAGCTTGCGCTGGATCGGTTCGCCGAACCACCGTGCGAGCCCCATCGTGACCGAGAAGCCGGCATAGGCGTATGCACCCGCTGCGTCGCCCATGCCCCGCTCACGGACCATGAACAGCGCCGACCAGTCCGCCGCCGCTCCCTCCGCGATAGCGCTGCACAGCGCGACGCTCGCCAACAGCCAGAGGACCGGGCTCTTGAGCACGTTCACCCGTTCGGAGACTTCTTCCCTGTGCCGCTCCCCTACGCCACCGGGAATGCTCTTCGCGATGAGCGCGGTCACCACGAGGCCGACGAACGCCGCGAGAAGGAAGTGCCTCATAGGCGTCCAATGCGCCTGAGCAGCGGCGGCGCTGCCCAACGACCCGATCAACCCGCCGACGCTGAACCCGGCGTGGAACTGCGGCATCAACGGCCGTTGCAGGCTGCGAACGACCACAACCGCCGCGACGTTCATGGACACGTCCATCGCGGCGATGCTCGCGCCCAGTGCGACCAAGCTCAGCCCAAGTTGCAGCGGTGACTCCGACAGCGCGAGCACGGGCAGAAGCAACGGACTGAGGAGGCTGCTCGCTATCAGCACGCCACGCGACCCGTAGACCGCGCAAATCCGTGCCGCCAGCGGCGCCGTCACCGCGAGCCCGACGCTCGCCCCGAGCAGCGCGAGCCCGAGACTGCCCACCTCCGCGCCGACCTGCTCGGCGAGCGCGGGCACACGGGCGGCCCACGTGCCGAAGACAGCGCCGTTCAAGAGGAACACGACGAACGTGGCCAGACGTGGAGACATGCGTTCCAGCATGACTGAAGCGCTTAAGTGTCGCCAACGGTGGAGGTGCGACCTCTCGCATACGATGCGTCCGTGGACTCCGACCGCCGACGCAGGCCGACGCTGGACACCGTCGCCGCGGCCGTGGGGGTCTCGAGGGCAACGGTGTCGAACGCGTACAACCGCCCGGACCAGCTCTCGTCGTCGCTGCGCGAACGCATCCTGGAAACGGCGCGCTCCCTGGGCTACGCGGGCCCCGACCCGGTCGCCCGCTCCCTGGCCACCCGCTCGTCCGCGGCCGTCGGCTTCATGCTGCCCCAGGGCCTGTCCGGAGCCTTCTCCGATCCGGCGCTGTCGATCGTGCTCGACGGCCTGGCCTCCACCGTCGACGGCCACGACCACAGCCTGGTCCTGATGCCGGGCAACTCCACCGGCGGCCCGCGCCCGTCGATCGTCGCGCGGGCCCAGGCCGACGTGATGGTCGCCTACTCGCTCCCGGACTCCGCCCCGGCACTCGACGCCGTGGCGGCTCGCGGCCTGCCGCTGGTCGTGATCGACCAGCCCGTCCTGCCGGACTCAGCGCGGGTGGAGGTCCAGGACTACGCCGGCACGTGCGCCGCGGCCTCACACCTGCTCCACCTCGGCCACACCCGCTTCGGCATCCTGAGCTTCGCCCTGCACCCGGACGGAGCATCGGGCCCGGTCTCGCAGGAGCGCCGTTCGGACGTGCCGTTCCGCGTGAGCCGGGACCGCCTGGGCGGCTACCTCGACACTTTGGAAAAAGCCGGGGTGGAACCGGACAATGTTCCGGTGTGGGAGGCCCGCGGCAGTGATCGCGAACTCGGACGGCTGGGCGCGCGGTGGTTGCTCACCCGCGAGCCACGCCCGAGCGCCTTGCTGTGCACGTCGGACCAACTGGCCTTCGGCGCCCTGCAAGCGGCCAGGGACCTGAGCCTCACCGTCCCGGACGACATCTCCGTCGTCGGCTTCGACGACGTCCCCGAAGCGGCCTACAGCGATCCACCGCTGACTACCGTGCGTCAACCCCTGGCTGACAAGGGCCGCCGAGCCGGCGAACTGGCCCTGAAATTACTGGCCGGCGGCAGACCGCCCCGGCCGACGAGACTCGACGTTTCCCTCGTGGAGAGAGCCTCAACGGCCCCTCGGACGTGATCCGCGTCACGTTTAGACCGTTTTCGTCACCCATTTGGTCCTAGGGCGGAAACAGACGATCGACTCCGGACGATGTGTCCGGTGGGGGCATCGACGGCCACGGTTCGTGGCCGTCTGCGCACCCCTCCAGCCTCTGTAGCTCAGTGGAGAGAGCGAGGGACTTCTAATCCCGAGGTCGCAGGTTCGAATCCTGCCAGGGGCGCTGGAAGAAGTGGCCGCTGACCTGTACAGACAGGTCAGCGGCCTTCTTCGTTCTTGATCTTAGGCCGCTTCGATGGAGCCACATGTGGAGCCAACGTGCCCTACCGTGGCTCTATGGCCCCTCGTAAGACGCCCTCGAAGCCCAAGCAGCGGGGCGAGATCCTCCCGCTTCCCAGCGGCTCGCTCAAGGTGCGGGTCTACGCCGGGAAGGACCCGCTCACGGGCAAGAAGAACTTCCTGACGGAGACCATCCCGCACACGCACCCAGAGCTGGAGAAGGAAGCTGAGCGGGTTCGCACGAGGTTTCTGAACCAGGTAGACGAACAGCGCAGCCCGCGGACGAACGCGACCGTTGACGTGCTCCTGGACGAGTACCTGGCGAAAATCAACGTCGACAAGAGCACGCGCATCGGTTACGAGGGGAAGATCCGGAACCACATCCGGCCTCTGCTCGGCCATCTGAAGGTCTCGAAGGTCGACTCTCACGTCATTGACACCTTCTACGCCAAGTTGCGCGCGTGCCGTGCCCACTGCGGCGGCAAGGGAAAGTTCATCGAGCACCGCACGAAGCGGCAGCACGTCTGCGACGCTAGGTGCAAGCAGCACGAATGCCGCGGCTTGGACGTCTCGACCATCCGACAGATTCATTCGATCCTCGGTGGCGCTTTGAAACGGGCCGTCAAGTGGGACTGGATCAGGATCAACCCGCTGAACCAGGCGGAGACTCCCCCGACTCCCACGCCCAACCCTCATCCACCGGAGCCCGAAGAGGCGGCCGCCGTAGTCAACGCGGCCTTCCGTGATTTCTCGTGGGGCGTGTTCGTCTGGCTCACGATGGTCACGGGTGCACGGCGCGGCGAGATGTGCGCACTCCGGTGGGACCTTCTCGACTTGAACAGAGCCGTCCTCCAGATCAAGACGAGCATCGGGCAAGAGGGCAAGGAAACCTGGGAGAAGGACACCAAGACGCACCAGCAACGCCGGATCGCGCTGGACGAGGAAACGGTGGCTTTGCTCCGCGCGTACCGCCAGCAGTGCGAGGACAAGGCGAAGGAGTTCGCGCAGAAGATCCAGCGAGATGGACGGATCTTCTCGAACTCGATCGACCACAGCACCTATTGGAAGCCCGACACCGTGTCGCAACGCTTCTCGCGCCTGTGCGCCAAGCTGGAGATCGATACGGACCTTCACTCACTGCGCCACTACTCGGCCACCGAACTCATCAGTGCTGGCGTGGACCCGCGCACGGTGGCCGGACGCCTGGGACACGGCGGCGGCGGTGCGACAACGCTGAAGGTGTACTCGGCCTGGGTCTCGGAAGCCGATCAGCGCGCGGCCGGAAACCTCCGCGGTCGCATGCCGATCATGCCGGTTTCCATCGATGTGGACGGCTCCGCGACCACGACCGCGGAGCCCGAAATGCGCGGCCCGTACCAACAAATCGCCGCAGACCTGCGGGGCGCGATCGTGTGCGGCGCGCTGAAGCCGGGCGACAACCTTCCGACCGTGGTCGAACTCTGCCAGCGGTACAACGTGGCGGCGGGTACCGCGAATCGCGCTGTGGCTGAGCTCAAGGCCGCTGGACTGGTCACGGCAAGCCGAGGAAAGCGCGCGGTCGTCGCCCCGTTGAGTGAGTCGAGCTTCGCGAATGTCTTGAGCTTGAAGAGCAAGCGCGCGGACAAGTGAGGAGCCAGCGCAACTTACCTGCGGTACCACGATCGCTGTGGCGAGCGTCCACAGTTCTCCCTGGCGCATGGTCGCGCCATACGAGCGCAGAGAACCGCAAGCAGGTCGGCGACAGACACTTACGTTCAGTAACGTTCACCATCCTCACTTCGATGTTTCGGTGAGCTTCCACCACAGTCGACAACACGAGGGATCATGCCGCGCGCCCTGCTTATCAGCATTGCTGGCCTTGGGCTGATCGTCCTGCTGTCCGGCATCGTTTGGCTCTATCTGCGGAAAAAGAGGAAGGCCGAAGCGGGTGTGGCGCTCGCCGCGGTAGCGCTGATGGTGTCGGCAACCCTTCCACTGTTGTCGAAGCCGGTGGAAGATGCCTGGGGGCCCGTTACCGCTCCTAGTGGGCAGACCGGTACAAGTTCAGTGGCACCGTCGGCAGTTCCGCCACCCGACGATGCGAAGAAGGTTCTGGGCGCAGGGTGGGACCCTTCCCGGGAGATGTTCTCCATCAACAAGCCAGCACCTTACGTAACACTGAACTCAATATCAGATAACCCAAACATCGGCGATGAGCGATGGTTCTACGGCGTGCGCAAGGTCGATTCGAATTGCAACGGGCCGAAACCGAATATATGGCAGCGCCATGAGAAGGTCGACGACGGCGACTACCTGAGGTTCCGCATCTATGTCGAGAACTCGGCAGCCGACAGCCTGGATGCAGACGGATCACACACAGCCCATGGTTTGCGAGTGAGGGTCATCCTGCCGTCTGTGATCGGCGACCCAACCACTGGTTCAGCAGGTCAAGTTGAGTCGAGCGCCATCCTCACGGCGGACAACACGATACCAAAGAAGTACTGGTACACACTCCTGTTGTCATCCGAACGGTCTGTGCGCCTTGAAATACTGGCAGGAACAATCACCCTGTCAAGCAACCACTTTAAAGACGACGGACTCCAGCTGTCAGATTCATTCTTCTATGAACCCGGCATGCTGCTCGGTTACGACAAGCTTGATGGCAACTTGCGAGCCGGCTACCAATACGCCCTATATATGGGTTTCTGCGCGAAGGCAACCGCAGCCCGAACCTAGCTTTCTTCTTCCAGCCTTGAAAATGACAGGCCGCCGCTTATTCCCGTCCATTCTGAGCGACAACAGGGTTTCCAAGACCAACGACAGCTTTACCCCGAATGCTAGACCTGCAGATCCAAGGCTTTCAGCACCGGCCGATAGATGCGTTCGGCAGGGATGAGGCCGACCAGACTCGACTTATCCACCCACATCACGTCCGCGTTCTCGAAGGCGTCGACGTTCTTCGCCACGCCGGCGACGTAGTCACAAAGCACGTAGTCACAGAGAACTCTCGTAGCGGGGTGCAGTCGCGTCCCCAGCCCTCCTCGGACGACGCAGTGAACATCCGTCTCGCTGAGCGTCTCGCGTACGGCAATCGTTTCTGACGCTGCACCCGGCTTGACCATTCCGGCCGGAAACTGCCACGAGGTCGATCCAAGATCGTCTCCGCGGCGGCGCACGACGAGTACCTCGGACCCTCTCAAGACCACCGCGATGGCGACTCGCAACGGGTGGCCGTCAGCGTGCCCGCCCGGCCGTTCAGGCGGTGACAGCAGTTGGGAGATCGGTAGGTCGAAGATGCGTTCTAGCAGTCGAGCGTTCGCCGGACGCATCGAGCCCAGCGGCGTCCCGTCCTTCCGGACGCCAGCGACCAGCCGCAGCAAGTGACGCACGCTGAGCGTGCCTGGCTCATCGTGGCTACGCGCGAAGTCCATCGCGTACTCCACGAATTCCTCGTAGGTCATCTTCAGACCGGTCTTGATCCGTTCTTCGAGCACCGTGCGTGCAGGCGTCTCCGTCAACGTCGTCCCGGTCATCCGGACCTCCCCGCCATCGTGGCGCCCAAAAGGCGCGCATATGGCACCCGCGTGTCATGTTCATCGGCCTGGGTCAACGTCAGGCTTGATTTCAGTCTGGCACAGACCCGTTCCAACCGGGTCTCACGACTACCTCTTTCACGCGGACAGAGGCGGGTGGATGACGGTGTGGAGCGAACTGGCTAAGGACGCGGGCGGAATCGCACTCTTCGTGCTCTGGCTCGTGCTGCCACTGGCTTACGTGGTGGTGCTCGGTCGTCGGTACGTCCGACTGGCCAGAGAGGCAGCGCAGGAAGCCACGTGGGCAAACGAAGAGATTCACGATGTCTTGGAAGACCTCCAATTCACCGACGGACCTCACGAGAGCGACCCACCCACGGTGCCGACGGCTCGAACGGAAGGCGTCTGGGAACTCCCTCAGGCCGAACCACCCGAACGAGTCGGCAAGCACCGGCGCGACCGTTCCGGGATCGCGCCATGCCTGAAGTGAATCCCCCGGTCCTCCTCGTGCGCCTACGCCGTGGCGTTGTGGGCGAGACGCAGCGAACTTGTCACCTGGTCCCAGCACCGTCCGACGAGACGATGCCGACTTCTCTTGTCGCGTACTGCGGTCTGGTGATCCAGCCAGGTACAGCGGATCTGCTCAGTGCGCCGGACGGGATGCCGTGTGTGGGCTGCCTCTTCCGCAGCCCGTTCGCTTCGGTCAAGGAGATCCAATGATCGAGCGACAGTTCAGGCTCGCGCCGTTCACCGACGACCTGCTGATGCGCGTTCAGCGGTACGCGAACCTCTCGCCCGACGAGGCACTGGCGGTCTTGGTGAAGTACGGCTTCGTCGCCTACCGCATGACGGTGTTGCACCAGTTCGGCGTGGACCCGAGCGCCGTTGCACTACTCGATCTGCCGGAACACCCGGACCACAGCCATCAGCCCGAATGAGGCTCGGTACTGCTCTTCTGTGAACGAGTGCAAGGAAAGTTGGTATGCCAAAGAGGATCTCCACCGTGCGTGGCCGCGAGTTCGGCGCCGGTCTGAGAGCAGTGATCACAGGTACGGGCCTCACCTCGCGTGCGGTCGCCGATATCGTCGGATGGCACGAGGCCAAGCTCTCGGACGTGGTGAACGGCAAGGGCGGCGCCACTCTTGTCGAAATCGCCACGCTGCTCGGTGTCTGCCGGGCTAACGCCGCAGAAACCGCTCATCTGCTGGCTCTGTGCCCCGAGATGCACATCAGGGGCTGGTGGCAGCAGCACGGCATGTACCCGCCGATCCAGCTCCGGACGGTCTTTGAAGAACTGAAGGCGGCCAAGACGCTGATCAGCTGGCACACGCACATGGTGCCGCTCTTCCTCCAGACCGCGGACTACATGCGTGAGGTCGTGCGCGCGTCCTCCACGACGCCGGCGGACGAACTGCAGGATCGGGTGAAGGCGCAGCTCGGGATGCAGGAGTTGCTCAGGTGCGGTGTGAAGTGCACCTTCCTCATCCACGAGTTGGCGCTGCACCTGCCCGTTGGCGGTGCCGAGGTGCACACCGGACAGTTGCTACACCTCCTGCACATGGCGAACCGGCCGAGAATCACGATCCGGATCGTGCCTACCGCACACGGATCGCACGCTGGTTTGGCTGGACCGTTCACGTACCTGGACTTCCCGAAGTACGAACCGCTGGTGTGGACGGATACCGAGAACTCCAGCCTGTTCGTTGAGGCACCGGAAGCGATCAAGGGCTACGAGAAGGTCATTCGCGCGCTCGATGAGAGCAGCCTCGACGAGGTCGAGTCCAAGGGGCTGATCGTCCGGTTGTGCGATGCCTCGCGGACGGACGTTCACGATGCCTAAAGGGTTCAAGTCCAGCCTCCAGAACCGCGCCGTTGCGCGTGCGCTTGCGTTGTGGCGCATGGAAAGCGGCTTGAGCCTCACCGAAGTAACCGAGCGCGTGAACTGGTCGACGGGCAAGACTTCGATGATGCAGAACGGGCTGGTCCCGATCACCGACGCCGACGTGGTGGCGCTTGCCCTGGTCTACCGGATCGACGATGCGCGGTGGAAGCCTGTCTACTGGGGCGCGCAGCGGGCACGTAATCCGCACACGTTCGATCTGGTGACCAACGGCGCGATGCCGTGTGTGGACTGGACGTACTCCGAGGTCGAGGCTGAGGCGAGCCACATGCGCGTGGTGACCCTGGACGTCTTGCCTCCGATGGTCTGGACGCCCGAGTACTTGGCCGCGGTTCGAGGCGGAAGTGACCGCGATTACGACGACCTACACCGTGCGCGGATCCTGGGCCAGCTAGATCCAGATCCGACGCTGCAAGTGGATCTGGTTGTTGCACAGGCGGTCTTGAGACGACCTGTCGGTGGTGCGCTGGTGATGGCGGACCAGTTGTTTCAGCTGGCGTTGTTCGCTCAGCTTCCCGGCGTGCGCGTCTACCTCGTACCGGACAGTGCGGGTGTCGTAGCGGGGATGACCTCGTTCACGTTGCTGTCGTTCCGTGAGCCGCAGTTCGACGATGTGGTGTACCTCGACTGCCCTCACTGCGGTGTTTGGCTTGAGCGTGAGACTGACCGGCTGCCGTACCTGGAGTTGTACGGGCGGTTGATGTCCACGACGCTCACGGACGCCGAGACGGTCGAGCACCTTCACAGGGCGGCACAGGACCTCAAAGACGGCGCACGCTGACAACGCTCACGTAGTGACGGGTCAGCCGTGTGTCGCGCCTCTGTCGAGATGGCGCGGCACACGGCCTTTTCCCACGGTTGTGACGGGTCATCCGTCACGCGTCACACCCGTCACGGCGGGCCGTTTCCGCTGCTTAGCGGCGGTTTGGTACCCGTCACAAGGCGTGTGACACGTGACGGGTCCAATGGGACGGGTTGTGACGGGTCACCGGTCATCGTCGATCACCTCTGCGTCGATCACGGCGGCGTCGCGGGCGCGCTGGATCGCCACACGGATGTCAGCAATCGCGTAGCCGCGGACTTGCTTCACGCCGTCCTCAGTGGGCACACGGTCACGGGTCGGGCTACAGCCGAACTCGGCCATGTCGAGTCCGAACCCCTTGGGTTCGACGCCCAACGCCTCCACCAGCTCGGCCGTGGGCACGAAGTCCCGACCGTCGTCGCCGTCGAGATCATCGGCGAGATAACCCGCAACGGACGCCAGGGGTTCGGGCAACTCGATCTCGTCCACGCGTTGGGCTTCGGCGGGTGCGGATGGGCCTCCACCGATGGCCTTGGCGACGGCCGCGTGATCGAGCACCGGTTGCGAGGCTTGCCCGGCGGCGTGTCCGGTGAGCGTGCCTTCCGCCTCACGCAATGCGCGCCCACGCTGGCAGATCTCCCTCCAGTCCTCGTTGGGCATGTAGAACGTGCGCACGGTCAGCGCGAGTACGTCCGCACCGGCCTGGGTCTCGCCGTCCGGTCGCAGGATGCCCACGCCCTTGTGAGAAGGCAGCAGACGGCTGGAGTCGTAGCCTCGGGTGTTCATCTGCTCGCCCAGGATGATGTTGCTGTCGCGCCAGTCCATCACCCGCAACGCGAACCGCGACCCGAGCACCGCGCGCAAGCTGGACGGGATGGTCTTGCTGTCCGGCCGCTGCGTCGCCAGCACGAGGATTACACCGGCCGCCGGCGCCTTCTTCGCCAACCACGTCAGCAACTCGCCGATGTACTCGCCCGCCGTGAGCTTCTTTCCTTGCACCTCAACGGGAGTACGGTCCTCCAGCGGGATCTGCACCTCGTCCACGACCAGCGCCGTGATCGGCATGTCCAGCGCCGGATCACGGGACATTTCCGGCGTCACCTTCGACTCCGGGCACGTCAGGTCATCAAGGTCCTGCATCCTGCGGTAGCGGCCCTGGACATCGGCGACCAGTTCCACGAGCCAGTCCACGAACGCCAGCACGTGCTCGCTGTCGTCGCCGGACATGAACCGGTGCGCCACCTGCTCGGCTGCCTTCCAGTCCTTGCCGTTCTTGAAGTCCGCCACGTACAACCTGGTGTGCGGGTCCAAGATCAAGCCTGCGGCCGCCAGCCGTTCGGCCATTGTCTTGCCCTGCCTGGGAATCGCACCGATCAGGACCGACGTCCACACCATCGGAAGGTCGATCCGACGTCCGCGCGCGTCGGTACCGAACGGCACCGGCCGCCACGCGTCCCACCGATGCACCCCGAGCAATGGCGTCCGGATGGGCGGCTTGGCGTACGGGTCCTCATCAGCCACCCACATCGCTACCCGCCCGGCGTGCCCGCCGTTGCCTCGCACTCGCTCCACGCTGAGTTGGATCTCGTCCACCGCAAGTGCAGAGGCGAGCGCTTCGCGATGCTTGACGACGTCGGCCGCCTTACGCGTGGCGGGCAGATCGACAGTGACCGCCCACCCTTCGCCCCTGCGCGTGGCCCGGTCGACCAGCCGCAGCGTTTCGTCCTTCCCGATGAGCTTGGCGTCTCGGAACGCGTCCACGAGCACCTGAGGGTCCATCGTCCACGTCAGGGTGCGCGGTCCGGCGAGCACGGCCTTACGTCCAGGGCTGCCGTCCTTGCGCCTGCCGAGGATCGCCAACGCTACGGCGACCACGACGCCGGCGATCCACAGCGCCCGGTGCCCGTACACGAGATCGAGCACCGCGGCCACGACCGCCACCGTGACCACAGTGGCCCCGGTGACCTTCCACCGGAACAACGTCAGTTCCCGAATGTCGGTGAACTTGTCGGCGAGCTTCTCCGACTGCTCGGCTGCCTCCCGGTAGTCCCGCACGGTGACCCACGAACGCCACCACCGGACCGCGACCACCAGACCACGCACAACCGCACCCGTGAACCGGAACGGTGAACGCACCACAGCCACCACGAGATCCTTCGCGGCCTGCACCGCGTGAACGCGATCCTTCGCCCACAACGGCACACGCGGTGAACGCCGCCACCAGTTCACCACCTGTCGACGCCACGGAGTCCTCTCGACCGGCGGCGCGTCGTTCACGAACTCGCCTTCGAGCACCGCCCGCACCGGCAGAGAGGAGTCCACACCGACGAGTTCCCGATCACGCTCGCTCATCGCCGTCACCTCCCCGCACCTCGGCGGCGAGCGTCGCAGCGAGCCGTGACGAGAGGCCGCGTGAGCAACTGGTGACCTCACGGACCCACGCCGGACTCACCACGACACCAGGCGACCAGGCTTCACGCGCGATCCTCAGGTAGTCGTGGAAGGACACTCGTCTGCTGCCGCGGTTGTCGTTACGCGGCTTGGGCTTCACGGGTTCATGAACCGTCTTGGTAGGCAAGTCCGCGGTTACCGCTGCCACGCGTGCGGACGCTTCCGTGAACGCTGCTGATACCGCTTCGGTGAGCTTGTCCCGCAAGTCCGTCACGGCCTCTGCGGCGACGAACACCACGAGGGGCGGCACGGAGTGCAGCACGACACCCGAGACCGAACCTGTAGCCCATGAATGCCAGGTGTTCATGACGTAGGTGGCGGCGAGCGTGAACCACTTCGCCCGTCGCGTCCACGCCCCCGTGCGCACCTGATACCGCGCGGTCACCTGCTCGGCTCGCAGGATCGCCAGCAACACCAACGACACCGTGGGATCAAGCAACCACGCCGCCAGCCACGGCAACGACCACGCCGGCGTGCCCGCTGCCGCAAACGACTGCACGTTGGTCATCGTGAAGCCGAGTCCCAGCACGATCCCCGCCCAGCAGAGACGATCGACTTGAGCCCGCACCTTCTCGACCCGCAACGCGATCACGTCCGGGTGCGTCGCGTACGCGCGCAGCTCGGCCGCCTCTGCCGCATCGGCGGCGAGCCGCTCGGCTGCCGGAGCGGCGGGCGGCCGCCCGAAGGCGGCCACCCCTTCCTTCACCCTCGTGAGCGTGTTCATCGCCGACCACCCCGCCGGGGCGAGTCGTCCCACGCCGTGATCGTCAGGGCACGGGTCAACGTGTACGCGGCGAACAACGCGGGCAGACCCAGCACTACGAGCAACAACACCACGTCGCCCTGGTGCGTGATCACGACCCACTGCACACTCACGATGACCGCGGCCATCACCAGCACCCGCCCGGTCAGCGAGAGCAGATGGGCACCCTTCCGTGCCGCGTCCGCGGCCGCCTTCGCCCGACGGGAACTCGCCCGCCAGACCCACACCAGCATCACGACCACGCCCAGAGCGGCGAGCAGCTGCGTAGGCGTCACGTCGATCGTCACGGCTGCTGCCCTCCGCCCTGGTCCTCGTTCATCTGGTCGCGGCGAGCCCGCCACACCGGGTACAGCGCGCGTCGGTCATCTCCTGTCAGTCCGCAGCACACGCCGAACTGGTGCTCACCAGCAAGGCGCAGCTCCCACTCAAGGCAGAGCTTCCGAACCGGGCACGACTCACACAGACGTGCCGCCAACTGCCGATCGGTGATCTCCTCGTCCTGCCACTCCGGGCCGTCCTCGCCAGCCCACAACCACATGCACGTGCAGTCGCGTGTGACGATCTCCATCAGCACGTCATCCGGGACGTTGGCGTAGCGATCGAGCTCGGCCGCGAGCAGCTCGTAGTCCTCCGGGTTCACCACGCACCCCCGGACTTCTGCTCGAACTCGCGGGCCGCGCGACGCTTCGCCGCAATCCGCGAGGGGTCGACCAGACCGCCGGTCTCCGTCGCTTCGGCGAGCAACTGGTCGAGCGCCACAGCGGGAACGACGTAGCGCGTGCGGAGCTGAACCGCGGGGAAGTCGCCTTCCCTGATCACTCGGTAGAGGGTGGAAGGCGCAACCCGCAGAATCCGGGCGGCCTCTCTGACTGTGTAGAACGCCGGGCGGGCGTTCTCGATCTTCTCGTTCATGGGATATAGGCCCTTCTGTGCAATGCTGGATGATTTCGACCAAGGATTCGGGATGCTTTCATCCCGTCCAGTTGCAAAGGGAGCCAAACTCGCAGCCACGCTGTCGTTATGCGGACCGCGGAATTGCCTCCGCGCTACGCTCGGCAGCGAGGCGGAGCGCGGAGGAATACGTGGCGGACGACTGGAGTGCGGTCGCAAGGGCGATCAACCAGCGCATGACCGAACTCGGCATGAATCAGCGAGAACTCACGGAGCGCTCGCAGGTGTCGAAGGCGATCGTTGGCGAACTCCAGAACAACACCGTTCAGCGCCGACGCAGTGAACGAACGCTCGAAGCGCTCTCCGTAGCGCTCGACTGGCACCCCAACCACTTGCAGGCTGTCCTCGGCGGCCGCATCCCGCCGCAGGTCGGAGAGCCTGTTGCCCGCGACGACGACGTTCTCGGCCGGCTCGCCGTGATCGAGCACCAGTTGCGCGAAATCGTCGCCCGACTCGGCGGAATCGATGCTTTGACCGATCAGGTTCGAGAGGTCAGCGAGAACGTCGAAAAGCTCTCCGGAAGTCTTGGGATCGACCGAAAACAACTCGGGCGGTGAGGGGTTCGAATGGCTGTTTCTCATGCCAATGAGTCAACGCTGAAAACCGCGCACCAACCATGCACGTTCACTGCAA
The DNA here is from genome assembly GCF_021056325.1 of Lentzea sp. CC55. Taxonomy (NCBI): domain Bacteria; kingdom Bacillati; phylum Actinomycetota; class Actinomycetes; order Pseudonocardiales; family Pseudonocardiaceae; genus Lentzea; species Lentzea sp. CC55. The sequence continues at coordinate 53,068 of NZ_JAJCXE010000043.1, read as the reverse complement.
GAGCAGTGCAAGTTCCATGCAACTCCACTGCACTTCGACAGCGAGCGGCGGTGTAGACCGTGGATCTGGTGCGCGAGTGGACCGGCCGCACAGCGACCGCGCTCCAGCGCGCACTACGCGAGTCGAACGAAAACTTCGCCGCCAAGCTCGGCATCTCCCCGCGCGCGGTCGCGAAGTGGCACGCAGAGCCGCACAGCCGGCCGCGCCATGAGACCCAGCAGCTCCTAGACCGTGTGCTTGAGCGAGCGTCGGCTACAGAACGAGCGCGCTTCGCCGTCGAGCTTCAACCGCAGGAACCGCCCCACGAGCCTCCGACCACATCAGACAGCGGCCACGTCCTACGCGTGGCGATCGCGGTGGTTGTAGATGACGGAAATGTCCTTCTCGTCCAGCGCCGAGAAGACAACGGCTCCACTTCGTGGCAGTTCCCCGCAGGAATGATCAAGCCCCGCGCGTCCGCGGAGACCACGGCCATCCGCGAAACATTCTCCGAAACTGGCGTTCATTGTCGCGTGACACGGCACATCGGTAGCCGGTTGCATCCAATCACCCAGGTGTACTGTGAGTACCTTCTCTGCGAGTACCTAGGTGGAGAGGCACAGAACATGGACGTAGTGGAGAATGTCAGCGTGATCTGGACTCCCGGCGACCGACTCACCCGGTTTATCCCCGCAGAGACCGTCTTTCCTCCGATATTGGATGCCCTGGAGGTACGAAACAGTGAGTGAACAGGCACCTGACGATCAGCGGCCACCGATTGCGGCCGCCGTGATCACCCGGGATGGTGCGGTACTACTCGTCAGGCGTCGAGTCAAGGAAGGCAGTCTATCCTGGCAGTTCCCGGCTGGCGAGGTCGAAGTAGGAGAAACGCCTGAAAAAGCGGCCGCCCGTGAAGCAAGCGAGGAGACCGGCATCCAGGTTGCCAATGGCAAATCACTGGGCGAGCGAGTTCATCCGAACACGGGGCGGACCATGATTTATGTCGCATTCGACTCTGTCGAGGGTCAGGCCAGTGTCGTCGACGACGATGAACTCGACTCCTTCGCATGGGTCAGGCACAGCGAGCTGACCAGCTATGTTCCGTACCCATTCTTTGCGCCAGTGCAAGAGCATCTGGATACTGCACTACGAGGGTGAACTCACGGCGTGAATGGCTCCGGCGTACCTACGCATCGGAGCCTTCATGTCTGTACGCGTCGAGCAGCGCTCGAAAACTCCACAATCCTACGGGGCACCGATGCCTGAGCCATACGACGGTAACGAAGATCCTTCCCGCGAGACAGAACGCACCGAACTCCTCGAAATTCACGCGAAGTACCGTGAAATGCTAGGCAGGTTTCACCACGAGTACAGCACATGGCATTTCGGTCGCGGGCGCCTTCAAATAAAGGCGGCGCTCGGCAGCCAACACTTCGCACTCATATTCACCTGCTGGCACGGGCTAACAACAGTAGCTGGCGGATTAGTTATTCTTCTCTGGGATTCCGGGCGACCACTTGGCATAGCCCTTGTCGTCGGATCGCTTTTCGGAGTAGGTAGTTTCATCTCGCAGGTCTGGGCGCAAGCGATGACCAGGGAACGCGAACTTAATAACAAGCTATGGCAAGAAGAACAGATTCAGTTCATGCGAGAGATCACAAATGAAATGATCGATATTGAGGAACGTATCGAAAAGCTAGACAAAAATCTTCACGATGGCGACTAGGCTTTATAACACACAGGCGCGGCCCTGCTATCGGCATGACTCCTGGTTGTGAATCACTGTATGTAAGTAACGAGAAGCCGCATCGGTGCGATACTCCGACATCGAAGTGAACCAGAAGGAAAGTAAATGACCAGCCCCTCGTTCGATTACGACGTTTGCCTTTCATTTGCCGGAGAACAACGGTCGTACGTCGAACGCGTAGCAATATCTCTCACGAGCAGAAATGTCCGGGTATTCTACGACCTGAACGAGCAGGCAACTCTGTGGGGACGAGATCTTTACGAACACCTAGATGATGTGTATCGCAAGAAGGCTCGTTACTGCATCATCTTCATCTCGCAGGACTACGTACGCAAGGTTTGGACCAACCATGAGCGTGTAAGCGCTCAAGCCCGTGCGATCGAGCTTGGTTCCGAGTACATACTTCCCGCTCGTTTCGATGACAGCGAAGTTCCCGGAATCCGATCTACGGTAGGCTATATCGATCTTAATGTCACCAGCCCCGAAGACCTTGCAGCACTCGCGGTACAGAAGATATCGGCGTCTACACCCGGCATTCTGCCAGCGCCAGCCCCTCACGTGCCGTATTCGACCGCGCCAGCAACGAAAGCCGAGCAAGAACATCTGATTGCACTGTCGCCCGACTGTTGGGAGTACTTTCTATTTGCGGGTACATTGATTCAAGGCAAGGAAAACCTCAGCACGAAACGGCGAGACTACGGCCTGGGGTTCGCTAGACATGTTCGGGTAATCGATGACCCCTTACAAGCAATCGCCTACATCAGCGAGAGCATGCGGAAAGCTGAGCTGATCAACGATAATCTTATGCGGATAATTTCCCCAGAGGCCCAAGAGTGGGCATTTGGCGCACCTGGGGTTCCAGGAAGCGTTGAGAACATCACTCACCTCGGCAATCGGTTTGTCGACTGCTACGGCGACTATATGGATTGGGCAGCAGACCTACGCGGAACAGTTACGCACGACGACCTCAAGCAGCTTTATCACCTCGCATCCCTCTTTGTCGATCTGCCTATCAAGCGAACCGAGGAGTTCATCGAGGGATACGCAAGCAAGGCCTCCGCCATCCCGGACATCCTAGCTACGAATGGGCGCGGCGACCTAAGCATGGAACTTGTTCTCGATATAGATCCCGAAGTGGTGCGGCAGTACAACAAGGAGTTCAAACGGGTAAAGAGGATCGTTCGCCGCTAGCGAGCTCCTTACATAGGAACCGTGGTACGGTCGCCGGCCGCAAGAATCTAGGCGAACATGGCCACGTTCACCACAGGGCCGGACGTACTTCTAGTGGCCGTACTCGGCGCGTCGGCGGTATTCTTCTTCGTACTGCTCCTCCATGATTGCATCGGCCTCATCAACAGCGTCAGCAAAAGCCTTGACAACGCCGTCATCTTCAGGAAGCTTTTTGTCGTGAAGGTGTGCCTCAAACAGTACCTCTGAGTGCCGACATAGAGCCCACACGGCAGAAGTCTCCGTATATGAAGTAAATGCCTGAATCGCAGATGTAGCACCGAGGCACCTGATTACCACCGCCATCCTCTCGCGAATGTCCTCACCTTTGACCGAACTGAGCGCCAACCTGAGTGCGTCAACCTTCCGCTCATATTCATAATCGAGCCGGACATCGCTGCCGCCGTTAACCCGGTAATCGACCGCATGCCGGATCGCATATATTGCCTCCAAGCAATTCCTTGCAGCAACACGCTCGGCAACCTTCACTTCACGGCGAGCAGTAAGCCAGGACGCCACAAACTGGCTAGCTACGGCCAGGGTACCACCGACCGCTCCGCCAATGATCGGCTCAACGTTAATAGCAGGCTCCTTCAACTTTCACATATCTGGCGCTTTTGGAATTCAGATCAATACATCAGCGAGCCTGTGTCGAACTACGCCTGAATGCAGGAGATCTGGCAACGCAACTCCGCCCAGCGTTGGTCGCGTACTGACAATCTCACTAAGGTGCTCGGACGGAAGCGAGTCAAGCAGGACAATGGCGCGATTAGCCCAAACCTTTGCCAGGTCGAAGCGTCGTCGCCCGTCGACATCCTGTTCCCTGTAACGAAACGCGAGAACATACGCAGCCTCGGCAGCCGCTCGCTTGTCTAAGCCAACCTCCCGATCGAACAAGAGTTGGAGTTCGTCAAGCGACAATCCGCCTTGTTTCGCGTCAGCCACAGCACCGACCAATCGTCAGTATGCGAATTTCTCCGCAAGCGTTTCGTACTCGAACTGTTCAGATTCCGGAAACCACAGCTCGACCTCATACTTCGCTTCCTCAGAGTTTCCTGAGGCATGCACTAGATTCATTACAGCCTTCCCACTAACCTCAGACGATGCCTTCGTTTGATGAGCGAAGTCGCCGCGAACGGTGCCGGGGGACGCCTGGTCAGGGAACGTGCTACCGATGATCTTTCGAACTTTCGCAACAACGTCAACACCTTGCAGCGCAAGGGCAATAACAGGGCCACTTTGCATGAACCTAGCCGTAGTGTTATACACATCCATCCCGGCGCGTTCCTCAAGATCGAAGTAGTGCTTGCGTGTGAACTCTTCGTCCATGAGTTTCATCTTCACGCCGACAATCTTCAGTGCAGCTTCCTCAAATCGAGTGATTACACGCCCGACCAAACCGCGCGCCAAAGCATCAGGCTTAAGCAGGACGAGCGTCTTTTCCAAGCCAAGATCTGAAGTACTCATTGCCACCCTTTCATCATGCTTGCTTGTTCACCCTATTAGCAGAGTTGCCGAGTTTTGCTGGCGACCACGGCTATCGTCCCATTGAACCGTGCACAGCGCCCGGGACGCGCTGGCGAAAGTTACAGCCATGTGGAACTTTGCTTCACCTCCCGGCGCAAGTATTTCCACGTCAGGCTCATCTGGATTTTCAGAGTTGCGCATTACGTGCCAAGTATTCTCATCGTCAAGACTGAAGTACACATTGTTGGCGGGCGCACTTCCTGTATTGTGAAGAACCAATCGCCAGTCCCGCGTCGATCGATTTCCGATCTGACGTTCGTACGATTCAATTCTCGGCCAAACCTCAGCGATAGGAGCAGGCGGAGCAGTATCTTCTTGCCGCTGCAAATCAGCACGGGCTTGATCGCGAGAGACCGCCTGAACAAGAATGTTGTTGACGTGCCGAGCAAGCTCGGCGTCGGAGGAGTACGAAAGGATTAGCGCCTGCCCCGTAATGCTGTTCAGGTAGTCATCAAGTCTTGCAGCCTGAATGTGGTCTATCGTGCCTGGTTTCACGTCTCGCCGGCATCGTAGGATGCCAACATATTTGCCAGATTCAGCAAGTCGGTGAATTTCCTCGGCCGTGCCTGATGCAGCGACTGCTGTCGGAGTGCCCATACGATTTGCGAAGATCGCGATGCAGCCATCGCAGCTATCAACGATCTGCCTATTCAGGATCGCCTGAGGTGGCTGCCCAAACTCGGCTGCCGCATGCTCGCTCCACGAGATCGGCAGCACCACGGCACCAAAGTTCTCGCCATAGACTCCGTTCCAATGGTTGATCTCTTGGCGGATGATCGCTAGATCGTGTTCAGGAACGTCGCCAGGGCACGACACAAGAATTCGGCGTACAACTGCACTAAACGACACCTATCGGCCCCCAGTCTGCGGACGGATGTGTCGCAGATTACACCGGACCGGGGCTTCCCTCTCGTCATCAACACACTCTCGCGTCGCCGTCGCGGCAGCTTCCCATGCACCACCATCGCGTGGAGCCACTCGTGGAGCCAACTGCGCGAAATCATGCCCACGGATGGACACATCGGACGCGACTCCACATCAACCATGCAGGTAGAGCCCGTAGATGATAACGATTGCGTCACTTCTAATCCCGAGGTCGCAGGTTCGAATCCTGCCAGGGGCGCTGGAACGAGGGCTGGCCGTTGCAACGGCCAGCCCTCGTCGTGTCTAGACCGCGGCCGCCTCACGCTCCCGCAGCTTCTCCTCCAGCACGGCTTGAACGCTCTGGTCAGCGGCGTACCTCAGTTCCGCATCCAGCTGCCGCTCCTCCATGGCCTCGAAGCACACGAAAGGCGCGAGCCGGAGCAGGCGCTTGAGGAAGTCGCGCAGAACGGCTCGCTCAGGAGCGCCTCTACGGTCCAGGTCGCCCCACACTCTCAGGATCGCCTTGACCAGGAACGGACTTCCGCCCAACGCTTTGCGGCGGCTGTAGATCTGGTCGAACGCGGCCTCGCCCAGAATCGCCAGTGCCGAGTACGGATCCTCCTCGGCCGGATCGTGGACGAGGTGCGCTCGCCACCACAGCCGGCCGAACACGTGGCGTGTGATGTCGGTGGCCTGCACGTTGTCCGAACCTGACTTCGGGTTGCGCCAATAGGCGACGTCCGGGAGCAGCACCAGCGAGAGGAACGCCCAGATGTCCCCCGCCGCCGCTTCCGCCGGCACCAGGCCCATCTCGCTGTGCAGCATGCCTGCCAAGGCGAGGTCGAACGTCGTTCGAGCGGCTTGGTCCGACTCGCCCGGGAAGCCTGCCTCGGTGGCCAGGACGACCACCTTCGCACGCAGCTCGGCGAGATCGGAGGGACTGACTCGATCGCCTCCTGTCGCCACGAACACGGCAGACACGTGAGTGGTGTCGTGACGAGCCGTGAGCTCAGGGAGATCCAGGTCTCGATACTCCTCGAAGAGCGCCTTGGCGTGCCAGGGCAGCAGGCGGGGGTACAGGCGGCTCATCACGCCTCCTCGAAGACGCCGACGGCGGCCTGGACCTCTGTCGCGAAGAGGTTCGGGGATTGATCGCGTCGCTGGCGCAGGTGCTGAACGGACGTGTACGGGAAGAGGTTGGCCAGCAGGCTCTGGAGCGTCGCGCCCAAGCTGTCCTCCGCGTAGTCGCTCTCCTCGTTGAAGTCCGGGTCCGCGAGCGCGTGTTCGACCATGGTTCTGGCAATGTCGGCGTATGCCGCGGACAGGTACACCTTGTCGATCGGACGGGGTGACGCCGCGTTCTGGAAAGCGGTCACCACCTGCTTCTTCCGCTCGTTGACGAGCAGGAGCAAGGCGCCCATCGTGGCCGTGTTCATCTCTCCGCTGAGCTGCACGTGCCAGGCGGACTCGGCGGGGAGCTGCGTGGACGCGAAGTCGACGACCGCGATGGGGAACTGCGGTGCGTCGCCCTGCAGGTGCAGCGTGCGCCTGTCGGTCCACAGCACCGATCCACCACGACGGGGAGCGGCGACCACACCGGTCTCCCTCGACTCCGCGAGGACCAACTGCGTGTCCAGGGTGAGCAGACCTCCCAGCTGCGTGCCCGACAGCTCGATGTCGAGCTCGACGGTGTGAGTGCCTCCCCCGGAGAGTGAGATGCGCTGCGCCGTTCCACGCAAGCCTGATCCCGTGGCCGTCCACACGACCACGAGCGACAGCTTCGCGTCGGGCGTCAGCCCGGTCGACGTGTACACGGAGTCGAGATCGACGTGAACCTCGTTCCGGAGGTGCAGACTCGTCTGGTAGTCCCAGTCCGGCAACGCGTCCGGCAGTTCGAAGCCCTGTCCGTCGACGACCAGGACCCACTGCTGGGCCTTGACGGCCTCATCGCCGGGTGTGCGGTACGGAAGCGCTCTGCGACTCACCTGGCCACCTCCGCTCGCTTCACCGCTACTCCGATTTCAGTGACCGTGTCAGGCGCGGGAACGACCAGCAGACGCCAGATGTCCGGACCGCCGGAGACGACGAGGGTGTTCGTCCGGTCGAGTGAGCCGTGCGCGTTCTCCCATCCGAAGAACTCGGGCCGCGCCGCACCGATGGGCGGATCGGTCTCACGCACTCCGTTTCCCGGCAACAGGATCGACAGTTGAGGCGAGACCTGCTGCACACCCACCACCGGGAGCCGGAACTCCTGCACCAGGACGACCTGTCCATCGCGGGACTCGTAATAGGGCTCGGAGACGTACTGCACCTTCGGGCGGGCAGCCGGCGCCTGCGGGGGACGCGCGGCAGGAAGCGTGCCGGCAAGCGATTGCCACCCAGGCCGCTCCTCCTGCGACGTCATCTCCGGTCGAGCGTCGGTCCGATCGTCAAGAACGCCGTGGTCACGAGGCTGCTGACCGCTTCCCCAAGAAGGAGTGTCAGGCATGGGGATCGGATCCCCCGACAAGGGACCGGCCGTGAACGTCTCACGTTCGTCGGCTTCCCACTCGAAGTCCTCGCCTTCATCGGGTGTCGCCTGATTGGTCCCGGACTTCGGCTTCCCGAATCGGACGCCTCCACCGATTCCCCAGGAGCCGGTCACCAGATTGGAGAACTGCCTGCTCGCAGCCCCCAGCGGCACCTCGGCCCCTGGCGACTTGACCTTGTCGTTGATCTCGACCAGTGCGTCCAGCTTTTCCTTCAGACGGGTGAAGGCGACCTTGACGAACGTCTTGTCGTGTCCTTCCAGGGATTGCCACGCCCAGGCATCGTGAGTCGGCGGCTCGGAGGCGGCGAACGTCGCGTCCATGTCCGCCGTCACCCGGAACACGCCGGCGTAGGACATGTACTCCGCAGGCGGTTTCGGACCTTGGTGGTAGGTCACGACCAGCTCGGCGGTTCGCATCAGGCAGACGTGGTGCACCGCCTTCTCGATCCCCATGCCCGTGGCCGCCGCGGTGGGCTCCAGGGGAAGGGCGAGTCGTTTCTCCAGGCCCAGTCTGCCGAGCACACGTTTCGGCTTGTAAGACTCGATCTGGTGGCCCTTGTCCGAGGAGCACATGTTCTCGTAGGCCTCGACGAAGATGTCGATCGGCCGAGTGGTTCTGGGATCGGGCACAGGAACGTCGGTGCCCTGGTGACGCACGGAGAACGTCATGGGGAGGCGCCCTGCCGCATCGGGCAGCATCTTCGGCCACAGGTTCCAGAGGATCGTGTCGGCGAGGTAGCCCGTCGCCTCGTGCGGGTCACGATCACCCAGTTCGGGATCGATCACCACGATGCTGGTTCCGGTCTCGTCCGCTTCGAACGCGCGCAGCCCGAGCCGGTGAGCCATCACCTCCGCTTCCGGCCCGGTCAGAGGTTCCACCACCTCTCCTCGGTTGTTCCCCCACCAGTGACGGCCGGTGTAGCGAATCGCTTTGGCGCCCTTGCCCTTGACGTGGCTCTGCCAAAGAGCACAACCGATGAGACGAGTCTCGAAGCCCTCCTTGACACGACAGCGGGTGTGCACCAACACCGTGCCGGACTTCGCGATCAGGTAGAAGATGCCCTTGCCGAATCCGTAGGTGCCACCACCGAGCGCGGTGTCCCGTGGCTCTCCGATGTTGCGGACGAAGGAAACGAAGTCGTGGTCCTGGGTGACGGCGCTGTCCGCCCGTGTCGGGCCGCCCAACCCGCTCGTCCCTCGATCCGAGATCGTCAGGATGGTGATCGTCGGGGCCGACACCGATGCCCTGAGCGGGAGATGTTCCGTCTGAGGTGCCTCCCGGAGGAGTTCATCACGCCAGACCGGCGCGTGAGCCGCGCTGACGGTCTGGTAGTCGATCCGGTAGTCGACCGTGCGGTTCGGCAGTCGGGCGTCCCAGCTGTTCTGCGCGGACTCCCGCACCAGAACCGTCAGGAGGTCCAGCTCCGGTCGGCCGAGCTGATTGCGGATCCCTTCGGCCGCACTCGCGCCCTCGGGCGGAAAGGACTGTGAGTACCACGCGGCGTTGTTCATCAGTTCTCCCGAAGGATCTCGGCGAGGCGATCGTCGATCTGCGACTTGTCCAGCGGCTGTGCCACGACGGTGTCCAGGTCGACTGTGTAGTGGACGTCTCGGACCGACTCCGGAACCGAGTCGGAGCGAACTCGGGGGAAGGAGTCGGTGATCTCGTACCACCGCTCTTCGTGAACGGTGAACCGCACATCGCGGTAGAGGTCGGCGTCGACCGGCCGGTAGCCGACCATGGCGAGCTTGGCGAAGAGTGTGCTTTCGTCATCGGCGAGACGCCGAATCTCGTCGAGCAGTTCCACCAATCCCAGGCCCTGGCCCTGCGATCGCGAAAGTCTGAACCAGACCAGGTGGAGGTCACCTCCCTCGGGTGCCTCCAACTGCGCGACACCGTGGACGCGGAACTTGCGTTCTTCTTGCGCGACTGAGGCTTTGACTTCGATCGCGTGCGTCCCGGCGACCAAGTCGTGCTTGAAGCCGCTGGGCCCGACCCACCAGTCCGTGGCGGTCGGCCACGACTCCAACAACCGGCGCAGCACGAGGAGCTCACCGAACAACCCGGCCAGCTGTTCGGCGCCCAGCTCGGAGGACGACTTCTGGAACAGGGCTCGCCACCGGTCGAGGACGGAGTACAACGCCTTCAACGGCCGATCCGGTGCCGCCTCGACAGCCCGGAGAACGTCCACGCACAGCCCTGTGAACACGTCGTTGAGATCGGTTCGCGCGCAGCACAAGTCGGCGTACCGCATGTACGACTCATCGTCCTCGAGTGGCCGCTCTCGTAGACGCAGAGCCGATCCTTCTCCTCGTGTCCGCACGTGTTGCGTCGAAGACAGAGGTACGAGCAGGTGACGACGTCCTTCGTGGTCCACGGCGACGTTGAGGCATCCTTCACCGGAGGTGGAGGGAAGTTCGGACGTCCGCAGCTTGTTCGACGCGGAAGCCACCTCTTTCTCCAGCTCTTTCCAATGCCCGTCCAGCAGGTCTCGGAGGTGGTCGACCATCACCTCTCCTCTTCGTCCAGGCCCGTGAGGTCCTCTTCCTCGATGTCGACCTTGGACAGGTCCGCGCTCACGTACGTCCACTTGATCGCGTTGTCCTGCCCCCTCGGCTTCGGGAACACGAGTCCGACCCCGACGGCATCCTCTTCCAGGCCCAGCGGAGCACGGTTCGTCTTGTGAGGGGTGGAGTCCTTGTCAATGGCGTAGAGGACGAGAAGGCCGGTCGAGGGCAGCTGGGCATGCCGTAGCTCTTCGATCTCTCCCTCGGAGAGATCGCTCTTGCTCACGGTTGTCCGCAGGTCGATGGCAGCGTCTCTGCGGCTCATCAACGTCTTGATGTCGACGGTTCCGTCGGTGATGGATCCAGGCAAGCGAGCGCGCGTGTTCTGCCCGACCCGAACGCCGGGTGCGAACTCGAAAGGCCTGGTGTGCGGCCTGTCCAACGGGTTCCCCACGATCGCCACGTTCCACCGCCGCAACGCGGAGGCCGCCGCCACCCGCTTCTCGATGTAGGCGGTGATCAACTCCGCGTCGCACTCCTGCGACCTCTTGTGGAACTCGTAGTTCGCCAGGAACTCCAGCACGCGCTCATGAGAGACGTCGCGGAACAGGAATCGCCCGTCGGGCACACTGGGATCCCTGGGAGCGCCGTCGGCGATCGAATCCGCGATGAGACGCCTGGCCGCCTGCTGGTTGTTCAGCAACCACTTGGGGTCCGTCTTGAAGTACCTGGTCTGGATGCGCTGCCCACCGTAGGCGAACTCCGCCTTCACCGCGTCCTTCATCTTCGCAGCGGCGGTGACCCTCAACTTCGGATGGGTCCTCAGGCGCACCGCGAACTGCAGCGGTGTCTTGTCCTCGACCATGTAGACGTCGATGTCGCGCCGCATCTCGTTCTCCACCGTGGCGAGATGGCGGAACCAGTCACGAAGCTCGTCGGTCATCCAGATCCGCGGCAGGTCGGCGTATCCGTTGCGGTACCCGAACCAGCGCCCCATCTGCAGGAGCGTGTCGTAAGCGGACACCGCGCGCACGAAGTAACTCACCGCCAGGCCTTCGAGCGTGAGGCCGCGGGACAACGTGTTCCCGCCGACCGCGATGGCGGTGACCGGACCGCTTTCGTAGTCGAGCCTGTCCTTGCTGCTCGAGTTGTCCATGACGATCCGGCAGGACCGGATGGCTTCCGCCAACATCGGCTCGAGCTCGCTGAACTCCAGCGCACGCTCGCCGAACTGCCGGGCGTCGACCTTGCCGGTCTCCTTCTCCCAGATCTCGCGGAACTCGTCGAGCAGGTCGCGGTCTCCCGCCTCGACCGCTCGCAGGCACTTCTCCCGCAGCCATTGAAGTGGCGGGCCGAAGCTGTTGTGCACCGAAGTGTTCACACTCGTGTGGATCAGCATCGTGCAGTGCGCCTTGCCCGTGCCGCGCACGCGTCGAGCCGCTGTGGTGAGCCAGAAGTACAGAATCGCTTGGCGAAGTGTCCCCGAAATGGTGGGGGTGAAGCCGTCGACCTCCGTCTTCGAGACAGGCCGGACCAGGTGCACCTCGTCATCGGGCACGTCGCGGATCATGTCGTGCCCGTCGAAGACGTCCTCGGGATCCTCTCCGTCCAACGCGTCCCGACCGAACAACACCTCGGTGCCGAAGTGTCCTTCCGGTTGGGGGAGGTTGACGATGAAGTCCTTGGGATAGAGGTCCTCGGGTACCGAGGGGTCGATCAGGAGGTTCGCGAACGGCGTGGCCGTGTAACCGACGTAGGCCGACTTCGGCAGGCGCTTCAGGATCCGGCAGATCAACGGGTTGATCGTGCCCGTGGCCACGGTGGCCTGGTCCGCCTCGTCGTCGATGATGAGCGCCGGACTGTCGCGCAGGTGGTCCTTCGCGGACGCGAGCCACTGGTCGAACTTCTCCAGCACCGTCCGGTTCTTCTTGATGACGCACAGCACGTGCTGCTTGTTGGCCGTGGCGAAGTACGCGGCGGCGTTGGCCGGCGGGTAGAAGTCCTTGTCGGGGTCGGTGAGCTGCATCCACCCCGACGGGTTGGGCCTGACCAGTTGCTGCTCGAGCCGCAACTGCGTCTGCCTGCGCAAACCGTTGTGGATACCCGCCAACACGATGAACAACTTGTATCCGCGGTCGGCCGCTTTGGCCATGACGGCGGTGAAGTTGGTGGTTTTACCTGATTGCACGTACCCGACCACCAGCCCGCGGGTGGAGAACGCCTTTTCCTTGGGGTGGCTGAGCATCGAGACGACCTTGGTCGACGCCGCGTCGAGATTCTCGATCGAGGAGTCGGACCAGCCGTCTTTCTCCAGCAAGCCCTTGATCGCGGGCCAGCTCTTGTCCTTGGGACGAGGGCCGGTGTACCAGGTGAAGCGGTTGCCGAGGACCACCGACCTCGGCTCCTCGCGCTCTTTGATCTTGATGGTCTCCCGCTCGTGTCGATCTCTGACCTGCTGCAACAGCTCCTGCCCGACGCTGAGTATCTCCATCTTCTTGATCGCCTCGTCTGGGGTCCCGGACTCCAGCAAATCCAAGAAGACGTCGTACACCTGATCGAGCTTGGACGACACAGATCCTCCACCGGTGCGGGCAGAACGCGATTCTGGCGGCACTTTCGAGCGAATTCGCTCCAGGCCCCTCATCTGCCAGGTAACACTTACGATCGCACAAGTGGAGTCATTCGTTACTCGAATGACCACTATCCGACGGAACCGGCCTCCGATGGAGTACAAGTGGACATGGCGCACGATCTGACACCGCTCCGGCGTGAGTGCTTCGAGCAGTGCGGATGGCAGGCCGACAGGTGAACACAGGTTCGATCAGCAGGTGGAACGAGGACTTCGGCACTCAGGACGCGCCTTCGAGCACCCCTGAATAATCGGGTCGTGGACAAGACGCGGTTGGGCATCGGGCTGGTCGTTGGCGTTCTCGTGCTGCAGACGGTGGCAGGTCTGGTCTGGAGCGCCGACGCCACGCTGACCGGGATCGGGCTCGCCTTCAACGCCGTGGCCGCGGTGTCGGTGGTGTTGCTGGCGCGGCGGGGCGGGCGGGCTGCCTGGGCCGTTGCCGGGTGGTGTGCCGGGTTCTTCGGGTGGCACGTGGTGGGGCTCGGTGAGCTGGCCGGCTGGTGGACGACCGGGCTGGACGCCGCGTTCCTCGTGGGTGGCGGGTACCAGGTCTCGGTCGTCTACCAGGCGGTGCTGGCGACGGCGGCGGGGTTTGCCGTGCACCTGTTGTTGCCCCGTCAGGACCAGGTTTCCGCCACGTAGGTGTCGAAGCTGGTGGCCGGGCGGCCCAGGAGGGTTTCGAGATCGGTGGTCGGGGTGGCCAGCACGCCTGCTCGCATGCCCTCGTAGAGCATGTTCAGTTCGGTGACCACCTCGTCGGGGACGCCCTGGGCGCGCAGGTGCTGCGCGTACTCGTCCGGGGTCAGGCGGGTCAGGGTGGTGGTGCGGCCGGTGGCCGCGGAGATCTTGGCCAGCGCGGTGTCGAACGTGACGGGTTCCGGGCCGCTGAGGTTGTAGGTCCGGCCGTGGTGGTCGTCGGTGGTGAGGGCCAGGGCGGCCGCCTCGGCGATGTCGGCCACGTCGACGAACGGCTCCGGGGTGTCGTCGACCGGGAGGGACAGGGTGCCGGCCTCGACCTCGGCCTGCCAGACCTCTTCGGAGAAGTTCTGGGTGAAGTTGTTGGCCCGCAGGATGGTCCACGTCGCCGTACTGGCGCGGAGCGCCGCTTCGGCGGCTCGCATGCCTTCGAAGAGGGCCGGTGGTGTCTCGTCGAGGCCCCGGCCGGAGAGCAGGACCAGGCGGCGGACGCCCGCGGTGGTGGCCAGGTCGGTGAACGGGGCCGCCGCGGCCGGGTCTTCCGGGGCGATCAGGTAGACGGCGTCGGCGCCTTCGAGGAACGGCTTCCACGTGGTGGTGTCGTTCCAGTCGAAACCGGTGGAGCGGGAGGCCTTGCGGACGGTGATGCCGCGGGTCTCCAGGCTGCGGACCACCCGGCGGCCCGTCTTGCCGGTGGCGCCCACGACCAGGATCTCTTGTGTCATGGGGACAGCCAACCTCCACGGCCGGGGCCGCGACATGGGCGAGAGTTCATCGATGATGTTCGATCGTTCAGGCCGTATCTTGAGGAGCATGGAGCCGTTCGACGAACTGCTGCGCGGGATGCGCGCGGAGGGCGCCGGGGTGCGCCGGACCGAGGTGGACGGGGCGGAGGTGTTCGGCGGGCTCACGTTGTGCGCTGTGGCTTCGGGTGAGGTCGAGGTGCGCGGTGAGGTCGCGAAGGCCGGGGATATCGTCGTGGTGCAGGGCGCTGTTGCCGTCGAGGGGCGGGCAACGGTCGTCAGTGGCACGTACGACGCCATGGGAGCGGTGGCACGGCGCCTCGTCTCGATCCTGCCCGGAGCGCTGGTGGTGCCCGGGACCGAGGAGTGCGCGGCTTTCTACGGGAACATCGGCCTGGGTGGGCCCGGTGTGGTGGCGGACCGGTTCCTCGACTGGTTGATGGTGTGCGCCCTGCGGGACTGGTTCGACCGCGAGCACGGTGACGGGTGGCCGGCCGCCCTCGCCGACGAGGTGGTCGGGCCGGTCCTCCACTCGATGCACTCCGATCCGGGACGGGCGTGGACGCTCGCCCTGCTGGCCAGGGAGGCCGGGGTGGCGCGGACGACGCTGGCCGGGCGGTTCGCCCGGCTGGTCGGGGTGCCGCCGCTGACCTACCTGACGCGGTGGCGGATGGCGTTGGCGGCCGACCTGCTGGCCGAGTCGGGGGCGACGGTGGCCTCGGTGGCGCGCAGGGTGGGGTACGCGGACGCGTTCGGGTTCAGCGCCGCTTTCAAGCGCGTGCACGGGTTCAGCCCGAGCGAGTGCCGCAGCCGGTGCGCCGCGAGCGCGTGACGTCCGGGTGCGCGGGTCGGTGAAGACGGACCTCGACCACTGCCGCACACACCGGATCACGGGTACGGCCAGCCGTTCGGCGCGCACACCTTCCCGTCCTGCGGGATGACGGCGCCCTGCGGCACGCCGCCGGTGATGCGGACGATCTCGTCGTTGGCGACGCTGAACGTCTGCTGCATCATCACCGGCGCCGGTCCGCCGGCCACGCCGCACGGCTGGTGCCCGTACCCGAACGCGTGGCCGACCTCGTGGTTGACCACGTACCTCCGGTAGGAGTCGAGGTCCGGCAGGAACGCGACCGCGCCGCGGAACCAGCGCGCGGCGCTCAGGAAGACCAAGTTGCCGTCACGGCACGAGACGTCGACCGGGATCTCGAAGCCGCACACGGCCCGCGCGGTCCGCTGCGACGTCAGCCTGATGCGCAGCGAGGCGGCTCCCGAGCCGCGTTGCACCGAACGGGCGCCGCGGGCCGTCCAGCCGCGCGGGTCGGCGAGCGTGGCGTCCACGAACGCCGAGAAGGCCTGCTCGTCCACGGTGATGCCGTTCTCCACCTCGACGGCGTAGGTGCGGAGCGGGCCCGTGCCGACGACCGGGCCGTTTCCCGGCACGACGTGGAACGTGCCCGCGCCGGCCACCGGGAACTCGGGGCCGTCGGGCAGGTCCGCGCTGGACGTGTACACACGCGGCGGCGGTGGCGGCGAAGAGGACGAGGCAACGGTGACGGGCGGGGCGGGCGACGTCGGCGCGGCCGCGGGGGACGTCACCCCGGCCGGCTGGGCCGTCGTCAGCAGGATCGCGGTCAACGCGACCGCCGCCAGCACCAGGTGCGCCTTCATGGCGGCCACGCTGGCCGGAACTGATGAAGAACCTGTTTGCGTTCCGCTTGCCTGTCGTGAAGACCTGCATACTGCGCACCGTGTGTGCCCACATCCTCGTCGCCGAGGACAACGTTCACCAGGCTGAACTCGTCCGCCGGTACCTCGAGCACGACGGGCACTCCGTGGTGGTCGTCCACGATGGACGGGCGGCGATCGACGAGACGCGGCGCCGCAACCCCGACCTGCTGGTGCTGGACGTGATGATGCCGCTGGTCGACGGCATCGACGTGCTGCGCGCGGTCCGCACCGGGTCGGACGTGCCGATCGTGCTGCTCACCGCGCGGTCCACCGAGGACGACGT
Source organism: Lentzea sp. CC55 (assembly GCF_021056325.1). Taxonomy (NCBI): domain Bacteria; kingdom Bacillati; phylum Actinomycetota; class Actinomycetes; order Pseudonocardiales; family Pseudonocardiaceae; genus Lentzea; species Lentzea sp. CC55. The sequence continues at coordinate 36,607 of NZ_JAJCXE010000043.1, read as the reverse complement.
GCTGCTCGGCTTCGACCTGGGCGCGGACGACTACATCACCAAGCCGTTCCGGCCGAGGCAGATGGTGGCGCGGGTGCGGACGATCCTGCGGCGCACCGGACGTGCGCGCGAGACGAATGCGACGGTGCTCAAGGTCGGCGATCTGACCGTCGACCCGATCCGGCACGAAGTGCGCATCAAGGACGAGCTGGTGAGCCTCACGCCCGCCGAGTTCCGCCTGCTGGCCAAGATGGCCGCGCAGCCGCAACGGGTGTTCACGCGCGAACAGCTGCTGGAGGACGGGTTCATCACCGCGCGCACGGTCGACGTGCACATGATGAAGCTGCGCCGCAAGATCGAGCAGGACTCGCGCCGGCCGGAACGCCTGCTGACCGTCTACGGCATAGGGTACAAGCTCGTATGAAGAGCCTGCTCGTCCGCTTCTTCCTGTTCTCGCTGGTGATCGCGGCCTGGTCGATCGCGGTCACGGCGTGGCTCGCGAGCCAGGCGACGACGGGCACGATCCGCCAGGAGCAGGGCGAGGCGCTCGTGACGGATGCGCAGATCCTGGACGAGCTGGTGCGCTACTCGGCCACGCACGAGGACTGGACGCGCTCGAAGGACGTCGTGGAGGTCATCGCGGAGAAGCACGGCCGCCGCATCGCCCTGACCGACGGCAACGGCAAGACCCTGGTGGACACGGGCCGGGAAAACGCGCCGCAGCTGCCGATCACCCCCAAGGCGCTCGTGGACCCGTTGAACGTCAACGGGAGGATCGACCCGAGAGCGGTGGGCCCGTTCAAGCTCACCGACGAGGAGCGCAGGAAGCTGCGGAGCTACGCGGACGAGCTCCTCGCGTGCACCAACAACAGGATCAACATCGTCATCGCGCCCAACGGCCGGCCGCGGTTGCCGAACCTCCGTCCCGGGGAGCTCTCGCTCTGGGAGGACTGCACGGTCGGCGACCGGCTGTACGTCCTCACCGCCACGGAGCTCACCGCGTACGCGGAGCTGCACCGGTTGTTCTCGGCGTGCGCCGACGCGCTGCCCGGGCGCCTGCGGCTCGGGTACAAGGCTCCCGCTCCGAAGTCGTTCGACTGGGAGGTGACCACCGTCAGCGGCGAGCCGCCGGAGGTCGTGGAGTGCATGGACGGCGCGCGGCGCGAGCAGCTCAGACCGCACGTCGCCGCACCGGTGCAGCTCTTCCTCACGGCGACCACCGGCGACGAGCCGCAGACGATCGACCTGTCCACGACCGGCACCACCCGGATCACGGTGGTGGCACTGGGGATTCTCACGATCGCGGGCTTCGCGTCGTGGGTCACGGCGACGCAGCTCGTGCGTCCGATCCGCGCTCTCACCGCCGCCACCAAGCGCACGGCCGAAGGCGACCGCACGGCACGTGTGGACGGTGGCGCGGGTGAGATCGGTGAGCTGGCGCGGTCGTTCAACGCCATGTCCGAGAAGCTCGCCGAGACCGAACGGCAGCGGCAGGCGATGGTGAGCGATGTCGCGCACGAGCTGCGCACGCCGTTGGGCAACATCACCGGCTGGCTGGAGGCGACGCAGGACGGGCTCGCCGACCCGGACCCGCACCTGATCGGCATGCTGCTGGAGGAATCCCTTCTGCTGCAACGACTCGTGGACGACCTGCACGACCTCGCGCAGGCCGACGCGGGCACCCTGAAGCTGCACCCCGAGCCGATCGCGCTCGACGACGTCGTGGACCAGGTCGTCAACGCCCAGCGGAACCGCGAGGTCCTGCTGCGGGCCGAGACGACGCCGGTGCACCTCACCGCGGACCCGGTGCGACTGCGGCAGGCGCTCGGCAACCTCGTGGCGAACGCCGTCCGCTACACCCCGCCCGGTGGTGAGGTGGTCGTGAGGCTCTTCCGGTCGCAGGACAGCGCGGTCCTCGAGGTCGCGGACACCGGCACCGGCATCGCTCCCGGCGACCTGCCGCACGTGTTCGACCGCTTCTGGCGAGCCGACAGGTCCCGCAGCCGCACCACGGGCGGCAGCGGACTCGGGCTCGCCATCACGCGGCACCTGGTCGAGGCGCACGGCGGCGCGGTGTCGGTGACGAGCGAGCCCGGCCGGGGTTCGACGTTCCGGATCAGCCTGCCGGCATGAGGCCCAGCAGGTCGACGTTGATCATCCCGGCCGCCTGGGCGCCCTGCGCGGCGGCGACGATCACGATGGCCGCCGGGTCCGTGACGTTGCCGGCCGCGTAGACGCCGGGAACGCTCGTGCGGCCCTTGGCGTCCGTGCGCACGAACTGGCCGGCCGGTGTTTCCACGGTTTCGGCGCCCAACGCCAGAAGGAACTCGTCGCGCGGTTTCACCGGTGCGGAGTACACCAGCGCGTCGGCCGGTACCCGCCGGTCTCCCGAGATCACCGCGACGAGCCGGTCGTCCTCGACCTCGACGCCGTCGACGGACGGGACGTGCGTGACGTCGTCCGACCACTGCCGGACCAGGGCGACCTTCATCTCCTCGCCGAAGACCACGAGCTTCTGGTCGCGGACCTCGTAGCCGTGGCAGTACGGGCAGCCGAAGACGTCACGGCCCCAGCGGTCGCGCAGGTTCTCCGGCACCTCGTCGACCAGGCCGGTCGCGAACAGCAGGCGTTGAGCCCGCACCGTGCGGCCGGTCAGTTCGACGGCGAACCCGTCATCGGTCCTGGTGACGCCGCGAACTTCGTCGTTGACGATCTCGCCGCCGTAGCCCTCGACCTCGGCACGCCCGTGCTTGAGCAGTTCCAACGGCGAGAAGCCGTCGCGAGAGAGGTAGTTGTGCATGTGCGCGGCCAGCGCGTTGCGCGGCTCGGCACCGTCGACCACGAGCACGCTGCGACGGGCCCGGGTCAGCATCAGGGCGGCGCTCAGCCCGGCCGCTCCCCCACCAATGATCACCACTTCGTAGTCCATGCTCCGAGGGTGCGGTCGACAGCCCGGTTTTGGCAAAGTAAGTTGCTGTTATGGCAACAACCTTGGGCCAGCGCCTGGCCGCCCTGCGCGCCGAGCACGACCTGACGCTGGCGGCGTTGTCCGAGATGACGGGCATTTCGAAGTCGACGCTGTCGCGGCTGGAGACCGACCAGCGCAAGCCGACGCTCGAGCTGTTGCTCCCGTTGTCGCGGACCTACCAGGTGACGCTGGACGACCTGGTCGGCGCGCCCGAGGTCGGCGATCCGCGCGTCGCGATGAAGCCGCGCCAGCTCGACCACGGCCGCGTCGGCATCCCGCTGACCCGCTCCATCGGGCCCCTGCAGGCGTGGAAGATGATCATCACGGACTCGGAGCTGCACGAACCGCGCGTGCACGAGGGTTACGAGTGGTTCTACGTGCTGAGCGGGCGGATCCGGATGCGGCTCGGCGACAAGGAGATCGTGCTGCGCGCGGGCGAGGTGGCCGAGTTCGACTGCCGGCAGCCGCACAGCTTCAGCAGCGCGGACGGCAGGCCCGCCGAGATCATCAGCCTGTTCGGCAAGCAGGGAGAACGCATCCACACCCGCGCGGCGCCGCCGGACAGGTCATAGTGGGGGCATGTGCCGAAACATCCGGGTGCTCCACAACTTCGAACCGCCGGCCACCTCCGACGAGGTGCAGGCCGCGGCGCTGCAGTACGTGCGGAAGGTGAGCGGGGCGGCCAAGCCGTCCGTGGCGAACCAGGCCGCGTTCGACCAGGCGGTCGCGGCCGTGGCGGCGGCGACGCGGGAACTGCTGGACGCGCTGGTCACGACGGCTCCGCCCAAGGACCGCGAGGTGGAGGCCGCGAAGGCGAAGGCCAGGGCGGCCGAGCGCTACGCGCGTTAACGGCGGACGCGGGTGTCGAGGTACATGCAGATCAGCTTGGCCGCGACGCCCGCGGAGCCGACGATGAAGGCCTGGTCGGGCCCGAGAGTCACGGCGATGGCCCACAACAGCAGCGCGATCAGCACGAGGATGACAGTCACCTGCGCCGCGTGCGGCCAGCTTCCCAGGTGGGCGAGCCACCTCGCCGACTGCCGCGGCTGCGGAACCTCCACGTCACCCGCTCTATCGGGTGAACGCTCCGCTTTGACCGCCATCGTGCTCCTCCGCCGTGATTCCTCCGGACGGATCCATTCTCCTGAGTTGATCTTCTACGGAGTGTCACTCCACCGGGTCATGCGGTGAGCGTTGGGTGAGCGTCGGCGAACGGCAGACGAACGGTCGTTCGCGTGATCGGTTGCCAGCCCATCACCGTCCGTTCACCGATTGCGACCCAGGTCGCAACGGTACGTATCCCCCAACCGAGTGATCCTCAACTCTGCGTAGCGGATGGGCCGTTCGGAGCAGGCCCGTTTTTGTCAGACCTCTCGGATAACGTCAGGTGAAGCTCGCGGTACGAGGGGAGAAAACGTTGCCGGACAACAACGTCAGCGTCACCGCACTGTCGTTCACCGAGTACGTCATGAGCGGTCAGCGTGGACGCATCAACATCGTGTCGGAACAGCGGGGGATGTACCTGGCCTCCGACACGCGGGTGTGCGGGTTCTACAACCCGATCCGCGACGCCATGCGCCGAGCGGTCAACTCGACCGAGCCGGAGATCGAGCTCGAGAAGGCGGTCATGAGCGCCAACCGCACGGGCCAGCCGCGGGCGTTCGAGGAGATCGCCGAAGGCTTCCTGCCCTGGCTGGCGTCGTTCAAGGCGACCGGTGTGCCGGTGGAGGGGGCCACCTACCGCGCCGGTGAGCTGACCCTGAAGGTGCGGCCGCACCTCGGGCTGCGCAAGAAGGACGGGTCGACCTACGCGGTGCTCGTGCACACCAAGGAGGCCCCGCTGACCAGGGAGGCGGCGAACGTGGCGCTGCGGATCCTGCAGCACACGGTCGCGGACACGCTGCCCGGCGCCACGCCGATGGTGCTCGACGTGCGGCGCGGCAAGGCCTACCAGATGCCGGCGCGGACGAACCTCGGCAAGCTCGACGTGCTGATCGCCGCCGAGGCCGTGGGGTACGTGACGCACTGGAAGCTGTCCGGCCTGTTCGAGTCCGTCCAGGTCGGCTAGGGAGACACCGTGTCGCGGAGCGCGGACCTCGTCGCGTTGCCGGGTGGGAGCAGCGGCGCGAGCAGGAGCTGACCTGGGCCGAGGCCGAGGACCACGTGGGGTTCGCGTTCCCGGCCGACTACAAAGAAACTCCTGTCGGCGGCGCGGTCTTCGACCACGTCGTCTCGGTGATCTCGCCGATCGCCGACGAGGACTCGCTCGACGACTTCACGACCGACGTGCACGCCGCCCCGGAAGGCCTCGTCCCGCGGGGGACGGCGGCCGAGGGCGGCTGCACCCCGCACTGGCGGGCCGACGGCCCACCCGGCCGGTGGACGATCACGTTGTGCGACAGCGAGTTCTCCGAACAGGAGGACCACGACGGGCCGGTGTCCGCGTTCCTCCACGACCTGCTCACCGGGGAGGTCGTGAGCGGGCTCGTCGCGGTCACCCCGGCCCGCAAGCCCGCTCTCTGGCCCGTGACTCCCATCTCACGGGACACGGCTCAGCAGGTCGCGAGCAACCCGGCGAGCGCGTCGTGCTCCGCCTGGTCGGCGGTGAGCTTGTAGTTGATCTTCACCGCGATCCAGTGCCGCGCGTACGTGCAGCCGTACGCGGCGACCGGAGGCTTCCACTTCGCCGGGTCCTGGTCGCCCTTGGAGCGGTTGGACTTCGCGGTCACCGCGATCAGCTGGATCCCGCCGAGGTCGTTGGCGAACGCCTTGCGCTGCTCGTCGGTCCACTTGTCGGCGCCGGAGCGCCAGGCCTCGGCGAGCGGCACGGTGTGGTCGATGTCGACCTCGCCACCGTCCTTGATCACCACGCCGTCGTAGGCGCTGGTCCAGGTTCCCGACGTGGCCTTGCAGTCCTTGTCCGACTTCACGTCGACGCCCTGGCGCTGCAGCACGATCTCCCTGGTGTCGCAGGAGTTCCCCTGCGAGGCCCAGTGCGGGAAGCGGTCGCGGCTGTAGCCGGCCATCTTGCCCTCGGGCGCGATGACCAGTGCGGCTAGGTCGGACGAACCGGTCGGGGCGGACCCCGTGGGCGCGGGGGTGGCAGGCGGGTTCTCCTGCGGGGACTGGAGTTTCGTGAGGTACCAGCCCACCGCCACGAGCAGCAGGAAGACCACCAGTGACGTCACCGCCGCGCGATTCATGCGGCAATGATTAACCATGCGAATCACGGACCGATCACCCGGCCCGTGATCCGCATGGCGCGGTCACGGGCGCGAGGTGAGGTAGCCGCCCATGTTCTTGAAGTACTCGTGCGCCCCGAGCTCCACGCCGTCGGCGGTGCGAACCTTCTTGACCAGCAACGCCTTGCTGCGGCCGCGGCGGGCCTCGGCTCCCGCGACGACCGCGACACCGTCACCCTCGCGGTAGAAGATCCGGCCGGGGGTGCCGCCGTAGACCGCGGAGGAGACGTCCGCCTCGATGATCTCCAGCCGCCGGCCGCGGTGGAAGCAGAACGCGCTCGGGTACGGCGCGCACTGCGCACGCACCAGGCGGTCCAGCTCCTCGGCCGTCCAGGTGAAGTCGATGCGCAGGTCCTCCTCCGCGCGCTTGTGGAAGAACGAGGCCTGCGAACGGTCCTGCTTGGTGAAGTCCGTGCGGCCGGAGGCGATCTCGGCGAGGCCGTCGACGGTGATCGGGCCGAAGAGCTCCAGCGTCTTCTCGAACAGGACCGCGGTCGTGTCGCGCGGGCCGACCGGGACCGAGCGCTGCAGCACGATGTCGCCGGCGTCGAGCGTGTCGTCCATCATGTGGGCCGTCACGCCGACTTCCTTCTCGTCGTTGAGAAGCGCCCAGATCAACGGCGAGAAGCCCGCGTACTTCGGCAGCAGCGAGTCGTGCACGTTCAACGTGCCGTGCTTGGGCAGGGCGAAGACCTGCGGCGGGATCCAGGTGCGCCAGTTGCACGCGACGATCACGTCCGGCTCCGCGGCCTTGAGGGCGTCGAGCAACTCCTGGTCCTCGGGACGCTCGCGGACGAGGACGTCGACACCGTTCTCGCGCGCCAGGTCCTCGACCGAATCGCTCCAGACCTTCTCGTACGCACCCTCACCCTTCGGGTGGGTCACCACCAGGACGACCTCGTGCTCGGACGCCAAAAGTGCCTGCAGGGTGCGATGACCCCAGGTCTGGAACCCGAACATGACGACCCTCATGGGGGTGTCCTCCTTCACTCCGGTGCGTTACGGTCAGGCTAACCTAACTGACGGCTTGCCAAGATAGCTTAGGCTGCCCTAAGTTCGGTGCTCATGCATCCGATCTACGACATCGTCGGTATCGGGTTCGGTCCCTCGAACCTGGCGCTCGCCATCGCGCTGACCGAGCACAACGAGCAGGCCGAAACCCCCGTCACCGCGGTGTTCCTGGAACGCCAGCAGGCGTTCGGCTGGCATCGGGGCATGCTGCTCGACGACGCCACCATGCAGGTGTCGTTCCTCAAGGACCTGGTCACGATGAGGAACCCGGCCAGCCGCTTCTCGTTCCTGTGCTACCTGCGCGACCGCGGCCGGCTGATCGACTTCGTCAACCACAAGAACCTGTTCCCGCTGCGCGTCGAGTTCCACGACTACTTCGAGTGGGCGGCCGCGCAGGTCGACGACGTGGTCTCCTACGGCACCGAAGCCGTTGGCGTGGAAGCGATCCAGGACGACCTGTTCGAGGTGACGACGGCCACGGGTGACGTGTACCACGCCCGCAACCTCGTCTTCGCCACCGGACTGCGCCCGACCGTGCCCGAAGGCGTCGCGCTGTCGGACCGCGTGTGGCACAACAGCGAGTTCCTGCACCGCGTCGGCGAGCTCACCGACCCGAAGCGCTGCGTCGTCGTGGGCGCCGGGCAGAGCGCGGCGGAGGCCGTGGCGTACCTGCACCGCGAGTTCCCGCGTACCGAGGTGTGCTCGGTGTTCTCCCGTTACGGCTACTCCCCCGCGGACGACAGCTCGTTCGCGAACCGGATCTTCGACCCCGAGGCCGTCGACCACTACTTCGACGCGCCGGACGCGGTGAAGCGGCGGCTGATGGAGTACCACCGCAACACCAACTACTCCGTCGTGGACGTCGACCTGATCGCGCAGCTCTACCGCACCACGTACCGGGAGAAGGTGCTCGGCACCGAGCGCCTGAAGATGATGAAGATGACCCGGCTCGTCGCGGTCGAGGAGACCCGGGACGGCGCCCGCGCGGTGATCCAGTCGCTGGTCACCGGCGAGCAGGAGTTCGTCGACACCGACCTCGTGCTGCTCGCGACCGGGTACGACGAGGCCATGCCGATGCTCGGCTCGCTGGACGAGATGTGCGCACGGGACGAGGCCGGCCGCCTGGTCGTGGGCCGCGACTACCGCCTCCAGTCGTCGCTCAAGGGCGGCATCTACCTGCAGGGTGGCACCGAGCACTCGCACGGCATCACGTCGTCGTTGCTGTCGAACGTCGCGGTTCGATCGGGTGAAATCCTGGCTTCGGTGCTCACCCACACCCCTGTGCCGGTCCTCGCGACCGCGTAAGACTCACCGGGTGGAACTCGACCTGAAGCTGACGGGCTGCCGGGCCATCACGATGGACCCGGCACGCCCCGCCGCGCACACCATCGGCATCTGGCAGGGCCGCATCGCCGGACTGGACGAGCAGGTCGCGGACCTGCCGGCCGCCGAGACCGTGGACCTCGGCGGCGCCGTGGTGCTCCCCGGTTTCATCGACGCCCACACGCACCTCGCGTGGAACGGCCGTCGCACGATCGACATCACCGGCCTGGCGACCGCGGCCGCCGTCCTCGACCGCCTCGCCGGCGCTCCCGGCACCGGCTGGATCGAGGCGTCCGGCTACGACCGGCGGATCATGGACTCCCCGCTCACGGCCGCCGACCTCGACCGGATCAGCGGCGACAGGCCCGTCTACGTCGCCGACCTGTCCGGGCACGCGTGCGTCGTGAACTCCGCGGTGCTGCGGCGGCTGCCGGAGATCACGAGCGACGGCTGGCTCACCGAGAACGAGCAGCTGGCCGCGCGCACGTTGCGCCTGCCGTACTCGCTCGACGAGATCACCGCCGAGCTGCACGAGAGCGCACGGCAGGTGCTCGCCGAGGGCGTCACGATGTGCGCGGAGGCGGGCATCGGCGCGGGCCTGATCGCCAGCAGCCCGCTGGAGGCCGCCGCGTACCAGCGCGCCCGGCTGCCGATCCGCGTGCAGCTCATGGTGTCCGCGCACGTCCTGCACGACGTCGCCGCCGATCCGGCCGACCGGATCCCCCGCGCGATCGACCTGGGCCTGCACACCGGGTTCGGCGACGACATGCTGTCGTTGGGCGCCATGAAGCTGTGGACCGACGGCGGCATGATCGCGCGCACGGCCGCGTTGACGGAGCCGTACGCGGGCACGGACAACTCGGGTCAGCTCGCCGAGTCCGAGGAGCTCATGCGGGCGGCGATCGTCGACGGGCACCACGCGGGCTGGCAGCTCGCGATCCACGCGATCGGCGACCGCGCCATCGACTTCACCCTGGACGCCGTGGCCGAGGCGCAACGGCAGCGGCCACGCCCGGACGCTCGGCACCGCGTCGAGCACTGCGGCCTGGTCCGTCCCGACCAGCTCGACCGGATCGCGGCCCTGGGGCTGGTTCCCGTCGTGCAGCCGACGTTCCTGCACGCGTACGGCGACGACTACAGCGAGATCATGGGCGAGGAGCGGGCGCCGTGGCTGTACCGCGGCAGGTCGTTCCTCGACCGCGGGATCACCGTCGCGGGCAGCTCGGACCGGCCGGTGGCGGACGGGGCGCCGTTGCGCGCCATCGAGTTCATGGTGCGGCGGCGGTCGTCCGGCGGCCGCGCGGTCGGGCCGGACGAGGCGATCACCGTCGAGGAGGCGATCCACGCCTACACCCTCGGCAGCGCCTACGCGTGCCGCAAGGAGCACGTGCTGGGCAGCCTCACGCCCGGCAAGCTCGCGGACCTCGTGGTGCTCGGCGACGACCCGCGCACGAGCGACGCGATCGCGGACATCCCCGTGCTGGCCACGGTGGTCGGCGGCGCCTTCAGCTTTCAGCGATCTTCTTGATGGCCGCCAGCCTCGCGTCCCACTGGGAGGCGAGGCCGGCCATCCAGGTGGCCGTGGCGTCCAGCGCGCCGGACCGGACGGAGAAGTTGTTCTCCCGGCCTGCGCGTTCGGACGCCACCAGCTCCGCCCTCTCCAGCACGGCCAGGTGCTTCACGATCGCCTGCCTGCTCACCGGCAGCTCGGTCGCGAGCGCCGACGCCGACACGGCGCCCTTCGCGGCGACCAGGTCGAGGATCCGTCGGCGCATCGGATCGGCGAGCGCGGCCAGCACGTCATCGACCTGACTCACTTCTCCAGGTGCTCCCGCAGCTCGTCGAGTTCGTGGCCCCAGCCGTCGACGTTGCCGGACGCGTACCGCTCCTGCTCCTCCGACGGCAGGTCGAGCTGCGTGAACCCGCTCTCCACGACCCGCAGCAGCGTGCCGCCGTCCTGCGGGACGAGCGTGAACTCGACCAGCGTCGCGTTGCCGGGCACCGGGTCCGGCCCGAGCGGACCCGACCAGCGCCACGAGAAGAACGTCTCGGGCTCGACCGCCTCGATGATCGCACGCCCGGTGCCGTGCTCGGTCCACGTGAGGGTGACCTCTCCGCCGGGCGCCAGCTCCGACACCGTGGCCCCCGCGTCGCCGAACCACGTGCCGAGGTGCTCGGCCGAGGTCAGCGCGTTCCAGACGCGCGCGGGCGACGCGTTGACCAGCACGTCGCGTTCGATCCGGTCCACCCGCCACCTCCTGCAACCAAGCGGTTGCAAAACAGGCTACTGCAGGTGGAACGTGGCTGCCAGCGTGGTGAGGCGGTCGGTGATGTCGGCGTGGACGTTGGTGCGGCGGACCCAGTTCTCACTGCCCGACGCCGCCGACGGTGCCGCCCCCAGAGGCGAGACGGCGTCCGTGACGCCGTACTCGAGCCGGTACGCGAGCACCGCGATCGCCGACTCCAGCCAGAACGACGGGTCCGGCGTGGGGATCTCGCCCAGGCCGACCCGGAACCACACGGGCATCCGCGCGTACTGCCCGAGCGCAGCGGAGATCCGCCGCGCCGCCGCTTCCCTGATCTCGCCCCGGGCCTTGCCGCCCGCGAGCACGGCCTCGGTGCGCCACTGCTCCCCCGTGGCGTCCTCGTCGGCCGCGAGCCGCTCGGCCGCCCGCCGCGCGCCGGCCTCGTTCGCGTTGATCAGCCACTCCATCTGGCGCACCTCGTGCGACAGCGCGTCCCGTTCGAACCGGGGCACCCGCCCACCGTCCAACCTGGACCGGGCCTCGTCCCGCCGGGCCTTGAGCCCGGCGAACTCGAGCACCTGCTGCCTCAGCTCGACCCGCGCGGGGTCGGCGAGGATCTCCTGCTCGGCGTCCCACGCCTTGCGCAACGCCTCGACCAGCGGCGCGATGTCGCCGGCCACCGCGTCGAGGTCGGCCAGCGGCCCGTCCCCGGCACCGGACAACCGCCGCTCGAGCACCGTGAGCCGGGCCGTGACGCGCTCGAGCTCCGCCGTGAGCTGACCGACGTGGCTGATCAGGGTCGCGACCTGCGGCTCGACCGCGTCGAGCCGTTCCTTCTCCGTGGGCACTCGACCAGCGAACCCGACCGCGGCGACCCCGCCAAGGCGGTGACCACCTTTTGCACGCATTAGAGACGCACTTCCGCCCGACCGAGGAACCCAGCTCTCACGCACCGTCACGACCATGCGTGAACTGGCGCAAAACGAGGTATTAATGACAAATGGCGACCTCTACGACGGAGACCGAACGCAAGTACGAGGCCCCATCGGACGCGAGTCTGCCGGACCTCACCGAGATCACCGGCGTGGCCGCCGGCCCGGAGGAGTTCGACCTCGAAGCCACGTACTTCGACACGGACGACTACCGGCTGGCCCGCGCCGGCGTCACCCTGCGCAGGCGCGTCGGCGGCCCGGACGAGGGCTGGCACCTGAAGCTCCCGGCAGGTGAGGACTCCCGCGAGGAGCTCCACGTCCCCCTGGGCCGCGCGACGAAGAAACCCCCGAAAGACCTCACCTCCCTGGTCCGCGCCCACACGAGGGGCAACGACCTCACCCCGGTCGCCGAGATCCGCACCAACCGCCGCCGCTGGCAGCTGACCAACGGCAACGGCGACATGCTCGCCGAGGTCGTCGACGACGTCGTCACCGCGCAATCCCTGGGTTCCTCGACCACCACCAGCTCGTGGCGCGAGATCGAGGTCGAACTCGGCGAGAGCGGCGACCGCGAACTCCTCGACACCGTGGAACGCCACTTGGGCGACGCGGGCATCGTCCCGTCGTCCTCGAAGTCCAAGCTCTCCCAGGTGATCGGCGTCCGGCGCGACTCCGGCCCCACCCTCGGCAAGAAGCCGACGGCGGGCGACGTGGTCCTCGCCTACCTCTACGAACAACGCGCGGCCCTGCAGAACCAGGACCCGCGAGTCCGCCGCAACGAACACGACGCCGTCCACCAGATGCGGGTGGCGACCCGCCGCATGCGCTCGGCGCTGCAGGCCTTCGGCAAGATCGTGGACCGGGAACGAACCCGAGCCCTCACCGACGAACTGAAGTGGCTCGCCGGGGTCCTCGGCACCTCCCGAGACCTGGAAGTGCTCCGCAAGCGCTTCGAAGAGGGCCTCCACGCCCTCCCGCCGGAACTGGTGCTGGGCGACGTCGCGGCCCGCCTGACGCGACACTTCGCCCCGCTGGAAGCCAAGGCGCACAACGACTCCGTGGCGGCGCTCGACAGCAAGCGCTACTTCGCGCTCCTCGCGAGCATCGACACCCTCCTGACCGAGCCACCCCTGACCGCCAAGGCCTCGGGCAAGGCCAAGGACGTCCTCCCCGGCCTGGTGGAAAAGGCCCGCCACCGCCTCGACGTCCGCGTGGAAGCGGCCCTCGCCACCACCGACAGCGACGAACCCCTGCACGAGGCCCGCAAGGCGGCCAAACGCCTCCGCTACTCGGCCGAGGTGGCCGAACCGGCCCTGGGCAAGCACGCCGAGGCCCTCCGCAAGCGGGCCAAGGACGTCACCACCCTGCTGGGCGACCACCAGGACTCGGTGGTGGCCCGCCCGGTGCTCCTGGACCTGGGCAGGGGCGACGAGAACGGCTTCACCTTCGGCCTGCTGTACGGCAAAGAGGTGGAGCTGGCACACAAGACGGAAGCAGACCTCCCGGCCTTGTGGCGCAAGCTGTCCAAGGAACATCTCTAGCCAAGAGCAGCCCCGCGATGCCGAAGGCGAGCCCAAGCGAAGGCGAAGCCGAGCAGTCTTCCCGAGGCACTCCGGTGGGGTGGCTTCGTCACGAGTCGTGACACAGCTCCTGCTGCATCTGAGAAGGGGTGTCAAACCGCCACGCTCTTCGGCGGTTTGACACCCCTTCTCAGATGTGGCCCGCTCCTGGCTCGACTCGTGACGAAGCCACCCCACCAACGCAACCACCAACGCAACAGCAAGCCGCCCAACGCACCAGGCGTGCCATCAACCCGCCAACGGCGCCGGCCCGGCTTCAGATCAGATCGGCGGGGTCCGGGGCGGAGCCCCGAGCGGTAAACAGGACCCACCAACGCAACACAACCCCAACAGGAGCGCCCAAGGTGACCGAGAACCCCCTGCAACACCTGGTCCCCCACCCGGTGAAGGTCACCCCATCCCCAGGCACCCACACGCTCACACCGGACACCACCATCCAGGCCACCGCAGCCGCCCGGGAACCGGCAGAGCGCCTGGCGGAGATCCTCCGCCGCTCAACGGGTTTCGCACTACCGGTCAACGACGCCACCGGTCGCATCCGCTTCACCGACGGCGCAGCCGAGGACCAGGGCACCGAGGGCTACCAGCTGGACGTGACCCCGGATGCAGTCACCATCAGGGCCAACTCCCCGGCCGGCCACTTCAACGCGATAGCCACCCTGCGCCAACTCTTCGATCCCAGAATCGAAGCCCAGTCACCACAGCGAGGCCCCTGGCAGATCCCCGCGGTCAGCATCCGGGACCACCCCAGGTACCACCACAGGGGCGCGATGCTGGACGTGGCAAGGCACTTCTTCACCCCCGCCGAGGTCAAGCGCTACATCGACCAGATCGCCGCCTACAAGATCAACTACTTCCACCTGCACCTGACCGACGACCAGGGCTGGCGCCTGGAGATCAAGAGCTGGCCCGACCTGACCAGGACGGGCGGCTCGACGGAGGTGGGCGGGCGAACCGGCGACCTCCACTACACGCAGGCCGAGTACGAGGACCTGGTCGAGTACGCGGCGAACCGCGGCATCACGGTGATCCCGGAGATCGACGTGCCGGGCCACACCAACGCGGCCCAGGCCAGCTACCCGGAACTGAACGACGACGACAGGGCCAAGCCCCACTACACCGGCACGGACGTGGGCTTCTCCTCCCTGGCCATCCACAAGGACGTCACCTACACCTTCGTGGAGGACGTCATCCGGGAAGTAGCCGCGCTGACCCCGGGCCCGTACCTCCACATCGGCGGCGACGAAGCTCTTTCCACCTCGGAGGAGGACTACGCGACCTTCATGACGCGAGTGCTCCCGCTGGTCAAGAAGTACGGCAAGACGGCCATCGGCTGGCACGAGTTCATCAAGACCAGCGACGACCCGGCGACGATCCCGCAGTTCTGGGGCACCACGACGACCGACGACGACGTGGCCGCGGCAGTGCGACGCGGCCACAAGGTCCTGATGTCCCCGGCCAACCACGTCTACCTGGACATCAAGTACGACGACACCACGACGCTGGGCCTCGTCTGGGCGGGCCTGGTCGACGTCAGGGACACCTACGACTGGAACCCCGGCGCCCACCTGGAGGGCGTGTCCGAGGAACACGTCCACGGCATCGAAGCTCCACTGTGGACGGAAACCGTCACCACCTCGGCGGACGTCGAGCACATGGCGTTCCCCAGGCTCGCCGCGGCGGCCGAGCTCGCCTGGGCCCCGGCCGAGGTCCACGACTGGGAGGCGTTCGCCCCGCGCCTGGCCGCCCAGGCCGAGCGCTGGCGGGTCCAGGGCGTCCGCTTCCACCCCAGTCCCCAGGTGCCCTGGCCCGGCCAGGACTAGAAGTAGCCCCGCCCGCGGTCGGAGTAGCTGACGACCAGGTGCTTGATGCGGCGGTACTCGGCGAGCGCGTTGGTGCTCGCCGGGTACGCGTAGTAGTTGTTGACCCACACCCGCTCGGCGCGCAGGTCCCTGCCCACGTTGTGCGCCAACGCGATGTCACGGCACCAGATGCCGGCGCCGAGCTGGGAGGCGGCGTCGTTGGCGATCTTCAGGGCGTCGTCGCGGTCGTCGAACCTCGTCACGGACACGACGGGGCCGAGCACGTCGTCGGCGAACACGGACGAGCGGTGGTCGCCCTCGAAGATCGTCGGCTGGACGTAGTGGCCGTCGGCCTCGCCGCCGGTCACCAGGCGGGCGCCCTCCGCCTTGCCGCGCTCGACGTACGCGAGCACCCGATCGCGCTGCGCGAGGCTCACGACGGCGCCGACCACGGTGTCCGTGTCGAGCGGGTCACCCAGCTTCAACGCCTGCGTGCGTTCGGTGGCGAGGTGCAGGAACTCCTCGTGGACGGCGGACTGGAGCAACGCGCGCGACGGGGCCGTGGCGGTCTCGCCCTGGTTGGCCGCGAACATCGCGAAGCCCTCGAGGGCCTTGTCGAGGAAGCCGTCGCGGCGCGCGGTCACGTCGGAGAAGAAGATGTTCGGGCAGCGGCCGGACGTCGCGGGGTGGTCGGCTGAGCCGGTGACGACGTTGACGACGCCGGGTGGCAGCAGGTCGGCGATCACGTCGATCAGGACGTGGACGGACGCCGGCGTCTGCAGGGCGGGTTCCAGGACGACGGCGTTGCCGGCGGCCAGGGCGGGTGCGAGGACGCGGCAGGCGTTCAGCAGCGGGAACGTCCACGAGACGCGTTCGTGGACGACGCCGAGCGGCTGGAACGAGCGGTAGTCGCAGGTGTCGCGGCCGAGCTGCTCGACCTCGCCGACCTCGGCGCGGACGACGGCGGCGTACTGGCGGAAGAGCTCGATCAGCATCGGCACGTCGGCGACCAGGGCCTCGCGCACGGGCTTGCCGTTGTCCCAGGTCTCGGCGACGGCGAGCTCGGTCGCGTGCTCCTCGATGCGGTCCGCGATCTCGCACAGCACGGTGGCGCGCTCTCGCGCCGTGGTGTTCCCCCACGCCTGTGCGGCGCCACTGGCGGCGTGCAGCGCACGGGCCCGATCCGCGTCGGTCCCGCGTGCGACCTCGGTGAACACCTCGCCGGTCACCGGCGTGACGTTCTCGACGTACTCACCGGACACGGGCGCCACGTGGTCGCCGCCGATGAAGTGGTCGTACCTCGGCCGGTACGCGACCACGCTGCCGGGCTGACCCGGTGCCGCGTACTGCGTCATTCTCAGCTCCTGCCAGAAGATGGCCCACTGCGGGACTGTCGCGGGGAAAATGAGAAAGTAGGCAGCAGTACGTTGCATGCCCGTTGCAAGCCGTGGATGGATCAGTGGCCCACGACCCTGGGCAACACGCACTGTTGCTGAGTCGCGTCAGAGATGCCGTGTTGAGTGGTACTCGCACGGTCGATTTGCCACGCTCGGTGATTTCCGCGTCGTGGCAGCGGTCACTCGCCGCGAACGTCGATCCCGACCTGCACACCGCGCCGACCGTGTTCGCCGCCGACGAGTTACCCGACCTGCGCGAACGCCACCCGCTGCACCCGACGCTGCCGCTGCTGCGCGAGACGCTGCTCGGTTTCGCCGAGGAAGCCAAGCACATCATGATCGTCGCGGACGCGCAGGGCCACATCCTGTGGTGCGAGGGCTCGAAGGACACCCGCGGCAGTGCCGAGGACGTCGGCCTGGCGGCGGGAACGCTGTGGTCGGAGGGCGCGGCGGGGACGAACGGCATGGGCACCGCGCTCGCGGTGAACTCGCCCGTCACGGTCCACTCGGCCGAGCACCTGGTGCGGACGTACCACCACTGGACGTGCGCGGCGAGCCCCATCCGCGATCCCGACACGGGGACCACGATCGGGGTCGTCGACCTGAGCGGCCCGATCGAGACCGTGCACCCCTCGATGGTCGCGCTGGTGTCGGCGTCGGCCCGGCTCGCGGAGTCGGAGATGCTCGCGCGGATGCACGCGCAGGACGAGGAGCTGCGGTCGCGCAACATGCGGCACCTGATCGCGCTGCGCGGTGAGCCGGGCGCGCTGCTCAGCCCCACCGGGCGGGTCGTCGCGGTCGAGCCGTACGGGTTGCTGCCGTCGCGCGTCGACGTCTCCGCGGACAGGGTGCGGCTGCCCGACGGCCGGGAGGCGGTCCTCGAACCGCTCGCCCAGGGCTACCTGCTGCGCATCCCCCGTCAGCGCCACGTCCGGCGCAGCGTGCTGTCGCTGTCGTTCCTGCTGCCGGAGCCGAAGGTCGTGCTGGACGGCCGCGAGGTGCCGATCTCGTTGCGGCACGCCGAGATCCTGTGCGCGCTGACGTTGCACGGCAGGCTGTCCGCCGACCAGCTCGCGCTGCGCCTGTACGGCGAGCGCGGCAACCCCACGACCGTGCGCGCCGAACTGCACCGGCTGCGCGCCCAGCTGGGCACCGACGTGCTCGCGACCAGGCCGTACCGGCTCACCGCCGACGTCGAGACGGACTTCCTGGCGGTGCGGGCCGCGTTGAAGGACGGCGACGTGCCGCTGGCCGCGAGCAGGTACCGCGGGTCGCTGCTGCGCCGCTCGGAGGCGCCCGTCGTGCTGGCCGAGCGGGACGACCTCGCGACCGGCGTGCGCACGGCGGTCCTGGCGCGTGGCGACGCGAACGCGTTGTGGACGTTCACCCAGACCGACTCGGGAGAGCACGACGTCGAGGCGCTGGAACAGCTGGTCAGGCTCTTGCCGCCGGACGACGTGCGGCTCGCCATCGCCACCGCCCGGCTGAGGAGGCTCAATCAGGACGATTGACAAGACTCTCAGCACGTGAATATCTTCCTTACTAAGATACTTAGTGAGGGGGATTCTCATGCGCGTGCTGATCATCGGAGCGGGGACCGGTGGCCTGTGCCTGGCGCACGGGCTGAAGAAGGCCGGCGTGGACGTCGCGGTGTTCGAACGCGACCGCACACCGCGCAGCATGCTGATCGGCTACCGGGTCGGGATAAGCCCGGACGGCAGCAAGGCGTTGCACAGCTGCCTGCCGCCGGAGGTGTTCGCCGAGTTCGTCCGCACCACGGCCCGGCCGCCGAAGCACATCGTCATGCGGACCGAGAAGTACCGGGAACTGCTGACCGGCGACATCGGCACGAACGCCGACGACAGCCGCAGCGAGAAGTCCGTGAGCCGGATCGCGATGCGCACGGCACTGCTGGGCGGCCTGGACGACGTCGTGCGGTTCGACAAGACGTTCCGGCACTACAGCCAGAACGACGACGGCACCGTCACCGCCTACTTCGACGACGGCACCTCCGCGACCGGTGACGTCCTGGTCGGCGCGGACGGCGCGCAGTCGAAGGTGCGCAGGCTGCGCCTGCCGCACGCTGCGGTGGTCGACACCGGCATCACGTCGATCGCGGGCAAGCTGCCGCTGACCGAGGAGAACGCGAAGCTGCTGCCACCGCTGGCCGACGGCGGGATCACCTTGGTGTTCGGGCCGCGCGGCGAGTTCGTGATCATCCACGTGATGCGCTTCGACGGCACCGGCGTCGAGGACGACTACATCATGTGGGGCTACGCGGCGGCGCACGAGAGGTTCCCGGACCTGAAGGGCATGAGCCGGGCCGAGCTCAAGCAGGTCGTGCTGAACCTGACGCCGAGGTTCCACCCGGACCTGCGCAGGCTGTTCGCGCTGGCGACGCCCGAGACCGTGTTCCAGATCAAGGTCCGCACGTCCGAGCGGCCGCGGCCCTGGGAGCCCGGCAACGTCACGATGATCGGCGACGCGGTGCACCTCATGACTCCCGGCCGCGGCATCGGCGCGAACACGGCGCTGAGGGACGCGGAACTGCTGTCCCGCAAGCTCGCCGAGGCCCACCGCGGCAAGGACGTGGTGCAGGCGATCGGCGAGTACGAACGCGAGATGGTCGAGTACGGGTTCCGGGCCGTGGAGGCGTCGCGCGAGATGATGGACGGCACCGGACTGGCCCACAAACCCGTGATCGGACGGGTCGTGGCGGCGTTCTCGCGGACGTTCCTGCGGGTGACCAACGTCGTGCCGCCGCTCAAGCGGAGGATGATGGCCGAGGACGCGGCCGAGCGTGATCACGTAAGTTCTGGCCATGAGGTTGTTCGCGCCGGGTGAGGTCGTGGTGCGGCGCGAGGTGCTGCACGGCAAGGTCTGGTCGGAGATGCCGACCAGGGTCGTCGTCGACGAGCCGGGGCTGCTCGCCGTCTTCGTGGAGCCGGGCACGAAGCTGACCTACCCGAGCCACCACCACCCGCACCCGTGGGACAGGCCGGACCGCGGCTTCTGGCGCGGTCACGGCAAGCTCATGCTGCACCGCCCGCAGGACGCCTACTCCGTCGACCTGTTCTGGAAGGGCGAGGACAGGGTCTTCGGCAACTACTACCTGAACCTGCAGGCGCCCTACCGCCGCGTCGACGACGGGTTCGAGACGCTCGACCACGCCCTGGACTACACCGTCGCCCCGGACGGCACCTGGCGGCAGCGCGACCTCGACGAGTTCGAGGAGCAGGTCGCGTCGGGCAAGTACTCCGCCCGGGAGGCGGAGGAGATCCGGGCCGAGGCCGTGAAGATCGAGGAGATGCTGGTGTCCGGTGAGGTCTGGTGGGACCCGGCCTGGGCGGACTGGCAACCGGAAGCGGTGTGGCGGTGAAGGTCCGGCCGCTGACCTTCGACACGCTCGTCGCCGAGATCGCCGGCCGGGTGTCGGAGCTCGGCGGACGGGTGCGCGTCCTGGTCGACGGCGCCCCCGCCGCCGCACCGGGCGTGCTCGCGGACGCCGTCGTCGAACCCCTGCGCGCCCTGGGCCGTGCGGTGCGGCGGGTGTCCCTGGAGGACTTCCTGCGACCGGCGTCGGTGCGGCTGGAGCACGGCCGCACCGACTCGTACTCGTACCGGCACGACTGGTTCGACTACCAGGGCCTGCGACGCGAGGTGCTCGACCCGGCGGTGGAGGGCAGGGTGCTGCCGTCGCTGTGGAACGCCGCCACCGACCGGGCGAGCCGCGCCGAGTACGTCGACCTGCCGGAGAACGGCGTCGTGCTCGTGGACGGCACCCTGATGCTCGACCGGTGGCTGCCGGCCGAGCTGACCGTGCACCTGTGGCTCTCCCCCGGCGCGTTGAAGCGCAAGACGGCCGAGGAGTGGACGCTGCCCGCGTTCGACGACTACGAGCCGGTCGCGGACCTCTTCGTGCGCTACGACCACCCCGAACGGCCCGGTCTCGTCGAGTCGTGAACCGAACACCTCCCTGCGGACATGAGCGGAGCAGAGAGGAGGGTCCGTGACCGACGAAGAACTGTGGGGACAGGTCCGGGCCGGTGCGGGCGAGGCGTTCGGGCTCCTGTTCGAACGCCACGCCCAGGCCGTGTTCGCCTACTGCCTGCGCCGCACCGGCACGTGGGCGGTCGCCGAGGACCTGGTGTCCGTGGTGTTCCTGGAGACGTGGCGCAAACGCACGTCCGTGACGGTCGAGGAGTCCCTGCTGCCGTGGCTGTACACCGTCGCCTTGGGCGCCACCCGCAACCACCAACGCGCCCGCACGCGGTACAAGGCGGCTCTTGGCAAGGTTCCGCCGCAGCACGCGGACGACGACCACGCCGATGACGTCGCACGGCGGGTGGACGCCGAGGCGAGGACGCGGGCGGTGATCGCGGAACTGGAGAAGCTGCCCGCCGGGGACCGGGAGGTGCTGGAGATGTCCGCGTGGTCGGACCTGTCCCAGGCGCAGATCGCTCAGGTGCTCGGCATCCCGGTCGGCACGGTGAAGTCCCGGCTCGCTCGCGCGCAACGCACCGTGCGTGGCGCACTGGTGGAGGAGGCGCTGTGAACATCACGCCGGACATCCCGCGGCTCGACCCGATGCGGCTGCAAGTGCGCAAGCACGCGCTGCTGAACGAGGTCAGCGCGAAACCGTCGCGCCGGTGGTGGCGCTTCGCGGTGCCCTCGACAGCTCTCGTGGCCGCCGTCGCCGTGGCGCTGGTGCTGTGGACGCCGACGAACCAGGACGCCTCCGCGTCGTGGACCGCCGAACCGAGGGCGCCCGGCGACCTGGCGCCCATGATCGCGGCGTGCGGGAAGACCTTCGACCGGATGGACGCGGAGCGCGGACTGGAGGGGCGTCCGGTCTGGCCGGCCCCGCGTGAGGTGGCGGTCACCGACCAGCGCGGCGACATGACGATGGTGGTGTTCACCGGTCCGCGGTCCGAGGCGCTGTGCTGGGGGACGCCGAAGGGCGTCGGAATGAGCGCCCACGGCGGCGTCGAGGAACGCGAGCCGCTCGGCGACCGCCTGTTCGCCGACTTCGCCCCGCAGATCGGCATGACGGAGGTGAGCAGTGGCACCAGCACGACCGTTCTGACCGGCCGGGTGAGCCCGGAGGTCGGCAAGGCGGTCATCGTCACCGAGGACGCGCTGGAGGTGACCGCGAGCCTCGGCAACGGCTGGATCGTCACGTGGTGGCCGAGCCTGGGCAAGCCGAAGGAGGTCAGGCTCTACGACGGAGCGGGCGTCCTCCTGCAGACCGCCCCCGTTCCCGTCAGGTCCAGGTAGTCTGCGAGGCATGTGGCGGCCGGAGACCAAGCAGCGGGCGATGCTCGCGCTCGCGGTCTTCCTGCCCGCCCTCTACGCCTTCACGCTGTTCTCGTCGCCCACCGAGGTCGTCGCGGCCGTGACCGCGCTCGCCCTCGCGTTGATCGTGGTCGTCGCGCTGGTGCCGCTGTCGGTGGCACCGGCGCGGTCGCTCTCGATCCGCGAACGAGCCCAGCGCACGGCACAGCTGCGCGTGCGAAACCCTGATGCCGCAGGCAGGGCCCGTCCCCGAGCACCGGGATGCCGGACGTTCTGACACGTCCGCACTTCCCGACTCAAGACGGAGAAACCTCCCTTGTTCGCTGACCTGGGCGCTGCCCTGGCGAGCTTCGGCACGCCCGCGCTCGCCATCGTCCTGTTCACCATCGTCGTGCGGCTCGCGCTGCACCCCCTCTACCGCGCGGCCGTGCGCGGCGAGAAGGCCAAGGCCAAGCTCGCACCCGAGATCCAGAAGCTGCAGAAGAAGTACGGCAAGGACCTGGTGCGGTTCTCGGAGGAGTCGCAGAAGGTCTACAAGCGCCACGGCGTCTCGATGTTCGCGGGCATGCTGCCGATGCTCGCGACCGTCCCGTTCTTCATGGTCGTCTACCAGGTGGTCACGACTCCGAACCCGTTGCTGGAGGGGACGATTTTCGGGGTCTCGCTGAGTGCTCACTTCCTGAGCAGTTTCGCGTGGGTGTTCTTCGTGCTGTTCGGGCTGCTCGCCGTCGTCGCCTGTCTGACCGTGAAGTGGCAGCAGTCGCGGATGACCGCCACGCCCCAGCCCGGGTTCATGACCGGACTGGTCAAGGTGCTGCCGTTCGGGACGATCCTGGTGGCGGCCTACCTGCCGCTGGCCGCCGGGCTGTACCTGCTCACCACGACGACGTGGACGATCGCGGAACGGGCGCTGCTCTACCGCATCCTGAGCTGAAGCTGGGCCACGAGCCGCACGAGCGGGTCGTCCAGGTCGAGGCCGCTCTCCTTGGCCCGCTTGAGCCGGTATCTCAACGTGTTCGGGTGCACGTGCAGTTTGTCCGCCGCGGCGCGCACGTCACCCAACGCGTCGAGGTAGGCCAGCAGCGACTTGGCGAGCTCCGGGTCGAGCGCGTCGATGCGCGGGTCCCTGATGCGCGGGTTGTCCTGCAGCAGCGCGAGGATCTCGCTCACGAGGACCTGGGAGCGGACGTCGGCGAGCGTCGCCACCTCGGCGTCGAGGTCGCGGGCCATCGCGTCGAGCACGCGTTCGGCCTCCTGCCGGGAGATCTGCGCGTCGTCCAGTGTGGACACCGTGGAGCCGACGGCCGCCTGCACGGACGTGTGCAGGTGCCGCCGGGCGGTGGTGACGATCTCCCGCGTCAGGTTCAGCAGCTGGGCGTTCGGGGCGAGGTCGGGCAGCAGCACGTAGGTGCGGCCACCGGACTCGCTGACCAGGGCGCTGCGCCGGTACGCGGCCGCGTGCACGGAGATCAGGCCGGTCATCTCGGCGCGGCGGAGCTCGTGCTCGCTGCGGTCGCCCTCGCCGCCCCGCAGGGCGAACACCACGACGGCGGCGGGCTTGCCGGGGTCGGCGCCGATCTGGCCCGCGACGGTGGCGGCGTCCATCCGCCCGGTGAGCAGGGCGGCGAGGAGGTTCTCGCGGAACCTCGACGTGGGCTGGTTGCGCTGCTGGATCAGGTGCGGGGCGGTGACGCGGGCGGCGCCGAGCAGTGCCCGTTCGGCCTGCTCGGTCAGCGGCTGGTCGCCCTCCTGCACCCAGATGGTGCCGAGCGGCTGGGCCCCGGCGTGGATGCCGACCGCGATGCGGCGGCGGATGCCGAGCTCCGGGCGCTCGTCGATCCGCACGACCTCCTCGCCCGAGCGGAGCAGGTTGTAGACGCCCCACTCGCGCAGCATCTTCAGGTACGGCTCGGGGCCCTGGCGGCCGAGGATCGACAACCGGCGCAGCTCGTCGACCTCGTCGGAGGAGCGGGAGTAGGCGAGGACGCGGCTCGCGGTGTCCTCGATGCTGACGATGCCGCCGGTCAGGGTGGCAATCGTTTGCGCGAGCGCGAACAGGTCGCCGAGGACCTCGCCGTCGTCGGTCGTGGTCGTGAGGACGCTCCGGGCGAGCGACTCCAGGTGACCCCAGCGGACCTCGGGCCGGACCCCGAGCAACGCCACGCCCGCGTCCGTCGCGGCCTGTTCGAGCGCCGGCGAGCTCTCCTTGACCGCCACGGCGGCCGCCTTCGCCCGTCCGGCGGCCCTGATCAGCGGCAGCGCTGCCCGGCCCCGTGCGCCGATGACCAGCGCGAGATCACCGGCCGCCACGTCCGGCGGGTCGTCCGGATCCATGATCACGACGTCGCGGACCTCGACCTCCAGGCCGTGGGGCGCGACCTGGAGTTCCACGAGCGGATCGCCGAGCGCGATCAGGAGATGGCGGAGGCTCATCGCCCAGAGGCCTTCAACACTGTTCGATCGTACATCTGACCTGGTGAATCTTGGTCAGTCGGACAACCGTGGCCCGGTCGCGCGGACTTACGGTGTGCGTACCGACGCTGATTCGAAGAGGAGTTGCGAGTGGACGCGGTCACCCAGGTTCCCGCCCCGGTCAACGAGCCGGTCCTGCAGTACGGCCCCGGCACCCCGGAGCGCGCTGAGCTGCAGGCCAAGCTGGCCGAGCTGCAGAAGGAGCCGCTCGAGCTGACGCTGACCATCGGTGGCGAGCAGCGCATGGGTGGCGGCGAGCGGTTCGACGTCGTCCAGCCGCACAACCACCGCTCCGTCCTCGGC
Organism: Lentzea sp. CC55; assembly: GCF_021056325.1. NCBI lineage: Bacteria > Bacillati > Actinomycetota > Actinomycetes > Pseudonocardiales > Pseudonocardiaceae > Lentzea > Lentzea sp. CC55. The sequence continues at coordinate 12,057 of NZ_JAJCXE010000043.1, read as the reverse complement.
ACGCTGGCCGGCGCGACCCAGCAGGACACCACCGACGCCCTGCGCGCGGCCCGCGAGGCCGCCCCGGCGTGGCGGGCGATGTCGTTCGACGACCGCGCGGCGATCCTGCTGCGCGCCGCCGACCTGCTCGCCGGCCCGTGGCGCCAGACGCTGAACGCCGCCACGATGCTCGGCCAGTCGAAGACCGCGATCCAGGCGGAGATCGACTCGGCGTGCGAGCTGATCGACTTCTGGCGCTTCAACGTGCAGTTCGCCCGCACTCTGCTGAGCGAGCAGCCGATCTCCTCCCCCGGCGTGTGGAACCGCACCGACCACCGCCCGCTCGAGGGCTTCGTCTACGCGATCACGCCGTTCAACTTCACCGCCATCGCCGGCAACCTGCCGACGGCGCCCGCGCTGATGGGCAACGTCGTGCTGTGGAAGCCGTCGCCCACCCAGTCGTTCGCCGCGCACCTCACCATGCGGCTGCTGGAAGAGGCGGGCATGCCGCCCGGCGTCATCAACCTGCTGCCCGGTGACGGCCTGGCCGTGTCCGAGGTCGCGCTCAACTCCCCCGACCTCGCGGGCATCCACTTCACCGGCTCCACCGCGACGTTCCAGAAGCTGTGGGCGCAGGTCGGCGCGAACATCGCGAACTACCGCTCGTACCCGCGGATCGTCGGCGAGACCGGCGGCAAGGACTTCATCCTCGCGCACCCGTCGGCGGACCCGGACGTGCTGCGCGTCGCGATGATCCGCGGTGCTTTCGAGTACCAGGGCCAGAAGTGCTCCGCCGCGTCGCGCGCCTACGTGCCGCGCTCGGTGTGGAACAAGATCTCCGAGCGGTTCCTGAGCGAGGTCGAGGCGCTGACCTACGGCGACGTCACCGACTTCTCGAACTTCGGCGGCGCGGTGATCGACCGCCGCTCGTTCGACAAGCTGTCGGGCGTGCTGCAGGCCGCTCGCGCGGACTCGTCGCTCGAGATCGCCGCCGGTGGCACCGCGGACGACTCGGACGGCTTCTTCGTCCGGCCGACCGTGCTGCTCGGCTCCGACCCGGCGAACTCCGTGTTCACCACCGAGTTCTTCGGCCCGGTGCTCGCGGTCCACGTCTTCGAGGACGCCGACTACCCGACCGTGCTCAAGCAGATGGAGAGCGCGGCGCCGTACGGCCTGACCGGGTCGATCATCGCCCGTGACCGCGCCGCCGTGGCGCACGCGCAGGAGGAGCTGCGGTTCGCCGCCGGCAACTTCTACGTCAACGACAAGCCCACCGGTGCCGTCGTGGGCCAGCAGCCGTTCGGCGGCGGCCGCGCGTCCGGCACGAACGACAAGGCGGGGTCGGTCCACAACCTGCTCCGCTGGGTCAGCCCGCGCTCCATCAAGGAGACCTTCGTGGCGCCCACCTCCCACCTCCACCCGCACCAGGGCTAGACCAGGCCCTCCTGGATGAGGGGAACGTCGTTGCGCCACAAGCACTTCGACGTTCCCCTCACCTCTCACACCCCGAGGACGTGAACCAATGTTGCGCTCCAGCCTCCTCCTGGCGTCCCGCAGCGCGGGTGCCCGCAAGCTCGTCGAGTCGACGCCGCTGACCCGTCCGGTCGTCGAGCGGTTCGTCGCCGGTGCCGACGTCACCTCCGCGATCCACGCGACCGCCGAGGTGCTCGCGGACGGTCGTCTGGTCACGCTGGACCACCTCGGTGAGGACACCGTCGAGGAGTCGCAGGCCACCGGCACGGTCGAGGCGTACCTGACCCTGCTGTCCCGGCTGGAGTCGCACGGGCTCACCGAGGGCGCCGAGGTGTCGGTCAAGCTTTCGGCCGTGGGCCAGTCGCTGCCGGTGGACGGCGAGAAGATCGCGCTGGAGAACGCGCGTCGCATCTGTGCCGCCGCCGCTGTCGTCGGCACGACCGTGACGCTCGACATGGAGGACCACACCACCACGGACTCCACGTTGAGCATCCTGCGCGAGCTGCGCGTGGACTTCCCGTGGGTCGGCGCGGTGCTGCAGGCCTACTTGAAGCGCACCGAGCAGGACTGCCGCGACCTCGCCTACGCCGGATCGCGCGTGCGGCTGTGCAAGGGCGCCTACCAGGAGCCCGCTTCCGTCGCGTACCAGGACAAGCACGACGTCGACCTGTCGTACGTCCGCTGCCTGAAGGTCCTCGTGGAGGGCCGGGGCTACCCGATGGTCGCCTCGCACGACCCCCGCCTGATCGCGATCGCGGCCGACCTGGCCTCGGGGCGTTCGAAGGACTCGTACGAGTTCCAGATGCTGTACGGCATCCGGCCCGAGGAGCAGCGCCGCATCGCGTCCGAGGGCAACCGCATGCGCGTCTACGTCCCGTACGGCGACGAGTGGTACGGCTACTTCATGCGCCGTCTCGCGGAGCGTCCGGCCAACGTGGCGTTCTTCGTGCGCTCGCTGCTCACGACGAGCTGAGCGCCTCGACCGTCTCGAGGGCGAACCCCAGTTTCACCGGCTCACCCGCCTCGCGGAGGATCTCGACCGCGCGGTGGGTGAGCCGCAGTGCTTTGCCCACCTCGAACCCCGTCTCCGCGCAGAGCGCCCCGTAGATCGTGAGCGCGTCCGCGTAGCCGGGGTGCCGGTCGAGGTCGAGCCCGGTCAGGTGCCACAGCACCACGGCCGTGTGCGCCGTGTTCCTCGCTTCTTCCTTCCGTTCCGCGGCACGAAGCCGGCACACGTGCTGCTGCACAGCCGAGAGGTAGACCGTGGGCGGCGTCTTCGCCGTGATGGCGCGGCAGACGCCGACGGCGAACTCGGACATCCGCAGGGCACGCACGTGGTGGTCCGATTCGGACAGCCGGCGTGCCGTGTTCTGCAACGCCGGAGCCAGTTCGTCGCCGAAGAACTCGACGAGCTGCGACGGCAGGCGGTGGCAGACGTCGAGGCACTCGTCGGCGGTGTGCAGCGCCTCTCCGTCCTGACCGCGCAGGAGCCGCTGCTCGACGAGCACGGCGAGGGCGACGACGAGGCCGGCCTGGTTGCGGACGAGGTCCTCGGCGACCAGCTCCCGGTACACCTCGACGGCTTCCTCGGCCGCTCCGGCGTCACCGACGACCTGGGCCACGGTGAGCAGGGCCGCGCCCACGCCCCTGCGGTCGCCCGTCTCCCGCCAGAGCATCACGGCCTCGCGCGCGGTCAGCGCCGCCTCGACGTCGTCGGCCAGCTCCCGCAACGCCCGGCTGCGCCGCACCAGCGCGTCGGCGAGGCCGGTGCGGAACGTCCCGGGGTTCGCGACGGCCAGGCGCCGGAACAGGCCGACGGCCTCCTTGAGCGTCTCGCTCGCCGCCTCGGCCCTGCCGAGGTCGACGAACACGGTGCCGGCGGTGACGAGATTGCGGGCGAGCTCGGGTTCGAACCGCGGGTCCTCCTGGGCGAGCACCCGCCAGTTCGCGATCGAGAGCTGCATCGAGTCGGCGGCGTGCTGCTTCTGCCCCTCGACGTGGAAGCGGCGGGCCATCGCGGCGGCGACCCGCGCGAAGTCCGCGCGGAAGAGCGCCGGGTGGTTCGTGGCGAGCTCCTGGAAGAGCAGCGTGGCGCGGCTGATGGCGGTCATCGCGGCCTCGTCGCGGCCGAGCGCCTGGTAGCGGTAGCTGATCTGCTCCAGGGCGGAGGCGAGCTGCGGCACGGTCTCCGGGTCGTCGAGGGCGATCTCGTGCCAGAGCGCGATCGCCTCCTCGGAGACGGCGAGCACCTCGTCGCCCCGCTGGGCGTTGATCAGCCGCAGGCCCAGGTCGCCCAGCGCGTCCGCGAGCAGCGGCCGGTTCTCGCGGTCCTGCTCGACGAGCTCGCGGTAGCACCGCACCTCGGCGCGCGAGGCGTCGACGGACTCCTGGCGCAGGCCGCACAGCATCGTGCGGGCGCTGAGCATCCCGTACATCTCGGCGCGTTCGAGGGTGCCGCCGGCGCGCTCGACCAGCCGACGGGTGAGGATCGACGGGATCGCGTCGGTGGCGAAGCGCTCGTCGCGGAAGACCTGGCGGGCGATGGCCTCGACGGTGGCGGGCGACCCGATCTCGGCGGCGATCCGGAGGCTGTCGCGGGCCATGTCGCGCACGACCTCCGGCGTTCCGGTGAGGAGCTCGTCGAGCCCGGGCCTCAGGGCGGGCCAGCGCAGGGCCGCGCGGGCGAGCAGGTCGGGATCCGGGCGGTCCGGCGTCGTCACCGCCAGGTGGTCCTCGGCGAGGCGCCCGGTCCTCGGACCGTCGTCGTGCTGGAGCAGCCGGCGGACGAGCTGGGTGCGGTTCACGTCGCACGGGTCGCCGCGGACGGCGGTCAGCGCGGCCAGGTGCAGGTCGAGGACGGTCTCGTGCGCGATGTTCGGCGGCGGCTCGTCCGGCGCGGTCACGTCGAGCTGCTTGGCGAAGTGCTGGCAGGCCAGCGTGAACGACTCGGTGCGGTCGCTCATCGTCGGGGCGAGCTCGAGGTCGGTCACCTCGTGGTCGAAGTCGGCGATGCGCTGGCGGGTGGAGGACCACCACCAGCCCGTGGTCCGCGCGGCCAGCAGCACCCGCGTGCGCACCGGACCGTACCGGAGGGTGTCCTGCAGCTGCGCGAAGACGTCGTTCCACGTCAGGCGGTCGGCGTCGTCGACCACCAGCAGCCGGCCGTGCGCCTCCTCGTCCCAGTGCTCGGCGAAGTGCCGCAGGAGCCTGGTCTTGCCCGCGCCAGCCGGGGCGTGCAGCAGCAGGGACGCCTGGGCGGCGGGGCTGTCGCGCCAGAGCGCGAGCGCGTCCAGTTCTGGTTCTCTGCCGTGGAAGGGGACCACCTGACGGGTGGGATCCAGCAACGCGGCGACGCTGAGTGCTCGGTCCACGCACCCATAGTCGGTCGCGGTTCCGGGGAGGGGTAGGAAGACCACTCCATCGTGGCCTCTTCCCGTTTTTCTCTCACTCCATCGCCCCCTGGCTTGGAGGTGGTCCACCGGCTGGCGGCGTTCGGGTTTCAGCCTGGACTGAAACTGTCGGGGGTCGGTTGCACAATCGGGGTGTGCTGATCGCCCTCGTCCCGGAAGCGGACGGCGCGGGCCGGTGGCAGGAGCTGCACGACGACGGGACGCCCGCCGGTCCGCCGATGCAGGCTCCGTCGCTGGCCTCCGCCGTCGCGTCGCTGGAGCGCGCCCACCGGCCGCGCTGGGTGTGGGCGGACACCTCCGAGGTCTACCCCGCGCTGCTGCGGGCCGGGGTGCGGGTCGACCGGTGCTGGGACCTGCACCTGACGGAGGCGTTGCTGCTCGGCGCCGAGGGCAGGCACCGGGAGCCCCGTGAGCTGCCGGGGGCGCTGGCACGCGTGCTCGGGCTGCCCGCGCCCGCCGACGTGGGGCCGCCCAAGAAGGACGACGAGCTGACGTTGTTCGGGCCGGAGCCGGTGTCGCTGCCCGGCGACACGGACCCGCTGGCCGCGCTGCCGCTGGTTTTCCGCGCACAGCAACGGAATCCGGCGCTGGGGCTGCTGATCGCGGCGGAGTCGGCGTCGGCTCTGGTGGCGGCGGAGATGACGCACCACGGGTTGCCGTGGCGGGAGGACGTGCACGCGAGGCTGCTGGAGGAGGTGCTCGGGCCGCGTCCGGCGCCGGGCGCCCGGCCGAAGCTGCTGCAGGCGCTGGCGGACCAGATCCAGGAGGCGTTCGGCGGCAGGGAGATCAACCCGGACGCGCCGGCCAGCATCGTCCGGGCGTTCTCGCGGGCGGGTGTCGAGGTGCCGTCCGCGCGGCGGTGGGTGCTGAAGAACGTCGACCACCCCGCGGTGGCGCCGTTGCTGGACTACAAGGAGCGCGCCCGGCTGTGGGTGGCGCACGGCTGGTCGTGGCTCGACACCTGGGTTTCGGACGGGCGGTTCCGGCCGGACTACGTCGTCGGGGGCGTGGTCACCGGGCGGTGGGCGTCGCGAGGCGGGGCGGCGCTGCAGATCCCACGGCTGATGCGGCAGGCCGTGATCGCGGACGACGGCTGGTGCCTCGTGGCGGCCGACGCCTCGCAGCTCGAGCCGCGGATCCTGGCTGCCCTGTCGGGGGACGCGCGGTTGGTGGAGGTCTGCGGCGACGACGACCTCTACGCGGCGCTGGCGGAGGACTCGTTCCAGGGCGAGCGGTCGCGCGCGAAGATCGCGATGCTGTCCGCGATGTACGGCGGCACGGCCGGTGAGGCCGGGTCGTTGCTCGCCGTGCTGCGCAAGAGGTTTCCGATCGCCGTCGGGTACGTGGAGGCGGCGGCGCAGGCCGGCGAGCAGGGCCGGATGGTGCGCACGAGGCTCGGCCGCACCTCGCCCACGCCGTCCGCGGCCTGGCAGGAGCTGACCGGCGGCGCGGACGACTCGGGGGACGTGTCGCGGTCGTCGCGGCAGGCGGCGCGGAACTGGGGGCGGTTCACCCGCAACTTCGTGGTGCAGGGCAGCGCGGCGGACTGGACGGCGGCGTTGCTGGGCGTGCTGCGCACCCGGCTGCCCGCCGACGCGCACCTGGTGTTCTTCCAGCACGACGAGGTGCTCGTGCACTGCCCCCGCGAGGACGCGGACGCCGTGGTGGAGGCGATCGCCCAGGCGGGCCGCGAGGCGACGCGGCTGCTGTTCGGCGGGACATCGGTGCGCTTCCCGATGAAGGCGGTGCCCGTGACCTGCTACGCCGACGCGAAGTGAGTCCGAACGAGACTGTGCCGATTTGCACCGTTGGTCCGAACGGGCGCTTGTTCTTACGCCGTGAGAGCGCTCTCATAAGTGGACTGCACCCGTGACAAGGAGGTCACTCGCGCATGAGACGACGCCGTAGCATCCTCGCGGCCACGACAGCTCTTATTGCCGCGGTACCCCTGGCTATCGCCGCCATGTCCGCCAACGCTTCGATCCCACCCCCTGCATCGGGATGGACGCAGGTGTGGGGTGACGACTTCAACGGTCCCGGCGGGACCTTGCCGTCCAGCTCCAACTGGATCTTCGACCTCGGCCACGGCTACCCCGGCGGACCTGCCAACTGGGGTACGGGGGAGATCCAGAACTACACGAACAGCACGAACAACATCAAGCTCGACGGCAACGGCAACCTGCGCATCACCGCGCTCAAGGACGGCGCCGGCAACTGGACGTCGGCGCGCATCGAGACCCAGCGCTCCAACTTCAAGCCCCCCGCCGGCGGCAAGCTCGCCATCGAGGGCCGCATCCAGATGCCGAACGTCACCGGCGAGGCGGCATTGGGCTACTGGCCCGCGTTCTGGACCCTGGGCGCGCCGTACCGGGGCAACTACTGGAACTGGCCGGGCATCGGCGAGTTCGACATCATGGAGAACGTCAACGGCATCAACTCCGTGTGGGGCGTCCTGCACTGCGACGTCGCCCCCGGCGGCGCCTGCGGCGAGTTCACCGGCATCGGCAACTCGCGGACGTGCCCCGGCGCGTCCTGCCAGACCGCCTTCCACACGTACCGCTTCGAGTGGGACGACGCCGCGAAGACGTTCACGTGGTTCGTCGACGGCCAGTCGTTCCACCAGGTGACGCAGGCACGTGTGGGCGTCAACGTGTGGAACGCGATGACGTCGCACGCGGGCCACTTCATCCTGCTCAACCTCGCGATGGGCGGCGCGTTCCCGAACGCGCTGAACAACAACCAGCCGACCCCTGTCGCGGCCACCCAGTCCGGGCACTCGATGGTCGTGGACTACGTGGCCGTCTACTCGTCTGGTGGCGGGACGACCACTCCTCCGACGACCACGACCACCACGTCGAACCCCGGCGGTGGGGGTTCCGCGTACAGCGAGCTGCAGGCGGAGAACGCCTCGGAGCGGTCGGGCGGCTCGGTCGCGCCCGGTGACGGCGGTTCCGGTGTGCACCAGATCGGCAACGGCGGCTACCTGAAGTTCTCCGGCGTCAACTTCGGCACCGGGCCCGCGCGGCAGTTCTACGCCCGCGTCGCCTCCGGGGCGGGCGGTGGCGTGAGCGGTCTGGTCGAAGTTCGGCTCGGGTCGCGCACAGCCGCACCGGTCGGGTCGTTCGCGGTGGGCAGCACCGGCGGGTGGGACTCGTGGAGAACCATCCCCGCGAACATCTCGAACATCACCGGCACGCACGACGTCTACATCACCTTCACGAGCGGGCAGCCTTCGCCGTACGTGAGCGTGAACTGGGTGAAGTTCGGAACCTGACCCCGCTCGTGTGCCGGGGTGCGTCCGTCCGCTAGTATTCCGTCCGTTCGCCGCGGACGATTAGCTCAGCGGGAGAGCACTACCTTGACACGGTAGGGGTCACTGGTTCAATCCCAGTATCGTCCACGATTCTCGGGGCGGGGTGTGTCGACGGAAAGCGCCGACCTCCTCGCCCCGTTGTGTTTTCCGGGGGCCGAGCCCCCAGACCCCCAGCCGTGGTTGCGTTGAGCGACCAGGGTTGGAGCAAGCCATGGCAAGGCCCACCACCTGGCGCCGCGTCCTCCTCGGATGCGGCGCCGTTTGCTTTGATGGACCCGTGTACGCCGAACGTCCCGCTCCCGCGGGCCTGGCCTGCCTCTGGACGCGCACGGTCTCGTCGCCGACCGTGCAGCGCGTCGTGCCGGACGGCTGCACCGATCTCATGTGGACACCGGCGACCGGGGCGTTGTTCGTGGCCGGGCCGGACACCGAGGCGCAGCTCGCTTCCGTCGCGCCCGGGACGTTGTACGGCGTCCGGCTGCCACCGGGGGCCTTCCCGTCCGTCTTCGGGGTGCCCGCGCACGCCGTCCGGGACCAGCGGGTGGCGTTGCCGGAGCTGGTCCCCTCCGCGCGGCTGACCTCGTTCACGGAGATGGTGGAGTTCTGCGCTTCGCGGGTCGTCGTGGACCCGGCGCTGGCCGCCACGGCGTCGTTGCTGCGCCGCGCCGACGTCGCCACGGCGGCGTGGGAGATCGGGCTGAGCGCACGCCAGCTGCGGCGGCGGTGCCTCGACGCGTTCGGGTATCCGCCCAAGGTGCTGCAGCGGGTGCTGCGGTTCGACACGGCGCTACGCCTGGCGTGGAACGGGATGCCGTTCGCGTCGGTCGCCGCCGAGGCCGGCTACGCGGACCAGGCGCACCTGGCCCGCGAGGTTCGCGCACTGGCCGGCGTGCCGCTCGGTCAGCTGATCCGGCCGTAGCGGCGCAGCGTCAGCAACGCGTCGACGGTGGCGATCGAGCGCCATTCGAAGTGCGCGATCGGGGTGAAGGCGGGGAAGCCGAACGTCCAGCCGCCGTCCTCCTGCTGGCCCTGTTCGAGCGCGTCGAGGTCCCGGGCGAGTTCGTCGTCGGTGAACCAGGCCCTGGCGAGGCTGGTGGGCTTCTGCGCGAACTCGTGCGGGTCCAGGCCCTCGCCCTCCGCATAGCCCTCGGTGCTCTGCGTGAGGTGCTTGAGCTTCTCCGCGGCGAGTTCCGCGCGAGCCCGGTCCGGGACCTCGTCGAGGAACATCGCCGCGCCCCGCAGCTCGTACGGGTGGGTCCGCTCCAGCCGGTCGATCCGCAGCCAGCAGTACTCGGTGGCCCGGTCGAGCCACGGGTGGGCGATCTTCATCGCGTGCAGGGCGGCGGCGATCTGGGAGGTGAGGAGCAGCCCGCCCTGGTCGTCGGCCGCGACCCACGGCGCCCTGGGGTGGTCGCGGGAGGTGGAGAAGCCGAACGGCACGCTGCCGTCCGGACACGTGTCCCGCAGCCAGGCCAGAACCGGTTCGGCGTGCTCAGGGGCACCGACCGCGCCGAAGAGCTGCAGCGCGCGCAGGGCGTGCAGCGGCTGGCTGGTGGGCCCGCGGTGGTCGGGTTCGAGACCGTGGCCGAAGCCGCCGTCGTCGTTGCGGTAGGCCAGCACCGCCCGGACCACCGCCTCGGCGCTGCCGCCGTCGAAAACGTGCTCGAACCAGCGTTGTTCCAGCGTGCGGGCGTTGAGCCAGAGGAAGTTCCTCGCCTGTCCGATCATGCCCCGAACCTAGGCCGGTGACCGCGCGGGGTCTTGGACGAATCGGCCACGTGACCTGATCAGCTGATTCGATCGCCTCCGCGGGGAACCGGTCCTATGCGAAAATCCTCTAACCGGGGTGTGGAGTTCTGAGGGGAGCTGGCTGAAATGCTGATGTTCGACGCACTCGTACCCGTCAAGGCCGCCGCCGCGGGCGCGGCTGTCGGTGCCGCTGCTGCGGGCGCGGCCGCTGGAGCGGGCGGCGGTGGTGTCGCGAAGTTCAGCGTCGACCCGGACCAGGCGCAGAAGATGATCGACGGCCTCAAGCTGGCCCTCGAGAAGCTGATGGACCTGGAGGACAAGGGTTCCGAAATCCAGTACCACGGAGCTCCCGGCCCCGATCCCTACAGCGGCTACGCGACGTTCGCCCAGCGGGACACGGCCGGAGGCAAGCCCGGTGGTTACATCTGGGCGAACCGCGAGGCGCGGAAGGCCCTGGAGCAGACGATCAAGAACATCGAGAAGGCTCTGGCCGAGTACCGGGCCACCGACGACGCGGCGAAGACCGCGATGAAGGGCTGACACGATCTTGAAGCGCATGACCGCTCTGCTGACCGCTCTACTCGCCTTCGGCGCACTGGCGGGCTGCACGAGCTCCCAGACCGGCGGGAACCCCACCACGGCCCCGACCACCGGCGGTGGGCAGACCAGCAGCGAGCCGACCAGCGACGGGTCCGGTGCCAGCCTCGACCTCTCGAAGTTCGTGGGCGCCCCCTGCAGCGTCCTGACCGCTGACCAGGTGGCGACGCTCGGTTCCGTGCGCGCACCGGAACCCGGCACCGGCACGCTCGGTCCCAACTGCGTCTGGCGGGGCCAGGACGTCATCAAGAACTCGAAGTACACGGTGCACGTGACCAAGGACCAGAACTTCGACAACCAGGTCAACGAGGTCAAGAACAACGCTGTGTTCACCGACAAGAAGATCGACGGAGTGCGGGTCATCTCCACCGATCGGCTCGACGGTGAAGTCACCTGCCTCGTCTCGCTCCAGGCCTCCAAGACGGACTCGGTCACGATTCAGGTCAACGTCGCCTCGGACGAGCAGGCCAGCAAGAAAGCATGTCCTGAGGGCGAGCGGTTGGCCCAGTTGATCATCGGCAACCTGAAGGGGTAGCGAGATGGCTGGGGATGAGCCGAACATCGGCGGTTTCGCGATTCTGCCTCTCGCAGGTGGCGAAACGATCTACAAGTGGTTCGAGAACGGCAGCGGACCGGGTCAGAGCACCTCGGTCACCGCGCAGTCCTGGCGCGACCTCTCGAACGGCCACGGGGAAGTCGCCCGGCTGATCGAGAAGGCCGTGAGCGACTCCGGCGCTGTCTGGGAGGGTGCGGCGGGTGACGCTGCCCGGGGCGGAACGTCGCCGCTCGCGAGCTGGGCCACCGTCACCGGCGACTCGGCGACGCAGGCGGGCGACAGCGCGGACGCCGTCGGCGACGCGTACGTCAACGCCAGGAACGCGATGGACAAGCCGCCGAGCGTTCCGGACAAGCCGTTCCTGAACGACCTCGCCTTCTGGGAGACGGACTACGACGAGGCCGTCAAGGCGAACCAAAAGGTCAACGAGCAGAACATGCGGGCGTTCACCGAGTACGGGAACGCCGTCACCGCGAGCATGAACAACCAGCCGACCTTCATCGCGCCGACCGCCACCGACGGCAACGTCGCGGAGCAGCCGAACAACGGTGAGCGCAGCATCTCCGAGGTCGGCTCGCACAACCAGACGCCGCCCAACGTCGGCACGGGCACGAACACGGGCACGAACACCGGCACCGGTGGCGGCGACCAGACGAACACCTCCGGCTGGAAGCCGCCGACGGACAGCACGAACCCGTCCGGTGTCGACCCGAGGTTCCCACCGCCCCCGCCGATCGACGACGGCCGTCCGCGGCCGCCCGGCAACATCGGCGACCCCGGTCTGCCGCCCGGTGGCAGGTGGGACCCGAACGACCCGCGTCGTCCCGGTGGTCCGCTCGACCCGAACAACCCGCGCAACCGTCCCGGTGGGCCGGGCGGCCCCGGTGGTCCCGGCGCGGGCCGCGGCATCGGCGGGCCCGGCGGGCCCGGTGGTGGTGCCGGCGGCGGTCGTGGTGGTGGCGGCGGTGGCGGCCTCGGTG
>NZ_JAJCXE010000004.1:0-252267 GCF_021056325.1 Lentzea sp. CC55 | reverse complement strand
ACACCTCGCCGAACCGCCGCCCCCGCTGCACACTCGCGTACATCGCCACCGCCGACCCGTCCCCCACGAACCCGGGCAACGGCGGCGGATCCTGCGCGAACCCTTGCAGGTCCCCGAAAACCTCGAGCGCCGTCGCCGGCCGGTCACCGGGGTCCTTGGCCAGCAACCGTTGCAGCACCGGGTCGAGCGCACCCGGCACCCGCGGCGGCGCCTCCTTGACGTGCTTGTCGAACACCGCGTACGCCGTGGGTCCGGTGAAGAGTTGCTCGCCCGTCACCATCTCGTGCAGCACGCACCCCAAGGCGTACAGGTCGCTGCGCGGCTCGGCGACGCCGCGCTGGATCTGCTCCGGCGCCATGTACGACGGGGTGCCGAGGATCTGGCCGGCGCGGCTGAACGGTGCGACGTCGCTCTCGCGCAGCAGGGCGAGGCCGAAGTCGAGCACCTTCACGGCGCCGTCCGGGCACAGCATCAGGTTGGTGGGCTTGAGGTCGCGGTGGCAGATGCCGCGTTCGTGCGCGGCGGCGAGGACCGCGGCGGTCTGGGCGGCGATGTTCGCGGCCCACGCCTGGGGCAGCGGGCCGAACTCGCCGACGAGGTCGGCGACCGTCACGCCGTCGACGAACTGCATGACCTGGAACAGGCGCTGCTCGTACGTCCCGAAGTCGTGCAGGACCGGCACTCCGGGGTGCTCGAGCTTGGCGACGATCCTCGCTTCCCGCGCGAAGCGCTGGCGCACCTCGTCGTCGCTGCCCGGCAGCCGCAGCAGCTTGACCGCGACCCGCCGGTCCAGGCGCAGGTCCCGGCCCTTGTGGACGGAGCCCATGCCACCCCGCCCCAGCGGCAGGTCGTCGATCTCGTAGCGGTCGGCGATCAGCACGCCGGAAGCCTAACCGCCACGACCTGTTCGCTGGCCACGCGCGCTTCCTCGTACGCGAGACGACGGTAACAGCGTTTCAGGACATCTCGATCGGGTGAATCCGGCCTGCTCACGTCGGCCTGATCTGTCCGCTCAGCAGTCCATTGTAGCCCAAACGAACCAGGGTGGCGGCGTCTTCCACACCGGCCTCCAGGGCCTTGAGCTGCGCGAACGCCTCGCCGTAGCGACGTTGCTCCTCGAGCGGCAGCGACGGGACCTGTGTCCGGCGCACGTCGAGGCGGGTCGAGCCGGTGGGGGTGCGGGCGAACGCGGCGCGCAGGACGCCCTCCAGGAAGTCCGGGTCGACCTTGCGCGGGTTGATCTCGTACGTCGCGCCGGTCGGGGACGTGACGACGTGCTCGCCGGGAGACGCGCGCACGAGTTCGCCGATCGTGGTCATCGGCACGGAGGCCGAAGCGCGCAGCTCGGGAAGGGCGGGCAGGGCGAACGCCGGTTGCGCGGCGAGGTACGCGGACACGTCGGTGCCGCTGCGGCGCGACGGGCTCAGGTCGACGTCGTCGTCGAGCAGGTCGAGCACCCGCGTGTTCGGGTCGATCGGGCCGGGCGCTTCCAGCAGCGCGATGTGGTCGGGGGCGCGGCCGACCGGGTTGCGCAGCAGCCACAGGTCGCGGCCCGGTTGCACGGTCATCACGGCGCGCACGGCTCCGGCGCGCAGGAGGTTGCCGCGGATCCGCTTGCCCGGCCGGCGGGACGCGGCGGCCGACGGCATCAGCACCGCGACGAGACCGCCGGGTTTGGCGAGCGACAGGCAGTGCTGCAACCACGCCAGCTCCGGCTCACCGCGCGGCGGCAGGCCGTACGTCCAGCGCGCGTCGCCCACCAGCTCCTCGTGGCCCCACGCCCGGTCGTGCCACGGCGGATCGCACACGACGGCGTCCGCCTTCTCCCGGACCCCGTTGTGCCGCAACGAGTCCCCGGTGTGGATCTGCGCGGACGGCAGCCGGCGCCGCGCGATGGCCGCCGACACGGGGTCGAGCTCCTGGCCGATCTTGGTCCGCGCCCCGGAGGCCTTCAGGATGCCCCCGGTGCCGCAGGCGGGGTCGATCACCGTGTCGCCGTCGGTCGCGGCGAGGACGACGTCGACGACCTCGGGTGGAGTCGGGTTCAGCAGCCGCGAGTGGGCCTCCAGGTAGCGCTCGTGCAGGAACTCGAAGGTCTCGGCGTCGCAGTCGACCGCCGCCAGTGCCTCGCCGAGCCGCAGGTCGTCGACGGTGCGCAGCTGCGTCCACAGGCGTTCGGCGGGGGAGACGCGGAACGGCTTGCCGTTGCGCCGCAGCCACGACTCCACGTCGCGCAGCAGGTACAACGGACTGGAGGCCGTCCCGCCCACCGGCGCCGGGAAGTCCTCGAACCGCCGCCGCCAGTTCGACACGGCCGCCCGCCCCACGTCGGCGAGGCGCGCTATGTCACCGGCGTTGACCGTCTCATCCATGTTCACAACCGTATTGCTTGTGAAGTCACTTCACAACTGATCTACTGGAGACATGACACACGAGCTGCGCATCGCCGTGGCGACCGATCCTGGGCTCGTTCGCGAGCACAACGAGGACTCGGTCTACGTCCGCCAGGACCTGCAGGCCGTGGCGGACGGCATGGGCGGCCACGAGCACGGCGAGGTGGCCAGCGCGCTCGCGGTGAACGTCCTCGCCGACTGGCGGGGCGACCTCGGCACCGCGGTGGCGGAGATCGCGCGCAGGCTCGACGCCGAGACGCCCCAGGGCGCCGGCACCACGCTCACCGCGATGCGCTGGGAGGGCCTCGCCTTCCAGTTGGCGCACATCGGCGACTCCCGCGCGTACGTGCTCAGGGAAGGCGAACTGCGCCAGCTCTCCCACGACCACACGATGGTGCAGGCCCTGGTCGACGCCGGCCGCATGACGCCCGAGGAGGCGGCGAACCACCCGCGCCGCGCGTACGTCCTGAGAGCGCTGCAGTCCGGCAACTCCCACGAGCCGGACCTGTCGTGGCACCAGGCCAAGGTCGAGGACCGCTACCTGATCTGCAGCGACGGCCTCACGGACTACGCGGACCTGGAGGAGGTCCACGACGTCCTGCTGTCCACTGAGGACGGAACGGAAGCCGCCTGGCGGCTGGTCGCGCTCGCCAACGGCAACGGCGGTCCGGACAACATCACCTGCGTGGTCGTCGACGTCGTCCGCAAGAAGTGGTGGCAGCGCTAGGAAGTGGAAGCGGCCCCCCGGCACACCGTGCCGGGGGGCCGCAGCTTCGAGGGGTTGTTACAGGTTGGCCGGCATGCCCGACTCGTCGGCCGCCGCCGTCGAGGAACCGCTCAGCAGGTCCTTGACGATCTTGTTGGCCTCCTTGACGGCGGGCGTGATCATCTTGATCTTCACCTTGCCGTTGGTGAGCTTGCCGCCGACGTCGAACGTCTTGTCCTCACCGGGAAGCGGGAGCGCCTGGCAGCCGGTGAACTGCTTGCGTGGCGTCGCACCGGTCTGGAAGTAGAAGACGATCGGGTCGTCGACGCAGTCCGTGTTGTACGGGAACAGGCCGTGCGTGCCTTCGTTGTCGACGCTGATCAGCTTGGCGTTCGGCAGAGCCTTCGCCGTGGCCAGACCGCCCTCGTACGCCGTGGCGGCGTCGAGCTCGGCCTGTGCGACGAGCAGACGCGGGAACGTCTTCTTGTCCGCCTTCGGCATCGAGGTCTTGGCCGGCCAGTAGGCGCACAGCGGCGTGGACATGAACGGCGCGATGAACGGCGCGTTCACGGTCAGGTCGGCCAGCCAGTAGTTCCAGTAGTGCAGGTTCTGGTTCCACTGACCGTCCTGGCAGCGGATCGCCTCGAACGTCGCGTCCCAGGTCTCGACCTCGGCGGCGGCGGTCGTGGACTTCACCGCGACGCGATCCTTCTTGGCGATGGCGGCCAGCGCGTTGCCCTTGGCCTTGGCGATGAACGCCTTGTTCTCGTCGGTGAGGCCCGGCGTCGCGAGCATCTTCGAGACGATCTGCTCGACCTTCTCCGAGGCGGTGCCCTCGCTGCCGGCCGCGTCGATCACCGAGGCGACCGCGGACGCCGCCGCGTGGTACTGCGAGGTGTCGTACATCGCCGGGATCACGAACCACGCGACGAAGAGCTGCCCGACGAACTCGCGGGTGCCGCCGGCCTTCTCCCAGTTGCGGCGGATCTCCATCGGGTCGGTGCCCTGGCCGTACTTGGCGTCGTTGCGCGCCATGAACGGCAGCAGCGCCTCCTGGAACTGGCGGTCGCGGGTGCGCGGCTGCAGGTCCCAGGTGTTCTCGAGGGTCGACTGCGAGGCGTCGACGGCCGAGTCGAGCAGGAAGCGGTGCGCCTTGCTCGGGAACGTGGCGGCGTACCAGGTGCCGAGCCACGTGCCGTAGGAGTAGCCGATGTAGCTCATCTTCTTCTCACCGAGCACGACGCGGATGAAGTCCATGTCGTAGGCGGTCTGCTCGGTGGTGATGAACTGGGTCAGCGGGTTCTCGAGGCAGCCGTCGACCTTGGCCTTGTTCAGCACGTTGACGTCGGTGCTGTTCGGCACGGTGTAGCTGCAGGTGAGCGGCGTGGACAGGCCGACACCGCGCGGGTCGAAGCCGATGAAGTCGTACTGGCCCGCGAGCACCGGGGTGCGCAGGGCCATGGCAGCGCCCCACGGCAGGCCGGAGCCGCCGGGACCGCCGGGGTTGACCAGCGCGATGCCCTGGCGGCTGGTGCCCTTGTGCGCGGTCTCGGTCTTGGAGACCCGGATGCCGATCGTGTTGCCGTCCGCCGGGTTGTGCCAGTCGCGCGGGACCTGGATGGTCGCGCAGGCGAGGCCCTTGACGGTCTTGAACTTCGCGACGGTCGCGGGGTCGACGCCGGGGAAGGTGCACTCCTCCCAGGTCACCTTCTGGGTGGCGAGCGCGCCCGCGAGCTTCTGCGTGTCCGGGTCCTGCCCGGCGGCGGCCGCACCCGCGGCCGGCGTGAGCACGATGCTCGACGCGACCAGCGCCCCTGTGACCGCGGCGATGCCGCCTCTGACGAACTTCCTCACGGTGGATCCCTTCCTGCCCCCGCACGGCCGAGAGAGGCCGCGCTTGCAACAGAGGAGAAAGGGAAAAGCCGCCGTTTAACACTCCTGGGTGATGGCGGAAAGTCGCCATGTCTGAAAACTGTCACCGAAAGTGTTCGCAGAGTGATGAAGATCAGTGTCTCAATTGCTGACGGTGACTAGAGCCAACCACGTCGTGACGCCTGCACGCCGAGCTGGAACCGGGTCTGGGCCCCCAGCAGCTGCTGCAGGCGGCTCACCCTGCGGTGCACCGTCCGGTCGCTCACGCCGAGCTCGCGCGCGATCGACTCGTCCGTCAGACCGGCGCTGAGCAGTGCCATCAACCGCCGGGTCGCGGTCGTCGGCTCCTGCTGGGTGTCCTCGCCGGTGCTCGGCGTGATCGACACGGCCATCCGCCAGAACGCCTCGAACAGCTCGCTGAGCGCACTCAGTAGCACGGACGGGTGAATGAGCAGTGCCACGACGTTGCCGCCCTTGACCGTCGGCACCGCGATCAGCGCCCGGTCCGAGTCGGCGATGACGAGCTTGAGCGGCACCCCGGGGAACGTCCGCGCCTGCTCGCCCACGGCGATGCTCTCCTGCACCGACGCGAACCCCCGCTCGGTCTGCAGCAACGCCGACTCGTAGACGACCCGGTACGCGACGCCGCGGGCCAGCGCGGGCGGCTGCGCGGGACTCGCCTCGGGCTGCGGGCTGAGGTACGAGCCGGGGTCGAGCGCCCGGACCTCCGTCTTCGCCTGGCTCTGCATCTCCTCGAACGCGCTGATCACCTCGCCCGCGTCCTTGAGGACCTCGACGAAGTCGACCTCCTTCGCCCCGTGCTCGGCGTAGGCGGCGGCCAGGACCTCGGCGGTCTCCCGCGCCCTGGCGGCCGCGGCCTCGTGGCTCGACGCGATCGCGGCCAGCGCCGACCGCGGTGGGCGCACCTCGTTGTTCCTGACCAGACCGAGCCGTTCGAGCTCCGCGTGCGCGGCGCCGAGCCCCACGTCGGCTCCGCGCAACATCGCCAGGTACAACTGCTCGGCCTCCGGCGACAGCCCCTCGTGCACACGACTCCCCTCGGTGGTTCTGAACCGAAGGTACCTGGCCAGACAGGAGGAACAGGGGTTAGGCGAACCGGCGCAGCGCCCCGAGGAACAGCGCGTCGAACGCCCGGTCGGACAGCACCCTGCGCGCGAACAGGACCGGCCGCGCCCCGAACCCCGCCGCGTACCGCGTCCGCGGCCTCCTCGCCTCGGCGGCCTTCACGATGACGTCCGCGATGACCTTGGGCTCACTGGCGCGCTCCATCTGCGAGAAGAACCCCGCCAGCTGCTTGACCTGCCCCGCGTACGCGCCGCCGCCGGAGGTCTTCGCGAGGTTCTCGACGGCGATCCCGCCCCACTCGGTCTTGATGCCGCCGGGCTGGATCACCACGACGTCGACCCCGAACGGCTTCAGCTCGAGGCGCAGCGAGTCGCTCAACCCCTCGACCGCGAACTTCGTCGAGTGGTACCAGGCGCCGAGCGGCTCGTAGATCCGCCCGCCGATCGAGGAGACGTTGATGATCCGCCCGCGGCCTGCCTCCCGCATGTGCGGCGACACCAGCTGCACCAGCCTCGCGAGCCCGAACACGTTGACCTCGAACTGGTACCGGGCCTCGTCCAGCGGCACGTCCTCGACGGCGCCGTACGACCCGTAGCCCGCGTTGTTGACGAGCACGTCGATGCGCCCGGTCTCGGCGATGATCTTCTTGACACCCTCGGTCATCGACCCGTCGTCGGTGACGTCCATCTCGAGCACCCGGACGCCCTTCGCGGCGAGCCCCTGCATCCGCTGCACCCGGCGCGCCGCCGCGTAGACGGTGTAGCCGGCCTTCTGCAACTCCTGCGCCGTGGCCTCGCCGATCCCCGACGAAGCACCCGTGACCAGTGCGACCTTCATGCCCACTCCTGACTGACCGGTCGGCCGGTCCGACCAACCGCCCGGTTGAGCCAACTGACCGTTCGGTTGGACCCGCCAGCCAGCCAGTCGGATCAACTAACTGTTTGGTTGACAGCTTCAGGCAACCACGTCCGCGCCAGCATGTCAACCAACTGGTTAGTTGTGTTGACCAACCGGTTGGTTAAGCTGGCGGGTGTGGTGAGGGACAGGGAAGCGACCAAGGCCAAGCTGCTGGAAGCGGCGCTCGACGAGTTCGCCGAGTACGGCATCGCCGGCGCGCGCGTCGACCGCATCGCGGCCAAGGCGGGCTGCAACAAGGCGATGATCTACGCCTACTTCGGCAGCAAGGAGGGGCTGTTCGACCAGTTGCTGACGATCCAGATCGGCCACCTCGTCCAATCCGTGCCGATCACGCCGGACGACCTGCCGGGCTACGCGGGCCGGTTGTTCGACGCCTACCAGGAGGAGCCGAGGCTGCTCAGGCTCGTGGCGTACCACCGCCTGGAGAACGGCTTCGACACGATCCCGGAGCCGGAGGCCCAGGCGCACCGGCACAAGGTCGAGGCCATCGCCCAGGCCCAGATGGAAGGCACGATCACCGCGGCTTTCAACGCCACGGACCTGCTCGACCTGGTCGTGCACATGTCGATCCTCGCGTTCAGCACGCCGAACGCGTCGAGGGACCTCGTCGTCCGCTCCGTCGAGCGGCTGATCGCGGAGTAGCGGTCAGGGCCTGCGCAGCAGGTAGGTGTCCATGATCCAGCCTTTGCGCGCACGGGCTTCCTCGCGCACCGAACGGATCTCCGCCGCCACGTCCCCGACCCGGCCCGACACCAGGATCTCGTCGGGCATCCCGAGGTAGGCGCCCCAGTAGATCCACGTGTCGGGGTCCACGCCCTCGAACGAGTACGAGGCGTCCAGCATCACGGCCACGTCGTCCACGCCGCCCGGCCAGCCCTCGGCGAGCCGGCGACCGGTCGTGATCTGCACCGGCTTGCCGACCCGGTTCAGCGCCACCCGGTGCCCGGCCGTCAGTGCCGCGACCGACGTAACGCCCGGGACGACCTCCACCTCGAACGACTCGCCGCGGGCCAGCAGGTCGTCGAGGATCGCCAGCGTCGAGTCGTACAGGGACGGGTCGCCCCACACCAGGAACGCCCCGACCTCGTCCTCGCCCAGTTCCGACAGCAGCTCCAGGCACACGTCCGCGCGCGCCCGGCGCCACGCGTCGATGGTCGCGGTGTAGTCGGCGGGGGTGCGGTCGCGGTCCGGGTCGCGGCCCTCGACCCAGCGGTACGGCCGGGTCACGTGCGCCTTCAGGATCGACGCCCGCAGGTCGACGAGCTCCTGCTTCACGGAACCCTTGTCCAGCACGAAGTACACGTCGACCGTCTGCAACGCCTTGACGGCCTGCACCGTCAGGTGGTCGGGGTTGCCCGCGCCGATACCGATGACCAGGATCTTTCGCACGGCCACACACTAACCAGCGAGGACGTGCAGGATCCTCACCGGCTTCCTGGGGGCGCCGTCGAGCAGGCCGTCGGGCTGCGGCACGATCCCGGCCTTCACGATCCGGTCGAGCGTGTCCATGCCGTAGGTCACGTGGCCCATCACGGTGTAGACGGGCTTGATGTTGGCGAACGAGTGCACGATGAAGAACTCGCTGCCGTTCGTGCCCGGTCCCTGGTTGCCGTACGCGATGGTGCCGCGCGGGTAGGTCTCCCGCCCGGTCACCTCGTCCGCGAACCGGTAGCCCGGCCCGCCCTCCTCGGCGCGGTAGATGTCACCGCACTGCAGCACGCCCAGGCGCGTGGTGTCGGTCAGGCGCCAGCACTGCGTCATCGTGTAGAACCAGCTCCGCGCCAGGTGGGCGAAGTTCTCGACACCGCACGGCGCGTTGGCGCGGTCGAGGTCCGCGACGACAACGCCGTAGTTCGTCACGATGGTGACCTTCACGGTTCCCCGCGCGGGCACCACGGACCTCGGCGGCTGGACGGGGCGGGCGGCCGGGTTCTCCGGCGTCGGGACGAACTCGCACTTCGCGGTCGGGGTGGCCGGCGCGGCGGACGCGACCGGGGCGAGGACGACCATCATCAGCACAGCGAGCAGCAGCCTCATGCGAACCGACCGTAGCCGCCGCGCAACCCCTTGTCAGCCCGCCGGATCACACGCCGGCCACCTCCCGCCGCTCCACCACCGCGCGCCGCCGCCGGGGCTTGCGCTCCAGCCACCACTGCGAGACCAGCAACGGCACGGTCCACCCCGCCCAGGTCGAGATCCCGCCGATCGTGGCCGGCAGGTCCGCCTCCGGCACGCGGTCCGCGAACAGCAGGAACGCGACCACGCCCCAGATCCGGTTCGTGATGATCGAGACGGTCAGCACGAAGCTGCGGATCATCCACTTGCGGTGGTCGCGGAACTGCCGCTGCCGGGCCGCGCGCCACGCCAGCCACGTGAAGACCAGCCACAGCACCGCCAGCAGCACGTTGCTCACCTGGGCCACGGGGCCGAACGGGGTCATCCAGCCGATGACCAGACCGGAGACGCCACCGGGCAACACGCCGGCGAAGACGTAGACCCGGCCGATCCGGCGGTGCAACGCGGGGAAGCGGCTGCGGAACCAGGGCCAGATCTGCACCACGCACGTGAGGATGGCGATGGACGAGCAGACGACGTGCACCACGAGCAGGGGGTAGTGCGGCCCCCAGTCCGACTGCACGCGCGCCTGCAGGCGGTCGCCGGTCAGGTAGGGCGGCAGCGAGAACGCCACGAAAGCCAGCACCACGAACGCCAACGGGCCCACCCAGGGCTTGCGCAACCACGTCATGCGGCCACGATGGCGGGTGCCGCTGACCGATCGCGCACCGATCGCTGACGTCCACGACCTGTCCGCCGACCTGCCCTGAAACGCGCGCTTCGGTCCACATCGGACAGTAAGCGGGAAGCGCCGGTCGAGCCGCCCCGCCCGGCCGCCGTGCCCAGTGCCTCCTCAAGGGGCAGCGGCGCCGCGAACAGCGCTGGGCTGTGGTTCTGACACCTCGCTGACAGCTGACGGGGTGTAGCTGTCAGGTCGCTGTGAGCGCACACCGGCAGTGTCGGCGCCATGGGGGAGCGCGGCTCGACCGGCTGCATCACCGTCCGGCCGTCTCAGGCCCACGCCGCAGAACCGTTTCGGATGACGAGGGGAAGACCATGAACGTCAAGAGGATGATCTCCGGGGCCGCCGGTCTCGCGATCGGTCTGGGGGTGCTGGTGCTCGGTGCTCCGCAGGCCGGCGCCGCCACCGACTTCGAGCTGCCCTTCCCGTGCGGGCAGACCTGGTCGGGCCAGACCCGCACCGGCCACAGCCCGCAGCTCGCGATCGACCTGAACCGCAGCGCGGACGAGGGCGACGCGGTCGTGGCGTCGGCGTCCGGCAAGGTCAGCAAGGTCCGCAACGAGGGCAGCACGAGCTACGGCCGCTGGGTCGAGATCGACCACGGCGGCGGCTGGACCACGCGCTACGCCCACCTGTCCGCGCAGAAGGTGTCGGTCGGCCAGAGCGTCTCGCAGGGCCAGACCATCGGCAACGTCGGCAACACCGGCGGCTCGACCGGCGCCCACCTGCACTTCGAGCAGCTGCTGAACGGGACGCCGCAGAAGATCAAGTTCTCGGGGACGACGGTCCTGTACTACGGCACCAAGAGCTACAAGTCGAACAACAAGTGCGGTGGCGGTGGCACCACCAACCCGTACACCCCCGAAGAGGCGTGCGGTGACGGCTACAAGGTGGTCGACGGCGCCAACGTCACCGGTGCCCGCGTCTCGCTGCTCTACAACGCGTCCAACGGCTACAACTGCGTCGTCGCGATCAAGACCACCAAGATCGGCACCGCCTCGGACGTCGGTGCGTTCCTCGAGGTCCAGGGCGAGGCCCGCACGACCGACCGCGACGAGTACGGCTACTACGCGGGCCCCGTGAAGAAGAAGGCGCCCGGCAAGTGCGTCAAGTGGGGTGGCATGGTCGGTTCCTCCAGCTACACCAGCCCTTTCGAGCACTGCGGCTGACCCCGGGCTGATCCAGCCCTGCGCGGGGTCGACCGCCCCAGCACGCGGACCGGGTGTGCCGAGCAATCGGCACACCCGGTCCGCGTGCTTCCGGGCACCGGACGACCGAGGCCGCACGGAAGCAACCGACTGACCGGGCAGTCGGGAATTGTCCGTCGCGGAACGTGTGCGAATCCACCTTCCAACAGCGAAAAGTCGTGCCAAAATCGACCGGGGGACCAGAGCGGGTACCGATCGGCGACACGCGAGATCAACGTCGTCGCAGTGGTGAAAAGCAGAACCGGGATTTGCGGTAACGTCAGTAATCGTGGGTCACCTCATTGGAGTAACGCCGGTGCCGCGATCATCCCGAGTCGGGCATCATCACGTGGCTCGACCAAAGTCGTAGAACGAGGGGTCTCGTGTGACCGTCTTCCGTGCCGGCCGGACCGGAGCGTGGTGGATGTACCTGGTGGCAGGTCACCTGCTGCTGGGCCTCTACTACCTGATTCCGGTCAGCCCCGCGGGAACGACGGGGCAATCGGTGCGGGTGGCGCTCTACTGCACGATCAGCGCGTCCGCCGCGATCGCGACTTTCGCCGGTGTCAAGCGCAACCGCCCCCAATGGCGGCGGCCATGGGTGTTCCTCGCACTCAGCCAGGTCGTTTACGCGATCGCCGACCTGACGTTCTACGCGTCGCACTACATCTTCCGGTACACGGTTTACCCGTCCTACGCGGACATCTTCTACCTGGGCCATTACCCGCTGATGGTCGCGGGCGTGATCCTGCTGATCCGCCGCCGCACGCCGGGCCTCGACCTGCCGAGCCTGCTCGACGCCGCCGTGCTCGCGGTCGTCGCCGGAATGGCGTCCTGGCTCTACGTCATCGGCCCGCAGGCGCGGACCACGTCGCCGGTGCTGGTGAAGATCGCGTCGCTGGGCTACCCGATGATGGACCTCGCGCTGTTCGTGGTGGCGCTGCGCCTGATCTTCGGCGCCGGCCCGCGGCCCCGCGCGTTCGTGCTGCTGACGTGCAACCTGCTGGGCATCCTCACCGCGGACACGCTCTACGTCCTGCAGCGCCTCGACGGCAGCTACCACGCGGGCAACTTCCTCGACGCCATCTGGCTGTCGGCGAACCTGTGCATCGGCGCGGCGGCGCTGCACCCCACGATGTCGCGGCTCGGCGACCGCGCGCACGTCAAGGACGTCGGCCTGAGCCGCGGCCGGATCGTCGCCCTGTCCTCGGCCGCCCTCGCCGCCCCGGTGCTGATGCTGGTCCACGACGTCGGCCAGTCGTCGCAGGACGTCCTGGTGATCGCCGCGGGCAGCGCGCTGCTGTCGCTGCTGATCATCGCCCGGCTCGCGGGTCTCGTGGCGGACCAGCGCAAGCTCGCGATCACCGACAGCCTCACCGGGTTGCACACCCGGAGGTTCTTCGAGGCGCAGCTGCCGCTGGAGATCTCGCGGGCGCGGCGCAACGACGGGTCCGTCGCGGTGTTCATCATCGACGTCGACCGCTTCAAGTCGATCAACGACAACTACGGCCACCCCGCGGGCGACGACGTGCTGATGGAGGTCGCGGCACGGCTGCGCGCCGCGTCGCGGTCCGGGGAGGTGCTCGCGCGCTACGGCGGCGAGGAGTTCGCGCTGCTCGTCCCGGACGCCGGTCCCGGCAGGCTGTCGGTGATCGCGAACCGGCTGCGCGAGCGCGTGGCGGAGAAGCCGATCCCGGTCAACGCGGGCAACGACGACATCCCGCTGTCGGTCACTGTGTCGGTCGGCTCGGCGAGCTTCCCGACGCACGGCGACGGCCCCGACGACATCGTGGTGATCGCGGACCGCGCCCTGTACGCGGCGAAGGCGGCGGGCCGCAACAGGATCGCGGTCGGGCCGGAACCGCTGCCGGCGGTCGACCCGGACACCGACGGCGCGATGGCCGAGTTCCTCTGCCAGGTCGCGGACCGGGTGGACGGGTGGCTGCACCGCTACGACCACAGCCGGTCGGTGTCGCGCTGGGCCGGGGTGGCCGCGGGGGAGTTCGGGCTCGACGCGCCGACGATCAGGGTCGCTCAGCTCGCGGGCCGCCTCCACGACATCGGCAAGATCATCATTCCCGAGGTGGTGCTGACCAAGCCGGGCGCACTGTCCGAAGAGGAGTGGCGGCTGCTGCGCCAGCACCCCGACTTCGGCTACCGGCTGGCGCGGATGGTGCCGGGGTTCGCGGGCGTGGCCCACGTGATCAGGCAGCAGCACGAGCGCTACGACGGCACCGGGTACCCGGACGGCCTGCGCGGCGCCGACATCCGCGCCGAAGCGAGGATCCTGTCCGTCTGCGTGGCGTGGGCGGCGATGCGGTCGAACCGTCCACACCAGACAGCGCTGGACGAGAACCGCGCCAGGCGCGAACTCTGGTCAGGCCGGGGCGAACAGTTCGACCCGGACGTCGTGGACATGTTCCTCGACCTGCACACCCGGGGCAGCATCGGAATGCTCCGCCCATCCGGGTTGTCCGTTCAGGAAGCGGGGTTCCCGGCCGAGTTCCGGCCCTGACCACCCTGCTCTCCGGTCGCGGCGATACCCCTCCGGTCGTACGCGAGATCATCCGCTCGGCTGAGGAGGATCCGACCCGACGCCCACGCGTGCACGCCGGACAGCTGGAACACTTCCCCTGCACGTCCTGCTACAGGGGGAAGGACGCTCCACATGTCGCGCAAGTTGTTGATGTTCCTCGTCGTTCTGACGACCGTCGCCGCGGGCATTTCTCCTGCCACGGCGAGCCCAGGCCCTCGTCCGGTGCGATCGTGCGCGGACCTGGTGCGTTCGTTCGACGTACCGGACGCCCGCACCACGGTCACGTCGGCCGCTGTCGTGGCCGGTACGCCCGAGTTCTGCGACGTGCGCGGCACGATCGCGCCGGGCATCGGCTTCCAGCTGAAGCTGCCGACCCGCGGGTACCGGGGGCGTTACGTGCAGTACGGGTGTGGCGGTTTCTGCGGGGTCATCGGTGATCCGGCCTTCCCGGCCGGGTGCGGACCGGCTTTCGGCGACGCGGCCGTCGCGGCGACCGACGACGGCCACCAGGTCTCGCCCGAGGACCCGTTCGACACCAGGTGGGCCGTCAACGACCAGAAAGCACGTGACGACTACTTCTTCCGCGCGCCACACGCGTTGTCGAAGGTGTCCAAGCACATCATCTCGGTGTTCTACGGCAAGGCGCCGGCCCGGTCCTACTTCACCGGCTGCTCCAACGGCGGCCGCGAGGGCCTGCTGCTCGCCCAGCGCTACCCGGACGACTTCGACGGCATCGTCGCGGCGGCGCCGGGGGCCTACTACACGGCGCTGATCGGCTACCAGGCGTGGATCGCGCGCAACACCATCCCGAACGACAAGATCTTCGTGCTGCACGACGCGGTGATGAAGGCCTGCGACGGCTCGGACGGCCTGGTGGACGGCCAGATCGACGACCCGCGCCTGTGCGGGTTCGACGTCGGCACGCTGGCCGGTCAGCTGACCGACGACGAGATCGCCCGCGTCCGCAACCTGTACGCGGGCCCGTCCGACGGCGGGGTGCGGCTCTACCCCGGCGGCCAGGCCTACGGCTCCGAGCGGTCGTGGACGTTCTGGCTGAACCCGACGCCGGGCCTCGGCAGGGGGATCGCGCCCGAACTGGCCGACAACGGGCTGAAGCACCTCGTCTACCCGATCGGCCGCCCGCACTCGTCGCTGGAGTCGTTCGAGTTCACGCTGCGCGAGTTCCGCCGCCTGGTCCCGGAAACCGTGAAGGCGAACTCGCTCTCGCTCGACCTGAGCCGGTTCCGGCGTTCCGGCGGCAAGCTGGTCCTCTGGCACGGCGCGGGCGACCAGGGCATCCCGTTCGAGGGCACGCTCGACTACTGGCAGCGCCTGACCGGCGGCGGGAACCCGGACTGGGCAAGGCTTTTCGTCGTGCCGTCGATGTGGCACTGCGGCGGCGGCGACACCCTCACCGACTTCGACCCGTTCGCCGCCCTGGTGTCGTGGGTGGAGGGAGGCACCGCACCGTCCCGCATCCTCGCCGTCGGCCGTGACGACGACGGCAACGTCGTCCGCACACGACCGGTGTTCCCGTACCCGTTGCGCGCCCGCTACGACGGGTCCGGTTCCGTGGACGACGCCTCGAACTTCGTGGCGGCACCCGGTTTCGGCTTCGCGGACCGCATCAGGTGGGCCGGTGAGGACCTCTACCACCGGCCCGGACCCGTCGCGCCCTAGCGGAACTTCTCGACGGCGGCGGTGATGGCCCGGTCCATGCTGTTGCCCTCCATGATGACGTGCCCGGCGTCGTTCAGGATGACCAGTTCGGCGTCGGGCCACCTCTTCGCGACCTCCCACGCCGTGTGCAGCGGCCCACCGAGGTCGTTGCGGCCGTGGATGAGGATCCCCGGGATGCCTTCCAGCCGGTGGAGGTTGTCGAAGATGTGATCGGGCTCGAGGAACGCCTCGTTGCCCCAGTAGTGGCTGACGGTCCGCGCGAGCTGGTAGCGCATCACCGGGTCCTCGTACCGCGTGCCGGTGAAGTCGTTGTCCCCGCCGGTGATCGTGGCCAGGTCCCACTTGCTCCAGTCCCACGCGGCCTTCTCGCGCACCTCCGCGTCCGGCGAGTTCAGCAACCTGTTGTAGGCGAGCGCGAGGTTGCCGTCGCGGTCCTGTTCGGGCACGCCGTCGCGGAAGGCCTCGAAGTGGTCCGGGAAGAACATGCCGAGGCCGCGGGTGATCCACGCGTGCTCCTCGGGGCGGGAGGTGGTCACCGCCGGGATGATGATCTCGCTGACGCGCTCGGGGTGCTGGATGGCGTAGGCGAGGACGAGGGTGGAGCCCCAGGAGCCGCCGATCAGCAGCCACCTGTCGATGCCGAGGTGCTCCCGCAGCTTCTCGGCGTCGTCGACCAGGTGCTGGGTGGTGTTGTGCTCCATGCCGGTCCGCGGGTCCGAGGCCGGTGGGGTGCTCCTGCCGCTGCCTCGCTGGTCCCACAGGACGAGGTTCCAGTGGGACGGGTCGAAGTCCTCCCGCCAGCGGGGGTTCGAGCCGGAGCCCGGGCCGCCGTGGAAGACGACCGCGGGCTTGCCGTTCGGGTTGCCGCTGGCTTCCCAGTGGACGTGCTGGCCGTCGCCTACGGGGAGGTGGCCTCGGGCGTAGGGCTCCACTCCGGGGTACATGCGGTGGAGCGTAGGGCTGGGCGGGACGAGGTGCCGCCTGCTTTTCCGGCCGGGCGGCTGGTCGTTGTTCCGGTGTCAGGACTTCCGCTTGGCGCTGATCTGCTCCAGGACCTCGGTCTGCGACACGATGATCTTGCCCGCCAGCGCCTTCGAGCCGATGTGCTCGCCCTTCGCCTGCGCGTCCTTCGCCATGTCGACGCCGCTGCGCAGGTGGCGGGAGAGGGTCGCGAGGAAGAGGTCGTCGTACTGCTTGCCGGTGGCCGCCTTGAGGGCCTCGACGTCCTTGGCGGTCATCATGCCCGCCATCTTGTGGGTGGCGCCGGCGTCGTCGCCGGGAACCTGGATGTTCCAGCTGCGCAGGTAGGTGGCCATCTGCTCGATCTCGCCCGCTTCGGCCCTGGCGATCTTGTCGGCCACGTCGACCACGAACGGGTCCTTGGACTTCTGCGTCGCGACCTCGGCGATCTCGATCGTCTGGCGGTGGTGGGGGATCATGCGCAACGAGAACGTCGCGTCCGCCTCGTTGGCCGCCGGTTCGCCGGTGCTGCTGCCGCCGGCCGGTGAACAGCCCGCCAGCGCCAGCAGCCCCAGCGCGATGATGAGCAGACGCGCTCGCATGAAGCCTCCCGTCTCGGTTCCCTGCCGAGGGATACGGGTGGCCGATCTGTCCGGTTCAGCGAAAGATCCAGAACCTGAGGGGTTTTCGGTTCTCAGCGGATCAGCGCAGGTCGTCCAGTGCTTTGAGGACACCCGCCACGACGTCGGGGTGGCCCAGCGGGAGCGGGGCCTGCGTGTGGTCGTCGTCGTTGGTCCGGGCGATGACCCGCACGAACGGTTCGGTCGGGTCGACCTCCGGGTCGACCAGCAGGACCGAGCGCACGAGGTCTTCGTGCTGGTTCACGAGGTCGACCACGTCGGCCGCCAGCGGACCGCTCGACACCACGTCGAGCACGGTGCGGGAGTCGCGGTGCCTGCTCAGGACCGTGTCCACTGTGGACTTCCAGGTCGGGGCGGCGGGAACGCGCAGCCACACCACGCGCAGCTCGCCGGTCAGGTCCCGCCAGGTCGCCGGGATCTCGTTGTGGGGAGCCTCTCCTGCTGGATCGATCACGAGTACCGTGG
This sequence comes from Lentzea sp. CC55, assembly GCF_021056325.1. Classification (NCBI taxonomy): domain Bacteria; kingdom Bacillati; phylum Actinomycetota; class Actinomycetes; order Pseudonocardiales; family Pseudonocardiaceae; genus Lentzea; species Lentzea sp. CC55. The sequence continues at coordinate 235,026 of NZ_JAJCXE010000004.1, read as the reverse complement.
GCGCACCCGCGGGTCCGTCGGCTACCACGCCGGGGCCTGATGTCCTGCTGGGCTCGTCGAAATCGCGCATGGGTAGGGGATACCCACGTTCGCGCGTTCCTACCGGTGGGCTGATCGGCTTGTCGCGGTAGCCCGAATGGTGCAGGGCAGGACCACTGGCGTGAGTGGACCTGTTGCCGCGGAACGGGTTCGAGGTCGCGGACGTGATCGCTTGACCACTTTCCGAAAGCCGGTTTATGGTCTGGACCACTGACCGAAACTGGATCGGTGAGCGATCAGAAGCGCTCCCGGTTCCCGCCCCCTGCCTACGGGTCACCCCGTTTGGGAACGATCCAAGGAGTTCGGACGAATGAAAATCATGCGTAAAGCGGCGCTCGTCCTGGCCGCTGTCCCTGCCATCGTCTTCATCACGCCGGTCGGCACCGCCAGTGCGCACGGCTACGTGTCGTCACCGGCCAGCCGTGCGGCGCAGTGCGCCCAGGGCGCGCTCGGCAACTCCTGCGGCCAAGCCAGGTACGAGCCGCAGAGCGCCGAGGGCCCCAAGGGCCTGATGAACTGCAGCGGTGCCAACAGCGCGTTCCGCGAGCTCGACAACGACGGCCTCCCGTGGAAGGTCCACAACACCGGCAGCTCCCTGACGCTGACCTGGACCTTCACCGCCCGGCACGTCACGCGCGACTACGAGTACTTCATCAACGGCACGCGCGTCGGCTACGTGTCCGGCAACAACGCGCAGCCCAGCAACCCGACCACGCACACGATCAACCTCGGCGGGTTCTCCGGTCGCCAGAAGCTCTACGCGATCTGGAACATCGGCGACACGGTGAACGCGTTCTACTCGTGCATCGACCTCAACATCAGCGGTGGTGGCGGCACGAACCCGCCGCCTACCACGACGACCACCCGCCCCACCACGACCACCACGCCGCCGACCTCCACGACGACGCAGCAGCCGCCCGCGGGCGGCACGTGGGCGGCGAACACCTCCTACGCGGCCGGCTCGACCGTCACCTACGGCGGCTCGACGTACCGCTGCCGGCAGGCGCACACCTCGCTGACCGGCTGGGAGCCGCCGAACGTGGCGGCGCTCTGGGAGAAGATCTGACCCGATGAAGCGCCTGGTGATCGCGGTCGCGGTCCTGGCGCTGGCGGGGTGCGGCGGAGAGGCCGTCGTGCCGGAGGGCCAGCAGGCCCACGGGCACGGCGCGTCCTCCGCCGCACCACCCGTTCCGGGTGCCAGTGCGAGGTTCAACGACGCGGACGTGATGTTCGTGCAGATGATGGTGGACCACCTGCAGCTCGGCATCAGCCTGTCGCAGGTGGGGCTCGCGAAGGCGACCAGTCAGGAGGCGAAGGACCTCGCGGGCGCGATCGACGTGACCCAGCGCGAGGAGCTCACGATGCTCAAGTCGTGGCTGAAGCTCTGGGACAAGCCGGAGGGTGACGGCGCGAGCCTGCACGCCGCCCACGGAGGTCAGCCGCTGCTCGACGACAAGGTCATCAACGAGGCCAAGGAGAAGAGCGGCGCGGAGTTCGACATGAACTTCCTCAACCTGATGACCGGTCATCAGGGCGCCGGCGTGGAAATGGCGCTGGCCGAGAAGAAGGACGGCATGAACCCGGAGACGACGGCCTACGCCGACCGGGTGGTCACCACCCGGCAGGGCCAGATCTCGCAGATGCTCAAGATCATCAGCGGTTCGTAGGCGTTCGGTCAGCGGCCCGGCGTTGGCTCCCGGTCATGGACGTACTGATCTCGGGAGCGGGAGTCGCCGGGCCCGCGCTCGCACACTGGCTGGCGCGGCACGGTTTCTCCCCGACGGTGGTGGAACGCGCGCCGTCGCTGCGCAGCGGTGGGCAGGCCGTGGACTTCCGCGGCGAGGCGCACCTGTCCGTGCTGAAGAAGATGGGTGTTCTCGACGCGGTGATGGCCGCGCGGACGACGCCGCGCGACATGGTGTTCCGCGGCGTCGACGGACGTGAGCGCTCACGGCTGCCCGCGTCGTTCACCGCGGGGGACGTCGAGATCCTCCGCGGCGACCTCTCGCGGCTGCTGTACGAGCTGAGCGCCCCGGACGCGGAGTACGTGTTCGGCGACTGGATCACGTCGCTGCACGACGACGGCGCCGGGGTGGACGTGGCGTTCGCGCACGGGCGCCCGCGGCGGTTCGACTTCGTGATCGGCGCCGACGGCATGCGGTCCGGCGTGCGGCGGCTCGTCTTCCCCTCGTACCGGCCGGAGTTCGGCGGCTACTACTTCGCGATCTGGGACGCCGACGGCGACGACCGCGACCTGACCTGCTCACCCGGAGTCCTCGCGGCGCCGGGGTGGCTCATGTACAGGTCGCCGGTGCCGCCGGAGATGATGCCGGAGTCGTTGATCGCGCCGGGCGTCTACTTCGACTCGATCAGCCGGATCCGCATGCCGGCGGTGAGCTCCGGCCGCGTCACGCTGATCGGCGACGCGGGCTACGGGTCCACCCTGGGCGGCATGGGAACCGGGCTCGCGGTCGTCTCGGCCTACGTGCTGGCCGGGGAGATGGCGGCGGGCGGCGACGCGTTCGCCCGGTACGAGGCCCTGGTCGGGCCGTACGCGCGGGGCTGCCAGGGCAATCCCGGGCCGTTCCTCGCGCCGGGCAGCAGGCTCGGGATGTGGGCGCGGGACCGGATGTTCCGCCTCCTGCCGAAGATCCCGCTGGTCGCGCGGACGGACCTGCGGGCGGCCACGGCGATCAAGCTCCCGGAGTACCTGCCAGTTCGCTGAACACCTCGTCCACCTGCTGCTTGGCTGCGGCGTGCATCCACCCGAACCCGAGCTCCCGCCGTGCCTCGCGCAGCAACGCCCCGGCCCGCGCCGGATCACCCCCGCGGTGGGCGATCCGCGCGAGGCCCGTGTGGGCGAGCGCACGCGTGGCGGACAGGCCCGCCTCCGCGGCGAGCTCCAGGGCCAGGAGGTAGTCGCGCTCCGCCTGGCCGGGGTCGAGGTCGAGCAACCGGTCCGCGCGCCGCCCGCGCAGCTCGGCGAGCTCCTCCTTGGCGCCGAGCTCGCCGACCACGCGCAGGGCCTCGTCGGTCAGGGCGAGCGCCTCCACCGGGTCCTCGGTGAGGGTCGCCAGCACGTCGAGGACCTGCGCCGATCCCCAGCGCTCGCCGATGTCGCGGAACCGGCGCAACGCCGCGCGCGACTCGCTGATCGCCCGCGTGCGGTCGCCGCTCCTCGCCCAGGCCAGGTAGGCGTTGCTGAAGCCGATGAGGCCCTGGATCCACGGGTCCTCGCTGCCCTCGACCTCGTCCTGCAACGCCGTGCGCGGGGCGGACGGGTCGGGCGGACCGGTGAGCATGGCCCACGCGACGAGCACGAACGGCTGCCGGATCGGGCCGCGCAGCTCGAGCAGCTTCGCCTGCACGCGTTCCGGGGCGGCGAGCGCCAGCAGGACCGCGTACTCCTCCGTGGACTGCTCCGGCACGCGGTCGAGAAGTGCCCGTGCGAGGCCCTGCACCTCCGTCCGGCTGCCTTTCACGTACCAGTACCAGGAGAGGTCGCTGACGAGGCGCAGCGCCCGTTCCGGGTCGTGCGCCGTGGTCCACTCGACGGCCTGGAGCAGGTTCGCGTGCTCGGCGCTCAGCCGCGCGAACCACCGGACCTGGTCCTGCCGGCGCAGCTCGGGGTCGGCGCGGCGGGCGAGGTCGTGGAAGTACGCGGCGTGCTCGGCGTCGACGCGCCTGTGCTCCGAGCAGAACTCCCGGATGGTCTCCAGCATCCGGTACCGGCCGTCGGCGGCCTCCACCAACGACTTGTCCACCAACGCGTCCAGCACCTCGACGTCGTGCCGGCAGACCTCCTCGACGGCGTCGAGCGCGGCACCGCCGCTGAACGTGGCGAGGCACGCGGCCAGGTCGCGCTCGTCCGGCGACAGCAGGTCCCAGCTCCACTCCACGACCGCGCGCAGCGTCCGGTGGCGGGGTGCGGCGGCGCGGTTCCCCTTGGTGAGCAACCGGAAGCGGTCGTTCAGCCGGTGGGAGATCTCCTCGGTGGTCAACGTGCGCGTGCGCGCGGCGGCCAGCTCGATCGCCAGCGGCAGGCCGTCGAGCGCGCGGCAGATGTCGGCGGTGTGCCGGTCCGGCGCGAACGCCGGGTTGACCAGGCGGGCGCGGTCGGTGAACAGCGCCACGCTCTGCTCGGGGTCGAGCGGCGGCACGGGGCACAGCGTCTCGCCGGTGATGCCGAGCGCCTCCCGGCTCGTGGCGAGGATGCGCAGGGACGGGCACGTGCCGAGCAGGTGTCCCGCCAGCCGGGCCGCCTGCACGACCAGGTGCTCGCAGTTGTCCAGCACCAGCAACGAGTCGCGGTCGCGCAGGGCCAGCGTCAGGCGGTCCTCCGGCTCCAGCGCGGTCTCCTTGAGCCCCAGCGCCTGCAGCGTCGCCGCCGCGACGTCCTTGGCGGGCGCCAGGTCCACGAAGATCGCGCCGGGACCGGCGGCCTGGAGCGCCAGCCTCGTCTTGCCCGCCCCGCCGGGCCCGGTGAGGGTGACGAGCCGCGAGGAGAGCGAGGCGATGCGGCGCAGCTCCTCCTCCCTGCCGATGAAGCTGGTCAGCTGGGCCGGCGGCTCGCGGTGGGCCTGGCCGCGCAGCACCCGCAGGTGGACGGCGCGCAGCTCGGGCGACGGGTCGGCGCCGAGCTCGTCGGCCAGCAGCGCCCGCGCGTCCTCGAACGCCTGCAACGCCTCGGCCTGGCGACCCTGCTGGTGCAGGACCTGCACCAGGTAGCCGCGCAGCCGTTCGTCCAACGGGTGCTGCGCCACCAGGTCCTGGACCTCCCGCACGCCGGCCTTCCCGAGCCGGACGCGCGCGGCGACCAGCGAGCTCGACGCCGCCGCGCGTTCCTGTTCCAGCCGGGTCGCGTGGTCCGGCAGGGCGACGTCGGCGAGCGCGGGCCCGCGCCACAGCCGAAGTGCCTCCGACAGAAGGGATTCCGCTGCCTGCGCGGCACCCTGCTCCAGCGCCTGCCTGCCTTCCGCCGCGAGCGAGGTGAACCGGTGGGCGTCGACCCGCGAGGCCGGCAGCGCCAGCAGGTAGCCGGCGGGGTGGAACTCGATCAGCGAGGCGTCGCCCAGCGCCCTGCGCAGCCGGGAGACCTGGCCCTGCAGGGCGTTCGCGGCGTCGGACGGCGGCGCGGTGCCGTAGAGCTCGTCGGTCAGCCGGTCGAGCGGCACGATGTCGCCCGCCCGGATCGCCAGCGCGGCCAGCAGGGTGCGCGGCCGGGGGCCGCCCACCGCGATCCTGCCGTCAGGGGAGTGCGCCTCAACGGGCCCGAGAATGCCGACGTGCACGGTGTCAGCGTACGAACCTGCCGGGGCTCGTACCCAGGACACGGCGGAAGTGGCGCGTCAGGTGTGACTGGTCGTGGAACCCGGCCAGCACCGCCGCCTCCGCCGCGGACCGCCCCTCGACCAGGTACCCGCGTGCGAGGTCGACGCGGCGCCCGGTCAGGTAGCGGTGCGGCGGCAGGCCGAACCGGCGGCTGAACGCCCGCACCAGGTGCGTCGGGCTCGTCTGCAGCTCCCGGGCGGCGTCGTTCAACGCCATCCCGCCGGGCAGCGAGGCGTCCAGGAGCTGCCGCAACCGGTCGGCCAGCGTCGGGTCGGCGTGGACCGCCGGGGTGGTGCCCGCGAAGTGGTGCGCCAGGCGCTCGGTGATCAGCGCGAGCCGGCTCGACGCCTCGAGCGGTTCGTCCAGCGCGAGGTGCAGCTGGTGCACGCGCTGCCGCAGCAGCGGATCGGCGAGCATCGGCGTGTCGACGGCCTTGCCGACCAGGCCGGCGGGCAGCACCGAGTCGTCCAGGTACAGCACGCGCTTGTGGAAGCCGGTCGGGAACGCGGAACGGCCGTCGTGCGGCACGTGCGGCGGCAACAGCGTGACGCCTTCGACGAGAGCGCCGTGCTCGTGACGGTCCAGTTCGTACCGCACGGCACCGGTGTCGAGCAGCATCAACGTCCAGGCGTCGTGCGTGTGCGCCGGGTAGACGTGCGTGGTGAACGACGCGTGGAAGACCTCCTTGATGCCTTCCACCGCCGGTTTCCACGCGGCCGTGCTCATGTCAGGAACGTACAAGACGCCGCACGGCCACGTCCGCGATCGTGGACGGCATGTTCGACACCAAGATCGCTGTGCTGCTGCGGGACGACCTGGCCGGCTGGCAGGCGCTGAACGTGACCGCCTTCCTCGTCAGCGGGTTGCCGGAGGCGCTGCGCGGAGAGCCGTACGTGGACGCCGACGACGTGGAGTACCTGCCCATGTTCGGCCAGCCCGTGGTGGTGCTGCAGGGCGACCGGGACCTCGTCAGGAAGGCCCACGAACGCGCGCTCCACCGCGACCAGGTCATGTCGATCTTCACCGCGGACCTGTTCGCCACCGGCAACGACGCCGACAACCGCGCCGCCGTCCGCAAGGTGCACACGCAGGACCTCGACCTCGTCGGCATCGCGGTGCACGGCCGGAAGAACGCCGTCGACAAGATCTTCAAGGGCGCCCGGATGCACCCCTGACGGAACCGCGGCCCGTGGTCAAGCCGCTCCGGACGGCCGTGGAAGCCGAATTGGCCCAGAGAATGAGCACGTTCTTGTCCCAGCCGCAGGGTCAATCGCAGTCCTACGGTCTGAAGCATGACCAGGCGACTCGCGTACGCGCAGCTGACGAGCTCGATCGGTGACGGCGGCTTCCTCGTCGTCTCGGCCCTCTACTTCACGCAGGTCGTGGGCCTCAGCGCGGCGCGGGTGGGCCTCGCGCTGACCCTCGCGTGGGGAGTGGGGGCCGTCGCCGGGGTCGCGCTGGGCCACGTCGCCGACCGGCTGGGCCCGCGCACCACCGCCGTCGTGCTCGCCGCCGCCACGGCCGCGAGCATCGGCGTCCTCCTCCTCACCAAGGACTTCACCGCGTTCGTGGTGGTCATGTGCCTGTACGCGAGCTTCCAGAGCGGGCTGCAGGCGTCCAGGCAGGCACTTCTCGCAGGGCTCACGACACCTCGGGAGCGGACGCGGGCCCGTGCGCGGATCCAGTCGACGGCCAACGCGGGCATCGCGGTCGGTGCTGCGGCCGGGGGGTTCGCGCTGCACCTCGGCACCGAGGCCGCCTACACCGCCGTGTTCGTGCTCGACGTGCTCTGCTTCATGGCCGCCGCGGCGGTCGTGGCCACGTTGCCCGAAACGGTGATGAGCAGGACCAAGGGCAAGTTCGACGTGCTCGGGGACCGCCCGTACGCGCTGGTCACGCTCATCAACGCCGTGATGCTGCTCTACATGCCGTTGCTGAGCCTGATCATCCCGCTGTGGATCGTGCAGCGCACCGAGGCGCCGACGTGGCTCGCGGCCGCGCTGCTGGTGCTCAACACCGCGGCCGTCGTGCTGTTCCAGGTCCGGATCGCCCGCCGCGCCACCGGCCTGGGGCAGGCCTCGAAGCTGGTGGAGCACGCCGGACTGGTGCTGTTCGCGTCCTGCGCGGTCTTCGCCGTGACGGCGTTCAGCCTCGGCGCCTGGCCCGCGGCGGCGTTGCTGGTCGCCGCCGCCGCGCTGCAGGTGCTCGGCGAGATGATGCTCGCCTCCGGGGCGTGGGAGATCAGCTTCTCCCTCGCGCCCGCCGGCCGGCAGGGCCAGTACCAGGGCTTCTTCGCGACCGGAACGGCCGTCGCCCGCATGGTCGGCCCCGCCCTGCTCACCACGGTCGTCCTCGGCTGGGGAGCGCTCGGCTGGCTGCTGGTCGGAGGGCTGTTCGTCGTGGCCGGTTACGCGATGGGACCGGCGGTGCGCTGGGCTCGCGAGAAGAACTCCACGAGTGCCGGCGCCATGACCGACGACTTGTACAGGTGCGTCTGACCGGGCAGCGTCCTGTGCTCCGCTCCCAGCACCTCCGCGACGTTGCGCATGGCGTTGCGGAGGTACTCCGGCGACTTGCCGCCGTCCATCGCGAGCGTCGGCACCTCGACCTTCCAGCGGTGCGCCGGGAGCGGGCTGCCGCGGCCGTCGTCGCCGAGGATCGCGAGGTCCCACGGCAGCGTGTGCGCGACCGGCTTGAGCTTCCTCCACACCGGGGTCAGCTTCATGACCGCGAGGCCGATGGCGGGCACGCCGACCATCTTCATGAACGTCGAGAGCATGCGGGAACGGTCGCCGCGGGCGAGCATGTCGTTCATCTGCCGCACGATGTCCGCGGGGCGGGGCTCGTACGTGCCGTCCACGACGAACGGTGCCTCGTACAGCGCGAGCCTGGTGATGCCCGGCAGGCGTGACGCGGCCTCCATCGCGAGCACCGCGCCCGAGGACACGCCGAACACGAACGCGCTGCCGCCGGCCTCCCGGATGACCGCGTCGATGTCCTCGACCTCGCGCTCGAGCGACCACGGCGTCGCGCCGTCACCGGTCTCGCCGCGCCCGCGCCGGTCGTAGGTGTGGACGGTGAAGTCCTTGTCGAGCACCGAGGCCAGCTCGGTGGTGGGGCCGAAGCGGCGGTGGCACATCGCGCCGTCCACGAGGAGCAGCGCCGGGCCGGAGCCGGTGACCGAGTAGGCGATCCGCGTGCCGTCGGCGGAGGTCGTGAAGCGCGTCATCTCTGCTCTCCCAAGGTGGTGTCGAGGAAGTCCTGCCAGTCCTGTTCGGACTCGGCGCCCTCGAAGACGTGGTGTGCCGCGATCATCGGGCCCGCGAAGCCGCGCAGGAACCGGTACATGCCGCTGCCGGTGCGCAGGCCGAGCGTGTGGGCGTTGCGGTGGAACTCGACGGCGTCCGGGAGCTTCTCCGCCAGGGCCGCGCCGAGCCTCTTCCAGGCCTCGTCCCAGTCGGTGACGACGGGTCCGAAGACCGTGAGCGGGCGGGCCGTGCGGCCGGGGAAGTACGTCAGGTACTCCTGCAGCGTGCGCCGGAACAGCGCGCCGCCCAGCGTCATGGCCTCGAACTCGTCGGCCCAGTCGTCGCCGGGCAGGAAGCCGCTCGTGACCATCCGCAGCACCGTGCTCGCGTGCTCGCGGCCCTCGACGAGGAACTCGTAGGCGATGAACCGGCCGTCGGGCGCCTTGCCGCTGTCGTGGGCGAAGTGGTGCGGCGGGTCGGACGCGGTGATCCCGCTCGTCGGCCGGTACTCGCCGAAGGCCATCCTGACCTGGCCGTCCGCGACCTCGTTGCGGCCCATGAACCACGAGTCGATGCCGGGCCCGGTCGCGATCGCGGTCCAGACGTCCTCGACGGACGCCGGCACCTCGATCTCGTCGGTGCTTCTGAACTCGTGCCCCATCGGCTCTTCCCTCCAGGCTCGTGGATGGTCCCATCCTGCCGCCGACGATTCTCTTCGTCAAGACAGCAGTACTAGTCTTGACAAAAAAAATTGTCGGTGTTTCGGTTCTCCCCACACCGAACCTCTGGAGGAACCCATGTCCCGCATCGCCTGCGGAGTCGTCGCCGGACCGCTCTACCTCGTCGTCGGGTACGCCCAGGCGTTCACCCGGGAGGGCTTCGACCTCACCCGCCACCCGTTCAGCATGCTCAGCCTCGGCTCGCCCGGCTGGATCCAGATCGCGAACTTCGTCGTCTGCGGGGCGCTGTTCGTCGTGGCGGCGACCGGCATGACGCGGCACACGAGGTGGGGTGCGCGGCTGATCGGCCTGATGGGGGTGGGAATGGTCCTCGGCGGGGTGTTCGTGGCCGATCCGGCCCTGGGCTTCCCGGCGGGCGCTCCCGACGGCCCGCCCACGTCGACGTCCTGGCACGGCGCGCTGCACGCGGTGGCGTTCGGCGTCGCGATGATCGGCTGGATCGGGGCGTGCTTCGTGTTCGCGCGTAGGCTCGGGGGGTGGCTGGCGGTGGTGAGCGGCCTGACGGGCCTGCTGCTGATGGTGCCGATGGCGTTCCTGGGCGACCCCGGCGGCACGGTGCTGCTCTACGCGGTCGCGACGATCGGCTGGCTGTGGACGTCGGTGCTGTCCCTGAGGCTGAGCCGGCCTGCCTTCTCGAGCTGATCTGCCCGGAGTGCGGGCGCGTCACCACCGACCGGCACGCGCCCGGCTGCGAGGCCTGTCAGACCAGCTGATGCGCGTGCGTCTTGCTGATGTCGTAGGAGACACCGCAGAACGTGCACTGCAGCCCGTACCTGCTGCGGATGGTGAACAGCGGGATGAAGAAGATCGTGGGCTTCGTGCAGCGCCGGAAGAGGTTGTGCGCGGACTGGTGGTGGCAGTGCCCGCACACCAGCGTGAGCATGCGGATCTGCTGGATCGTCGTGCGCCAGCCGAAAATGACCATCTGCGCTCCCTCTTCGTCCCTTGTACGTCTGACGTGCGGGATGCCCCCTGAGTTGCGGCCCGACGCCTGGATTCGGAAGGTGGGCGGGTGAACAGCCTGCTGCGGCCCTGGACCCCCGACGACGCGCCGGTCGTGCTGGCCGCCGCCGGCGAACCGCTGATGGAGCGCCAGTTCACCTTCCCGGTCGACTCCCTGCCCGCCGCCCGGGAGTGGATCGCCCTGGCGCAGGCGCGCCGGAACGAGGACATGGCCTACTCGTTCGCCGTGCTGCACGAGGGCGTGCCCGTCGGCAACGTGGCCGTGTCGAGCGTCGAACGCCGGCACCTGACCGGGTGGGTCTCGTACTGGGTGCGGGAGGAAGCGCGCGGCAAGGGCCTCGCCACCGCCGCCTGCCGCGCGCTCAGCGAGTTCGCCTTCACCGAGCTCGGCCTGTTCCGCCTGGAGCTCGCGCACCGCGTGGACAACCCCGCCTCCTGCCGCGTCGCGCTCGGGGCGGGTTTCCCGGTCGAAGGCGTCGAACGGGCGCGGCTGCTGTACGACGGCGTCCGCTACGACACCGAAACGCACGCACGCCTCGCCGGTGACCGAGGTTGACGTCGCGATCAGCCGGGTAACCCGGAGCGCATGAGCGACGTGCAGGCCGAGTTGCTGATGACCTTGACCAAGGTTGCCAAGGTCTTACGTGGAGCGGAGATCCCGTTCGCGCTGACCGGTGGTTGCGCCGGTTACGCGCGAGGAGGGCCGGTGAGTGAGCACGACGTCGACCTCCTGGTGAGGGAAGAGGACGTCAACGAGGCCGTGCGGGTGCTCGTGGAGGCGGGCCTGCGCGGCGCGGAGCCGCCGGAGGACTGGCTGCTGAAGGTCTACGACGGCGACTCGCTCGTGGACCTGCTCTTCCGCCCGAACGAACGCCCGGTGACCGACGAGATCCTCGCGATGGCCGAGGAGATGCCGGTCGGCTCGGTGATGCTGCCGGTCATGCCGGCGACGTTCGTGCTGAGCAGCAAGCTGCTCGTGCTGGACGGCCACCGCTGCGACTTCAGCGAGCTGCTGCCGTTCGCGCGGGCGCTGCGAGAACAGATCGACTGGGACCAGGTGCGCGAGGAGACCAAGCACTCCCCGTACGCCGAAGCGTTCCTGGTGCTCATCGAACGCTTGGACATCATCGGGAGGGACCATGAGTTCCGAGCAGTACCTGGCGGCAAATCTGCGTAGGGCGGTGGCCGAGGACCCGCGGACGGCGGAGCTCGGCGTGCGCGTCACCGTGCGCGGCGACAACGTGATGCTCTCCGGGGACGTCGCCTGCGCGGACCGCCGCGCCGCGCTCGAGGAGGTCCTGCACGAGGCCGCCCCCGAGCTGAAGATCCTCAACGACGTGCGCGTGACACCTGCGGGCGAACCGGAGGGTGAGGAGGACCTGCGATGATCCGAGTCGCTGCGGTCGGGGACATCCACCTCGGCGAGGACATGCGCGGACACCTCCGCCCCGCCCTCGAGAAGGTCGGCGAGCACGCCGACGTCCTCCTGCTGGCGGGAGACCTCACCCGGCACGGCACGGTCGCCGAGGCCGAGGTCGTCGCGGACGAGTTCGCGGACCTCCCGGTGCCGGTCGTCGCCGTCCTGGGCAACCACGACCACCACGACGACAAGCCGCTCGAAGTCACCAAGACGTTGCAGGACAAGGGCATCCACGTGCTGGAGGGCACGACGTTCACCCACCGGGTGAACGGCTGCTCCATCGGCGTCGCGGGGGTGAAGGGGTTCGGCGGCGGTTTCGCGGGCAAGTGCGGCAGCGCGTTCGGCGAGCGCGAGATGAAGGCGTTCGTCCAGCACACCTGCGACATCGCGAAGAACCTGGAGGGCGCGCTGTCCGAGCTGGACACCGACATCAAGGTCGCGCTGACGCACTACGCCCCGGTGCCGGACACCCTGCGCGGTGAGCCGCCGGAGATCTACCCGTTCCTCGGCTCGTACCTGCTCGGCGAGGCGATCGACGCCACCGGCACGCATCTGGCCGTGCACGGTCACGCGCACTTCGGCACCGAGCAGGGCATGACGCCGGGTGGCGTGCGCGTCCGGAACGTCGCGCAGCCCATCATCCGCTCCGCCTACACGGTCTACGTCCTGGAGGGGCGCTCGTGACGACGACCGTCGGGGACTTCGTGGTGCAGCGCCTGCGCGACTGGGGAGTCGCGCAGGTGTTCGCCTACCCCGGCGACGGCATCAACGGGATCGTCGCGGCGTTCGGCAAGGCGGACAACGACCCGCGGTTCGTCCAGACCCGGCACGAGGAGATGGCCGCGTTCGCGGCCGTGGGTTTCGCGAAGTTCAGCGACCGGGTCGGCGTCTGCCTCGCCACCTCCGGCCCCGGCGCGATCCACCTGCTCAACGGCCTCTACGACGCGAAGCTCGACCACGTGCCGGTCGTCGCGATCGTCGGCCAGACCGCCCGGACCGCGCAGGGAGGCAGCTTCCAGCAGGAGGTCGACCTGCACTCGCTGTTCCGCGACGTCGCCTCGTTCCTGGTCGACGTCACGGTGCCCGAGCAGCTGCCGAACGCGCTGGACAGGGCCATGCGCACCGCCCAGGCCGACCGCGCGCCGACCGTGGTGATCATCCCGAACGACGTGCAGGAGCAGGAGTACGCCGCCCCGAAGCACGAGTTCAAGCACATCCCGTCGAGCCCGCCGTCCCGTCCGTCCTCGGTCGTCACGCCCGCGCACGACGAGATCGAGCGCGCGGCCGAGGTGCTGAACTCCGGCGAGAAGGTCGCGATCCTGATCGGCCAAGGCGCCCGCGGCGCCGCCGACGAGGTGCGCGCGACCGCCGACCTGCTCGGCGCCGGCGTCGCGAAGGCGTTGCTGGGCAAGGACGTCTTGCCCGACGACCTGCCGTACGTGACGGGGTCGATCGGGTTGCTCGGCACGCGGCCCTCGTACGAGATGATGCGCGACTGCGACCGGCTGCTGATCATCGGATCGAACTTCCCGTACTCGCAGTACCTGCCGAAGCCCGGTACCGCGCGAGGCGTGCAGATCGACCTCGACGGCCGCGCGATCGGCATGCGCTACCCGACGGAGGTCAACCTCGTCGGCGACGCGAAGGCGACGTTGCGCGCACTGATCCCGTTGCTGCGGCGCAGGGAAGACCGCTCGTGGCGGACGAAGGTCGAGGCCGACGTCGAGCGCTGGTGGGAGGTCGTGGAACGGCAGGCGCAGGTGCCCGCCGACCCGGTCAACCCGATGAGGATCGTCTCCGAGCTGTCCCGGCGCCTGCCGCACAACGCGATCGTCACCGCCGACTCGGGTTCCGCGACGAACTGGTACGCCCGGCTGCTGCGGGTGCGCGGCAACGTGCGGTCGTCGTTGTCCGGCACGCTCGCGACGATGGGCTGTGCCGTCCCGTACGCGCTGGGCGCCGCTTTCGCCCAGCCGAACAGGCCGTTGATCGCCCTGGTCGGCGACGGCGCCATGCAGATGAACGGCATGGCGGAGTTGCTGACCCTGCGGCGCTACGGCATCCGGTGCGTCGTGTGCGTGTTCCACAACAACGACCTCAACCAGGTCACGTGGGAGCTGCGCGCGATGGGCGGTGCGCCGAAGTTCGAGGAGTCGCAGTCGCTCCCGGACGTCTCGTACGCCGCCTACGCGCGGTCGATCGGCCTGCAGGGCATCGAGGTCGACGACCCCGAGCAGCTCGGCGCCGCCTGGGAGACGGCGCTCGCGTTCGACGGCTCGACCGTCCTCGACGTGCGCTGCGACCCCGACGTGCCGCCGATCCCGCCGCACGCGACGTTCGACCAGATCAAGGACATGACCGAAGCGGTGCTGCGTGGCGACCCCGACGCGTGGGGCGTCCTGCGCCGCGGACTGCACACCAAGATCCAGGAGTTGCTGCCGTGAAACTGGGCTATTTCATTTCCTCGGAAGAGCACGGACCGCGCGAGCACGTCCGGCACGCGAAGATGGCGCAGGACCACGGGTTCGAGTCGTTGTGGATCTCCGACCACTACCACCCGTGGAACGACGAGCAGGGCGAGTCGCCGTTCGTCTGGGGCACCATCGGTGCTCTCTCGGAGGCCGTGACGCTGCCGATCACCACGGCCGTGACGTGCCCGACGATCCGCATCCACCCGGCGGTCATCGCGCAGGCGGCGGCGACCGCGGCCGTCCAGACCGAGGGCAGGTTCGTCCTCGGCGTCGGCAGCGGCGAGGCGCTGAACGAGCACGTGCTCGGCGACCGCTGGCCCTCCGCCGACGTGCGGCTGGAGATGCTGGAGGAGGCGATCGACGTCATCCGCGCGCTGCACCAGGGCGACGAGGTCACCCACCACGGCAAGCACTACACCGTCGAGAACGCCCGCATCTACACCCTTCCCGAACGCCCGGTGCCGATCTACGTCTCGGCGTTCGGCCCCAAGGCCGTCAAGCTCGCCGCCCGCACCGCCGACGGCTACATCAGCGTCGGCCCGAACGGTGAGCTCGTGGAGAAGTACCGCGCCGAGGGCGGCCGCGGACCGGCGCAGAGCGGCCTCAAGGTCTGCTACGCGAGGACCGAGGACGAGGCCGTCTCCACGGCGCACCGCCTGTGGCCCAACGACGGCCTGCCGGGTGAGCTGGCGCAGGTGCTGCCCTCGCCCAAGCACTTCGAGCAGGCCTCCCAGCTCGTGACGCCGGAGATGATCCGGTCGTCGATGCCGTGCGGCCCCGACCCCGAGCAGTACGCGGAGAAGATCAGGGAGTTCGCGGAGGCCGGCTTCGACGAGGTCTACGTGCAGCAGATCGGCAAGAACCAGCAGGAGTTCTTCGAGTTCTGGGCGAAGGAAGTCGTGCCGCTGCTCGACGTTTAGAAGTGCGCGCGCAGGGCAGCCGGTCCTATGAGGAGCTTCCTGCGCGAGCACAGCCTGACGCTCGTCTTCGCAGGTCTTTTCCTCGCGGCGCTGGTCGGCCAGCTCTTCGCCGGCCACGCCGACCACAACGAGCGTCAGGCCGCGTTGGGTCAGCCGCTGCCGACCCTGGGGTCCTACCTGGTCTCCGCCGACTTCCTCGTCGACGTCGTGGAGAACTGGCAGTCCGAGTACCTGCAGTTCTTCCTGTACGTCACCGCCACCGTCTGGCTGGTCCAGAAGGGCTCGACCGAGTCGAAGCCCGCGAAGAAGGCCGGTCGCGAGACCGATGAGGAGCAGCAGGTCGGCGCGTACGTCAAGGAGGACTCGCCGAAGTGGGCGAAGGCCGGCGGCTGGCGCACCGCGGTGTTCTCGAAGTCGCTCGGGCTCGCGATGCTGGTGCTGTTCCTGGTCTCCTGGGTCCTGCAGTGGGTCGCCGGCTGGTACGCCAACAACTCCGACCCGCTGGCCGAGCCGATGGGGCTGTTCCAGTACTTCCTGAGCGCCGACTTCTGGAACCGGTCGTTGCAGAACTGGCAGTCCGAGTTCCTGGCGATCGCCTCGATGGCGATCCTGAGCGTGTACCTGAGGCAGCGCGGGTCGCCCGAGTCGAAGCCGGTGGGCGCGCCGCACTCGGTGAGCGACAGGTCGGGCTGAGCGGCTCGACGTTCCCGGCGCGCTCGACACGTCAGTGCTCGTGCCGCCGGCGGACGCGGAAAAACGCGGCGGGACATCACATCCCGCCGCGTTCCCAGGCAGCGCGACCACCTTCTCGGGTCGTCGCCACCGCCCTAGGCGAGGATCTCGCCGACCGTGCCCGCCCCCACGGTCTTGCCGCCCTCGCGGATCGCGAAGCCGAGCCCGGTGTCCATCGCCACCGCCTTGCCCAGCTCCACCGTGACCTCGACGGTGTCACCCGGCATGGCCGGCGTCCTGTCGAGCTCCACCACTCCGACGACGTCGCCGGTGCGGAAGTGGAACTGCGGGCGGTAGTTCGACGCGATGCCGGTGTGCCGGCCGCCCTCGGCGTGCGAGAGCAGGTACACCGTCGCGCGGAACCGGGTGTGCGGCGCGACGCTGCCCGGCAGGGCCAGCACCTGGCCGCGCCGGACCTCGCCGCGCTTCACGCCGCGCAGCAGGACCGCGGCGTTGTCCCCCGCCCGCGCCTGCCGCATCGGCTTGCCGAACGTCTCGATGCCGGTGGCGACCGACGTCACCGCCGCGCCGAGGCCGACCACCTCGACCGCGTCACCGATGCCGAGCACGCCGCGCTCCACCGCTCCGGTCACGACGGTGCCGCGACCGGTGATGGTCATGACGTTCTCGACCGGCATCAGGAACGCGCCGCTCAGGTCGCGGACGGGCTCCGGCACGTGCGCGTCGACGGCGTCGAGCAGCTCGACCACCGACCGCACCCACACCGGGTCGCCCTGCAGCGCGCGCAGGCCGGACACCCGCACCACCGGGGTGGCGTCGCCGTCGAAGCCGTACCGGGAGAGCAGGTCGCGGACTTCCAGCTCCACCAGGTCGAGCAGCTCCGGGTCGCTCACCGCGTCGGCCTTGTTGAGCGCCACCACCACGTGCGGCACGCCGACGCGGCGCGCGAGCACGACGTGCTCCCGCGTCTGCGGCATCGTGCCGTCCTCCGCGGACACCACGAGGATCGCGCCGTCCAGCTGCGCCGCACCCGTGATCATGTTCTTCACGTAGTCGGCGTGGCCGGGCATGTCGACGTGCGCGTAGTGACGCGTGGGCGTCTCGTACTCGACGTGCGCGATGTTGATCGTGATGCCGCGGGCCAGCTCCTCCGGCGCGCGGTCGATGCGGTCGAACGCCGTGAAGGTCGTGCCCGAAGGGTCCATTTCGGACAGAACTTTGGTGATGGCCGCGGTGAGCGTGGTCTTGCCGTGGTCGACGTGACCCATGGTGCCGATGTTGAGGTGCGGCTTGGCGCGCACGAACTCCTGCTTCATGTCCCTGTCCTCGGGAAAACAGCTGGGATTTCAGGACCGGAGACCTCCACAACCCTCCTCCAGCGGTCCTGGAGGATGGACTGGAGAAGGGTCAGGGTCGGGCGCCGGCCAGCTGAGCCGAGGCGGCGGCGAGCGCGCACGCGGGAACACCCGCGTGCGTGTTGCGCTCAGCCGTCAGGAACATGAGGTGATCGTGACAGGGCGGTCAGCCCGCTGTCACCCGGTTTTCCGCGAGCGCGATCAACGCCCGCGCGGCCGGGCTGCGCGGACCCTCGGCGCGCCAGGCGAACGCGAGCGTGCTGTGCGGCACGGGATCGGTGATCCGGACCGCGTGGAGGTCCCCGGCCATCGACGACGCCAGGACCGCCGGCCCGAGCCCGCGCCGCGCCAGCGTGATCACCATCGGCGGGGCGGACGCCTCGAACGCGATGCGCGGCCGCCGCGACCCGCACGCCTCGTCCAACGCCCCGCGCAGGCCGGTGCCCGGTGGCAGGCTGATCAGGCCGCGCTCCAGCAGTTCGTCCACGGTGACGGACTCCCTGCCGCACCAGGGATCCGACTCGGCGACCGCGGCCACGAGCGGTTCGTCGGCGAGCACCCGCACCGACAACCCCTCCGGAGCCCCGCCGGCGTACCCGATCAGCGCGAGGTCGAGCTGTCCGTCCACAAGGGACGACAAGAGCGAGTCGGAGTTGGCCTCCGTCAGCGTGATCTCGACGCCGGGGAACGAGGAGTGGAACGCGGACAGCAGCTCGGGGAGGTCCGGGATCCCGCAGGACACGACCATCCCGACGCGCACGGCACCGCGCACCAGCCCGGCCATCTCCTCGACGGTCCGCCGGGCCGACTCCACCGACCCCAGGGCCGCCCGTGCCCACGGCAGCACCGCCGCGCCCACGTCGGTCAGCGTCACCGCGCGTCCCGACCGGTCCAGCAGGTCGTGCCCGAGCTCGCGCTCCAGCCGCCGGACCTGCGCGCTGACACCGGGCTGCGCCACGTGCACGCGTTCCGCCGCGCGTGTGAACGAGCCCTCCTCCGCGACCGCGACGAAGTACTCCAGCTGCCGAAGCTCCATAACGAACGATTATAGAGAGGAGCACAACCAGCTCTTGGACTTATAAGCCCAGCTCGGCGAGGCTCGGATCATGCAAATCTTCCACCCCGGCGATCCCGGCTACGACGACGAACGCAGCGGCTTCCAGACGGGACTCCGCCACGAGCCGCAGGTGGTCTTCGCCGTCGAGAACGCGCGGGACGTCGAGAAAGCCCTCCGGTACGCCGACGCCCACGGCCTGGAACACGCGATCCAGGCCACCGGCCACGGCCTGACCACGCCGACCACGGGCGTCCTCATCTCGACCAGGCGGATGAACGCCGTCGAGGTCGACCCGAGGACGCGCACGGCCAGGACCGGGGCGGGTGCGGTGTGGCAGCAGGTCATCGAGCGGGCGGCACCGCACGGCCTGGCTCCGCTGAGCGGTGACGCGGGTGACGTCGGCGTCGTCGGCTACACCCTCGGTGGCGGGTTCAGCGTGCTGGCCAGGGAGTTCGGCTTCGCGAGCGAGCGCGTCCGCGCCACGGAGGAGGTCGGGGACGTGGTCACCGCGCTGGAGTTCGAGCTCCTGCCGATCAGCGAGGTCCACGCCGGCGAGATGTTCTTCGCCGCGGAACACGCGGAGGCCGTCTTCGAGGCGTTCCACGCGTGGGACCTGCCGGACCACGTCACGCCCGCGCTCACCACCCTCGGCGACGTCGTCCGCGTGACGTTCGCGAGCACGCGCCCATTCGACGTCGGCCACCTCCGGGTCGCACCGCCGCTGAAGGAGGAGTTCGGCGTGAAACCGTTCGCCCGGGCCGCCGGCAGGCCGTTGCCGCCGCACGCCTACCAGGGTGACAACGTCCTGCTCCGCGAGCTCCCGCTGGAGGCCTTGCAACGCCTGCGGGAAGCGGCCGCGAGCTCCAGCGCCGAGATCTTCCTCGGCGTCCTGCCCCTCGGCGGCGCCCTGGGCGGTGGCGCGAGTCACCTGGTCAAGCTGGTCTCACCCCGGCTCGGCGTCGCGGAGCAGCACGAGGAGGTGTTCGACGTCGTGCGGCCGTTCGTGCTCGGCAGGTCGCGGAACTTCCGGTACGCCGTGGGCTGAAGGGCAGGGGAGGAGCACGACGGAGACCCCGCTGCTGCTCGCGGAGCGTGCCCGCCCGGCCGCCGTCCGGCCGCCGGGCGTGCAATATGTTGTGAAGGGGAAGCAACGGCCGTAACGTCGGAGATGTAGCCGGGTTCAGCAGGGTGCTCGGAGTCCGAGTCTCGTGCGCTTCGGCCACCGGGGAGTGCTGGTGAACGAAGATCAGTTCCAGGAAACACCGCTGCTCACCGTGCACGTCGCGGAGGTCGCCGGCGTGGCGGTCGTCGCGGTGGAGGGTGAGATCGACGTCGACACCGCGGACGACGTGCTCGACGCGCTGCGGCAGGGGTGCGAGTCGACCGGCCCGGCCGTGGTCGCCGACCTGACGCTGGTCAGCTTCTTCGGCTCGACCGGCATCTCCACGCTGATCTCGGCCCACGAGCTGGCCGACGAACACGGCAAGGACCTGCGCGTGGTCGCGCCGCAGCGAGCCGTCCGCAGGCCGTTGCAGGTCACGGGCGTGGCCGACGTCCTGGTGCTGCACGACTCGGTCGAGGAGGCGCTGGCGGCGCTGAAACCGGTGCCCAGCGAGTAGGCACCGGTCCGCACGTCCTCAGCCGGCGAGCTCCACGAGCTTCGGCACGACCTCGTCCGGGTGGGGCATGGCGGCGATCTCCGCGGCGACGCGCGCGGTCGCCGCCCGCACGCCGGTGTCGCCGAGCAGTCTGCCGGCGGCCTCCCGCACCGCGTCGGCGGTGAAGTCCTCGCCGACGAGCTGAGCGCCCAGGCCGGTGTTCGCGACGATCTCGGCGTTGCGGAACTGGTCCGCCCCCTGCGGCAGCACGAGCTGCGGCAGGCCGTTGGACATCGCGGCGACCGTGGTGCCGGCGCCGCCGTGGTGCGCGACGAGATCCGCGTGCGCGAGCAGATCCGCCTGGGGCACCCACGGCAGGACGTGCACGTTGCCGGGCACGCCGGTCAGCGCGGACGGGTCGACCTGCGGTCCCGTCGCGACGAGCACCTCGGCGTCCACCCCGGACAGCCCGGCGACGGCGGTCCTCAGCACCTCGGCGTTCGAGAACGCGGTGCCGAACGTCAGGTAGACCAGGGGCCTGCGGTGCTCGACCACCCATCCTGGCAATTCGCCCGGTTCGGCGAACGGGACCGGACGCATCGGAATTCGATGCACGTCCGAAAGGAACTCCACGTCCTGCAAAGAGGGCGGGAAGACGTCCAGATAAGGTGATCCGAGACCGTAATGCTGCCCATTCGGAAGGGTGATGCCGAGTTCGGCGACGTACTCCAGGAAGAGGTCGCTCATCGCCTCGGGCACCAGCGACTCGTCCATCTTGCCGAATCCGTGGCACACCGCCGGAATGCCCGCGCGCATCGCGGCGAGCCCCGCGCCGGCGTTGATGATCTCGAAGACCACCAGGTCGGGCTTGTCCCGCTCGAGCACCGGTTCCAGATCGTTCACGAAGGCCCTGGGCAGCAAGGACCCGAACGCGTCGACCGCCGTCTGGCGCAGCATGTCCCGCCGGAACGCCGCCGTGCCGTGCAACTCGTTCGCCTGCCGGAACGCGTCCCAGATGCTGATGCCCGCGTCGACCACGGTGAACCCGAGCTTTTCCACAGTCGCGTGGAATCCCGAGTCGACGGCGAAAAGGACGTCGTGACCCTGCGCGCGGGCGGCGACCGCGAGCGGGAGTATCGGATAAACGTGTCCGTGCGAGCCTAGGCTCGAGAAGAGTATTCGCACCCGGCCAGATTAGGTGCTGTCCCATTGCGGCGGGGCCGATTTCCGTGAGTCGTTCAGCCCCGAACGAGACTTTCCCACCGTGCCGCCACGTCGGCGGGTGAAGGCATCGCCGCCATCTCCGCCCGCACCTCACCGGCGGCGCGCTGCAGCTTCGGGTCCTCGATCAGCCGGGTGAGCAGCTCCGGCGTCACGTCCCGCGGCGCGGCCCCGAGCCCCGCCCCGCGCCGCGTGATCGCGTCGGCGTGCGTGGTCCGGTCCCCGGGCCCGGGCTCCACCAGTTGCGGCACCCCGGCCGCGAGCGCGCCGAGCAACGTCCCCGCGCCCCCGTGGTGGACGATCCCGTCGCAGAACGGCAGCACCCGCGGGATCGGCACCCACCCGACCGCCCGGACGTTGTCCGGCAGCCCGTCGGTCCGTTCCGGACGCACGAGCACGAACTCGGCGTCCACCCGCCCGGCCGCCCTGACCACCGCCGCCGTCATCTTCCCCGCGCCGGGACCGGGCGCCGTGCTCCGGCTGAGAAGGATGCGCGGCCGCCCGGACGGCTCCACGAGCCACCGCGGCACGTCACCGCCCCCGCTGTAAGCGACGAACCGCATCGCCTCCCCACCGGGGAACTCGCCGAGCGACGGCGGCGCGGTCCGCAGCACCGTCGCGGGAGAGCGCACCTCGGCCTTCATCCGCGCACCCACGGCCCTGGTGAGCTCCAGCCCGTCGAACAGCGACACGTCGTGCACGACCGACGGCACCCCGAGCACCGACCCGGCGGCCGCCAGCGGCTCGTGCACCACGACGTCCGGCTGCCACCTCGCCGCGAGCGCCCGCAACGGCTTCGTCATCGCGTCACCGACCGCGCCGAACATCCGCGACACGAAGTCGAGCCGCCCGCTGCCCTCCAGCTCCCTCTTGGCCACCAGCGGGTGCGTGAGCACGATGCGCAGCGCGATCGGTCCGAAGCGGACGTTCCCCGGGACGACGTCCTCGACGTGCAGGCCGGAGTCGTGCACCCGCAGCGCCTCGCCCCCAGTGGCGACCACGACGTCGTGTCCGGCTTCGCGCAGGGCCAGGGCCAGGGGGACCAGCGGGAAGACGTGACCGAGGAGGGGTGCGGCGACGACGAGAACACGCATGCAGCCAGGTTAGCCACGGCGGAGGGGTGACCCGGGCCGTCGGCGCGGGTCCGGGAGGCCCCGACGGCCGGACTACGGCTCCACCAGCCGCCGAACCGCCTCCACCACCGTCCGCCGTCGCTCCACGTGATCGGTCCCGGCAGGAGCCCCGGACCACATCGACGCCACGGCCTGCACCATCAGCAGCACCTGCTCGGCGGAGAACCGCGACGACACCACCCCGGACTCCTGCGCCGCCCGGACCGCCTCCACGTCCCCCACCCGCCGCACCGGCCCGCGCCGCTCCAGCCGTTGCCAGGTCGCGAGCCGCGCGTACTCGGGGTGCCGGTGCTGCAGGTCGTACAGCCGGCCCGCGTAGCCCGGCAGGTCCGCCGCGTCGAACTCCACCGCCGCCGCGCCCGCCACCTCCGACTGCACGGCGTCGAACAGCTCGTCCTTGCCGCCGTAGTAGGTGTAGGCGAGACCCGCGGAGCAGTGGGCGATGCGGGCGATGCGTTCCATCCGGGCGCCGGCGATCCCGTAGGCGGCGAACTCGACGAACGCGGCGTCCAGCAACCGGCGGCGGGTCCGTTCCCGATCGCGGAGGGCCATGCACCCAGGCTAGGGCGAAGGGCCGCACCCCTGAAGAGGTGCGGCCCTGTTCCGACCGGGCGATCACTTGGCCATGTCGAACCAGTTGAAGCCCTCGACCATCTGACGGGTCGTGTCGCTGACGTAGCGCGGGCCGGTGAGCTCCCAGCGCGTCACCGTGCGGTAGGTGCCCGGCTGCTGCGACTCGTCCTCACGGGTGTTCTCGTCGTCCTTGACCGGCACGTACTCGTTGAGCACCTTCTTGGTCAGCGTGACGTCGAGCGACTCGTAGCCGGACTGCGTGTAGAGGTAGTCGCCCTGGCCGCTGTCCGCCGCGCGGCCCGGGTCGGCCAGCTTCAGCGAGAGGGTGTTGCCGCCGAACGACCCGGTCGCGGACACCACGGTCACGATGTGGCCGCCGCTGCGCTGCAACGAGCCGGCCGTCGGGCCCGCCTTGTAGCGGCCGTAGACGAGCTGCAGCGGACCCTCGTTGAGCTTCTTCGCGAGCTCGCCCGCGAAGTCCGGGACGTTGTTGGTGCTCACCACACCCGTCGAGGTGGTCCAGCCGGCGTCACGGGCGGGCTTGGTGGCGATGGTCCACGCGGTGCGCAGGTTGGTGAGGTTGGTGCCGCCGTCGTACTTGGCGTCGACGCCGATCCGCCCGATCGAGTTGGTGATGACGCCGTAGTCGGCGGGGTCCTTCGGGTTGAGGTCGCCGACCTTCGTGGTCAGCCAGCCGACCGGCGCGTCCTTCTGGTGGCCCCAGTAGTGCAGGACGTTGTAGAGCGAGGCGGGACCGCAATAGGCGCCGCCGTTCTTCTCCAGGCCCGCGCGGTGCTGGTCCACGTCGCTCACGCCGCACTTCTTGACGGTGAAGTCGGGGCCGGCGAGGTCGGACGCTCCGACGCAGGGCGGCGGCGTGCCGATGACCGGGTCGGCCGCGGCGGTGGCGGGAGCGACGACGGCGGTGAGAGCGGCGGCGGCGACGAGAGCGTTGCGGATCATTTCGGTTTCCCCTCCGAGATCTTGTGTTCCCCCTGCGGTGGCACAAGATTCGCCGAGACGAACCCCCAAGGGCATGAGGGGACGACCCTCAACCCCTGCGCGGAGAAGATGGGTGTATCAAGGACACCCCCACGTCGCTCCGTCTCAGGCGAGGACGCGTGCGAGGTCCCTGCGACCGGCGATCCCGAGCTTCGTGTAGATCCGGCCGAGGTGGTTCTCGACCGTCTTCGGCGTCACGAACAGCTCCTGCGCGATCTCCCTGTTCGCCCGGCCCGTCGCCGCGAGGTCGGCCACCCGCCGTTCGGACGCCGTGAGCGCCTCCGCTCCCACCACGACCTGCCGCCGCGGCCGGTCACCGAGCGCCTCCAGCGCCTCCACCGCACGCGTCCGCTGCACCGCCGAGCCGCAGGCGGCGGCCAGGTCGATCGCCCTGTGCAACGGCTCGCGCGCCTCCGACCTGCGACGCGCCACCCGCAGCGCCTCGCCGAGGTCGACCAGCGACCGGGCGAGCTCCAGCCGGGCGGGCGAGGTCTCCAGCACGGACGCGGACTCGGTCAGCAGCTCCAGCCGTGACCCGGGATCGGCGTGCGCGAGCAGCCGCAGCGCCGCCCCGACCTCGGTCGCCGCACCCCACCTGCGCGCGAGCTCCAGTTGCTCGGTGGCGAGTTCCAGGCCGAGCTCGTGCTGGCCGAGCAGCAACGCCGCCCGCGTCGCCGGAGCGCGCCACGGGATCGTCGGCGGATCCACGTGGACCTGGTGCATCGCGTCGCGCTGACGGTAGGCCTCGGACATCGCGCGCCGTGCGTCGCCTTCCGCCAAAGCGATCAACGCGCGCACCTCGTGCAGCCAGATCATCGGCATCGTCTGCCGTGCGCCGGCATGGGCGGAGTCGAACGCCGTGGCGAACGCGGACGCCGCCGCGACGTCACCCCGTTCGAGCGCCGCGTAGACCGCGAAGTGCGTCGACGTGGCTCGCAGGCTGATCACCTCGGACACCGGGTCCTCGTGCGCGACGGCGGCCAGTGCGCTCTCGGCCTCGGCCTCGACGGCCTGCATGTTGCCGCAGCGCCAGTTCAGGAACAGCGTCGCGTTCGTCACCATCGCGAACTCGATCGGCGACCCGTGCGCGCGCACCTTGAGCCGTGCGCGCTCGATCTCGTGCCGTGCGATGTCGACACCGTCCGCGGCCATCAGCGCGAGCAACGCCACGAGCCACGCGACCATCGCGTCCGTGCTACCCGTGGCGTCGTCGAGGTACGCACCGTTCGCGAGCGCGCGCGTCGCCGTCGCGGCCACCTCGTCGTGCGGCCACACCTCGTAGCGGCCCATCTGCGCGAGGAGACCGAGCAGCGTGCGTTCGTCGGGAGTGCTGCCGGCCAGGCCTGCGTACGCGCTGAGGTGCGCCGACGCGGTCTGCCGCTGGTCGGGCAGGAACGAGCGGAACACCGCCAGCCGTGCCTCGAGGTGCAGCCGGGACTCACCGTCCGGACGGGCCGCGATGGCCTCCGTCAGTTCCGCGATCGCCGCCGCCGGGCCTTCCAGCGCCGCCGTCGCCGAGGCCGCCGCGGCCACCAGTTCCGCGTCCGGAAGTCCCTGTGCCGCGGCCTTCAGGTGCCGGTGCGCGTTCACCGCGTCGCCGGTGCGCAACAACGCCCTGCCCAGCTCTGCGCGCAACCCCGCGTCGTCGGGCTTCTCGTCCACCGCCCGCGCGAGGTGCGCCGCCGCCGTGCGCGCGTCACCACCCGAGAGCAGCGCAGAAGCGGCCTTGCGCAACACTTCCGCCGCGTTGGGCAGCGTCCCTTTAGGAGCGTGCACGAGATGTGCGGCCACTCGATCGACCGTCGCGCGCGCTTCCCACAAGGCTTTCGCGGCGCGCGCGTGCAGCGAGGCGCGCGCGATCGGTCCCAGACCGGACAGAACTGCTTCTCGCACAACGGGATGCACGAACTCCAGGTGCTCGCCGGTGACCAGGACGTTCGCCGCGGTCAGGGCCTCGACGGCGGCGGGGAGGTCGTCGACCTCGGCGAGTTCCGCCGCCTGCCAGGGATCCGCGTGCGTGCCGAGCACCGCGACCGCTCCGGCGAGGGCCACGGCGGGCGCGGGCAGCCGGCCGAGCGTGGCGCGGAAGACCGTGCTCGGCCCGAGCGTGCCGACCTTCTCCGCGGTCGACGCCTCGTCCAGCGGCAGCCCGAGCGCCGCGAGCTCGTCGACGAGCACACCGGACAGGAACGGGTTGCCGCCGGTGGCGGCGTGCAGGGCGGTGATGACCTCGGGATGCCCGCCGACCAGGGCGCCGAGCGCCTCCGCGGTGAGCGGCCGCGGCAGCAACCGGTCGGCGGACACGCTGAGCTGCGCGAGCGGCCCGGAGTTGTCCGCCGGCGGCCTGGTCGCGACGACCAGTGCGATCGGCAGGTCCGCGATCCGCCGGGACAGGTAGACGAGGAACTGCAGCGACGAGTGGTCCGCCCAGTGCGCGTCATCCACGGTGATCAGCAGCGGGCGGGTGGACGAGAGGTCCACCGCGACCCACCACAGCGAGTGCAGCGTGCGGGCCAGCTCGGCCTCGCTCGGGTCGAGCGCCGCGTCGTCCAGGGCCTTCAGCGCGGCCCCGGACGGTCCGGCCAGGATCTTCTCGCGGATCTCGCCGGAGTACCGCGACACCGAGCGCTCGACCATCTGCCGGACGACGCCCCACGCCATGGCGCTCTCCAGGGCGTCGCCGACGGCCTGGAGCCGCCCGAACCCGCGTTCCTTGGCCAGCTCACGGCACTCGTGCACGAGCCTGGTCTTGCCGATGCCCGCACGGCCCTCGATGACGACGACGCGACCCTCACCACGGGTGGCTGCGTCCAGAGCTCCACGGATGTGCGCGATCTCGGAGTCCCGTTCCAGTGGTTCGCGCACGAATCGATCGTAGCGGCCGCCCGGCGGCCGACATGCTGGTCATCGACACCGCATCCGGGCGACTTGATGCTCCATTGGTGTGAACGTCACCGCACGCACCCGTCCTGCGGGGTTCCCTTGCCGCTGAACCAGTCCGCGACGAACTGCCGCGACGCTCCCGGGTCGGCCTGCAGCGCCTGCCCGGCGGGGCCGTCGACGGGGGCGCCGACCGGCAGCGTCCCGGTGACGATCTTGACGGGCCCCTGGAACCGCTGCGCGAACGCGAGCACGTCCCAGCCCTCGTCGACGCGGACGGACTTGCCCACCTCGGCGGCGAGTGCCAGGGCGTTGTCCTTGCTGATCTTGGCCGCGAGCCCGGTCAGGAACGCCTGGTGCCGCTTCACGCGGTCGAGGTCCCCCTGCGGCAGGCCCATCCGCTGGCGCAGGAACGCGAGCGCCCGGTCGCCCTCGAGCGTCTGCCGCCCGGCGGGGAAGGAGGCACCCGACCGCTCGTCCTCGGTCGCCGCGAGCAGGCACACCTCGACGCCGCCGACGACCTGCGCGATCCGGCCGAACCCGCTCATGTCGACCGCCGCGTAGTGGTCGACCTCCACCCCGGTCAGCTGCTCGACCGCGCCGGTCAGCTCCTCCGGGTCCCGCTCGTAGAGCCTGTTGATCTTCTTCTCGCCGACCTGGAGGTCCCGAGGCAGCGACACGGCGATGACGGACCCGTCCGCCTCGAAGCGGGCGAGCACGAGCGCGTCGGTGAGCTCCCTGTCGTCGGTGCCGATGAGCAGCACGTTCTGCGAGGCGGCCGGCGGCGCGGCCGGCGACGCGTCCGTCTTCTTGATCGTCGTCGGGACGACCACCGCCGCGACGGCCGCGGCCGCGGTGAGCGTCGCGACGCCGGCGATGAGCCCGAACGGCTTGCGCTTCTTGGCCTTGTGCAGGCCCGCCAGCACCGTCCGGGAGTCCACGCGCTCCTCGGCCTCGGCGGCGATCGCCTGGCGGATCAGGTCGTTCATGAGTGCACCCCCAGGGTGGCGGACCGGGCGAGTTCGTGGGCGCGCAACGTCTGCAACGCGCGAGAGAGTTGGCTGCGCACAGTGGATTCCGCGCAACCGAGCACCTGTGCGATCTCCGCGTCACTGCAGTCCTCGTAGAACCGCAGCACCAACGCGGCACGTTGCTTGCGCGGCAACACGGCGATGCGCGCACGCATCGCTTCGCGTTCGGCGTGCGCGTCAGCCGGGTCGGCCATCGACGGCACGTGCCGTGCGAGCTCGGCGCGTTCCACGGCGATCTCACGCGCCGCCTTGCGGTGACGCCACGACAGGTAGTCGTTGGTCACCATGCGCTTCACGTAGAGATAGGGCGCGTCCATCGCCCCGATGCGCTCCCACTTGCCCTGCGCGCGCATGAGCACGTTCTGCACGATGTCCTGCGCCAGGTGTTTGTCGCAGGTGATCGCGGTGGCGTACCCCAGCAGCCGGTCCAGCCGATCAGCGACGAACTGGTCGAACCCCACGCCGCCCCCTCCGTGTCAGTGTCGTTTGCGGCATGGGAAACCCCGTAGCCACCTCCGTTCGCTGCATCCACTTGTGTGGTCCGGCTCACACCGGGCCTGGGTCGTTAACATGAACTATTTTCATTTTCAGGCAGGCGGTCGCAGCCCAAGGGCACCGACCAGAATGGTGTCAGCACCGATAACGACACGCGATTCCCCTTTTCGGTCAATCCCGTTCATGTCCAAACCCCATCGATTCGCGCCTGGACGAGATGACCTTCCTGATCGCCCACAACGCCTACGCGAACGGCACGCGGCTGAACACCTGGCCGTGCAACGGTTCCGGCGCATAGGCCTGGAGGTTCCGCTAGAGCTTCACGGTGCGCACCCTTGTCCCTTCTCCTCTATGGACGCCTGCCCGCTTGCTCCAGCCGTCGTTCCGCGCAGACGTGCCGGGGCCTGATCCCCGGCATCGCGACCACCTCGGGATAAACTCCCGCCCCATGACCTCTGTGCAGCCGCCGCTCTTCACGCCTGCGCAGATCCACATGGTCGACCTGTTCGCGGGCCCCGGTGGACTGGACGTCGCCGCGCACTGGCTCGGCCTGGGCGTGGTGGGCATCGAGTGGGACGAAGACGCGTGTGCGACGCGACGTGCCGCAGGTCTCGACACCAGGTTCTCCGACGTGAGGCAGTTCGGTCCGGACGACTTCCCCGAGGCGACCGTCCTCACCGGCGGGCCGCCGTGCCAGACCTACACGGTCGCCGGAGGGGGCGCCGGTCGGCGTGCCCTGGACCAGGTGCTCAAGTTCCTGGAGCGCATGGTCAACGGTGAGGACGTCATGGACGAACTCGCCAATCTGCACGGTGATGCGGACCCGCGGACCGGTCTGGTGCTGGAGCCGTTGCGTTGGCTCCTCGCCGCCCACCGCAGCGGGAAGCCCTACGAAGCCATCGTTCTGGAACAGGTACCTGCTGTTCTGCCAGTGTGGGAGGCGTACGACAAGGTCCTGCGCGGCCTGGGGTACGACGTGGACACCGGCATCCTGCACACCGAGGAGTTCGGCGTGCCGCAGACCCGACGACGCGCGATCCTGATCGCACGTCGAAACGGGGAGGCCAAGCTGCCGAATCCCACGCACCGCCGGTACCGCAAGGGGAAGCCGCAGTCGGAAGGCGATGGACGGCTTCTTCCCTGGGTGTCGATGGCCGAGGCGCTCGACCGGGACGACCAGTTCGTCGTGGTCTCCAACTACGGCACCGGTGGCGTGCCCGAGGCGCGGGGCAGGAGGCGTTCCGACGAGCCGTCGGCAACCGTCACCGGCAAGATCGACCGGAACAAGCTCTACCCCGACGACTCCCTCTCGGCGCAGCCCAAGAGGTTCACGCAGGACGAGTACGGCAGGCTGCAGACCTTCCCCAAGGACTACCCCTGGTCGGGCAAGCGCGTCCCGCAGCAGGCGGGCAACGCCATCCCGCCACGGCTGGCGGCGCACATCCTCGCTGCCGCGCTCGGGCTGAAGTTCGACCCGGCGGACCTCGACAACGCGGTCCGCGCGAGCTGGGACCCCCACCCGGTCGAGCCGCTGGTGCCCACCGTCAGGACCTGATCGTCACCGGCCCGGCCGCCTGCTCAGCACGATCTCCTGCACGCGGGCGGCCGCGGCGGCAGCCGTCTCGTGCTCCCACACCCGCACCGCGAGCCAGCCGTCGTCGGCGAGCTTCCGGTCCGTGTCGAGGTCGCGGCGGCGGTTGGTCTCGATCTTCGTCCGCCAGAACTCGGCGTTGTTCTTCGGCCACGTCGCGTGCTCGGGGCAGCCGTGCCAGAAGCAGCCGTCGACGAAGACGGCGACCTTCGCCGAGGTGAAGACGATGTCGGCTTCGCGCCGCACGCCCTTCACGGGCCGCCGGTGCACCCGGTAGCGCAGACCCGCGGCGAACAGCGCCCTGCGCAGGTCGACCTCGATCCGCGTGTCCCGGGTCTTCTGCTTGCTCATCCGGGCTCGAACGCCCGGCGCGGTCTCGAGGGGCTCCACGCCGGGCATTGTCCCGAACGGCCACCTAGACCTTGCGGCCGATTCCCACGTAGACGTCCTCCGGACCGCCCTCTCCGGCCGGGCCGAGTTCCGGGTGCCACCGCGGCGCCGTGACGACGCCCGGCTCGAGCAGTTCCATGCCGGCGAACATCGGCTCGAACCGCGCGAGCGAGCGGAAGTACATCGGGTCGCGGCTGTGCTTCATGGCATCGACGACGGCGCCCATCTCCTCCGGCTTGAAATCGGCCGTGAGGTGCGACAGCGCGATCAGGCTGCCGGGCGGCACGGCGTCGCGGTAGCGGGCCACGACCTCGGCCGGGCCCTTCTCGTCCGGGACGAAGTGCAGCACGGCGACCATGAGCAGGCCGACGGGCTTCGAGAAGTCGATCAGCTCCTTCACGACCGGGTCGGACAGCACGTCGTGCGGCTGGCACATGTCCGCCTGCACGACGCCCGCGTTGTCGTTGCCCTCCAGGATGAGCTGGCTGTGCGAGACCGCCACCTCGTCGTAGTCGACGTACACGACCCGTGCGTCCGGGTTCTCCCGCTGCACGATCTCGTGGACGTTGCCGACCGTCGGGATGCCGGAGCCCAGGTCGAGGAACTGGTCGATGCCGTGCTCCATCATCAGCAGGACGGCGCGGCGCATGAACGAGCGGTTCGAGGACGCGATGGCGCGACCGTCGCGCAGGACGTGCAGCACCTTCTCGCCGACCGCGCGGTCCGACGCGAAGTTGTGGCCACCTCCCAGGAGGAAGTCGTAGACCCGTGCCCCGCTGGGCACGTCGGTGTCGATTCCGGTGGGCACCCAGGAGAAAGGCTCGGCCATGCGCAAGAACCTACTCGTGCGCGCACACGCGTGTATCGGCGCGGATCGGGTGAATCCGTCAGTTACACCGTGCGGGACGGGCCGACATGTGCTCTGCCAGCACGGATGCGCCCGCGGCCCGGGCTTCCTGGTCCAGCCACCGCAGGTGGTCCTCGGCACGTGCCGACCGCAGATCGCGTGCGGCCTCCACGGCTTTCACGGCGAACTCGGTGGCGCCGGCCTCGTCACCCAGGGCGAGGTGGTTGCGCGCCAGCGCCGTCAGCGCGATGGCGCGGGCACGGGCGCGGTCGTCGCCATAGGTGTCGACTGTCGTGGCCAACGAGGTGATGGCCCGTGCGGGGTCGTCCAGCGCGCGGCGGTCGGCCCACGAGTTGTGCGCGGCCACGAGACCGAGCTGGAATGCCTTCAGCGCGTCCTCGGGTGCGTTGTGGTGCAGGAACATCCGGCCGGCGCGGGCCAGGACGGACGCGATCAGCGCCTCGTCCTCCGCCTGCCGCGCCAGTGTCAGGGCCCGGGCGAAGTGCGGCAGCGCGGCGCCGGGCATGCCGCTGTCGAACGCCGTCCAGCCCGCGAGTTCGCACACCTCGGCGACGGCGGTCCAGGTGGCGGCGTCACCCACGACGACCATGGGTTCGACGGTGGCCAGGTGCTCCAGAACCGAGGCGTGGCAGGCGATTCCACCGTAACGGCGGTCCAGCGCGCGCAACGCCCGCGTGCGCGAAGTGATCACCGCGGGTGCGATCCGGTGCGCCGGCATCCCGGAAGGCAGCCAGTCGAACGTCGGCGCTCCGACCATGACCCGGGCGGCGTGCTCCAGGAAGCGTTGGCGCGCGGAGGAGTTCTCGAGCACCAGCTCGTCGGCCTCGGGGAACCCGTCCGCCACCGCGGCGCGGCACCACCGCCGTGCCTCGGCCTCCTCGCCGAGGGCGAACAGGACGCGTGCGAGCCGCACGGCCGCGTCGCCGAGGCGCTGGTCGGCGGCGACGCGGAAGTGCACGGCCGCCTCGCGCAGCCGGCCCGCGCGTTCGGCTTCCTCGGCGAGCCGGTACAGGCGCTCGACGGCCTCGTCCAGCTCGAACCGCGCCAGCAGGTCACCCATCACTGCCTCCGAGGATCCGCCGCAGCTCGGCCCGGCCGCGGGTGAGGTGGGTCCGCACGGTCGACTCGCCCACCACCAGCGCCGCGGCGATCTCGCTGACCGAGTAGCCGAGCAGGTGGTGCAACGCCACGGCCTCGCGGTGGCGGGGGGAGAGCTCGCGCAGGGCCGAGTGCAACGCCTCCACGTCGTGCACCTGCTGGACGACGTCCGGCACCTCGACCAGCGGCGTCTCCAGCTCGTGCCGCTGCTGCCACCGCCGCATCAGCCGGATCGCGACCTTGAGCACCCACGCCTCCGGCTTGTCGTAGGCGTGGACGTCGTGCCACCGGTGCTGCGCGATCACCAGCGCGTCCTGGGCGATGTCCTCGACCACGCGGGTGTCGCCGTTCAACGCCGTCAGCGTCCTGGTCACCACGGGCAGGCACCTGCGGAAGAACTCGGCGAAGCCCTGGTCCGGCTCCGGTGTGCTCAACGGTCTTCCCTTCAGCGTCCGCCGGTGTCGTTCACCGCCCTGGGGCGACCTTCACCGGGTACAGGCGTTGAAGCCGGGAAAAGCTGAGTTCATCGCGCGAGTTCACCCGTTCAGGGCAAGAGGTGGCGGAAGGCGGCGACGAGCAGCATGCGTTGCCGGTCGACGTCGAGCCCCTCGTCGAGCTCCTCGTCCTCGCGGTACTCCCTGCTGCCGCGGGCGGCGCGCCCGCCGAACGACTCGACGCGGACGGCGATGTCCACCAGGTCGGACGTGAGCTCCACAATGGACTGGTCATCCGGGATCGGCACGTTCTGCTGGTACAGCTCGTAGGAGAACCGCATCCCGACCGTGCCGTCGAACGCGACCTGCTCGGTCGGCAGCTGCATCGCGTCGAACACCGCCCGGTAGAGCGCCGCTCCGGTGAGGTGCAGCGGTGTCATGACGACGTGCGTCGTGCCGAGGTCTTGGCTGCGCACCGACACCGCGGCGGTCGGGCCGTCCGGCGTCGGCGGGACGGGCTGCGGGAACACCGGGAGCTCCGACTTGCGGTCCGCGCGCCAGGTCGCGACGAGGCGGTCGGCCGCGTCCGCGAGGTCGACGTGCTTGCGCGGCGCCAGGAACGGCGGCAGCGGTTCCTCGTCGAGCCGCACGAGGAACAGGAAGGCGCGGCGGCGCGTCATCTCCAGGGTGAACGCCGCCGTCCACCCCTCCGTGACCCACTCCCGCTGCCGGGTGTTCGCCGACCACAGCAGCACGTAGTAGTCGGAGGTCGCGAGGGCCTCGTCGATGGCGGAGACCACGTCGTCGCCCGGCGCGACCTCGTTCTCGTCGAGGTAGGCGTTGACGTTGCGCGCTTCGAGCTCGGCACGGAGTTGCTCCGCGTGCGCGCGGTCCCCGCCGGCGAACGACAGGAACACCTTGGGACGGGTTTCGAGCGGCACGGGCTCTCCGATCATCCTCAGTCTTCTCCGCAGCGGGCCCGCCGTGGTCTGAACGCCCGCGTCGCCGTGCAGGGACCAGCACGCCCAGTCGGCGGGGTGCCGGTCGGCGACCTCCCTCAACGCGTGTTGCAGCGCGCGGTCCCGGGGCAACCTCGCGAGGTGGCGGTCGAACGCGTCGAGCACCCCGCGCGCCACCGCGGCCTCGGTCCTCCAGTGCGCCGCCACGACCGCTCCCGCGCCGGCGGTGATGGCCGCGCGCACGAAACCGGCCCTGTCGTCCCGGCCGCGCCGCTGGGCCATCCCGGACTCGCAGGCGCCGAGCAGGACCGTGCCGCACGCGCTGAAGTCCATGTGCTCCAACGCTTTCACGGACACCCGCTCGTCACCGAACTGCAGCCACGACTGTTCGGGGTTCATCCGGTCGTGCGTGCCGTGGGCGTCGACGCGGATGCGGTGGAAGCGGCGCTCTTCGAGCACCTGCCGCAGTTCCGCGCCCCTGCTGACGACCGCCGTCCCGTCCCCCCGCTGGCCGCGTGCGCGGCGCCGCAGCACCGGAAGGGCGGACAGGCACGGCAGGCTGGACAGCGCGTGCGCCAGGCCGAGGTGCGTGCCGGCGACCGGCAGCCCGGCGAGCGGCACGTCCGCGAGGACGTCGCCCGCCACCACGGCGATCCGGGTGGTCCCGGGCGGCAGTGCCCCGACGACGTCGTCCAGCCCGATCAGACCGGCCAGCTCGACGAGCAGCGCGCCGAGGACAGCCGGGTCGTACCGGGGCTTCCACGCCTTGAGCCGGCGGATCGTGTCGGTGAGGTCGGCGACGTGGACATCGGTGGTGAGGTGGGTGGTCTTGCGGCCGACGAGCAGGTGGTGCACCTGGTCCGGCGTCACGTGCACCATCCACACGACCTGGTCGCGCGGCAGGTGTCTCGTCGTCGCGCGGAGCCAGCGCCGTGCCGCGGGCAGGTCGCCGAACCCCGGCAGCTCGCGGGGTTCGGCGAGGACCGTCGCGCTCCTCGCCGCCTCGACGGCCACCACCAGCCCCGCCAGCGCCTTCGCGCCGTCGCGCCGGACGCGCCGGGCCGCGGCGAGCACCCGGCCGTCGTGCTCGTCCGCGGGGGCGCGCAACATCCGCAGCTTGACGCTGGGGCTGTCCCGGTGGTCGGTGATGTCCTGTTCGATCCGGTGCGACGCCGCCCAGTGCCGTGCGGCCCGGTCCTCGTCGCCCGCGTCGGCGAACGTGTCCCCGAGCTTGCGCAGCGCCAGCGCCTTCAGCTCGGGGTGGTCCGACCGGCTCGCGACCTCGAAGTGCCCGGCGGCCTGCTCCAGAAGGCCCCTGGCGTGGGCGAGCTCGGCCGCGGTCAGGTGCCATAGCGGCGAGTTCCCCTCGCCCAGCAGGCCCTCCGCCTTGACCAGCTCGCCCTCGGCGACCAGGCGGCGGACGTGGCTCAGCCTGCGCTCCGGGCTGAGCGCCCTGGTGGCGTCCGGCAGCCTCGAGAGCACCTCGGGCCCCGCGGCCGCGGCCAGCAGGGGGAAGAGCCGCCGCGCCGCACCCGCCTGCCGGGTCATCACCAGCAGCGCGGTCAGTTCGTGCAGGACGGCGAGCCGCAGCGCGGGCTCGACCTGGTAGCTGGTGGCGCACCGGGTCATCAACGCCAGCGCTTCCTCGTACCGGACCTCCCTGCGCAGCGCGGCGGCCCGCCGCAGGAACTCGGCGGGGGAGCCGGGAGCGTCGTCGCCGCTCCTCGTGACGCGGCTGCTCCTGCGCACGTCGAGCAGGAGCCGGTCCCTGCCGACGTGCTCGAGGTGCTCGGGCCGTCCGGCGCGGCGGAAGTGGCGTTCGGCGGCGTCGAGCTCGCTCTCCGCGGTGGGGTAGTCGTAGCGGTCCGCGGCGGCCAGCGCGGCGACCCTGGCGAGCCGCGCCTGTTCCAGCTCGGTGAGCTTGAGCTTCCGCAACGCGCGCACGTCCCGCTCCGCCGCCGCGTGGTCCGTCGCGGTGCTGCGGATCTGCGCCCTGAGGATGCGCAGCGTCATGTCGTTGCCCCTGCGCAGGTACTCGTCGCAGCGCTGCGCGGCCTTGGCGACGGCGCCGAGCTCCAGCAGGGTCGCGCAGTGGTCGTGGGCGACGACCGGGCTGATCTTCGCGGCCTTCTCGTAGGCGAGGTCGACGCCGAGCACGTTGCCGCGCAGGGCGGCGGAGCGCGCGGCCCTGACCGCGTCCGCGAGGGGAGTACCGGGTTCGAGGTGCATTTCAGTCCCCGCAGCCCCGGACGAGGGCGTCAGGCTGAACGGAAAGCCTTCGTTGGCGCATGCACGATCCTCCGTGCGTCGCAGGGTAACGATCCAGACGGCCCACAGATCGTTTGTCCACTTTCTGTCAACAAACTGCTTGAAACGATCTTGTCGGTGCTCGTCGGCACACTGGATCCACCACCGATCCGAGGAGGCCACGATGTGCCGGGACTGCGACCACCCCGCCGACCGCATGGAACAACACCTGGCCACGCTGCGCCGCTGCATCGACGCGCGGGGCTGGGCCGTCCAGGCGGTGGAACGAGACCGGGCGCACCCGCCCTGGGCCTACACGGTCGGCCTGACCCTGCGCGGCCTGCCGGAGCTCGTGGTGACGGGAATGCCCGTGCTGCAAGCAGGTCGCCTGCTCGACGACACCGCAGAACACCTGGAGCACAGCTGCCTGCCCGCTCCGGGCCGCCCGTTCAGCCTGCCCGGCGGGCCGGAGGTGGAGGTGGTGCGCGTCGCCCGGCCCTGGGCCCACCTGCTGGTGTCCGCCCGGCTGTTCGGGGAGGGCATCGAGGCCCTGCAGCTCGTGCACGCCGACGAGGAGGGGCGCTGGCCGTGGGACAGCTCGTACCAGGGGGTGCCGGGCGGTCAGCCGGTGCTGGGGGTGAGAGCGGGGCCGCCGGGCAGGTGAGCCCGCGCGGTCGCCGCCCTGTCGTTCTGCGCCAACGGTTCCGGCGATCGTGCTGGCCTGCGGTGTCTGGCCCGGCGGCCGGTGGCCCGGCGGCCGGTGGCCCGGCGGCCGGTGGTTCGACGGCCGGTGGTTCCACGACCGGTGGCCCGACGACCGGTGGCCCGACGACCGGTGACCGACGAACTGGCCTGACCGCTGCCGGCTGCCCGTCGCGCGTCGCTTGGTCGCCCGCTGCCGCTGCCGGCCGCCCCCAGGCAGGTCGCCGACTGCCGTCCTCGCCTCACCGACCTGTCGCCTCACCGACCTGTCGCCTCACCGACCCGTGACCCGCGCCGCGGGTGACCCGACACCGCCCCCTCACCTTCACCACCTGACGCCGCCCGTCGACGGACGCCGCCCGTCGCCTGACGCCTGACGCCGCCCGTCGCCGGACACCGCCCTCGCCTTCCACCGCCTGACGCCGCCTGTCGCCACCTGTTGCCCGACACCGTCCCTCACCCGACACCGCCCCTTGCCTCCCACCACCCCTCATCCACCACCCCTCATCCCACCGACCGCCGAATCCGTTCCCCCAACCCCCGCAGGTGCTCCACCAGCTCCACCGGCCCGTCCACCGTGAACTCACACCCCAGCGACGTGAGGCGGAACGCGAGGTACTCGACCGTGTCCTCGTGGCTGTGCCAGCCGCACGACCCGTCGTCGAGCGCGGTCAGCTCACCGGCGAAGTCCCCGAGCCGCGCCCGCGCGAGGTCCACCGGCAGTCGCAGGGTCGCGCGTGCCCGGTAGGTCGCCGCCGTGTCGTACATCCGCTGCGTCACGTACTCCGTCGCGTCCCCGCCGGGCACGGCGCGGGCTGCGAACCGGGCACCGGTCGCGAGCGCGGAGGAGACGCGGTCCAGCCGGAAGATCCGCCAGTCGTCCCGTTCCACGTCGAACGCGAGGAGGTACCAGCGCCGGTCCAGCGCTACCAACTGAACAGGCTCCACGTGCCGTTGGGAGACGACGTTCTCCTGCGCCACGTAGGTGAACCGCACGCGCTCGCGGGCGTTGACCGCGCCGGCGACCACGGAGAGCTGGGCCGGGTCGACCAGCGACGCGGACGAAGCCGCGCCGGCCGCGGTGGCGGACGTCAATGACGCGACCCGGCGTGCCAGCCGCGGTGGCAACACCTGCTGCAGCTTCGCGAGGGCGCGCAGGGAAGCCTCGGCGATGCCCGCCACCGGTTGCCGCGACGCGGTGCGCAGACCGACCGCGATGGCGACGGCCTCCTCGTCGTCGAGCAGCAGCGGTGGCATCGCCGCGCCCGCGACGAGCCGGTACCCGCCGAACACGCCCAGGGTGGCCTCGACGGGGTATCCGAGGCCGCGCAGCCGGTCGACGTCCCGCCGCACCGTCCGCGTCGTCACCTCGAGCCGCGCCGCCAGTTCGCTGCCGGGCCACTCACGAGGCGTCTGCAGCAACGACAGCAGGCGCAGCAACCGGGCCGCATCACTCATGCCGCCAAACTAGGCCAGAACCAGGACCGAAACCGTCCTACATCGGTCATACGGTCGTCCCACTGAGACAAGGGAGAGACCGATGGACGTCGTGCCCAGCGGCTACCACACCGTGACGCCGTGGCTGATCACCCCCGGCCGGACGGCCGAGCTGATCGATTTCCTCGTGGAGGTGTTCGACGCGACCGAGCTCGGCCGCGTCGGCGAACCGCCGGAGATCGGCCACGCCGAGGTCCGCATCGGTGACTCGGTGGTGATGCTGTTCGACCACCCGGACTGGCCGTCCACACCGGCGTTCCTGCGCCTCTACGTCGCCGACGACGCCACGACGCTGCGGCGAGCCGTGCGGCTCGGCGGCAGGATCGTGACCGAGCCCGCGGAACTGTTCTGGGGCGACAGGGTCAGCCGGTTCGCCGACCCGTTCGGCAACCTGTGGTGGCTGCACCAGCGCGTCGCGGAACCGACCGGGGAGGAGATGGCCGCGCGGATGCGGGACCCGGTGTTCGTCGAAGCCATGGAGTACGTGCAGAGCGCGGACTTCGTCCCGCGGACGTCACCGGTGGCCTGAACGTCAGCCCGTCACCCGGTCCCGCTCGTCGGCGGTCAGCGTCGGCTCCGGGGACACCTCACCCCGGGGCCCGCGCATCGTCGCCCACACCACCTTCGGGCTCATCAGACCCGCCATCGGCGCGGACAGCGTGAAGGCGTTCAGGAAGGCCCGGGTCACCGGCGCCTCGGTGGTGGCGGTGCGCACCAGCCGGTCGACGTAGCGCTGCAGGACCCGCCCGGCCAGCGGCAACGGCTTGCCCACCGCACCGGGGTAGAGGATGTCCTGGTTGGTCGCCATCGCCCAGGCCCCGTCGACGACCTTGCCGATGCCGCGCTGGATCCGCTGCGCGGAGTCGCCCGCGCGCAACCCGGCGTCGAGCGCCTGCGCGCTCTGCGCCGCGATCGACATCCCGTGCCCGTAGACGGGGTTGTAAGTCGCGACGGAGTCGCCCAGCGCGACCAGCCCGGCGGGCCAGGACCTCAGGCGCTCGAAGTACATCCGCCGGTTCGCCGTGCTGTGCGACCCGTACACGGGCGACAACGGCTCGGCCGAGGCGATCAGCTCGCCCACGACCGGGTTGCGCACCGAGCGGGCGAAGTCGACGAACTCCGACTCGTCCGTCGAGGGCTCACCGCCGCGCGTCCCGGACAGCGTGACGAGCCAGCGCCCGTCCTCGATCGGCAGCAGCGTGGCGGTGCAGCCCGGATGCGGATCGCGCGGGTTCGCCTGCACGTTGACGATCGGGAACCCGGAGGCGGCCGGCGGGGGAGCGCGGAAGATCCTGGTGGCGTAGGCGAGACCGGAGTCCACCGACTCGGACTCCACGGCGGGCAGCCCGAACTCGGCGAGCCAGGCCGGCAGGCGCGAGCCGCGTCCGGTCGCGTCGACGACCAGGTCCGCCTCCAGCGAGACCCGTTCGCGCGAGACGCGGTCCTCGACGAGCACCCCGGTCACGGCGTCCCGGTCGCCCAGCAACGACACCGGCTCGGTCCCCGTCAGCACCGAGATCTTGTCGTCCCGCAACGCCCGGCGGCGCACGACCCAGTCGAGCAACCCGCGGCTGCACGTCACGATGAACTGCATCTCGGGGAACCGCGGCACCCATCCCTGCGCGCTCAGCGACACCAGGTCGTTCGGCACGCCGATCCGGTGCGCGCCCGCGCCGAACAGCGCGTCCAGCGTGCCCGGCAGCAGCGCGTCGATCGCCCGCGCGCCACCGGACATCAGCAGGTGCGCGTGCCGGGCCTGGGGCACGCCCGACCGCGGCGACG
This sequence comes from Lentzea sp. CC55, assembly GCF_021056325.1. Taxonomy (NCBI): domain Bacteria; kingdom Bacillati; phylum Actinomycetota; class Actinomycetes; order Pseudonocardiales; family Pseudonocardiaceae; genus Lentzea; species Lentzea sp. CC55. The sequence goes on along the minus strand of NZ_JAJCXE010000004.1, from coordinate 195,288 downwards.
GGCCGTCCGGCAGCTTGTCGCGCTCCACCACGGTGATCTCGCCGTAGTGCCGGACGAGGACGGACGCCGTGAGCATGCCCGCGAGTCCTCCACCGAGGACAACGGCGTGTGTCGGTGCCATCTAATCCATTCCCCCTGCTGCGTCCACGCGTGCCGCGCCGGCGACGGCGGCGTCGACTATCGGCGAGTGCTGGTAGGCCCGCGAGATCCGCACCCACCTGTCGTGCTCGGCCGCGAGGTCGGTGCCGTCGACGATCTCCGAGGCGGGGCGCCGTTCCGGTGCCCGCGCGCGTCCACCGGACGAGCCCGCGACCCGCAGCTGGGCCGCCTCCACGACGGCGGCCACCTCGTCCTTGGTGAGCGAGGCCTCGCGCGCGAGGGAGGCCGCGGTCTCACCGACGTTCAGGTCGAAGTACGGCGTGAGCGCCCAGCGCCAGTCGTTGAGCTCGATGATCTGCCGGCGCACGCGGTGGTGCGGGTTGAGGTGCTTGCCGGGCGCCACGAGGACGATCGCGGGGTTCACGTGCACCAGCGCGCGGTGCAGGGGCCGCAGCGCGAAGTACGTGCGCCACCGCCGCACCCACAGCGAGGGCGACGGGCGGCGCGGCCCGAAGACCGGCAGCGCCATCGCGATCACCAGCGGGATCATCGACAGCGACGCCATCAGGGGCGCCGTCGTGCTCAGCACGTCGAAGCCGCGCTCGCCCGCCCAGTTCATCAGCAGCACGAACAGCTTGATGACCGCGAACATCATCGGGAACAACGCCGCCGCGCAGTACCAGCGCAGCCCGAGGCGCAGCCACGGCCGGGCGGAGATCGCCTCGTCGCACGACCCCTGCCAGCAGTGGTAGGCCTGGCCGCCGCAGCCGATCATCGTGGCCACGAGGTAGATGAACAGGAACACCGCGATGGTCGGTTGCGTCGCGTAGAACGTGTCGAAGTCGACCTGCCGCTCTTCCCCGACCTCGGACTCGGAGAACAGCACGATCATCGCGGCGACGACCGAGGCGTAGCCGGCGACGATCAGCCGGACCCGTCGCCACGCCTGGGCCGCCGGGTACCTCCAGTACAGCACCAGCGCGAACGCCGACCCCGCGAAGCAGACCACGAGGCTGTAGACGAGCAGGGCGGCGAAGTTCGGCACGCCGCTCGTGCGGTTGATCCAGCCGATGTTCGCGGGTGCCGCGCAGAGCAGGGCGAACGCTGAGAAGAACACGGTGGAGATCAGCGCGACGACACGGGGGCTGCCCCAGCTCGACCGCAGCGAGCGGATCTTGTAAGCGAGGAGGAACAGCCCGACGACACCGCACGAGAGGTAGATCAGGTTAAAGATCGCCACGACGCACCCAGCGAGATCTTCCTTCGAGCGACTCGGCCACGCGCCGCACGTGCGCGGGCTCTTCGGTGGCCGCCGTGTCGGCCCAGACCCGGTGTTCGGTCAGCCGTTCCAACAGGTGGTCTGCGAGGTTCTCGGCCTCGCGCTCCTCGTCCTCGGTCAGCGTCGTCCGGCCGGCGATGATCTTCGCCATCCGCGGCAGCAGGTGCGGAGCGAGCCTGCGCAGGCCCTCGTCGCGGCTCAGCGCGACGGGCTGGTGCTCGAGCAGGACGTGCGCGAACTCGTGCAGCAGCACGTGCAGGCGGTGGTACCAGGACGGGGAGTCCGCGCAGATGACGAGGTACGTGCCGTTCTCCAGCAACGCCGTCGCGCCGCTCAGGCAGACCGCGTTCGTGATGGCGGCGAAGCGGACGTCGACCGGACGCCCGAGGCGTTCGCCCATCAGCTCGCAGACCCGGCGGCTCGCGTCCCGGTGCGTGGCGTCGGGCGGCAGGCCGAGGTCCCGGGCGACCTCGTCGACCAGCTTGCGCAGTTTCCTGCGGTTCACCCGTCGCCTCCTCTCGATGTCGTCTGCAGCGGTCCAGGCCGAGATCTTCACGCGGCGGTCGCCATCAAGTGTGGTCCGCCGACGTGCGACGGCTGTTCAGCGGGAACGACCAGCCTTCGCCGACCTCGAGAGCCTGTCTGAACCCTTCTACCGCAGCAGCCCTGGCTTGCGGGGACAGATCGCCGGTGCGTTCGGCCAGACGGGTGACGAACTCGACGACGCCGAGTTCGCGCAGCGCGAGGAAGTCCGTGAGCTCGGCGTCGACGCGCGCGGCCAGGTCGTCGTCGAAGAAGTACGCGGGATCGGCGCCGAAGTGGTCGGCCAGGCCGAGGATGTGCTTGAGCCGCGGGTTGCCGCTGGTGTTGCCGAGCAGTTCGCGGATGTAGCTCGCCGAGATGCTGCCGAACTGGCCGGACGCGCTGATCGCGGCGGCGACCTCCTCCGGCGACCACGGACCGCGGTCCGGCGGGTGCACGGCTTCGAAGAGCGTGCTCAACGCCGTTGCGCGCCAACCGGGTCGTTCTCCAGGGTGCAGCTCACGACGGCCGCCGAGGAACACCGCGGGGTGCACGCCGAGCGCGCCGGCGAGGTCCACGATCGCCTGGCAGGTCGGGTTGTCCTTCACGCCGAGCCGCAACTGCGAGATGTAGCCGTGCCCGATGTCGCCGCCCCGCGCCTTCACCGCCGCGGCGAGCGCCACGTTGGTGACCTTGCCCCGGCCGTCGGGCGGGTTGGTGCACAGCTCGTTGAGGACCTCGGCGAACGGCCTCACGCCACACCTCCGGTGGAGCGACTGGGGGCCAGCGATCATTCCACTGGTGTGGAACCCCGAGAGCATATGGCATCACAAGGGTTGAATCCACCTGTCGGTAGCCCTATGATCACACTCCGCCGCTTGCACTGTTGTGTCGCGTTTGATCCGAACGACGTCACTTCAGTTGAAAGAGGCAGATCGGGCCGGTCGGAGCATCCGGGGGGGGACTCATGGCGACTGCGCGGATGGGGTTGCCGGTGGACCGCGGGTCTCTGCGCCTGCACGACGAGAGCGCGCCTTCGCGCTGTGTCTCGTGCGCGCAACCCGTTGGTGCGTGGGCGACAGACCGCCTGACGGGCCTTCTCGGCCGTTGGGGCTGGGACGACCAGGCTCCTGCCGCGTACCGCCGGGCTCAGCGCCGTTGGGAGCACGTGGCGCTGCTCATGGTCGACCTCGACCGCTTCAAGAAGATCAACGACGAGTACGGCCACCCCGCCGGCGACGTGGTGCTGACCGACGTCGCCACGGTGCTCGCAACCCACACGCGCCCGACAGACCTCGTGTGCCGCCATGGTGGCGATGAGTTCCTCGTGCTGCTGCCGCGCACCACGGGCCGAGAAGCGGCCCTCATCGCCGAATGCATCCTGCGCGACATCCGCGCGTTGCAGACCGAGATCACCACGAACGACGGCTACCACGTGACGCTCCACGGCCAGACGGCGTCCATCGGCGTCTCGTCCCACGTGCCCGGCAGCGAGGACACGCTGCTGGAACTGGTCCGCGAGACCGACGCGGCCCTGCAGCAGGCCAAGCGCACCGGCCGCGCCCGAGTCCAGGTGCACGACCCGAGCGCGTTCACCACCGAGCACAGCGTCGACTCGGCGGCCCTGCACCACCTGCTCGCGTTGCAGGACCTGATGAGCAGCGACCAGCTCCCGCAGGTGCTGGTGGCGCTGTCCGACGGCCCGAAGGCGGTGGAGGACCTCGTCCCCGCCCTCGGCCCGAGGGTGATCATGACCCTGGAACGCCTGCAGGACAACGGCTTCGTACTCCGCCGCGCCGCGCGCTACGAACTCACCGCCGCCGCCCGCGAGTGGATCACCGACGTGCTGCCGGCCGTGGCCGCCTGGACGAACCGCCACCACGGCCCGGTCCGCTAGGCCGCACCCCGGGCAAGAGGGACCGGGCAGGAATCGAGAAGCCCGAGCCGGGTGGCGCGCCTACCGTCCGAGCCATGTGCTTCATGTTCGGTGCCAGCAAAGAAGACGTGCGACGGATGCTCGAGGCCGAGAACGACCGAGGGGCCGCCCCCGAACCGGCAGAGACCCGGACGTATTGGCAGTCGGTCTCGTCCTCACTGCCAGACGATCGAAGGGTGGCTGGCACGGGCAGGTCTGCACCACGGTGAGCAGATGGACCGCAGACACCGGCGCCCTGCCCTGCTGATCACCGCGTTCCTCTCGGTCGCGATGGTCACCGCCGGCAACTCCGCCGCAGCCCCGCCCGACCAGCCGCAGCACCACTGGCAGTACGACCACTGGCCGCAGCAGCAGCCGTGGCAGCAGTCGAGGGACTCCGCCCGCGTGCTCGCGCAGGCCGGTTTCCCCGGCCCGATCGACCCGCAGAACTGGGTCAACCCCGACCACATGACGTGGGAGCGGGACTACCGCAAGATCCCCGGCACCAACTGGGCCGACCCGTCGGTGCCGGGCTCGGTGCGCAACTTCAAGGGCGCGGTGGTCCTGCTGGACTACCCGAACCAGCCGTTCGTCGTCACGCAGCCCCGCAACTCCACGGTGTTCGGCAACCCGAGCGTCGAGGCGAGCAACGTCCCGCGCGCCGAGGTCGCGCAGTTCTACCAGGACTTCCTCAACAAGCCGAACACCCTCAACCGCGGCCACACCGTGCACGAGTACTGGATGGAGACCTCCGGCGGGCGCTACGGCGTCGAGCTCAAGGCGTTCGGCCCGTACACGATGCCGGGCAAGGACCACGAGTACGCCATGGAGTTCCAGGGCGGGACCGCCTGTCCCGCAGGCGACTCGTGCAACCGCAACATCCGCACCGACGGTCGTGCCGCGTGGGTGGCGGACGTCGGCGCCGAGGTGCCGGCGGGCTACGACTTCATCTACTACCTGTCGGCGGGCCAGGACGAGTCCGGCACGTGGCAGGAGTTCGGGATGATGAAGTTCCGGACGAAGGAGGACGTCACCGACGACTTCGGGCCGCCGGACCCCGCGCTGCCCAACTTCTCGCGCACCCGCTACGTCGACTGGACGTCGTGGGCGGCGGGCTCGTCCATGTGGCCCAACGCGAGCGGCGGCTCGTCCACCCAGGCGGAGAGCTCCGGCCAGGGCGTCTACGCGCACGAGCTGAGCCACATCCTCGGCATCGGCGACAACTACAACAACCCGTACGGCACCCCGCCGCGCCGTGACTACAGCGGCCCGTGGGACATGCTCTCGCGCGGCTCGTTCAACGGCCCCGGCGGCCCGCACTCGCGCTGGACCATCCCGGCCACGGGCGGCGGATCCCTCGGAGCGCAGCAGACGCTGCGCAACAAGATCAAGCTCGGCATCATCGACGAGCGCAACGTCCTGCGGCTCTCGCGGGAGGCGCTGGCCGGCTCCGGCACGGTCATCGCCAAGATCACCGCACGCGAGGTCGACCCCGGCACGACCGGCCTGACCGGCATCAACCTCGCACTCGGCACCGGTGACAAGACGCCTTCCTGCAACGTGAGCACCGACCCGTTCTGCGACGGCGGCGGCTACGACAACTACACGCTGGAAGTCGTCGACCGCATGGGCGCCGACTCGTTCACCCCGGACTCCGGCGTCCTGCTCGCCAAGACCAAGAACGTCGACGCCGCACCGTTCACGTGGGTGATCGACGCCAACCCGCAGGACATCGGCATGACCGACTACGTCCTGCCCGACGGCACCAAGGTCCCGATCACGATCGGTGACTACCGGCAGCTGTCCGACGCCCTGTTCCACGCGGGCACGAACTCGGGCAGCGAGTACGAGTTCGTCGACACGGCGAACCGCCTGCACTTCTACATCTTGGACGTGCAACGCGACTCGCGCGGCGTGCTGTCGTACACCGTGGCGATCCGGTCCCTGGACGGCGCCGGGCCGCAGCAGCGCGGCGTGCGCGTCACGCCCACTGCCGCTCGCGCCGACGGCTCGGGAGTGGCGACCTGCCGCTTCCCGCTGACCAACACCGGCCGCGCCGCGGCTCCCGGCGGTCAGCACCCGGAACCCGTCGACCAGTACCTCGACGGTGACGTCTACCGCATGACGGCGAAGGCGGAGAACGGCTGGACCGTCTCCGTGCCGAACGCGCTGGCGACGGCGAAGTTCGGCGGCCGGGTCGACGTTCCGGTGCACGCGCAGCGCAACGGCGGGCCGATCACGTCGAAGGTGACGCTGACGGCCGTGTCGGAGAGCAACCCCGGCCGGTCCGCGACCGCCACCTGCACGGTGACGGGCCGCTAGCGGTGACGGCTCCGGGCCGGCCGGCGCCGGCCCGGAGTGCGGTCAGTGGTGGTGAGCGATGAGCCCACCCTCCACATAGGACAGGCACGACAGCAATGTGTCCGTGAGCAGGTCGACCGCGTCCCGCACCTCACCGATCCGGTGCGGCTCCGCGATCGTGGCCACCAGCGCGGCCGGCCGAGCTGGACCTGGTGCCGAGCGCGCTACGCGGGGTTCTCCGCGACGGCGAGGTAGTCCGTGTAGATCTGCGGCGAGCCCGAGAACGAGGCCAGCTGCTTCCACTCCTCGTACATCTGCTTGGTGTCGCGGTGGGCGGCCGCGAACTCCGCGGCCTCGCCGGTGGCGATGTCGGGCTCGGGGTAGAAGACGTCCAGCGCGTCGAGGCTCGCGATCTCCATCATCATCACGTACTGGTCGAGGCGGTTGCCCCGCTCGCCCTTGAGCACGTGGAACCGCCAGTCCGGGTAGTCGTCGATCCGGTGGTGGTTCTCGGCGATGAAGCGGTCGAACATCTCCTCGGTCACACCGGCGCGCAACGCCAGGTTGTGGATCCCGATGACCCGGGCGACCGGCTCCTCGCCCGGGCGGTCGCGGTAGCGGGGGCCGGGCTCGACCGTGCTCCGCGGGTTGTCGGCCAGCAACCGGTAGTCGGTGAACAACGTCGGCAGCTCACCGAACGTGCCCAGCCGCCGCCACCGCGCCAGCACGGCCTCCGCCTCGGGGTGCTGCTCCCAGAACAGCCGGGCCAGCTCGGTCTGCTCACCCCTGGCTGTGACGTAGCGGTCGCGCTGCTCGGCGCTGTCGATCTCGTACAACATCAGGTACTGCCCGGTCCGCTCGCCGCGCAACCCGCGCAGCAAAGTCCACCGCCACCCCGGGTACAGGGGCAGATGAACGCCTTCACCACGCACGAAGGTCTCGAACTCCTCCGGCGTGACACCAGCCTCCGTGTCGATGGCGATGTACTGGAAGGTGAACACCGACGAGCGTCCCATTTCGTCCAATCCTCGTGCCGTCAAAGGGAACGCGCGCCCGACAAGCGCGAGTCCCCTGCACCACATCCTGCCAGCTCCAGGGAGGACGGGGCCCGCGAGACTTCCCCGGTGAACGCGATCTGACCGCTGGATGTGGGTGCCTGCCAGGATGACCGGCCGTGGCGGTGACCAAGGGCACGGTGCGGAAGCTGGCTGACGAGAAGTCGTTCGAGCGGGGCGAGCGGTACTTCGCGGCCGGCCAGGTTCGGCGGCTCACGGTGGACGGGTCGACCGTAACCGCGACGGTGGACGGCACGCGGACCTATCGCGTGCGGCTCGACGTCACACCGAAGGCCTTGAGCGGGCGGTGCTCCTGCCCGTACGGCGCCGACGGCGTGTTCTGCAAGCACTGCGTCGCTACCTCGCTGGCGTGGCTGGAGCAGGGCGGTGAGGTGGAGAAGCCGCGTGCGAAGCCGTTGTCCGACAAGCGCTTGCGGTTGTTCTTGCGTGGTTGTGATCAGGAATGGTTGATTGAGCAGCTGATGACGGCGGCGAAATCCGATCGCGTTCTGCGCGCCCGGCTCGCCGCCGCGGCCGGGCAGAAGAACGCGTTCGACGACCGTGACACCAGAGCCCGCCTGGAACGCGCCATCGACATCCCCGATTTCATCGACTACGGCGGGGCGTACGGCTACTTCTTGCACGTCGGTGAGGCCTTGGACGAAGTCGGACGACTGGTCGGAGCCGGGTTCGCCGATGCCGCGATCACCCTCGCCGAGTACGCACTGGAACTGCTGGAGTCCTCGGCCGAGAGGTGGACAACTCCGACGGTGGGCTGTCCGAGGCGATCGCCCGCGTGGAAGAGATCCACCTGTCGGCGTGCGAGGCGGGCTCACCGGACCCGGTGGAACTGGCCGAGCGTCTGGTCGCGCGGGCGGGTCGCAGGCGGGACCGGTGCCGCCTGCGACCCCAGGCTCGTTGTCTGCGGCCCCATTTGTCCAACTGCAGCCGCATCCAACAGTTCTGTGTGGTCCGCGTGCACCGGCTGGTGACGGCCTGACCTAGAATTGAGTCAGCTTCATGTGCAGCTCCATCATTGTTAAGTGAGGTTCAATGCTTGACTCTCTGCCTGCTGGTTGGACGATTGCGACGGTCGGCGATCTTGGCGAAGTGCGGCTGGGAAGGCAGCGTTCTCCACAGAACGAGACTGGCAGCTATATGACGCCGTACCTGCGTGTCGCCAACGTTTATGACGGCTTTATTGACTTCTCTGATGTCCTTGAGATGAATTTCACTCCCAGAGAGCAAGAAGTCTATGGCGTTCGAAATGGTGACATTCTGGTTAATGAGGGCCAGAGTCGCGAGTTGGTTGGAAGGTGTGCAAAATATGTGGGTGAAAGCGGAATCTACTGCTTTCAAAATACTCTAATTCGCTATCGCTGTTCCGATCTGCTTGATGCGGATTTTGCGTATCACATGTTCTCGTGCTGGCTGCGCCACGGCCTGTTCGCTGACGTCGCGAGGCAGACCACGAGCATCGCTCATCTCGGCGCTGATAGATTTGCGGCAATGCCTATGGTTTTTCCGCCTATTCGTGAGCAGCGTGAGATAGTCGACGTTCTGAGGTGTACCGACGAAGCGATTGGGGCGAGCCGGAGAACAGTTGAAAAAGCGGAACTTTCTCGGCAAGCCCTAGTGAGTCGTCTCCTGACAGCGGGGCTAAGCGCCTCGGGTTTTCGGGAGGAGTATCGCGGAAGTAGTCGACTTCCGTTGGGTTGGCAGCGCATCTCGATTGGAGACTTCGCTCAGGTACGGCGAGGTGCGAGCCCGCGCCCGATTGATGACCCGGCGTGGTTTTCGGATAGTGGGCCTGGATGGGTTCGCATCAGAGACGTAACTGCTTCGGGCAAGTATCTTCGGAGTACCGCGCAAAGGTTGTCGCCTGCCGGTGTTGCGCGGAGTGTCAAGGTCTATCCGGGGCAGGTGATTATGAGTATTGCTGCCACTGTTGGCGAGGTGATTGAAGTCGATATGGAGGCGTGTATTCACGACGGATTTGTCGTAATAGTTCCGGACCTAAAAGTAATGTCGCCTGACTATCTTGCTATGCTCCTGAAGTTCCATCAAAGCGACTTCGTCGGCCGTGGCCAGGCTGGCACCCAGGTCAATATTAACGGCGATATTGTCAAGAGTGTTGCAGTTGCCGTTCCGCCGGTTTCCGAGCAGGCCGCAATTGTGGAGTTGGTCAACTCGTGGGACGCGCAGGTTGAGCGCGCTGAGGCAAGCCTTAAAAAGCTAGAAAGAGTGAAGCGGTCGTTGGCGGATGACCTGCTGGGCGGTCGGACTTTGGTTGGCGCGAATCGCCATACGCGATCTTAAAATTTCATTGTCTGGGGGTGGTCGATTGTTAGATCGTGGATGCGGTGGCAATGCTGCTGGCGATGACGATGTAGAATCGTGTGATATTCCGTTTGGTTGAAGTAACTCAGGTGTCGTCAATGGAGCTGGGATCGGGCTGCAGTGGAACGATCGCAGTTGCGTGGCTTTAGTTCACGTTCAGATGTTGGAGGCGCGGCGGCGGCACTCGTTGCTGGCCTCATTCGGCGTCACCCCCGGCAGTGTGACGCGGTGTACACGTTTGGGGCTGCAGCTACCCGCTGGTAGGCCGCTCGGTCTATGGTAGCTACCAGGTGAGATGTCGGGTTTTGGGGCCTGTTGTGCACCCTTTCGACGTGAGACACTCGAAAAGACGTTCTGCAGGCGGGAGGTGAACCGTGCTCTTGAAGTTCCGCGTGGCCAACTTCCGCTCCATCAGGGCGGAGCATGAGCTCTCGTTCGCAGCCGCCGACATCGACGACGAGATCATCAGGCGGACCGGGGTCGTGTCCGGCGGCAAGGAGATCGGAGTCATCCCGGCTGTAGGTATCTTCGGGGCCAACGCCTCCGGGAAGTCCAACGTGCTCCAGGCGATCCGTGCGATGAAGTCCGCCGTCATGAACTCGGTGGCGGACTGGGCTCGCGTCGAGGGTGTGCCACGCGAGCCGTTCGCGCTCGACGCCGACGCGCGCGACGAAACCACCCTCTTCGAAGTCGACCTTCTACTTGGACCTAGCCAGGTGCGCTACACCTACGGGTTCGAGCTGTCCGACGAACGCGTCGAGGCCGAGTGGCTACACGCGTACCCCGAGGGACACAAGCAGGTGTGGTTCGACCGCGAGGCCGACCGCGACGGCGGCGAGGACTTCCGCTTCCCCAACGCGAACCTGCGCGACGGTAAGAGGCTGGTCGAACTCACCAGGCCCAACGCGCTACTTCTCACCGTCGGCGCGAGCTTCAACCACCGGCAGCTCGGTGCGATCCACCGCTGGTTCATCGACAACTTCTGGCTGGTCACCTCGGGCGAGGACGTCGCACAGCGCAGCGCGTACACCCGAGATCGGTTGGTCAGCGGCAGGGGTGGGGCCAAATACCGCAAGCAGGTCGAGTCGTTGCTCAAGGTCGCTGATCTCGGCATCGTCGGTCTGGACATCGACAAGACGCTGCCCGAGGAGAACCAGGTCAGGCTCCTGCACAGGGCCGACGGCGGCAAACCGATGCCGCTCGACTTCTTGGCGCAGGAGTCACTGGGGACACACGCCTGGTTCGCGTTCCTTGGCCCAGTGCTCGAAGTCCTTGATCGAGGCTCGGTGTTACTGGCCGACGAACTCGACTCCAGCCTCCATCCGTTGCTGGCCTCCGAGGTGGTCAGGCTGTTCCAAGATCCTGAGGCGAACTCGCGCGGCGCTCAACTGCTCTTCACCACACACGACGCCACGCTGCTCGGCACCGGCATGGTCGGCCGCCCGCTCAGCCGGGAGCAGGTGCGGATCACGACCAAACGCAAGACCGGCGAAACCGAGCTGTATCCGCTCCTCGACGCGCATCCACGCAAGGATGAGAACCTCGAGCGGAGTTATCTCCGTGGTCGCTTCGGCGGCGTGCCACGGGTGATGGAGGGTGCGACGGCGCGGGAAGTCGCGGAGTTGCTGGCGGGGGTCGGGTGAGCCGGAAGCGCCGCAGTGATCCCAATGCGGACAAGCCAGTACATCTCAAGCCTGGGCGTTCCAGGGCTGTCCGGCTGTTCTACATCGCCGTTGAGGGCGGAGTCACCGAACCCGACTACCTTGCTTACCTGCAGGAGACGTTCGGGGAGGAACATCAGTTCCATATCCATCGCGAGTCACGGAAGACCGGCTTGAAGCCTCGCGAGGTCGTGGACCGCGTGCTGGAGCACCGCGGCGAGGATGGTGAGCTCTGGGCGCTGTTCGACCGGGACGAACACATCGGAATCCCGGAGGCGTTCGCGGTAGCCAAGAAGGCTCGCGTGCAGGTCGCCTTCTCGCATCCGTCGTTCGATCTGTGGCTCCTCCTGCACTTCAACTCGTTCTCTGGGGCGCAGAACGGGGCGGACACGATCGTGCACAAGAAACTCCAGCAGCAGAAGCACTGGGAGACGTTCTCGGATGACGGCGACAAGAGTGTCAAGGGCGAGCGTGCCGCCACGCTGACGGGCAAGCAGAACGCTGCGGCCAAGCGTGCCAGGAAGCTCACGAACGACTGCCCGACCCCGGCCTGCTCGGAGAACCCCGGTCACGCGGACCACTGTGACCCGCTCAAGCGCGACCCGTCCACGGGCGTGTGGCAGCTACTCGTGGCGTTGGGCATCCTCGGCGACTGAGTAGGGTGCGCGGGTGGCCAAGTTGACCCTCTCGCAGTTGGAACGGCACCTGTTCGCCGCCGCCGACATCCTTCGCGGCAAGATGGACGCCTCGGAGTACAAGGACATCATCTTCGGGATGCTGTTTCTCAAGCGGTGCTCGGACGAGTTCCAGCCGCGATGGCAGGAAGAGTACGACCACGCCTTCGCCGAATCCAACGGTGACCTCGCGGAGACGCTTGAGTGGGCAAACAGCGAAGAGGCGTACCCCGACCACGTATGCGTGCCGCCGGAGTCCCGCTGGTGGCGAGGGCCGCATCTGTGCACGAACACCGAGCGATGCGACAAGCCAGGTCCTCACGAGCACCAGGGGCTCAACCAGCTGACGGCGCAGTCCAACTCGATCGCCGCTGAGCTCGACAAGGCACTGGCCGGCCTGGAGGTCAAGAACGAGCGGATGCTCAAGGGCGTGCTGCGCCACATCAGGTTCAGCAGGGAGACCGGGCAGACCAAGCTGACCAACCGGGAGCTCGCGGACCTGATCAGGCACTTCGACAAGTACCGGCTGCGCGACGCCGACTTCGAGTTCCCGGACATGCTCGGCGCCGCCTACGAGTATCTCATCGCCGAGTTCGCCGACTCGGCGGGAAAGAAGGGCGGCGAGTTCTATACGCCGCGTTCGGTCGTGCGGATGATGGTGCGCCTGGTTGACCCACAGCCGAACGACAGTGTCTATGACCCGTGTGCGGGGTCGGGCGGCATGTTGTTGCTGGCCAAGGAACACGTCGAGGAGCACGGCGGTAACGTCGAGCGGCTCGAACTGTGTGGCCAGGAGAAGAACGGCACCTCCTGGGCGATGGCTCGGATGAACCTGCTGCTCCACGGCGTGCGTGCGGCGGAGCTTCACAATGGCGACACGCTCGCGAACCCGATGCACCTGGAGACCGCGGATAAGCTGCGCCGCTTCAGCAAGGTGCTGTCGAACCCGCCGTTCTCGCTGAGCTACGAGCGAGACGGGATGAAGTTCCCTGATCGGATGGACTTCGGTTGGGCCCCGGAAACCGGCAAGAAGGCCGACCTGATGTTCGCCCAGCACATGATCGCGGTGCTGCAGGAATATGGCATCGCTGCCACGGTCATGCCGCACGGTGTCTTGTTCCGGGGCGGTGAGGAACGGAACATCCGCACGAAGATGCTTGAGGCGGACGTGATCGAAGCCGTCATCGGCCTCGGCCCGAACCTGTTCTACGGCACCGGTATCCCGGCGTGCGTGCTCGTGCTTCGTAGTCCGGGTGGTAAGCCCGCGGACCGGCACAGGCAGGTGTTGTTCATCAACGCGGACCGGGAGTACACGTCCGGCCGTGCGCAGAACGACCTGGCGCCCGAGCACATCGAGAAGATCGTCAAAACGTTCCAAGAGTGGCTGCCGATTCCCGGTTACTCGCGCGTCGTGTCCGTAGACGAACTCCTCGCCGAGGACGCCAATCTGAACATCCGGCGCTACGTCGACAACGCTCCGCCACCTGAGCCGCAGGACGTCCGCGCGCACCTGCACGGGGGAGTGCCGAAGTCCGAGGTCGAGGCCAAGGCACATCTCTTTACTGCCTTTGGCATTGATGTGCACGCGTTGTTCGCCGAGCGTGATGCGGACTACTACGACTTCCTTCCGGAGGGACCGAGGGCCACGGCCAGCCGCATTCCTCACCTGGCCGCTGAGCGGGAGGAGGAGTTGCGGCAGGCCTACCGTAGCTGGTGGGAGCGGGAAACCAAGCTGGTCAAGGCGTTGCCCGTGCACAAGCGCTTGATGGTGTTGCGCGGGGAGTTGCTGACCGGCTTCACCGACGCTCTTGTGCCGTTCGGTGTGCTTGACGAGTTCACCACCGCGGGCATCGTCGCCGGTTGGTGGATGGACACCAGGCACGACCTGAAGGCGCTCGCGGTCGGTGGCTTCGAGCGGGTGCTCGACGGCTGGGTGGACACGATCGAGGCCATGTTGGAGCCGATCGAGCAGGCCGGCGGCAAGGTCAAGAAGCCGACCGCCGCGGAACGGCGCAGGGCACTCGATCATCCGGTCGTGCCGTACCTGCTCCCGGACTTCCTGGCCGAGCTGGAGAAGGCCGAAGCCGAGCTTGCCGAGGCCGAGGCGGCGTACAAGGCGGCCAAGGCCGCGCTGGACCGCACCGACGACGAAGATGAAGAAGCTGACGAGACGGCAGACCCGGAGATGACGCCGGCGGAGGTTGAGCGGCTGAAAAAGACAGCAGCCCTGGCCAAGACCAAGCGCAACAAGATCGAGAAGCTGTTCAAGGAACAACTTCAGGCCGCAGCTCAGGTGGCCAAGGCATCGGGCACTGTCGTGGAGATCGTGCTGCAGGTCTTCGACCGGGATCTGGCTGGTCGGCTCGACCGCTACCTCGCGGCTGGCAGGGCCCGCATCGTCGAGGCATTCACCAAATGGGGTGAAAAGTACGAGGTCTCCCTCTCCGAGCTGGAAGCTCAACGCGATGCGGCGGCGCAGAAGCTCGCCTCTTACTTGAAGGAGCTCGGATACGCCTGAGTCGGCCGGTAAGGTCGGTGGATCTTGAAGGGGGACCGATGCAGCGCGAGTGGGATGAAGTCCATAAGCCGCTGATTGATCAGCTTGTGGCGATGGGCTGGACACACCTACCGAGATGCTCGCCTGGCTCCACTGGCTCGGGCCGGGACAGCTTCACGGATGTGGTGCTGCCTGGTCGCTTGCGCGACGCGGTACACCGGATCAATCCAGGGCCTGACGGTCGCCCGTGGTTGGACGGGCCGCGGCTGGACACCATCGTCAGCAAGGTCATGACCGGAATCGGTCGGGGCGTACCAGGCAACCTTGCCTTCACGGAACTGTTGACCGGTGCCGAATTGACCGTGGAAGGGCTGTCGGACCCCGATCGACCCCGGCCGATCCGGCTGATCGACTGGGACGAGCCGGAGAACAACGATCTCCTTGCGGTGTCCAAGTTCCAGATCGACACACCGATCGGGCCCAAGGCCAACATCGAGCTGGACCTCGTGCTGTTCGTCAACGGGCTGCCGCTGGTCGTCGTCGAATGCAAGGCTCCTGGTCCAGGAGCTGTGGACCACGCGATCGAGCAGCTGCTTGACTACGCGGGCGCCGCGCGCGACGGGGCGGTCGCCGACCTCGTGCGCTTCGTGCAGCTGCTCGTCGCAACCGACCGGGAAGGTGCCGAATACGGCACGATCACGGCCGAGCCCGCACACTTCGCCTCGTGGCAGGCGACCGACGACGACGTGCAGAAGCAGGCGCGGGACGACCTGGGTAAGTTTGCAGAACTGCCACTCCTGCCACAGGAAGTGCTCGCCGCGGAGATGCTGCGGCCCAAGCGCCTGCTCGACATCGTGCGCAATTTCACCGTGAGTCAACGGTCCCGCGGCAGGACGACGAAGATCGTCGCCAGGTGGCCGCAGTACCGAGCCGTCCAGCGGATGATCGCGCGTCTCGAAGGGCGCCATCAGGAGATCGCGGCCGGCAAGAGGCCGGACCATCGGGGTGGCGTCATCTGGCACACCCAGGGCTCAGGCAAGAGTCTCACGATGACGTTCCTGGTCAGAGCTCTGCGGCGGCATCAGGATCTGAGTGGCTTCAAGGTCGTGGTCGTCACCGATCGCATCGACCTGGAAGACCAGATCGCCGCAAGTCTCGGCGGGAGTGGGCAAACGCCGCATCGCGCCACCTCTGTCGACAGTGCTCGCGCTGATCTCGCCCGCGACACGCCCGACCTGATTCTTGTCACTATCCAAAAGGCGCAACGTGACGAAGACGCCGACGACGGTGTCGAGGAGAGCCTCGGCGAGGATCAGGACGACACGCATGTCCAGGTCTCCATGGCGAACGCCAATCCGGAGATCGTCGTTCTCGTGGACGAAGCGCATCGGTCGCAGGACTCCTGGCTGCACGCCAGGCTGCGCGCGATGGTGCCCAACGCCGTGCTCATCGGCTTCACCGGAACGCCAATTCTGTCCGGTACCAGGAAGCACACGTCGGAGATCTTCGGTCCGATCATTGACCCGTACACGCTCAAGCACGCCGAGAAAGACGGCGCGGTCGTGCCTGTTCGCTACGAGGCTTGGGAAGCCGGCGCGGAGATCGTCGAACGGCTGGCGCTCGACACCGGCTTCGACGAGGCAGTGCCCGAAGCCGACCGGCGCCAGCGGGTGCTGGGTCACGCAGCTCGGTCGCGAGAGGTCCTCGAGGCGGCGGACCTGATCCGGCTCAAGGCCGAGCACATGTTTCACCACTGGGTGCGCTACATCCTGCCTGACCGCTTCTCAGCACAGGTCGTTGCGGTGTCCAGGAAAGCCGCTGTGCGCTATCGAGAGGCCTTGAAGGACGCGCGAGATCGGTTGCTGGCGGAGCTGGATTCGTTGTCCCCGTCGGTGCTGCACGATCCCGCACCGGATGTGGACGAGCGCGTGGAGCTGCTGCGCCTGGCACACGACAATCGTGAGCTGCTCGAGCAGCTTGATGTCGTGCCGGTCATCTCCCAGGGCAGGCGTTCAGGAGGAAGCAACTCACAGGACGGACGCTCCGCTGACCCGGCTGAGTGGCGCAGGTGGACGATGAAGGAGCAGCAGCGCAAGCACATAGCCCGGTTCAAGGACGGGCTCGGCGACCAACCCGCATCGGCACACGAGCCGTGGCAGATCTACGTCCCTGAAGGGGACGCTGTGCTCAGCGTCGGAGATCCATGGCATACCCCTGCTGAGCCACGTCAGTTGCGTTTGGAAGCCAAGACCGGGTCCCCATCGGCCCCGATCGCGTTCCTGACGGTCAAGTCGATGCTTCTGACGGGCTTTGACGCGCCGGTAGAGCAGGTCCTGTACGTGGATCGCCCGATGAAGAACGTCGAGCTGTTGCAGGCCATCGCCCGCACCAACAGGCCAAGCCGGAACAAAAAGTTTGGCCTGGTCGTCGACTACGTCGCGATCGCCGACGCGCTTGTTCGTGCGATGGCCGACTACGACATCGACCACCTGCAGGACGTCATCGGCGACACCGACGCTCAGGCGTTCATGCAGCGGCTGGACGAGGCTGCTGTGCCGTGGCTTCGTGAGCAGCATCGGAGTGTTCTCAACTTTCTCACCGGTCTCGGGATCTCCTCTCTGGAGAGTGCGGGGGATCGCGAGCAGTTGCTCGCCTTCCTCGACGACGTCGAACTGCGGGCCGACTTCGACGAAAAGACGAAGTCTTTCCTCATCGCGGTCAACGCTGTACTGCCGAGGCCGCAGGCGTTGCAGTACGAGGCAGCGGTGCGTCAGCTTGGCGAAGTGCAGTACCTCGCGCGGTGTCGCTACAGGGACTCACAGGACTCGTTCAATCCGCGCAGGTACGGTGCGAAGGTCCGGGCGCTGATCGACAAGCACATCCAAGCAACGGATGTGGTGCAACGCATTCCTCCGGTGGAGATCACCGCGCCAGACTTCGCCGAGAAGGTGGAGGCACTGCCGGATGACCGTGCTCGGGCGTTGGAGATGAAGCACGCGCTGCGGTCACATATCTCAGCTCGGCTTACGTCTGACCCGGTCACTTATCAGAGGCTGAGTGACCGGCTCGAGGAGATCCTCGAGAGGTTGGGGGAGGACCACGACTTCGGTCAGGCGTTCCTGGCGATGATGGACTTGCACGGCGACACCGTCGCGCAGGACCAAGTGGTCAACGAACACGGCCTGGACCGCTGGACCGAACAGCCCGTGTACAGCCTGTTGGAACAAGCGTTGGCTGCGTTGCCCGACGAGGCGACGACCCTGCGTATCGATCTGGTCGACCGTGCACGTCTGTTGTCAAGGACGATCGCGGTGGAAGTGCAGCCGCACCATTTCCCATACAACGGACAGGTGCGTGACCGCGCCCGAAAGACGCTGGTCGGCAAGCTGAAATGGGATGTCAAGCTGCCACTGAGCGCCGCGAGGTACACGGCTGACCGATTGATGGAACTCGCCACGCGCAATCGCGAACGTTTCCTGCGGTTGGTGTCAAAATCAGCGATGTGATCAGCGCTGTTGATGCCGCCGTGGCCAAGGTCGGGCTGCCGAGCCAGTGGTCATGGCGGGTGGAGGTGCGCCCTCGGCGCCGGACGCTCGGGCTGGCCGTATCGCCTGACGGCTCGATTGTGATCGCTGTACCGAAGGATGCTGAGCCCGCCGAGGTCGCCGCAGTAGTGCATTCTCGACGGCTGTGGCTGGCCCGCACAATCAAGCGTCGTACCGAGCTCGCGGCGGAGCATCCAACGATCGAGATCCTCGACGGCGAAGGGTTTATCTATCTCGGTCGGCATTATCGGCTTCGGCTGTTGGACGGCCACGACCGCCGTATCGCGCTCCACGGCGGCTGGCTTGACCTTTCTCGGCCGGTCAGCGGTCCTGCTGGGGTTGCGGTCATCATTGACTGGTACACGGCGCGGGGACAGCGTTGGCTCGGTGATCGTGTCAGCGCGTGGGCGGGAAGGATTGGAGTTTCCCCGCCGCGTGTCATCGTGACCGATCTGGGTGATCGGTGGGGGCTGCGCAAACGGGATGGCACGGTTGTTTTCCACTGGGCGGCGATGCAGCTTCCCGCTGAACTGCTGGACCTGATCGTGGTGCACGAGCTTGTCCACTTGGTCGTGGCACGGCACGACCAAGAATTCCAGCGTCGGTTACTGATCGCGCTTCCCGACGCCGTCGAACTTGAGGCCAAGCTCGCAGAGGTTGGCCGGCAGGTGTGGATGGGCGCGCTCCGCTGAGCGTGAAGCTGAGCGAGGATCAATCAGGCTTGATCGCCTCCAAGGTTTTTCCGGTCTGTGTGATGGTCCAGAACGTCCAACCGTTGCGGTTGGGATGAACCTTGGGGTTGAGCGCTCGTACGATGGCCATCGCCGCGCCGCTGGGGCTCTTGAAGGATTGCCCGGCCAGTACGCCGGTGCCGGCGTCCACCCGCTTAGTCCTGGTGTGGTAGACCGCGTCGATCCGCTGGCCCTCGTACACAGCGTGGATTGGAACTTCGTCGTCTTCAGATTCGCGCCGTGGTGCTTGCTCGCCGGAATGCATGAACTCATCGAGCAAGCGGCGGATCGCTTCACCCGCGGCGACCTTCCAAGCGCGAGCAAGCAGAGCCACGCGGTCGTGAACGCCATCGCTCACTTCGATCGACTTCATCGACAGCCTCCTCAGAACTTTGAAATATAATAAACTGAGGTCTACTCTGAAGCAACTTGACGAACCCATGCCGCCGCAGCTGACCGTGTTGCTGACGATCGTGGTTGGAGTCGCTGCACTCACTGAAGTGCTGTCGGTGGTCGCTCTGTGTGTGCTCGGGCTGGCGCAGGTCCGCAGCTTCAACGCGATCGCCATGCGATACATGGACATCTACTCCGATGAAGGCCAGCATCCTGACATGCAGAAACTCAGTGGGTTGGCGCTAGCCATGAAACCTGTGCGACCACTGGCCGGGCCGGGCGTGGATGTAGGTCGTGGAGGCGCCGGTTGGCCGGACGGAGCGGCGGCTGAAGATTGTCGCGGGTTCGAGGGGCCCCGAGGCGGTCATTGGCCAGGGCCGGGGGCACGGAGCCTGCGGGATGGCCTGTGCTCAACCGTCGCCGACACGTAGGGCGCGCTGACCAGTCGGCGCGCCTTGATCACGTGCCTCCCGTCAGGGCGCTGCACAGGCGGTCTCGACCCACGACGGCGGTCCGGGGGCTCGGCCCCCAGAAAACGCCCGAAGGCGACCCGGTTCGCGCTGTCCGCGAACACGAATCGCCTTCGACTTTGGTGCCCCCGGCAGGATTCGAACCTGCGCACCCGCCTCCGGAGGGCGGTGCTCTATCCCCTGAGCTACGGGGGCCGTAGCTACGTGGAAGATCCTAGCGCACGACCGCCACCTCGTTTCACCCCCACCCCCACCAACCTGCCAGGCGTGGCGTCCGTCACGAGATCGGCTGACGGGGAATGGCTCGGATTGCACTCATGCGCATGTCGCTATATGTTCCGAAGCATGGGCCACGGGCATGGGCACGGCACGGCGTCTGCGAGTGGGCAGCACGCCGGCAAGCTGTGGGTTGCGTTCGGCATCGGTGCGATCTTCATGGTCGTCGAGTTCGTCGTGGGGTTCGCGACGTCCTCGCTCGCGCTGATCTCCGATGCGGCGCACATGCTCACGGACGTGCTCGGGGTCGGGATGGCGCTGGCCGCGATCATGGTCGCGCGGAGGGCCAAGGCCGGGAAGAACCGCACGTTCGGGTTCTACCGGGCCGAGGTGCTGGCGGCGCTGGCCAACGCGGTGCTGCTCTTCGGGGTGGCCGGGTACGTGGTCTTCGAGGCGGTCGGGCGGTTCCAGGACCCGCCGAGCGTGGCGGGGTGGCCGGTGCTCATCGCCGCGGGGCTGGGGCTTGCCGCCAACCTCGTCAGCTTCAGCGTCCTCAGGGAGGGCGCCAAGGAGAGCATCAACGTCAAGGGTGCGTACCTGGAGGTCCTGGCCGACCTGGTCGGGTCGGTGGGGGTGCTGGTCTCCGCGCTCGTCACGATCACGACGGGGTGGAAGTACGCGGACCCGATCATGGGTGTGCTCATCGGGGTGTGGGTGCTGCCGCGGACGTACGTGCTGGCGAAGAACGCCTTGCACATCCTCTTCCAGCACGCGCCGGAGCGGTTGGACGTCACGGAGGTGCAGAAGGCGCTCGCCGGGCTGCCCGGTGTCACGGAGGCGCACGACCTGCACGTCTGGACGCTCACGAGCGGGATGGAGGTGGCTTCGGCGCACCTCACGACCGCGCCGGACGCCGATCACGAGACCGTGCTCAAGGCCGCCCAGTCGCTGCTGGCGACCGAGTACCACATCGAGCACGCCACGCTGCAGGTCGAGGGCGGCTCGTCAGCGCAGCGGTGCCGGGAGCTTTCCTGGTGATGCGGGGAGGTCGCGGATCCCGTCCTTGGTGGACGGGGCGCCGGTTCGTGACGGAACGATCTCCGTCCTCGGGTGGGGAACCGCGATCCGCACACGGCCTCGTTCGAACGGCACCACAAGAGCCTCCCCAGTCACCACGCGCGAATTCCAAGATCTCATCGGAGTATGTCTGAAAGGGATAGATCCTTTCAGGTGAACGGGAAAGGCCGCGTTCCGTGACGGAACGCGGCCTTCGCCGTCAGCGCGACGGGCGTCTACGCACTACAGCCCAGCGCACTGTCCTGCCTTCGGACCCTTCACGTCGTTCGCGAAGCCGTTGTTCGACGGCTCCGGGTCGTTGCCGGTGCAGGACAACGGACCGCCGACGGTGGAGAACGCCACGACCGACCTGGTCTTGTTCGACGTCAGCGACACGGGGCCGCTGACCGACGTGTTCTCGACCGCCACCTCGGTGGCCGAGCCGTGGACCGTCACCGGACCGGACACTCGGGTGCCGACGAGCACCACGGAACCCGCGTCCGACGCCGAGATCGGGCCCTTGACCTCGCCGCCGAAGACGTACAGCGTGGCGCCGCGGGCGACCGTCACCGGGCCGCTGATCGTGGCACCGTCCACATAGGTCACGTCCTTGACCTGCAGCGGGCCGTTGACCGTGCCGGTCACCGTGGTGGTGGCGGCCGGCAGCGGCTTCGACAGCAGCTCGAACTCGGCGAGTGCGACGTCGCCGGAGAACTCCAGGCGGTAGAAGGTGTAGCGACCCGGCGAGGCGATCTTGAACGACCGGGTGTACTGCTGCCACTGGAAGGTCTCGCCGGAGCGCTTGTCGACCGTCGCCCACGTCTTGCCGTCGTAGGAGCCCTTCAGCTCCCAGGCCGACGGCGAGGTGCCCGTGCGGGCGTTCGTGAGCGTGTAGAACTCCGCCTTCTCCTTGGCGTCCGCCGCCTTGAAGTCGAACGAGCGGACCACCGCGGAGGT
The DNA here is from genome assembly GCF_021056325.1 of Lentzea sp. CC55. Classification (NCBI taxonomy): domain Bacteria; kingdom Bacillati; phylum Actinomycetota; class Actinomycetes; order Pseudonocardiales; family Pseudonocardiaceae; genus Lentzea; species Lentzea sp. CC55. Next base: position 173,577 of record NZ_JAJCXE010000004.1, on the reverse strand, counting down.
GGAGGAGTTGTTGTCCACCAGAGCAGAGGTGGACACACCCGTGGCCACGTCGCGCAGCGGCGTCGGGACCGCGTCACCCCGGGTGATCGAGTCCGGCACGTCGTTCACGCCGGTGCCCCACGCCGAGGGGTTCGGACCCATGTCGAAGTCGATCGTGGCACCGGCCGCGAGCACGTCGTGCGGCAGCGACGTCTTGTTCCACGCCTTGCCGTTGACCTTCACGCCCTGCACGTAGATGTTCTTCGCGCTGTTCTTCGGCGCGTTGATGACGAGCTTCTTGCCGTTCTCGAGCTTCACGGTCGCCTTGGTGAACAGCGGCGAACCGATCGCGTAGGCCGGCTTGCCCATCTGCAGCGGGTAGAAGCCCAGCGACGAGAACAGGTGCCAGGCCGACATCTCGCCGTTGTCCTCGTCGCCCGCGTAGCCCTGGCCCTCCTGCGAGCCGACGTACAGGCGCGACAGGATCTCCCGCACCTTCTCCGCCGTCCGCGCGGGCTTGCCGGCGTAGTTGTACATGTAGGCGATGTGGTGCGACGGCTGGTTGGAGTGGCCGTACTGGCCCATCCGCACGTCCCGCGCCTCGATCATCTCGTGGATCACGCCGCCGTAGCCGCCGGGGAACTTCGCGGTCTCGGGCAGGGTGAAGAACGAGTCGAGCTTCTGCGCCAGCTTCTCCCGCCCGCCGTACAGGTTCGCGAGACCCTGCCCGTCGTGCGGCACCGTGAACGCCATGTTCCAGCCGTTCGTCTCGGTGTAGTCGTAGCGCCAGTCCTGCGGGTTGTACTTCGCCGGGTCCTCGACGCGCCACGACCCGTCGACGTTGCGGCCCTGGAAGAAGTCGATCCGCTTGTCGAACGTCAGCACGTAGTTCTGGGCGCGGTTGAGGAAGTACTCGTGTTCCTCGGCGTACCGCTTCTCGCCCGTCTTCTCGTGCAGCGCCTTCGCCATCGACGCGATGCCGAAGTCGTTGAGGTAGCCCTCGATCGCCCACGACCATGCCTCGTGCAGCTGGTCGTTGCCGGTCCAGCCGAGGAAGATCGACCGGTCCATGCCCTTGCGGCCGACGTTGTTGCTCGGCGGCACGACGGACGCGTTCTTCACCGCGGCGTCGTAGGCGGCCTTGACGTCGAAGTTCGACACGCCCTTGAGGTAGGCGTCCGCAAACGCCACGTCGGAGCTCGTGCCGGTCATCAGGTCCGCGTAACCGGGGGAGGACCAGCGCGAGATCCAGCCGCCGTCCTTGTACTGCTGGACGAAGCCCTCGGCCATCTCGCCCGCCTTGGACGGCGTGAAGAGGCTGTAGGCGGGCCAGGTCGTGCGGTAGGTGTCCCAGAACCCGTTGTTGACGTAGACCTTGCCGTCCACGATCTTGGCGCCGGTCCGCGTCGGCGTGTTCTCACCGACCGCGGGCGACACCGGGGACGCGTACTGGGTCTTGCCGCCGACGTTCTCGAAGCCCGAGTTCGGGTAGAGGTAGAGGCGGTACAGGTTGGAGTACAGCGTGATCAGCTGGTCCTCGGACGCGCCCTCGACGGAGATGATGCCGAGGATCTCGTCCCACGCGGCCTGCGCGCGGTCGCGCACCGACTCGAACGTGTCCGACCCGCGGACCTCCTGCTCCAGGTTCGACTTCGCCTGGTCCACGGAGATCAGCGACGTGGCGATGCGCAGCTCGACGGTCTTGTCGCCGAACGAGAAGTAGCCGCCCACGTTGTCGCGGCCCATGCCGGTGAGCTTGCCGCTCGCCGTGACCGCCTTGTCGACCTCGCCGTAGACGAACAGGCGGGTCGCGCCGGTGGACAGGCCGCTCTTGACGTCCGAGTAGCCCGTCACGACGCCGTTGGCGGCGTCGAGGGTGAGACCACCGGAGTTGTTCACGTTGTCGAAGACGAGGTTCTTCTGGCCCTGGTCGGCGAACGTGAACCGGAAGACCGCCGCGTGGTCGGTCGGCGCGATCTCGGTCTTCATGCCGTTCTCGAAGGTCACGCCGTAGTAGTGCGCCTTCGCGATCTCGTTGTCGTGCTTGAACGGCAGTGCGCGCAGCGCGCGGTCCTGGGTCGGCGCCTTGTCCGACGGCATGACCTGGAACGTCTGGCGGTCACCCATCCACGGGCTGGGCTCGTGGGAGGTGGTGAACGCCTGCAGCGTCGGCAGGTTCTGCGCGTTGTTGCGCTGCTGGTACTCGTACAGCCAGCTCTGCGAACCCGCGTTGGTCATCGGGGACCAGAAGTTGAAGCCGTGCGGCACCGCGGTCGCCGGGAAGTTGTTGCCCCGCGAGAACGAGCCGTTCGAGTTGGTGCCGCGCGTGGTCAGCACGTAGTCGGAAGGCTTCGCGTACTGCTTGGTGACGACGTCGCCGATGCGGATGTCGTCGTACCAGGCGGCGAAGTCCGTCGGGCCCTTCGGGCCGTCGTAGGCGACCAGGACCCGCTTGATCGTCTTACCGGCCGCGACGGCGCCGATCGTCGACGCCACCCTGTTCCACTGGTTGGCGTAGAGGAACTTGCCCGCGCCCTGGCCCTGCGGCGACAGCACGGCGCCGTGCTGGTCGACGGCCTTGAGGTCGCTCAGGTACGTGCCGTCGGAGAACGCGAGGTCCACCGCCGAGTACGTGCTCGGGTAGTCCAGGTTGTCGGTCACGAACTCCGGGAAGATCATGTACGACAGCTCGGTCTTCGCGCCGACGGGGATGTCGACGTCGAAGACCTTGTTGTAGCTGTACGCGCGCCCCTCGGTGGTGTGGCGGCCCTGCGTGCGGAACGACTTCACGCCCGTCCAGCCGACGCGCGACTTGGACGTGTAGCCGCCCGTCGGGCCGGTGCCCGTGACACTGCGCATGTTCGGCGCGGGCGGGTTCGTCGAACCGTCGGACAGCTGCACCTCGGCGAGCTGCACGATGTTCGTGGAACCGTTGTTCAGCGTGATGTCGAGCTTGTAGTGCAGGAACGACTGCGGCGACGCGATGTCGTACGCCTTGGTCTGGAAGCGCTCGGCGAACGTCTCACCGGTGCGGGTGTCGATCACGGTCCAGTCGGTGCCGTTCGCCGAACCCTGCAGGGTCCAGTTCTTCGGGTCGCGCTCGGGGGAGTCGTTGGCCGACGAGAGCGCGTACTTCCTGATCGTCCTGGCCTCGTCGAACTTGAACGTCGCCCAGCCGGTGGTGGCGAAGACCAGCCACTTGGTGTTGACGCTGCCGTCGACAAGGTTCTCCTTGACCTCGCCCGACTCCGCGTACTCGCCGTTGGCCCTCACCTCGACGACCTTGTCGGAGACGTTGCCCGGGATGCCCGAGCCGTCCGAACCGATCACGCCCGCGGCCTTCGGCGCGCCCGCCGCGTCGGTCTCGACGGTGTTCGACCACGACGGTTGAGGTTGACCGTCCTCAAAGGACGACGAAAAACCCACTCCTGGCTCCTCTGGTGCGGCGGCCGCATAGCCGTTGGTGACGCCACACACCAGTGTCGCAGTGATCGCGACGCTCAACAGGGTTGTAGTTCGTCTCTTGCGCAGGTGCCTCATTGCAACCCTTCCGCCCGCCTGCCCCATGTGGGTGGGAGCGTTTCTGCACGTGACATCGTTGTCAAGGGAGTGGACGTGATCTGTCCGTCAACCTGTCCTCTCCACAGTTGCCGGTCGAGGAAGCCGGGCTCTCGGTGATCGGCCGCAAGCCGCCGGGCGGGTGCATCAGCGGGCATCGGCGGAGCCGTGGTGGCCTGGGTGGACGAGCGCAGCCGCAGCCGGCGGGCAGCTTGCCCGGTAGTGTCCATTGTGGACATTTCGCGAAAGCGCGGGCCGACGGACCCCCGGTGCGTGCCCTGCGAAGCCATCACGACAGGCGCACGAAATGGTCTTCGAAGTTACTCTCTGAGAGTAGTTGACCAGCTCTCACCTGGTAATTCACTCAATTGTCGTAACTGTTAACGGTGTTTTGTGGCTTAGCGTTACCGGAACCTCCACCTGGAGGGTTGTGTCCTTCCGTTGCAAGGGGAGTCGGTAGGGGGATGCGGGGGACGTAGCCCCCTACCGGCCGTGCACTGGGCAGGTGCCGCGCCCGCACCATCAGCCTGCCCAGTGCAGCAACGGGGGGTCAGCGCGGTGTCGGCCGGTGGACGTTCTCCGCCGTCGACTCGCGGTGGGTCGAGTCCGCGATCCACCGCCCCGGGGTGGACACGTCGACGATGCCGTCCTCCAGCCACGTGTACGCGCCGCCGAGGACCTGCTCGGCCAGCACCTGGTCGCTGTCGTCGGTGTTCTTCCAGAGCTTCTCGAACAGCTCGTCCACCCGGATCCGCGCCTGCCTGGCGAACGCGTCCGCCAGCGCCTGCGAGTTCGGGTTCCGGTCCCGCGCCGCCCGCACGCACGTGGCGCTGATGGCGAACAGCTCGGCCCCGATGTCCACGATCCGGCTCAGGAACCGCTGCTTGCGCTCCATCTTCCCCTGCCACCGCGACATCGCGTAGAACGTCTGCCGCGCCAGCTTGCGCGCCGACCTCTCGACGAACCGCAGGTGCTTGGCGAGCGGCCCGAACTCGGTGTAGCCCACCGGCGTCTGGCCCTTGCCGACGACCAGCGTCGGGAACCACTTCGCGTAGAACCCGCCGGCCTTCGCCGCCGCCCTCAGCTTCGCCTGGCGGTCGGCGTCCGGGTCGATGATGTCGCCCGCGACGCTGAGGTGCGCGTCGACGGCCTCGCGCGCGATCAGCAGGTGCATGATCTCGGTCGAGCCCTCGAAGATGCGGTTGATCCGCAGGTCGCGCAGGACCTGCTCGGCCGCGACGCCGCGTTCCCCGCGCGCGGCCTGGCTCTGCGCCGTCTCGTACCCGCGCCCGCCGCGGACCTGGACGAGCTCGTCGGCGACGAGCCACGCCTTCTCCGACGCGTAGAGCTTGGCCAGCGCGGCCTCGATGCGGATGTCGTGGCTGCCGGCGTCGGCGAGCTCGGAGCTGAGGTCCAGCACGGCCTCCAGCGCGTACGCCGTCGCGGCGATGTAGGCGATCTTGCCCGCGATGGCCTCGTGCCTGCCGACCGGCAGCCCCCACTGGACGCGCTCGCCCGACCACTCGCGCGCGATCTTGAGGCACCACTTGGCACTTCCCGCGCAGAGGGCGGGCAGGCTGAGCCGGCCGGTGTTGAGGGTGGCGAGGGCGATCTTGAGGCCGGCGCCCTCCTTGCCGATGACGTTCTTCTTCGGCACGCGGACGTCGTGGAACCTCGTGACGCCGTTCTCCAGGCCTCGCAGGCCCATGAACGCGTTGCGGTTCTCGACGGTGATGCCCTCGGCGCCGGCTTCCACGACGAACGCCGTGATGCCCTTGCCCGGGACCTGGGCCATGACGACCAGGAGGTCGGCCACCACGCCGTTGGTCGTCCAGAGCTTCACGCCGTTGAGGACGTAGTCGTCGCCGTCCTCCGTAGCGGTGGTGCCCAGCCGGGCCGGGTCGCTGCCGACGTCCGGTTCCGTGAGGAGGAAGGCGGTGATCTCGCCCTTGGCGCACCGCGGCAGGAACTCCTGCTTCTGCTCGGGGCTGCCGAACATGGCGACCGGTTGGGGCACGCCGATCGACTGGTGGGCGCTGAGCATCGCGCCGACGGCCGGGTTGGCGCTGCCGAGGAGCATGAGCGCCTTGTTGTAGTAGACCTGGGTCAGGCCGATGCCGCCGTACTCCGGCTTGATCTTCATGCCGAACGCGCCGAGGTCCTTGAGGCCCTTCAGGACGTCGTCCGGGATCTGGGCGTCGCGCTCGATGACCGCGTTGTCGATGTGCTCTTCGGTGAATTTGCGGAGCTTGTCGAGGAACGCCTCGCCGCGGGCCCTGTCCTCGGCCGTGCCACTCGGATGGGGGTGGATGAGGTCGAGGCGGAAGTGGCCCAGGAAGAGCTCTTTGCCGAAACTGGGGCGCTGCCAGCGGGTTTCCCGTGCTTGTTCGGCGACCTTCCTGGCCGCGCGCTCGTCGACGGTCATGGTTACCTCCGAGTAGGGGTGTGACCTACGTTACTCAGGGGTAGGCGGTTGTCCAGGTGCGTCGGGGTGCCTCCGGGGACCGAGGACGAGCGAAAGGGCCGCCCCCTGCCTTCCGGGGACGGCCCTCGCGGTCGATCGGCGGTACCGGGCTACGGCAGCGGGGCGGCTCCGCGCTTCGCCAGGTAGTCCTTCATCAGGTCGGTCTCGGCCGACTGCGACTTCAGCATGTTGTCGGCCAGCGTCTTCACGAACGGCAGGCCCGCGGTGGCCGAGGCGTACTCGGCCATCGGGGCGCCGCCCATGTGGTGGCGCAGCATCAGCTGGAGCCAGTACACGTCGAAGTCCCGGCCCGCCGCGACCGTGCGCAGCTTGGTGAGCTCCTCGGTGGTGGCCATGCCGGGCATGATCGGCTTGCCGGCTTCCGGGGTGGTGGCGCCGTGGCCGTGGATGCCCGCTGCGTCCATCCACTTCATGTAGACGCCGCTGATGTTCTGCTCGTGCTCATTCCACATCATCAGCCAGCCCTTCATCCTGCCCACCTGTTCGAGCTGGGTGGAGGCGATGTCGAAGGCGAGCTGGCGGATCTCCGGGTCCGCGGAGCGGTCCCTGGCGATGTTGGCCATCTGGATACCCTGCAGGTGGTGCATGGCCATGTCCTGGCAGAAGCCGACGTCCACGGAGCCGGAGGCCGGGGCCGCGGAGCCGCCGGTGGAGCCGGGGAGCTTGACGAGCAGGCCGACCGCCGCGCCGAGCAGGAGCACGGCGAGGACGGCGGCGCTGATCACGAGGGTCCGGGCGACCCCGGAGGCGGGGCGCCCGGACGTGGTCTCGTCAGAGGTCATGTCAGCTCGACGGCGGCGTCGAGGCGGTGCCCGACGGGGGCGTGCTGGGGTTCTGCTGGGGCTGGCCCTCGGTCTGCGAGTCGTCCTTGCCGCCGTCCATCGGCACGGCGTCGGCGCCCGGCTTCTCGGCCACGAACGGGGCCGGGTTGGCGAGGAACTGCGAGTTCTCGCAGGACGCGCCGACCTCGGGGTAGGTGTTCGCGTTGCGCAGCAGCGAGGAGATGAACTGGTCGATGCGCTCGTCGTCGGCGTTCTCGACCTTCAGCTGGTGGCCCCAGGCCTGCAGGGAGATCGGCTTGTCGAGGCCGGGGAACGGCGACAGCATCATGTACGGGATGCCCTCGACCTTGGCCTTGAGCTTGGCGAGCGCGTCGTCCTTGACCTGGTCCGGGTTGTACGCGATCCAGACGGCGCCGTGCTCGAGGCCGTGGACCATGTTCTCGGTGCGGACGGCCTTGTCGTAGACCACGCCGGTGCAGTCGGCCCACTGGGCGTCGTGCGGGCCGCCGAACGCGGGGGTCTGGTCGTAGGCGACGCGCTGGGTCGGCTCGACGTGGCGGGAGCCCTTGTAGTCCTTGATCACGATGCCCGCGAGCTGCGTCGACGGGTCCTTGTTCGTGTCGGAGGGCTTCCACTTGGCCAGGGCGGCCTCTTTGACGTTGTTCGCATGGATCTGCGAGTACGCATACCCGAAAACGCCGCCCGCGAGGCCGAGCACTGCGATCACCGCGATGATCGTGCCCCACGGCTTGGGCTTGCTCGCCACCACCGAGGAACGGGCTGCGGCCACGCTGTTGCGTGTGGCCTTCGTCTTCTTGCCGCTGGTCATGTCCGCCTCAGATGTCGTCCTGGTCAACCGGCGCCAGTGTAGGGACTCCGTGTCGGATCGCTGTCAGCGCAGGGCGATACCACGTGCGCGTTAACACTTGCCGTCTCACCCTCCGAGACCCGGTAACCCGGTCGAGACCTGCGACAACGCTTCTCTAAACTCTTCTGGCGTGACCCCAGAAGCGCTCGCCGATCTGGTCCGGACCACGGTTGCCCGGTTGCTGGCCGACCGACGTCTGGACCCTGCCGCTGCACCCGAGCGGGTGACGGTCGAGCGACCCAGGAACCCCGAGCACGGCGACTACGCCACCAACGTCGCGCTCCAGCTCGCCAAGAAGGTCGGCGCCCAGCCCCGCGAGTTCGCGACGTGGCTGGCCGAGGCCCTGCTGACCGAGGCCGCCATCGCGAAGGCGGACGTCGCCGGTCCCGGCTTCCTGAACCTCACCCTCGCCACCGGGGCGCAGGGAGCGATCGTCCGCGCGGCGCTCGAGGACGGCTACGGCACCGGCACCGAGCTCGCCGGCAAGCGGATCAACCTGGAGTTCGTCTCGGCGAACCCGACCGGCCCCATCCACCTCGGCGGCGCGCGCTGGGCGGCCGTCGGCGACGCGCTCGGCGAGGTCCTGCGGGCCCGCGGCGCCGAGGTCACCCGCGAGTACTACTTCAACGACGCCGGCGCGCAGATCGACAGGTTCGTCCGGTCGCTGATCGCCGCCGCCAAGGGCGAACCGGCTCCCGAGGACGGCTACGCGGGCACGTACGTGAGCGACATCGCGGCCGAGGTGCTGCGCCGCGAACCGGGCGCCCTCGGCGACCCCGAGAAGGTGCGCGAGATCGGCGTCGGGCTGATGTTCGAGGAGATCAAGCGCAGCCTCCACGAGTTCGGCACCGACTTCGACGTCTACTTCCACGAGGACTCGCTGCACGAGAGCGGCCGCGTGGACGAGGCCGTCGCGAAGCTCAAGGCCAACGGCTCGCTCTACGAGAAGGACGGCGCCTGGTGGCTGCGGTCCACCGACTTCGGTGACGACAAGGACCGCGTCGTCATCAAGAGCGACGGTGCCCCCGCCTACATCGCGGGCGACATCGCCTACCTCGTCGACAAGCGCGGCCGCGGCTTCGACCTGTGCATCTACATGCTCGGCGCGGACCACCACGGCTACATCGCGCGCCTCAAGGCCGCGGCGGCCGCCCTGGGCGACGACCCGGACAGCGTCGAGGTGCTCATCGGCCAGCTGGTCAACCTCGTCAGCGAGGGCCAGCCGGTGCGGATGAGCAAGCGCGCCGGCACCGTCATCACGATGGAGGACCTGGTCGACGCGGTCGGGGTCGACGCCGCCCGCTACGCCATGATCCGGTCGTCCGTCGACTCCGGCCTCGACATCGACCTCGACCTGCTGCGCAAACACAGCAACGAGAACCCGGTCTACTACGTGCAATACGCGCACGCGCGCACGTCGTCGATCCTGCGCAACGCCGCTGATCTCGGCATCACCCCAGGTGAGGACTTCGCGCTGCTCACCCACGAGCGCGAGGGCGACCTCATCCGCACCATCGGCGAGTTCCCGCGAGTGGTGGCCACCGCCGCCGAGTTGCGCGAACCGCACCGCGTCGCCCGCTTCCTCGAGGAGCTCGCGGGCACGTACCACCGCTTCCAGCAGGACTGCCGCGTCCTCCCCCGCGGCGATGAGGAGACGACTCCGTTGCACCAGGTCAGGCTTCAGCTCGTCAACGCGACAAGGCGCGTGTTCGCCGCGGGCCTGCGCCTGCTCGGCGTGACCGCCCCGGAGCGCATGTGATGCGCGCGCACCCGGCCGGACCCCGGCACGCCGACGTCGTGGTCCCCGGCAACACCGCCGGTGACCGCCCCACCGCCGCCGGCCAGCTCGACCACCTTCACCCGAACGTGTGGCCGCGCAACGCCCGGCGCAACGACGCCGGCGTCGTGGAGCTGGCGGGCGTGGACGTGCGCGAGCTCGCCGAGCAGTACGGCACCCCGTTGTTCGTCATGGACGAGCAGGACTTCCGCGCGCGGTGCCGCGAGCACGCCGAGGCGTTCGGCGACCCGACGCTCGTGCACTACGCCTCCAAGGCGTTCCTGAGCGTGCAGGTCGCGAAGTGGGTGGCCGAAGAGGGCCTCTCCATCGACGTCTGCAGCGGCGGCGAGCTCGCCATCGCCCTGCGCGCGGACTTCCCGGCCGAGCGCATCGCGTTGCACGGCAACAACAAGAGCGTTCCCGAGCTGATCGCGGCCGTCGAGGCGGGCGTCGGCGGGATCGTGCTCGACTCGTACCACGAGATCGCGCGCCTCGACCAGATCGCGCGCGAACGCGGTGTGGTGCAGCCGGTGCTGATCCGCGTGACGGTCGGCGTCGAGGCCCACACGCACGAGTTCATCGCGACCGCGCACGAGGACCAGAAGTTCGGCTTCTCGCTGTCCTCCGGTGACGCGGCCGAGGCCGTGCGCCGCGTGCTCAAGGCGAGCGGCCTGGAGCTCGTCGGCCTGCACAGCCACATCGGCTCGCAGATCTTCGACGCGTCCGGCTTCGAGGTCGCGGCCCGCCGCGTCATCGGCCTGCTCGCGGCCGTCCGGGAGGAGCACGGCGACGTCCCGTCGCTGAACGTCGTCGACCTCGGCGGCGGTCTCGGCATCGCGTACACGCCGGACGACGACCCGCCCCCGCCGGCCGAGCTCGCGCGGCAGCTGCACAACATCGTGCAGAAGGAGTGCGAGCACAACGGCCTGGAGATGCCCCGGATCGCGGTCGAGCCCGGCCGCGCGATCGTGGGCCCCGGCACCGTCACCGTGTACGAGGTCGGCACGATCAAGGACATCGAGCTCGACGGTGGCGCGCGGCGCCGGTACGTCAGCGTCGACGGCGGCATGAGCGACAACATCCGCACCGCCCTGTACGACGCGGTCTACGACTGCAAGCTGGTCTCCCGCGCGTCCGAGCCCGAATCGAGGGCCGTGCTGTGTCGTGTGGTGGGCAAGCACTGCGAGTCCGGTGACATCGTCGTTCGCGACTGCTGGCTGCCCGACGACCTGGCGCCGGGCGACCTCGTTGCGATCGCTGCCACAGGGGCCTACTGCTACTCGATGGCGAGCGGGTACAACCGACTTCCACGGCCCGCGCTCGCCGCGGTGACCGACGGAGAGGCGCGGCTGCTGCTGCGTCGCGAGACCGAGGACGACCTGTTCCGTCTGGAGGTATGAAAGCCGTGAAACCGATTCGGGTCGCCTTGCTGGGGTGTGGCACGGTGGGCACGGAGGTAGTCCGGCTGCTGACGGACCAGGCAGAGGACCTCACCCAGCGCATCGGCGCGCCGGTGGAACTCGCCGGCATCGCCGTGCGCAGGCCGAACAAACACCGCGAGGTGCCGGAGCACCTGCTGACCACGGACGCCGAGGCGCTCGTGAAGTCGGACGACGTGGACGTCGTCGTCGAGGTCATCGGCGGCATCGACCCCACGCGCGGGTTGCTGCTGGAGGCGCTGCGCCGCGGCAAGTCCGTGGTGACCGCGAACAAGGCGCTGCTGGCCGAGCACGGGTCCGACCTGTTCGAGGCGGCCGACGCGTCCGGCGCGGACCTGTACTTCGAGGCCGCCGTCGCCGGCGCGATCCCGTTGCTGCGCCCGTTGCGGGAATCCCTCGCGGGAGACCGGATCACGCGCGTCATGGGCATCGTGAACGGCACGACCAACTTCATCCTGTCGGCGATGGACGCCACGGGCGCGGGCTACGCCGAAACGCTCGAGGAGGCCTCGCGCCTCGGTTACGCCGAGGCCGACCCGACCGCGGACGTCGACGGGTTCGACGCCGCGTCGAAGGCCGCGATCCTTGCCTCCCTTGCGTTCCACACGCGCGTGACGGCGTCGGACGTCTACCGCGAGGGCATCCGCGCGGTGTCGGCCGCGGACATCGCGGCCGCCAAGGGCCTCGGCCGCACGGTCAAGCTGCTCGCGATCTGCGAGCGCGCGGTCAGCCCGTCCGGCCAGGAATCAGTCGCCGTTCGAGTCCACCCGGCCATGATCCCCAGGACGCATCCGCTGGCGAGCGTCAACGGTGCGTTCAACGCGGTGTTCGTCGAAGCCGACGCGGCGGGGGAGATGATGTTCTACGGGCAGGGCGCCGGTGGCGCCCCCACGGCGAGCGCGGTCGTCGGCGACCTGGTCGCCGTGGCGCGCAACATGGTCGCGAGCGGACGTGGTCCGCGCGAGTCGGCCTACGCCGCGCTGCCCGCGCAGCCGATGGGCAACACGCCCACGCGCTACCACATCAGCCTCGACGTCGCGGACAAGGCGGGTGTCCTCTCGCAGGTCGCCGCCGTGTTCGCCGAGCACGACGTGAGCATCGCCGCGGTGCGCCAGGAGGGCCGCGTCGAGGACGCCAGCCTGGTGATCGTCACGCACGCGGCGACCGACGCCGCGCTGCGGTCCACTGTGGACAAAATCGGTGGCCTCCCCGTGGTGCGGGACGTCGTCAGCGTCATGAGGGTGGAGGGCGAAGAGTGAACGCCTCAAGAGCGGGCTGGCCCGGGCTCATCAACGCCTACCGGGACCGCATCGAGATCCCCGAGGGTGCCGAGGTCGTGACGCTGCACGAGGGCGGCACGCCGCTGGTGCACGCCAAGCGCCTCTCCGCCGCCACCGGCTGCGAGGTCTTCGTCAAGGTCGAGGGCGCGAACCCGACCGGTTCGTTCAAGGACCGCGGCATGACCGTGGCGATGACGTACGCGCTCGCGTCCGGCCTCAAGGCCGTGATCTGCGCCTCCACCGGCAACACCTCCGCCTCCGCCGCGGCCTACGCGGCCAAGGCGGGCCTGACGGCGGCCGTGCTGGTGCCCAGCGGCAAGATCGCCATGGGCAAGCTCGCGCAGGCCGTCATGCACGGCGCGAAGATCCTGCAGATCGACGGCAACTTCGACGACTGCCTGGAGCTCGCGTCGAAGACCGCCGCCGAGTACCCGGTCACGCTGGTGAACTCGGTCAACCCGGTCCGCCTGGTCGGCCAGCAGACCGCCGCGTGGGAGGTCTGCGACGTGCTCGGCCAGGCGCCGGACGTGCACTGCCTGCCGGTCGGCAACGCGGGCAACATCACCGCGTACTGGAAGGGCTACACGTCCTACGACAAGGGCCTGCCGAAGATGTTCGGCTTCCAGGCCGCGGGGGCCGCGCCGCTGGTCAGCGGCCAGCCGGTGCCGAACCCGGAGACCATCGCGACCGCCATCCGGATCGGTTCGCCGGCGTCGTGGACGGGCGCCGTCACCGCCCGCGACGCCTCGGGCGGCCTGATCGACGCCGTCACCGACGAGCAGATCCTCGCCGCGTACCGCCTGCTGGCCTCGTCCGAGGGCATCTTCGTCGAGCCCGCGTCGGCCGCGTCCATCGCCGGTCTGCTCAAGACCGCCGAGGACGGCAGGCTGCCGAAGGGGTCGACCGTTGTGTGCACCGTCACGGGCCACGGTCTGAAGGACCCCGACACCGCGTTGCTCGGCACCACCGAGGTCGAGCCGGTCCCGGTCGACCCCGGCGCCGTGGCGCACGCGCTGGAGCTCGCGTGAAGTTCCTCGTCTCCGTCCCCGCGTCGACCGCGAACCTCGGTTCGGGGTTCGACGCGCTGGGCATGGCGCTCGGCATGTACGACGACGTCGAGGTGGCCGGCGGCGAAGGTGTCGAAGGCCTCTCGATCACCGTTGACGGTGCCGGGGCCGGTGCCGTCCCGCTCGACGAGACCCACCTCGTCGTGCGGGCCGTCCGCGCCACCGGCTACACCGGTGGACTGGCCCTGAGGTGCCGCAACACCATCCCGCACGCACGGGGACTGGGCTCGTCGGCCGCCGCGATCGTGGCGGGTGTCGCAGCCGGGTTCACCCTGACGGGTCGCGAGTTGGACACGGACGCGTTGCAAATCGCCGCCGAGTTCGAGGGCCACGCGGACAACGCCGCCGCCTCGCTCTTCGGCGGTGTCGCCGTCGCGTGGTCGGAGGGCGAGCGGTACCGCGCCGTCCGGATGGACGTCGACGCACGCGTGCGCCCGGTCGTGCTCATACCGTCGCAGGAGTCGTCCACCAAGACCACGCGCGGCCTGCTGCCGGCCGAGGTGCCCCACGCGGACGCGGCGCACGCCGCGGGACGGGCCGCCCTCGCGGTGCACGCGCTGACGTCCGACCCGTCGGTTCTCCTTGCCGCCACTGAGGATCGACTCCACCAGAACTACCGCGAACCCGCATGGCCGGACACCGTTCGGGTGATCAACGATCTCCGCGAGCTCGGTGTTCCCGCCTGCGTGTCCGGAGCGGGACCCACCGTGATCGCCTTCGGCGATCTTCCCGCCGAGGTCGACACGCACGGCTTCGACGTGCGCAGACTCGACGTCGACGCCGCCGGCGTGCGCGTTCGTCCATTGGACTGACACACCCGGACCCGGTTGTTGCATGGTGGAGGAGCGGCGTCTACCCTCGGGGGCGATCAGTCACCGCGCGCACGGGCGCCGGTGTCGCGCCCGGACACTCGTTCCGGGTCGCAATCCTTTTGTGTTCCGGCTCTGTGCCGTGCGGGCGGAGCAGACGCAAAAGAGGCACCCGATCGCCGTGTGACCTGAGAAAAGTCCCGTGCTTGCCGGAAGCGGTGTGTGCTTCCGTCTGCATCGGACTGACCGTCGTTCCCCAGTTGAAGCGGGAAGACGGGTCCGCTGGGCCGCGTAGGAGGCGGGGCCTGGTCAGGAAGGACATGTGTGAGCAACACCGATTTGCTGAGCAGCGACGTCGCAGCTGCGTCTGGTTCTGGAGCCGAGGAGAACGCTCTGTCCACCCCTTCGAACGGCACGACGCCGCGCCGGCGCGCGGGTCTGTCCGGCATGGTGCTCGCTGAGCTTCGAGAGCTCGCGGGCCAAATGGGCATCACCGGAACCGCGGGCCTGCGCAAGGGCGACCTGATCGCGGCCATCAAGGAGAAGCAGGGCTCCGGCGCCCCCGCCAAGGCGGAGAAGCCCGCGAAGGCCGAGAAGGCCGCCGCGAAGGCCGAGGCCCCCGCCGAGAAGCCCGCGGTGCAGGCCGAAAAGGTCGCCGAGAAGCCTGTTCAGCAGCAGCTCGAGGTGGCGGAGAAGCCCGCCGCCGCCGAGCCCGGCGCTGGTGACGACTCCCGGTCGTCCGAGGACGGTGGGCGCCGCGGTAACCGTCGCCGCCGTTCCGGCCGCGGTGGTGGCGGCGCCGAGGGCGAGGGCCAGCCGCAGGCCGAGCAGCGTCCCGACCGCGGTGAGCGGTCCGAGCGTTCCGACCGAGGTGAGCGCCCGGAGCGTTCCGACCGCGGCGAGCGTCCGGACCGCGGCGACCGCAACGAGCGCTCGGAGCGTTCCGACCGTGGTGAGCGTTCCGACCGCGGCGACCGCAACGAGCGTGGTGGCCGTGACCGCAACCGCGACCGCGGCGAGCGTTCCGACCGCGGCGACCGTGGCGACCGTGGCGACCGCAACGACCGCGGCGGCCAGCCGGACGGCGACGACGAGGGCGGCCGTCGCGGCCGCTTCCGCGACCGCCGCAGGCGCGGTGGCCGTGGCGAGGGCCAGGACGGTGGCGGTCGTGGCGACCGCGAGACCGAGGTGCGCGAGGACGACGTCCTGCTCCCGGTCGCGGGCATCCTGGACGTGCTGGAGAACTACGCGTTCGTCCGCACCTCCGGCTACCTGGCGGGCTCGAACGATGTCTACGTGTCGTTGTCGCTGGTCCGCAAGTACGGCCTGCGCCGCGGCGACGCCATCACCGGCGCCGTCCGCCAGCCGCGCGACGGCGAGCAGCAGCGCCAGAAGTTCAACCCGCTGGTCCGCGTCGACAAGATCAACGGCCTGGACCCGGAAGAGGCGCGCAACCGCCCGGACTTCACGAAGCTGACGCCGCTCTACCCGAACGAGCGGCTGCGCCTCGAGACCGAGCCGCACATCCTCACCACCCGTGTCATCGACCTGGTGATGCCGATCGGCAAGGGCCAGCGCGCCCTGATCGTGTCGCCGCCGAAGGCCGGCAAGACCTCGGTTCTGCAGTCGATCGCGAACGCGATCACGAAGAACAACCCCGAGTGCCACCTGATGGTCGTCCTCGTGGACGAGCGTCCGGAAGAGGTCACCGACATGCAGCGCTCGGTGAAGGGCGAGGTCATCGCCTCGACCTTCGACCGGCCGCCGTCGGACCACACGACCATCTCCGAGCTCGCCATCGAGCGGGCGAAGCGCCTGGTCGAGATGGGTCACGACGTGGTCGTGCTGCTCGACTCGATCACGCGTCTGGGTCGTGCGTACAACCTGGCGGCGCCGGCTTCCGGCCGCATCCTGTCCGGTGGTGTCGACTCGACGGCGCTGTACCCGCCGAAGCGGTTCCTCGGAGCCGCGCGGAACATCGAGGGTGGCGGGTCGCTGACCGTCATCGCGACGGCGCTGGTCGAGACCGGTTCCGCCGGTGACTCGGTGATCTTCGAGGAGTTCAAGGGCACCGGCAACGCCGAGCTCAAGCTGGACCGGAAGATCGCGGACAAGCGGACGTTCCCGGCCGTGGACGTCGACTCCTCCGGTACCCGCAAGGAAGAGCTGCTGCTCTCGCCGGATGAGATGGCGGTCACGCACAAGCTCCGCCGGGTGCTGCACGCGCTCGACGGGCAGCAGGCCATCGACCTGCTGCTGGACCGGCTGCGGAAGTCTCGCACCAACATCGAGTTCTTGATGCAGGTGGCGAAGACGACGCCCGGCGCCGAGCAGGACTGACGTCGGACGCCAGTTCCACGTGAAATCGCCCCCGCTGCTGGTCAGCGGGGGCTTTTTCGTGGAACGCCACTCGAATGCCGAGGTGTCCCCGGCGCCGCTGCGGCCGTGCGCGGCGGGTGTCAGCGACAGCCGGCGGTCTGCTGGTTCTCGTCGTTCTGCACGAGGCACTGGAACACCAGGCCCAGCAGCACCGGTACCCCCACCACTGTCGTGACCAGCGCGGGGACCTCCACCGCGCCCACCAGCACGCCGACCACCAGGAACGCCGTCAGGTAGGCCCAGCGGAACCAGACCCGTTGCCAGGCGCGCCTCCAGCGCACGCCGCCCGAGATGGCCGCGGCCACGGCCACGCCGGCGCCCGTCACGACCGGTGACAGGGGGACTGTGGTCCAGGCGGCCGTCAGCAGCCCTGCCGACCCCATCAGGCCGAACACGGCGGCGGAGAACGCGAAAGGCACAGCAAGCCACAGGAGCGGGCTTATCGGCCGTTCAGCGACGCAGAACACCGGCACAGTCTGATGGACACCGACCAACAACACGGAGTCGTATCCAGCCGAACGGTTTCACCTTGCGCCGAACGGGCTATCGCGGGGGATGAACGGTTGTGACTTCGACCACGCATAAGGCCTCGTGCATGCGTCGGGAACAACCGCGTTTTTGCACGTGTTGAACGGTCTGGCAAACTGATCGGTCGAGTCCGGCTCCGGTTCACCCGTTCACCAACTGGGACCCGGCGGCCATCCTTGAAAGGGACAAGATCTTGAAGAGTGGAATCCACCCCGAGTACACCGCCACCGAGGTGACGTGCAGCTGTGGCAACAGCTTCACCACCCGCAGCACCACCTCGGCGTCCGAGGTCCGCGTCGAGATGTGCTCGAACTGCCACCCGTTCTACACGGGCAAGCAGCGCATCCTGGACACCGGTGGTCGCGTGGCGCGCTTCGAGGCGCGTTACGGCAAGCGCAACAAGTAGCTGCTTTCACGGCGCCTGACCTCGGCCTTCACGGCCGGGGCGGGCGCCGTCGCCGTTTCCGGGGCAACTCAAGACGAAAGCAGGAGAAGTGTCGCAGTCGCTGGACAGCTTGCTCGCCGAGTACGACGAGCTCGAGAAGAAGCTCGCGGACCCCTCCGTGCACGCTGACCAGGCGGGAGCGCGCAAGCTGGGCAAGCGGTACGCGCAGCTCGGTCCCATCGTGCAGACGGCCAGGGAGATCGAGCAGGCCCGCAACGACCTCGAGGCGGCCAAGGAGCTCGCGGCCGAGGACAGGACGTTCCAGGACGAGGTCGAGCAGATCGAGCAGCAGCTCCCCAGGCTGGAGGAGCGGCTCACCGAACTGCTGCTGCCGCGTGACCCGCACGACGGCGACGACGTGCTGCTGGAGATCAAGTCCGGTGAGGGCGGCGAGGAGTCCGCGCTGTTCGCCGGGGACCTGCTGCGCATGTACACGCGGTACGCCGAGCGCCAGGGCTGGAAGGTCGAGATGCTCGACGGCACCGACTCCGACCTGGGCGGGTTCAAGGACGTCACGGTGGCCATCAAGGCCAAGACCACGACCCCGGACGGCGTGTGGAGCCGGCTGAAGTGGGAGGGCGGCGTGCACCGCGTGCAGCGCGTGCCCGTCACCGAGTCGCAGGGGCGCATCCACACGTCCGCCGCGGGTGTTCTCGTCTTCCCCGAGACCGAGGAGACCACCGAGGTCGAGATCGACGAGAAGGACCTGCGGATCGACGTCTACCGCTCGTCCGGCAAGGGCGGTCAGTCGGTCAACACCACCGACTCCGCGGTGCGCATCACGCACCTGCCGACCGGCATCGTGGTCTCGTGCCAGAACGAGCGCAGCCAGCTGCAGAACAAGGCCCGCGCGATGCAGGTGCTGCAGTCGAGGCTCGCCGCGCTCGCCGAGGAGCAGAAGGCGCAGGAGCAGTCGGACGCGCGCCGCACGCAGATCCGCACCGTCGACCGCAGTGAACGGGTGAGGACCTACAACTTCCCCGAATCACGCATCTCCGATCACCGCGTTGGGTACAAAGCGCATAACCTGGACCAGGTCCTCGACGGTGACCTGGACGCGGTGGTGGACGCTCTCGCCGCCGCTGACCGGGCAGAACGGCTCGCAGGCGGGTAATCCGACGTGGGAGGGGCGCGTTGTGGCCGAGATCCTGGTGAAACCGCAGACAGCGCCCCTCGACCACCCGGTCGGGGTGCAGGTCGTCGGCCTGGAACCGGGCCAGACGATCACAGTGCAGCTCTCCACGGGTGAGCGCGCCTCTCATGCCGTGTTCGACGCGGACGACCATGGTGTCGTAGACCTCACCAGGCACGCGCCAGCCGAGGGCAGCTATCGCGGTGTTGACCCGATGGGGTTGTTCTGGTCGCTGGAGCGCACGGGTGGCAAGCCCGGCCCGGCCGTTCTCTCCGTCGAGGGCGTGGGGGACCGCGTTCTCGACCGCCTGACGGTGCCCGAGGGCGTCGAACGCCAGGAGGTCCGGGAGAACGGGCTCGTCGGCACGCTGTTCGCCCCTGAGGACGACGGAGGAGACCTTCCGGGCGTCATCGTGCTCAGCGGGTCCGAAGGCGGCCTGCACGAGACGGACGCGGCGCTGCTGGCCGGGCACGGGTTCGTCACGTTCGCGCTGGGCTACTTCGGCCTGCCGGGGCTGCCCGAGCACCTCGTGGACGTCCCGCTCGAGTACTTCGGCAAGGCCATCGACCACCTGAGCGAACGCGCCGGAGAGATCGGTGTGGTCGGCGGCTCGCGCGGCGGTGAGCTGGCGTTGCTCGTCGGATCGACGTACTCCCAGGTCAAGGCAGTGGTCAGCGTCGTGGGCAGCGGTGTCGTGACCCAGGCGATCGGACCGGGCGCGAACCTGCTGCAGAAGCTGTCGTACGAGGCGGCGTCCTGGACGCTCAAGGGCGAGCCGCTGCCGTACCTGCCGTACGAGATCGGCGACGAGCTGCGCGCGAGGATCGTCAACGGCGAACCGGTGCCGTTGCGGCTCGCGTTCAGCACCGAGGACGGCGTCCCGGAGGACACCGAGATCGGAGTCGAACGGATCGCCGGGGGTGTGTTGCTCATCTCGTCCGGACAGGACGACGGGTGGCCCTCGACCGAGCTGAGCGACGTCGCGCTGCGGCGGCTGAAGGACCACGACCACCCGTTCGCGCACGAGCACGTCGTGTATCCCGAGGCAGGACACCTGATCGCGGGCCCGCCGCACCGGCCGGCCACCGAGGTGACCTACCCGGGACCCGGCGTCACCTTCTCGGGTGGTGGGACTCCGCAGGCCACCGCGCACGCCCGCGCCGACGCGTGGAAACGGACGGTTGAGTTCTTGCGGGAGCAGCTCGGCACCTAGGCTGGTGCTCATGAGCGCACACTTTGATGTCGTCGTCGTGGGTGCGGGTCCCGGCGGGTACGTCGCCGCGATCCGTGCGGCTCAGCTCGGGCTGAAGACCGCCATCGTCGAGGAGAAGTACTGGGGCGGCGTCTGCCTGAACGTCGGCTGCATCCCGTCGAAGGCACTGCTGCGCAACGCCGAGCTGGCGCACCTCTTCACGCACGAGCAGAAGACGTTCGGCATCAAGGTCGACGGCACCGTCAGCTTCGACTACAGCGCGGCGTGGCAGCGCAGCCGCAAGGTCGCGGACGGGCGCGTCAAGGGCGTGCACTTCCTGATGAAGAAGAACGGCATCACCGAGTACAACGGGTGGGCCGACTTCACCGACGACCACACCCTGACCGTCGGGGACGAGACGATCACCTTCGGCCACGCGATCATCGCCGTGGGCGCCACGACCCGGATGCTGCCGAACACGCAGAAGTCCGACCGCGTCGTGACCTACGAAGAGCAGATCATGACCGAGGACCTGCCGGAGTCGATCATCATCGCCGGCGCGGGCGCCATCGGCGTCGAGTTCGCGTACGTCATGCACAACTACGGCGTGAAGGTCACCATCGTCGAGTTCCTCGACCGCATGGTGCCGCTCGAGGACGAAGAGGTGTCCGCCGAGCTGCTCAAGCGCTACAAGAAGCTCGGCGTCGACGTGCGCGTCGGCACGCGGGTCGAGTCGATCGACGAGTCGGGCGAGAAGGTCCGCGTCACCGTGTCGAAGAACGGTGCCGAGGAGGTCCTGGAAGCCGACAAGGTCATGCAGGCCATCGGCTTCGTGCCGCGCGTCGAGGGCTACGGCCTCGAGAAGACCGGCGTGAAGCTCACCGAGCGCGGCGCGATCGACATCGACGGCCGCGGCCGCACCAACGTGCCGCACATCTTCGCCATCGGTGACGTGACCGCGAAGCTGATGCTCGCGCACACCGCCGAGTCCATGGGCATCATCGCCGCCGAGACCATCGCGGGCGCCGAGACCATGGAGCTCGACTACGTCATGATCCCGCGCGCGACGTTCTGCCAGCCGCAGATCGCCTCGTTCGGCTACACCGAGAAGCAGGCCCGCGAGAAGGGCTTCGACGTCCAGGTCGCGAAGTTCCCGTTCACCGCGAACGGCAAGGCGCACGGCCTGGCCGAGCCCGGCGGCTTCGTGAAGCTGATCAGCGACGGCAAGCACGGCGAGCTGCTCGGCGGCCACATCATCGGCCCCGAGGCGACCGAGCTGCTGCCCGAGCTCACGCTGGCGCAGCAGTGGGACCTCACGGTCCACGAGGTCGCGCGCAACGTCCACGCGCACCCGACGCTCTCGGAAGCCGTCAAGGAAGCGGTGCACGGCCTGGCCGGGCACATGATCAACTTCTGAGATGGCTTCCTCCCGATGATGAACCGGCAGCCGCTCCGCCTCGCGATCTCCGAGGCGGCCAAGATCCTCGCCGAGGCGGGGGTGGACAGTCCGCGCGTCGACGCGGAGTACCTGGCCGCGCACGTGCTCGGGGTCGAGCGCGGTCGGCTGCCGCTCATCCCGCTGGTCGACCCGCCGGTGATCGACCAGCTGCACAAGCTCGTGCGCACGCGTGCCTCGCGCGTTCCGCTGCAGCACATCCTCGGCTGGGCGCCGATGGGCTCCGTCTCGGTCGAGGTCGGGCCGGGGGTGTTCGTGCCGCGGCCCGAGACCGAACTGCTGATGGAGTGGGGCCTGAAGGCGCTCTCCGACGTTTCCTCGCCCGTCGTCGTGGATCTCTGCACCGGAACGGGCGCGCTGGCGCTGGCGATCGCCGCTGCCCGTCCCGACGCGGTGGTGCACGCGGTGGAGATCGACCCGCAAGCGCTTGCGTGGACGCGTCGCAACGCGGACGCGCGGGTCGCCGCCGGGGACACGCCGATCCGGCTGCACTCCGGTGACGCCACGGACCCGTCCCTGCTGTCCGATCTGGACGGCCAGGTGGACCTCGTGGTGTGCAACCCGCCCTACGTGCCGGAGGGAACGCCCGTGCAGCCCGAGGTGGGCGTGCACGACCCGCACCACGCGGTGTTCTCCGGGCAGGACGGGCTGGACGTGATCCGGCACGTCGTGCGGGCCGCCGCGCGGTGGCTCAAGCCCGGCGGGTCCGTCGGCATCGAGCACGACGACACGCAGGGGGAGTCCGTGCCGGCGCTGCTGTCCGCGCGCCGGGTGCTCACGGACGTCGCCGGCCACCTGGACCTGGCGGGGCGGCCCCGGTTCGCGACCGCCCGCAGGGTCTAGCACTTCCTCAGTAGAGGGCGTCGAAGGCCTTCGCCAGGTCCTTCATCCGCTCGCCGAGACCCCGGTCCGCCAGCTTGTCCATGAGGTGCGCCGCGACGTCCCTGCTGGGCTTCGGCTTGCGCGCCTCCGCCCGCAGGTCGTCGACTGCCTCGACGGTCGTCGTGGCCGCCCTGGCGTCGTCGAGGTCCTCCCGCAACTCGTCGAGCAGTCGCAGGACGGCGCTCACGTCCTTGATGTGTCCGATGTGGACGTCCCCGGCCCTGGCGCGTCCGCTGGTGCCGACGTTGCTGCCGATCACGGGGCCGAGGATCTCGAACTTGCGGTCGTTCATGATCGTCCTTTGGTGTTGCCCGCCCGTGCCTTGCCGGCCGTGGCGATGTTGCTGGAGATGACCGGACCGGTGATGTGCACGTTGTTGCTCGTGACCTGCATGGCCTGCTCCATGAACTCGGTGACCGAGATGCCCTTGCTCTCCAGGAACTCGCCGAGCGTGCGCAGCAGCCGTGACTCCAGCACCTTGACGTAGCGCTCGATGTCGGTGAGCTGGAAGTAGTTGTCGACCTCGCTCCTGCTCGCGAGCTCCCGCAGGCTGGTCGTGGCGCCGTACCGCTCCGCGACGAACGTGCCCTCGGCCTGGTGGATCGGGGTCAGCCAGCCCACCGCCGTCGCGATCCGCTTCGGCAGGGACGCCGGGAACCTCAGCAGGTCGGCGACGGCCTCGAGGAACGGCCTCGCCGACTGCGCCGGCAGCACGTCGATCTCGCGGTGCCGGGCGTGGATCGGGTGCAGGATGCAGGGCGTCCACTCGACGTAGAGCATCTCGTCGTCGAGCCCGAACGTCAGGTAGGCCGAGACGACGACGTCGCGGTCCCACGTCTCGACCTGGAACGAGCGGAAGTAGCGCATCCACTCCATCGGCTCGGTGATCAGACCGTCCACAACGGATCTGCCGACCACCGCGCGTGGCGCGTGGTCCTTGTCCGGCAACACGATCCGTGCTTCGGCGTCGTCGATGTGGTCCACCAGCTCGACCGAGGAGATGACGACGCGGTCACCGGTCTTCATCCCGCGCAACCGGTGGCCGGGGGAGAGCGACGGCGAGCGGCCCGTCTTGACCAGCTCGCTCGTGACGCGGTCGTACAGCTCGGGGAGGGTGAACCCGGGCAGCGGGGCGTCGGCCTCGTCCTCGGCGGGCTTGAGGGGCAGCGCCATGGACCACGGTTCGAACATCACGCCGGAGCCGATGAACGGGCGGTAGCCGTGGTAGACGATGACCTGCGCCACGTCCGGGTCGTCAGGCCCGCCGTCCTCGTCGGTGGGGTAGAGCGCGAGCGCTTCGGCGTAGTTCGCGTGCCCAAGCCGCCGGATCGCCCATTCGTTCCGCCACAGCTCCCGCTCGCCCTTGCCGATGCGGAAACCGTTGCGGCGGAAGCTCTTCGTGACCAGTAGCCAGACGATCACCCGATCCGCCAGCAGCACCGCGAAGACCAGCGCGATCCCGATGATCACGAGCGCGAACTCGGCGTCGCTGTTCACCGGCCCGCACTCCTCCCACCTGCGCCTGCAGTAGTTGCTGGTGTCGTCGAGCTCTTCCATGAACTTGAACAGCGCGAAGAAGAGCGCGATCACGCTGGCGGTCAAGCCGAGCACGGCCGGCCCCCGAACGGCCGTCGAGGCCTGCCGCTGACGCGGCGAGGCCAGCCGTGACCCGCTCGCGGCCGCGACGACCGCGGCGATCAGCAGCCACGCCACCAGCACCGTTCCGGTCGCGGCGAACAGCACCACGAGCGACAACACCAGCAACAGCCCGTCGCGCACCTTCCGCCGCGTGCGTCCCGCCACCGCCTCCCGCAACACCGCGCCGGCGTTGACCCCGGGCGAGCGCGGAATCGACCGGGTGGACTCCACCAGGTACTCGCGAATGGCCGAGTCCGCGAACTCCTCGTCGCGGTGAGCGGCTCCGCAGAGGAAGCGGGTGGTGTCGTCGCGCACCCTCGAAGAATCGTTTCCCTGCGCCGCCCCCGGCATTGACATTGTCCTGTCCACTTTCTGTCATTGAATCGAGCACTTCTTGTTCGTGCTGGTCAGAGACGTTGTGCGACATGGGCAACACGCTTTTCCATTCCGATGGGTGGCACAATAGTCGGTCCTGATCAGAATGGGGTGGAAGTGGCGGAAACGCGAATTGTCAATGCGCCGGGAGAAGGCAGATGACGCCCCCGTCGGACGCCCCCGCCATCCGTTGCTTCCTGAGCTACGCACGCCAGGACGACGTGGTGATGGACTTCGTGGGCCCGTTCGCCGAAGCCCTGCGCCACTACGCCTACGCCGACCGCGGCCGAGCCCTGGAGATCTTCCTCGACCGCGAGGCCATCGGCTGGGGAGACCTCGTCCAGCCGACCCTGCGCGCCGCGGTCCGCAGCGCCGCGGTCCTCCTGCCCGTGCTGACCCGCCGCTACTTCGACCGCCCGTACTGCCGCGAGGAACTGTTCCTGTTCCACAACCAGGCCTCCGCGGACGACGTCCGCGGCCTGCTGCTGCCCGTCGTCCTGCTGGGCGAGGACCACCTGACCGAGGACAACCCGGACCTGGCCGTGCAGATCGTCGTGGAACGCCGGCACCACAGCGTCCGCGAGGCGTGGATCGAGGGCCCGAACTCCCCGGTGTGGCGCCGCACCATGCTGACCCTGGCCTCCGCGATCGTGGACAACGTCGAAGCAGCCGAACGCGCGTTGACCTCCACCCCGACTCCCACCGCGGCCGACGTTCCCGCCGTGCTGTCCCAGCTGTCGCTGGACGTCGACTCCGCCACCCGCACCGCCGGCTCCGTCGTCGCGGAGTTCCACGCGCTGCTGGCCACCGACTCCCCGGACTTCTCGCCCGGTGCCACCCGCCTCCGCGAGGCCGCCCTGACGTTCGAACGCCAAGCCTTCGAAGCCGACCGCCTCCTCCGCGCGGCCCACGCTTCCAGCGCCACCCTGACCGCGGCCGACCCGGGCGACCTGCTCGCGGGCATCGAAGCGCTGCTCACCGCCACCCACCGCCTGGAGACCTCCGACGTGCCGATCCGCCTGGCGATGGCGGCGTTCCGCGAAGGCCTCACCGCGCTGCGCAGCGGTCTGAGGGTGGCGAAGTCGTGGTCGAAGTTGCCAATTCCTGGCCAATAACCCGACGTTTCGTCGCACTGCGGCCGAGCGGTCGTACGTTCTCGGCGGGGAGGGCACGCGGTCACGCGCTACGAGGATCCGCCGCCTCGCGCGTGACCGCGTGTGCGCCTACTGCTTCTCGACCACCGGCTCCGGCCGCCGAGCCGGGAGCCGGGCGACGAGCAGGACGAACCCGGCGCTGCCCAGCAGGCCGATCGCGAACAGCGCGTTGTGGAGCCAGGAGACCTCGTCGCGTTCGAGGCTGGTGAAGAACCCGGTCTCGTCCACTACGACATCGAGCTCGGCACCGACCGGCTTGGCCTTCCGCGCACCGGCGGGCGAAAGCTTCAGCTCCCTGTCACCGCACCGCAGGTGAGCCGTGAACGAGTCGGCGCCACGGCTGCTGGGGTGCCGCTCGACGGTGTCCACGCGGCAGTGCAGCGTCTCGCCGAACGCGGTGAGCCACACCGAATGCCCGCCGATGCCGGCGGGGAACAGGCTGCCGACGAAGACAGCCAGGGCGGGGATCAACAGCCACCCACCACCCCGCGGGCGGAGCTTTCCCAGGGCGATGATCCAGAACGGCAGTGCGGCCACGGACAGGAATCCCAGCGCCACGATGAGGCCGACTTCGCCGGTGTTGCTCAGGAAACCCGTCATCGTGGGCACCGTGATGGCGGCGCCTGCCAGAAGCACGTGCTTCGGGCTGGAAGCTGGAGTCGCTTCGGTCATTCGTCCAAAGACCCTTGCTGTCGCGGGAAAGTCCGGCCTTGGTTCTCCAACTCGTCGTACTTCGCCCATTCGCGGAGGTGATCCGCCGTGGCCTTCGCGACCCATCCCCCATCAACGAGGTTGGGCGACGAGTGCGGCGCCACCGTGCCATCCGGCCGGGTTTGCGGCTTGTACGGCGTGTAGGCGTCGACGGCGTCGCGGAACGGCTCGACGAACCGCGGGACCTTCTGCTGGTACGGCTCCTCGTAGTTCTTTTTCCAGGTGGTGCCGGCGTCCCCGTAGCCGTCCTTGAACTCGCGGCCTGCCTGCTTGAGCTTGTCACCGGCGTCGCTGAGTGACGGCCTGGTGTTGCCCCAGTCCTCCAGACGCCTGCCCGCGTCCGCCAAGCCGTCTCCGCGAGTCGACGGGGGTTGCGGAGCACGTGGCGCGCTCGGGCCGCCGCTTCTGCCGAACCTGCCGAGGCGCTTGAGCGCGTCGCCCAGCTGGCCGAAGAGCCCCTTCACACGGCTCATGATGCGCATGACGAGCTTGACCAGCTTGGCGAGCTGCTGCGTGATCTTGCCGAGCACGACAGCGCCGCGTCCGACGGCCCAGGCGGTGAAGGCCGCGATCGAACTGCCGAGCGACACCACGGAGGAGGCGAGCGCGATGACCGCGTTGCGGATGACCTCCCAGATGAACAGCGCGATGAGATCGCGGATCATGCCGCGGATCGCCGCTGTGATGGTGCCCGCGGTCGCGACCTCGGAGGCGACGTAGGCGCTCATCTTGGAGACCATCGCGATCTCGGCTGCCAGTTCGCCCTGGCTCTGGCGGAACTTCTCGCCGGCGGTGCCCTGCTCCCAGCACGGCAGTTCGCTCCTGACGGCCTTGTCCTGCTGCTCACCTATGTCGTGGAGAGCGGCGGCGACCTCGTTCCAAGTCGTGACGGCAGCCTTGATCTTGTCGCCGCTCCCGGCCAGCCAGTCCAGCGGCTCACGCAGGAAACTGACGTGCTCGATCAACCAGCCGATGCCCGCGGTCGCGAGCGCGCCGACCGGATCCATGATCATGCCCAGGAGATCCAGCCCGGAGGCCGCGAGGTTCATCCCGAACTCGGCGAAGTCGCCTTCGCTCAGGCGGCTGGCCGAGTCGACGGTCTGCATGACGGACTCGGCGAGACCGCCACCCGCGAAGTTGTCCGGGTTCGCCACATCGCTGTTGAAGCCCGTCCAGCTCATCGGGGCTCTCCGAACCTGTTGCGGTTGGCGTCCTCGTGCGACTCGTAGGTCTGCGCGGTTGCCTTCGTGTCCTCAGCGGCGTTGCCCGCTGCCGCAGCCAGTTCCCTGATCGCGGCGGTTGTGCCCTCCGCCCACTCCTGGGCGTTCGAGGCGAAGAAGGACAGCAGCTGGCCGAACGTGTCACCACCGAGGTCGACGCCCGCCGCCTTGTTGCCGGCCGCGTCCAGTGCGTCCTGCCTGGACCGCTGACCGGCGGCGAACCTGTGGAGTTCGGTCGCGTCGACGCTGAAGCCCGGCCCGGTCACCGGAGCACGCTCCCGAAGCCGTCCTCGTCGTCGTCTGCGGGCCGCGCAGGCCGTGGCTGTGCGGGTTTCTGGGCCGGCGCGTTCCACGAGACCTCGCGCATGACCTGGCCGTCCTCGGGCGGAGGTGGCTGTTCCTCTTCCTCCGGCTGCGGAATGAAGCTGCGCAGGAAGTCCATCGCCTCGGTGCCGCCGAACTCGGGCTCCACGATGGACGCCACCTGCTCGGCGGCCTGGATCTGGGCCTTCTGCACGGTCTGCATCACGAGCTGGCCCAGTTGCACGTGCGTCAGGCGCAGCGCCGCCGGTGAGAACTCGATGTGCTGCAAGGCACCGTTCGGTGCCACTCGGACCGTCACGGCCTCGTTGGGCGCGGTGACGGTGCTGCTGGCCTGCTGGATCTGCTCCTGCATCTGCTGGGAGCGTTGCTGGAGCTGCTGCGCCCTCGACTCGAGGTCCGCGATCATCTTCTCGGGGTTCATCGGTCGCTCGTCATCGCCAGGACCTGCCCCAGGTGCCTCGCCAGCCCCATGTTGTCGGCTGGGCCGATCGTGAACCAACCGGCGCGGGCGGGCACGTTCGAGTAGCGCCCGGCCTTCGTGTCGATCCAGGTGACGGGCGGGAAGTCGCGCTTGGTGCGCCCCTGTCCCATCTGCACCAGGAAGTGGCCGTTGCCGATGGCCGGACCGGTCAGCATCTGCTTGGCCAGGCGCACGTCGTCGTTCTCCGCCGTCCTGACCGCCTGGCGGAAGCCTTCCTGCCGCTGCGGCTGCTCCTCGAACGCCTGCGCGGGCACCGTCACCGGCTTGCCCGGCCCGGGACGTCCCGGCGGCATGGCGTTCGCGAGGCTGGTCGCGATCTCGTTGGCCTGCACCAGGTTCAGCGTGATGCCGCTGTCGTCCTGGACCACCAGCACCGCGTACCCGCCGCGCGCCACCACGCTCGCCCGGACCACTGTCCGCTGGCTCATGTCCGGCATGCACAGCGCGATGACGCGCAGCTCCGGACGCGCCAGCAGGTTCAGCGCGTCCTCGAGGTCGGGCTCGGGCCTGCCGCGGCGCGCGAGGTTGCGGCGTTCGAGATCGGCGTGCACCGCCGCCTTGATGCGCGCACGCTCGTCGAGCGTCTCACCGTGCTGGTCGACCTCGAAGGGGTACGGGATGCTCCCCGCCCGCAGGTCCTCCCAGAGGACCTCGAACGCGGGCAGGGAGAGCTGAGCGATCCGCCTCATCCGCCGATCACCGGCGGCGCGACCATGCGATCGTCGTCGAAGAACTCGTCGGTGGGCACCAGGTAGTTGGACTTGTGCTCCTTGTCCTCCCCGCCCTGGCCGCCCTGACCGGCGCCACCGGCACCCATGCCACCGGCGCCCGCGGCCCCGGCACGACCGGAGCCGGCGCCAGCGCCACCCGCGGCGCCGGCACCACTGCCGGGCCCCATGACACCGGCGCTGCCACCGGGGGTCGCCGGTCCGAAGCTGCCCATGCCACGACCGGCGCCCATCCCGCCGCCCATGCCACCGGGTCCACCCGTGCCACGGCCGCCACCAGCACCGCCACCGGGCCCACCCGGTCCGCCGGGGCGCATGCCGGGCCCGCCAGGTCCGCTACCGGGAGGCCGGCCCGGCAGGCCACCACCAGGCGGTCGCATGCCGGGCGGCAACATCCCGGGCGGGGTGAACGGCGGCCGGTTCTGGCCACCGGGGTTGTTCTGGTTGTTGCCGCCGGGCTGCAGCGACGGGTCCTTGACCTGGGGCGCGGCCCACGAGACGTTCGTGGTGCCGTTGTTGATGCCCGACGGCGTGGACGGCATGCCCGCGTTGCTGGTGCTGCTGAAGCGCTGGCTCGCGTTGACGTTGCTCAGGCTGTGCGAGCTGTTGGTGCTGCTCGCCTGCGTGACGCCCTGGTCCTGCGTGACCTGGGGCGTGGACTCCATGGTGGGCATGGACATCGCCGCGGACATCATCGTGTTGTCGCGCGTCTGCATGACCTGGACGGCTTCTTCTTTGGCGCCCTGCTGCTTGTTGTACGTCGCCATCATCTCGATGGGCGCGCCCACCATCATGACGGGGTTGACGATGCCGCCCTTGTTCGTCAGCCAGTCGCCGGCGATGGAGAGGGGGTCGAACTTCACGGGGTCGGGCATGGAGCTCTTGGCCTGAGCCGCCGCTTCACGCTGCTGCTCGATGGCGCTCGCGGTGCGGGTGAACCCTTCGCCGGTCGTTTCCGCGAACGTCCCGACTTTGGCGAGCGCTGCTCGAACGCCCTCGGCGGCCTTGCCCGTCCAAGCGGACTGGGAGCCGTTCACGAGGATGCTGAAATCGGTGGCCAACTCCTTGAACGTTTCGCCCAGCGCCTTCCAGGCGTCGCTGACTGCGGTTGCCGTGTCAGGGATGTAGTTCTGGGTGACCTGGGCCTTCATCTGCTCGTGTTGCAGGCCCGGGTAGTTCGCGTCCGGCATGGGGACAGCGGGTTTGACGACGGGTGCCATGAGGATCCCCCCTCGGACTTCGTTACGGCAGTTTCGGCGCGATCAGTTCGGCGGCTTTGGACGCGCGGTCGCAAGCGGCAGCGGTGTCGGTCGAAGTGATCCCGATGTTCCCGATGATGGAAACCGAGGACGACTCGCTCACCGCGATGAAGTACGTGCAAGCGCCCTTGGCTCCGTCCGGAGCTTCCACTTTGGTCACGTCGTACTTGCCGATCTTGCTCTGCGACTTGGCGCCGTTGTCGGTGTTCAGGTCCTTGACACCGGAATCAGTGCGGATGCCGACGCGCAGGCCGCCCTTGCCGCTCTCGTTCCAGTCGCAACCCTGAGAGGTTCCGACTTTCGCTGCTTCGCCCGCGGCCTTCAGGCCGACCGTCGCCAGCTCGGCTTCCGTGAGCAGTTCGCAGGGCTCTGCGGCCAGCGCCTCCAGGCCAGATGCGGAGTTGGAGTCGCTGGTGGGAGCGGTGCTGCCGGCTGTCGGCGTCGGTGTGCCCGTCGTGCCGGCGCTGGTGCAGCCGGCAGCGAGCACGCTCAGGCCGATCGTCGTGGCGATGAGAATGCGCTTCATTACTTCCCGAGTTTCTTGAGCGAGTCAGCACCCGCTTGGTCAACGTTCGTGTACGACGCCCGGCTCTTCTCGATCTGCGTTTTGAGCTCGTCGAGCGCCGTGCCGAGATCTCTGAGGGTCTGCTGGGCCGCGAGGCCGAACGTCCTGTTCCCCCGGCTGATCACCTCGGCGTACCCACCGCCGAGCTTGGTCTCCTGGGCCAGCTCCAGCGACCTCTGGCCGACCTGCTCGAGCTCGAGCTTCATCGCGTCGAGCTTCTTGATCATGGCGTCGACCAGGTGAGGGTCGACGGACAGCTGCTGGGTCTCGACGGCCACGGCCACGGCCTTGCCGGCGGCCATCACGGCGCTGAGACCGCCGTCGAAGATGCTGTTCCAGGTACCCCCGGCGGCCTTGTCGGCGAAACTGCCGACCTTGCCGCTCGTCACCACTTCCTCGGACACAGGAACTCGACCCTCCCCCATTGCGCTCTGTGGTCGACTCATGACCATACAGTTGTGCCGCCGTTCGGTGGATGCGTTGAACTACTTAGCCCTGTTTGGGTTGGAACATCGGCTGGTCAGCCGCGTTGTGGACGCCAGAAGTGAGAATGAAAGCGCAGGTCCGAGCCGGTGTTCCGGACTGCGCGCACCTGCATGCGGTGAGAGCAGCGCGGCTGGCTAGGCTCAGCGAGGTGAGCACGGTCTACGACTGCAGCGAACCCGACAACCGCGCGGCCGGACTGGCCGCTGCCGCCGGTGCGGTGCGCAGCGGACGCCTCGTCGTCCTGCCCACCGACACCGTCTACGGGATCGGCTGCGACGCGTTCGACGCCGAAGCCGTCCGGAGTCTTCTCGACGCCAAGGGGCGCGGGCCCGACATGCCCGTGCCCGTGCTGGTCGGGTCCTGGACCACCATCGACGGGCTGGTCCTGAGCGTTCCCCGGCAGGCTCGGGCGCTCATCGAGGCCTTCTGGCCCGGTGGGTTGAGCATCGTGCTGCCGCACGCGCCGAGCCTCGCCTGGGATCTCGGGCAGACGCGCGGCACGGTGATGTTGCGCATGCCGTTGCACCCCGTGGCGCTCGAGTTGTTGCGCGATGTCGGGCCGATGGCCGTGTCCAGTGCGAACAAGACGGGGCACGCGCCGGCCGCGAGCGCCCAGGAGGCGCGGGACCAGCTCGGTGACGCTGTGCCCGTGTACCTCGACGGTGGTCTCAGCGGCGAGAACATCGCCTCGACCATCGTGGACCTCACGGGGCCGGACGCGTTGATCCTGCGTGAGGGTGCTGTCAGCAAGAAGGACGTCGACGAGGTGCTCGGCATCGAGGTTGAAGTCGCTCGCTGACGAGCGGCTGCCAGAATGATCATGCTGCCGCGAGTACCGTGGCGTGCACCCCGAACAGACCCCGATTGATTGGTAGGCCCGTGGGGCCCGCATCCTCGTTCGTCCTTCCCGTGCGCGAGTACCTGCTCGTCGCGCTGATTGCTGCCGTGGTGACGTTCCTGCTCGTCGGTCTGGTGCGCGCGCTCGCGTTCCGGGTCGGGGCGGTGGCCTATCCGCGGCAACGGGACGTGCACGTGCAGCCGATGCCGCGCATGGGTGGTGTCGCCATCTACGGCGGCGTGTTGTGCGGCATGTTCGTGGCGCACCAGTTGCCGGTGCTGCGGGCGGCGTTCGACTTCTCCAACGATCCGTGGGGTGTCATCGTCGCGGGCGGCGTCATCGTGCTCGTGGGGGCGATCGACGACAGGTTCGAGCTCGACTCGCTCACCAAGCTGGCGGGACAGGTCACCGCGGCCGGCATCCTCGTGCTGTTCGGTCTGCAGTGGATGATCGCGTGGGTGCCGTGGGACGGCGGCGCGACCATCTCGCTGGACCAGAACCAGGGCGCGCTCCTGACCGTGTTGCTCGCGGTCACCATGATCAACGCGATGAACTTCGTCGACGGTCTCGACGGGCTCGCGGCCGGCATCGGCCTGATCGCCGCGGCGGCCACGGCGGTGTTCTCGATCGGCCTGCTCGTCGAACGCCAGGGCGCCGTGGAGGCCTACCCGCCGGCGCTGATCGCCGCCGTGCTGGCCGGCGCGTGCCTCGGGTTCCTGCCGCACAACTTCAACCCCGCGCGCATCTTCATGGGCGACTCGGGCTCGATGCTCATCGGCCTCATGCTCGCCGCCGCGACCACCAGTGCGTCCGGCAAGATCAACCAGGCCACGGGCAGCGCGGCCGACCTGCTCGGTCTGCTGTCGCCGCTGATCGTCGTGGCGGCGGTGTTGTTCGTGCCGCTGCTCGACCTGCTGATGGCGATCATCCGCAGGACCCGCCGCGGCGAGAGCCCGTTCTCCCCGGACAAGATGCACCTGCACCACCGGCTGCTGGAGATCGGCCACTCGCAGCGGCGCGCGGTCCTGCTCATCTACCTGTGGGCGGGAGTGCTGGCGTTCGGCGCGGTGGCTCTCACGCTGTTCGACCCCATCATCGTGGCCACGTGCTTCGTCATCGGGCTGATCGTGACGTTCGTGGTGTCGGTGATCCCGCGGCTGCGAGAAGCGCGCAAGTCCTGAGGGGAATTGGCGCGCCATCTTGTTTGGAGCCGCTTAACCGTCGTTAACGAGGGCTGCGCGCAAGGCCTCACGAGCCGGTTCCTAGACTTCGGGACATGAGCGACGCGGACAAGGCCGTCACGCACGAGCTGACCGTCCAGCGACTCGCCGGGGAAATGTTCCGCGAGGCCGCCTGGGCCGCGCTCGGCACGTTTGTCCTCGGCGTCGTCGTGTCAACGGTGATCTGGGGGACTGCTGGTCTCTTCGGATCATTGATCGGTGGTGCCATCGCCATCGGTTCGAGCCTCGGCACGCTGTTCCTGATGCGCAAGACGGCGTCTCTCGACCCGATGTTCGTGATGGTCGCCGCACTCGGCGGATTCATGGGCAAGCTGATCGTGCTGCTGCTCGCGGTGATCCTGCTGCGGGGCCAGTCGTGGCTCGAACCCAAGGCGCTCGGAATCACCCTGGTGGCGACCGTCCTCGTGACGTCCTTCCTGGAGGCGAGAGCCTCCAGGCGCAGCCGTAGCCAGATGGTGGTCCCCGCCTCCGAAGGCACCTGAGACCTGCTGATATGGTCCGCGCAGACCAGGGACACCCGATCGCAGGGGTGCCTCGCGTAGTCGCTTGCGAACCGTAAGGTACGTTAAGTCCAGATCGTGACGATTCCCCCGGCGGAGTGAACGCCGGCCGGGAGAACCGGAAGGAACACAGTGACCAAGTTGCTGGCTTCGGGGAGTGAGTTCGTAGCTCCCGGTGTGAAGGACTTCTTCCTCCCGCCGATCTTCGGCTCGGTCACGAAGCCGATGGTCCTGCTGGTGCTGTCGATCGTGATCATCGGTGTCTTCTTCGTCGCGGCCACCCGCAACATGAAGCTGATCCCCGGCAAGTTCCAGTTCGCCGCCGAGTCGGTTTACGACTTCGGGCGCAACAGCATCGCCCGGGAGCAGATCGGCGCGAAGGACTTCAAGCCCTTCATCCCGCTGATCCTCACGATCTTCACCTTCGTCCTGGTGAACAACCTGTTCGGGCTCATCCCCGTCATCCAGTTCCCGACGATGTCGCACATCGGCTTCCCGCTCGCCGTTTCGTTGCTCGTTGTTTACCCGGTGTACCACTTCGTCGGGTTCAAGCGGCACGGCTTCGTGGGCTACTTGAAGCACCAGACGGTTCCGCCGGGCGCGCCGTGGTTCGTGCTCCCGCTGCTGATCCCGATCGAGTTCTTCCAGAAGTTCATCCTGAACCCGCTCACGCTGGCGATCCGAGTCTTCGCCGCCATGTTCGCGGGTCACCTGCTGCTGCTGGTGTTCACCCTGGCTGGTGAGTTCCTGCTGCTGAACGGTGGGCTGACCGTCATCGTGGCGCCGGTGTCCTTCGCCTTCGCCATCGCGCTGACCTTCCTGGAGGCACTGATCATGTGCCTGCAGGCCTACATCTTCGCGCTGCTGTCTGCCAGCTACATCGGCATGGCGCTGGCAGAAGAGCACTGAGTAACAGCACAAAGCCTCCGATCCGCGAACACTCGCGGACCGAGTTGGAAAGGGAACAGCAACAGTGAGCGCTCTCCAGATTGCCCAGGACGCCGGCTCCATCAACCCGGGTCTCGCGGCCATCGGTTACGGTCTCGCGGCCATCGGCCCCGGCATCGGCGTGGGTCTGATCTTCTCCTCGGTCATCAGCGGCACCGCCCGTCAGCCCGAGGCCCGCGGCGTTCTGCTCGGTCTCGCGTGGACCACCTTCGCCATCGTCGAGGTCCTCGCGCTGATCGGCTTCGTCGTCTACTTCATCGCGACTGCCTGACCGAATCCAGATCGCGTTAGGAGAAACCGTGATGGACACCCTCATCCTGGCGGCGGAGGGACCGGTCAACCCGGTCCTCCCGCACACCTCGGAGATCATCCTCGGTCTCGTCGCGTTCCTGCTCCTCCTCTTCGTCATCAAGAAGTTCGTGTCACCGCGCTTCGAGGCGTTGTACGAGGAGCGGACTGCCAAGATCGAGGGTGGCATCGAGAAGGCGGAGCAGGCTCAGGCCGAGGCTCAGCGCACGCTCGAGCAGTACAAGGAGCAGCTGGCCGAGGCTCGCGCCGAGGCCGCGCGCATCCGCGACGACGCACGGGCCGAGGGCCTGCAGATCGTCGAGGAGCTGCGTGAGCAGGCGCAGGCCGAGTCGGCCCGCATCGTCGCGCAGGGCCAGCACCAGCTGGACGCGCAGCGCGCCCAGATCGTCGCCGAGCTGCGTGCCGACCTCGGCCGCACCGCCGTCGAGCTGGCGAGCAAGGTCGTGGGCGAGTCCCTCGAGGACGAGTCCCGCCGCCGCGGCACCGTCGACCGCTTCCTCAACGAGCTGGACGCCGTCGCGGCGCCCGCGAGCAAGTAGAGGCAGCCGATGACGTTGCATGCCGCAAGTCGTGAAGCTCTGGCAGCCGCGGAACTGCGGCTGCTGGAGCTGGCCGACGCCACCACGTCGACGGACGACCTCGCCACGCTCGGCGAGGAGCTCTTCGCCGTGCTCGGCCTGCTGATCGAGCAGCGGACGCTGCGCGGCGCGCTCGCCGACGCCTCGTCCGAGGCCGCCGGTCGTGAGCAGCTGCTCCGCGGCGTGTTCACGGGCAAGGTGAGCGACGCGACCCTGCAGGTCCTGGCCGCGGTCGTGACCGCGCGCTGGTCCAGCCCGCGTGAGCTCGTCGACGGCGTCGAGTCGCTGGCCCGCACCGCGCTGCTGGTGCGTGCCGAGCGCGACGGCCAGCTCGACTCGACCGAGGACGAGCTCTTCCGCCTCGGTCGCATCGTCGCCGGTTCGAACGAGCTCGAGCTGCTGCTGGCGGACCCCGCCGGCGACGCCGCGGGCAAGGTCGCGCTGGTCGGCTCCCTGATCCAGGGGAAGGTCAGCCCGGTCACCAAGACGCTGGTGGACCAGCTGGTCCGCAACCCGCGCGGTGTTCGCGTCGCGGACGGGCTCTCCGAGCTCGCCGACCTGGCGGCCAAGCGCCGTCAGCGTTCCGTCGCGCACGTGAAGTCCGCCGTGGAGCTGACCGCCGAGCAGGTCGACCGCTTGACCGCGACGCTGACCACGATCTACTCGCGCCCGATCGCGCTGCACGTGGAGGTCGACCCCTCGCTGGGCGGCGGCCTCTCGATCAAGATCGGCGACGAGATCATCGACGGAAGCATCGCCGGCCGGTTGGCGGCACTGCGCCGCAATCTCGCCAGCTAGCCCCCGAGCCCTTTCCCAAGAACGAAGAAGTGAGAGCAGGAACGACATGGCGGAGCTGACGATCTCGTCGGACGAGATCCGCAGTGCGATCGAGAAGTACGTCTCGAGCTACTCCCCGGAGGTCAGCCGGGAAGAGGTCGGTACCGTCTCCGAGACCTACGACGGCATCGCCATCGTCGAGGGCCTTCCGGGCACGATGACCAACGAGCTGCTCGAGTTCCCCGGTGGCGTCCTCGGCGTCGCCCTGAACCTCGAGGTCCGCGAGATCGGTGCGGTCATCCTCGGTGACTTCGACAAGATCGAAGAGGGCCAGGAGGTCCGCCGGACGGGCAAGGTCCTCTCCGTGCCGGTCGGCGACGGCTTCCTCGGCCGCGTCGTCAACCCGCTGGGTCAGCCGATCGACGGCCTCGGCGACATCGTCGCCGACGACACCCGCGCCCTCGAGCTGCAGGCCGCGACCGTGCTGCAGCGCCAGCCGGTGTCCGAGCCGATGCAGACCGGCATCAAGGCCATCGACGCGATGACCCCGATCGGCCGCGGCCAGCGCCAGCTGATCATCGGCGACCGCAAGACCGGCAAGACCGCGGTCTGCATCGACACGATCATCAACCAGAAGAAGGCCTGGGAGTCGGGCGACCCCAAGCAGCAGGTCCGCTGCGTGTACGTCGCCATCGGCCAGAAGGGCTCCACCATCGCGGGCGTCAAGACCGCGCTGGAGGAGGCGGGCGCTCTCGAGTACACGACGATCGTCGCCGCCCCGGCCTCCGACTCGGCCGGCTTCAAGTGGCTGGCGCCGTACACCGGCTCCGCCATCGGCCAGCACTGGATGTTCGAGGGCAAGCACGTCCTCATCATCTTCGACGACCTGACCAAGCAGGCCGAGGCGTACCGCGCCATCTCGCTGCTGCTGCGCCGTCCGCCGGGCCGCGAGGCCTACCCGGGCGACGTCTTCTACTTGCACTCGCGTCTGCTCGAGCGTTGCGCGAAGCTCTCGGACGACCTCGGCGGCGGTTCGATGACGGGTCTCCCGATCATCGAGACGAAGGCGAACGACGTGTCGGCGTACATCCCGACCAACGTCATCTCCATCACCGACGGTCAGTGCTTCCTCGAGTCCGACCTGTTCAACGCCGGTGTCCGCCCGGCCGTCAACGTGGGTATCTCGGTCTCCCGCGTCGGTGGTGCCGCGCAGATCAAGGCGATGAAGTCGGTCGCGGGCTCGCTGCGCCTCGACCTGTCGCAGTTCCGCGAGCTGGAGGCCTTCTCCGCGTTCGCGTCCGACCTCGACGCCGCGTCGCGCGCCCAGCTGGACCGCGGTGCCCGTCTGGTCGAGCTGCTCAAGCAGGGCCAGTACTCGCCGGTCCCCGTCGAGGAGCAGGTCGTCGAGATCTTCGCCGCGACCAAGGGCCACCTCGACGACGTCCCCGTCGCCGACATCCGCCGCTTCGTGGCCGAGTTCAAGGACTCGCTGCGCCGCAACCACGCCGACGTGCTCAGCGGCATCGTGGAGACGAAGCAGTTCGGTGAGGACTCCCAGAAGCGCGTCGTCGACGCCGTCAAGGAGTTCAAGAAGCAGTTCACCGCTTCGGACGGCACGACCATCGTCAACGAGGCCCCCGAGAAGGCGCTCGACGCCGACAAGGTCGGCCAGGAGTCGGTGAAGGTCCACAAGCCCGAGCCCACCAAGAAGTGATCTGAGCCATGGGCGCACAGATTCGGGAGCTCCGCCAACGGATCCGAACGGTCAACTCGACCAAGAAGATCACGAAGGCCTACGAGCTCATCGCGACGTCTCGCCTCGCGAAGGCGCAGACCAGGGTCGCGGCCTCCCGGCCGTACGCGGACGAGATCACGAACGTGCTCTCCGCGTTGGCCGAGGCCTCGGCGAACCTCGACCACCCGCTGCTGACGGAGCGCACTGACCCGAAGCGCGCCGCGGTGCTGGTGATCACGAGCGACAAGGGCATGTGCGGCGGTTACAACGCCAACGTGCTCAAGGCGGCCGAGCAGCTGCTGCAGCTGCTCCGGTCCGAGGGCAAGGAGCCGGTGCTGTACGTGACCGGCCGCAAGGGCCAGGGCTACTACCAGTTCCGCCGCCGCGAGGTCACCGGGGCGTGGAGCGGGTTCTCGCAGACCCCGCACTACGTCAACGCCGTCGAGGCCGGTGACGCGCTGGTGGAGGCGTTCCTGGAGGGCACGGAGAACGGTGCGCAGGGCGTGGACGAGATCCACATCGTGTACACCGAGTTCAAGTCCATGCTGAGCCAGACGCCGACCGCCCGCCGTGTCGCGCCGATGGACGTCGAGTACACCGGCGAGACCTCCAAGGGTCCGCGCGCGGTGTACGACTTCGAGCCCAGCGCCGAGGCGCTGCTCGGCGCGATGCT
Source organism: Lentzea sp. CC55 (assembly GCF_021056325.1). Lineage (NCBI taxonomy): Bacteria > Bacillati > Actinomycetota > Actinomycetes > Pseudonocardiales > Pseudonocardiaceae > Lentzea > Lentzea sp. CC55. The sequence goes on along the minus strand of NZ_JAJCXE010000004.1, from coordinate 134,979 downwards.
GCCCAAGTACGTGAAGACTCGCCTGTTCTCCGCCATGCTGGAGGCGGCGGCTTCGGAGTCGGCTGCCCGTCGTACGGCCATGAAGGCCGCGACGGACAACGCGACGGAGCTGGTCCGGAACCTCAGCCGGGCGGCGAACTCGGCCCGTCAGGCCCAGATCACCCAGGAGATCAGCGAGATCGTCGGTGGCGCTGCCGCGCTTACCGGTGGCGCAGGAAGTGATGAGTGACATGAGTGCTACTGCCACCACCACCCGCACCGGCCGTGTGGTCCGGGTGATCGGTGCGGTCGTCGACGTGGAGTTCCCGCGCGACGCCGTGCCGGAGCTGTTCAACGCCCTGAACGTGGAGATCACGTTCGAGGCCGTCGCCAAGACGCTGACCCTCGAGGTCGCGCAGCACCTCGGCGACAACCTCGTCCGCACCATCTCGATGCAGCCGACCGACGGTCTCGTCCGCGGCGCTGTCGTCACCGACACCGGCGCCGCGATCTCGGTGCCCGTCGGCGACGTCGTCAAGGGCCACGTCTTCAACGCCCTCGGCGACTGCCTCGACCAGCCGGGCCTCGGCCGCGACGGCGAGCAGTGGGGCATCCACCGCAAGGCTCCGTCGTTCGACCAGCTCGAGGGCAAGACCGAGATCCTGGAAACGGGCATCAAGGTCATCGACCTGCTCACCCCGTACGTCAAGGGTGGCAAGATCGGCCTGTTCGGCGGCGCGGGTGTCGGCAAGACCGTTCTGATCCAGGAGATGATCACGCGTATCGCGCGTGAGTTCTCCGGTACCTCCGTGTTCGCCGGTGTCGGCGAGCGCACCCGTGAGGGCACCGACCTCCTCCTGGAGATGGACGAGATGGGCGTCCTCCCGGACACCGCTCTCGTCTTCGGTCAGATGGACGAGCCGCCGGGCACGCGCATGCGCGTCGCCCTGTCCGCTCTGACGATGGCGGAGTACTTCCGCGACGTCCAGAACCAGGACGTGCTGCTCTTCATCGACAACATCTTCCGCTTCACCCAGGCGGGCTCCGAGGTGTCGACCCTGCTGGGCCGCATGCCTTCCGCCGTGGGTTACCAGCCGACGCTGGCGGACGAGATGGGTGAGCTCCAGGAGCGCATCACCTCGACCCGCGGTAAGTCGATCACGTCGCTGCAGGCCATCTACGTGCCCGCCGACGACTACACCGACCCCGCGCCGGCCACCACCTTCGCCCACCTGGACGCGACGACGGAGCTCTCCCGTCCGATCTCCCAGAAGGGCATCTACCCGGCCGTCGACCCGCTGTCGTCGTCGTCTCGAATCCTCGAGCCGTCGATCGTCGGCGAGGAGCACTACCGGGTCGCCCAGGAGGTGAAGCGCATCCTGCAGAAGTACAAGGAGCTGCAGGACATCATCGCCATCCTCGGTATGGACGAGCTCTCCGAGGAGGACAAGGTCCTCGTCGGTCGCGCGCGTCGTCTCGAGCGCTTCCTCGGCCAGAACTTCTTCGTCGCGGAGAAGTTCACCGGTCAGCCGGGTTCGTTCGTGCCGATCAAGGACACGGTCGAGGCGTTCGACCGCGTCTGCAAGGGCGAGTTCGACCACTTCCCGGAGCAGGCGTTCTTCTCCTGCGGCGGGTTGGACGACGTCGAGGCCAACGCCAAGAAGCTCGCCGGCAACTGAGCCGGCTGGTTTTGCGAAGGGCCGTCCCTCCTTTGTGGAGGGGCGGCCCTTCGCCTTTCCGCACGACATGACGTTTCCGCCCACCGGAAACAGCTCTCCCGGCCGCGGGTCCCAGGTCGCACGATGCACGGCATCACCAGGGCCCCTCGGCGAGGAGAGAGCGCGTGAACAAATGGGTGTTGCCGTTGTGCTGGACGGCGGTCCTGCTCGACGGCTTTGACCTCGTCGTGCTCGGCACGGTGATCCCGACGCTGTTGCAGGAGGGGGTCCTCACGACGGCGTCCGCCAGCGCGGTGTCCACGGCCGGGCTGGTCGGGATGATGCTCGGCGCGCTCGTCATCGGGACCGTCACCGACGTCATCGGGCGGCGCAAGGTGATGATCTGGGCCGTCGCCGGGTTCTCCGTGTTCACCCTCGCCTGTGCGGTGGCGCAGGACGCCACGACGTTCGGCGTCTTCCGGTTCCTCGCCGGGCTGGGGCTCGGCGGGTGCCTGCCCACGGCCATCGCGCTGGTCAACGAGGCCCGGCCGCGGCAGGGCGGGCGGGCCACCACGCTTATCATGACCGGGTACCACGTCGGTGCCGTCATCACGGCGCTGCTGGGGATCGTGCTCATCCCGGACCTCGGTTGGAGGTCGCTGTTCGTGGTGGGGGCGTTGCCCGCGCTGGTGCTGATCCCGTTGATGGTCAAGCACCTGCCGGAGACGGTCGCGCGCAAGGCTCCCGCGCTGGAGGCGGTCGGGTCGTTGTTCAAGCCCGGGCTGCGGAAGGCGACGATCGCCTTCTGGGTGGCCTCGTTCATGGGGCTGTTGCTCGTGTACGGGCTCAACACGTGGCTGCCGCAGATCATGCGCAGCGCCGGGTACGAGCTCGGCGCGGCGCTGGCGTTGTTGCTGACGCTCAACATCGGTGCCGTGGTGGGGCTGGTGATCGCCGGTGCGGTGGCGGACCGGATCGGGGTCCGGACGGCGGCCATCGGGTGGTTCGGTGCCGCGGTGGTGTTCCTGGCGTTGCTGAGCATCAAGCTGCCCGGGTTCGGGGTGTACGTGGCCGTGTTCTCGGCCGGGTGCTTCGTGTTCAGCGCCCAAGTCCTCGTGTACGCGTACGCGGGCCGGGTCTACGAGGAGAACCGGGCCACGGGCATCGGATGGGCCGCCGGGGTGGGGCGGTTGGGCGCCATCAGCGGGCCGTTGCTCGGCGGTGCGTTGCTCACGGCCGGATTGGCGCACCCTTGGGGCTTCTACGCGTTTGCGCTCGTTGCGGCGTTGGGCGCAACGGCCGTTGGTGCGATTGGGCTGACGGCGAAATCGGTCGTGGGCCGGACCGGGTGATGGCAAGGTCGGGGCATGGCCCGACATGCTCCGTACGACGATCCCGGGACGCCCGACGTTCGCTCGCCAGGGCGGTACCTGTGGTGGCTCGTGTCCGCGCAACGGTGGCGGGTGCTGGCCGGCGCGTGGTGGGGGTCGCTGTGGATGTGCGGGCTGGTCGTGCCGCCCTACCTCATCTCACGGGCCATCGAGGACGGTCTGCGGGGCGGTGACCGCGTGGCGCTCGTGTGGTGGTGTGCGGCGCTCCTCGTGATGGCGGCGGTGCTGGCGCTTCTCGGGGTCGCGCGGCACCGCACGATGACGCTGGTGCGCACGGATGCCGCGTTGCGGACGGCGCAGGTCGTCGTCCGGCACGTCACGCGGCTCGGCGGGGTGGTGCGGCGCAAGCTGTCCACCGGCGAGCTGACGTACCTGCAGAACGGCGACACGCAGCGGATCGCGCACGCGCTCACCAGCACCGGCCCAGGCGTCGGGGCGGTCATCGCGTACGGCGTCACGGCGGTGTTGCTGGTGCGGATCTCGCCGTTGATCGCGGTGGTGGTGCTGCTGGGGGTGCCGGTGCTCGCGGTGGTCACCGGGCCGGTGCTGCGGCGGCTGCACGTCGTGGAGGCCGGGTACCGCGGCAGCCAGGGGGAGCTGAGCGCGCGGGCCGGTGACATCGTCGGGGGACTGCGGGTGCTGGCGGGCATCGGGGGGAAGCGGGCGTTCGAGGAGCGCTTCCGGGCGCAGTCGCGGGAGGTCCTGCGGGACGGCTACCGGGTCTCGGCGTCGCTCAGCTGGGTGCAGGCGCTGACGTGGGGGCTGCCCGCGCTGTTCTCCGCCGTGGTGACGTGGATCGTGGCGCGCAGGGTGGTCGCGGGGGAGATCTCCGTCGAGGACATGGTCGCGGTCTACCTGTACGTGACGACGCTGATCGTGCCCGTCAGCTTCTTCGTCGAGGGCGCGGACACCATTCCGCGGGCGCTCGTCTCGGCACGGCGGGTCGTGGACGTCCTGCGGTTGCGGCCGGAGGAGAAGGGCGGCGGGGAGGGGACGCTGGAGGTCAGGTCCGGTGCGCTGACGGTGGTCGTGCCGGCGAACGCCGCACAGGCGCGGGAAGCCGTCGAACGGCTGCCGGGGGTGGTGGCGGACAACGACGACTACCTGTTCCCGGGGACGGTGCGCGAGGCGGTCTCGGTGGCCGAGCACGACGACCGCGAGATCCAGGAGGCGTTGCACGCGGCGGCCGCGGTCGACGTCGTGGAGGCGATGCCGGACGGGCTCGACTCGCACCTGGAGGCGCAGGGGCGCAACGTCTCCGGCGGTCAGCGGCAACGGCTGCGGCTCGTGCGGGCGCTGCTGAGCGAACCGGACCTGCTGGTGCTCGTGGAGCCGACGTCGGCGCTCGACGCGGTGACCGAAGCCGCTGTGGCGCAACGGGTCCGTGAGAAACGGCTGGGGCGGACCACGGTGGTCGTGTCGTCGTCGCCGTTGTGGGCGGGGCAGGCGGACCAGGTCGTGCACCTGGAGGGGAGCCGGTGAAGCGGCTTCCCGTCGCGGACCGGCGTGAGGTCCGGCGCGCGGCCGCGCGGCTGGTGCGCGGAGAACGGCGGGCGCTGGCCGTGGTGGTCGCGCTGACGGTGCTGACGGCGGCGTCCGGTCTCGTCGGGCCGTACCTGCTCGGCAAGGTCGTCGGCGGGGTGGAGGCCGGCACCCTCACCCTGTCCACTGTGGACTGGATCGCGCTGGGCGTGCTCGGTTCGGCCGTGGTGCACCTGGTGCTGGTGCGGTGCAGCGCCTTGCTGGCCGCTCGGCTCGGCGAACGGGTCCTGGCGTCGTTGCGGGAGGAGGCGGTGGCGCGCACGCTGGCGTTGCCCGCGCGGGTGGTGGACCGGCTGGGCACGGGCGACCTGCTGAGCCGCGTGACGAGCGACGTCGGGGTCGTCGGCCAGGCCCTGCGGGACGCTGTGCCCGAGGTGCTCACCGGCGTCGTGCACCTGGTGGTGATCTACGCGGCGCTCTTCTGGCTGGACCCCGTGCTCGGTCTCGTCGCGCTGGCGGGCCTGCCGTTCGTGGCGTGGGCGCTGCGCTGGTACCTGGCCCGTGCGCGGCAGGCGTACCTCGCGGAGAGCGAGGCAGTCGGCGACGTCGCGGAGATCTCCGCCGCCGTCGGCGAGGGCAGCCGGACGATCGAGACCTACGGGCTGCGGGACCGGCTGGTGGCGGTCGCGGAGGCCGCCATCGCGCGGTCGTTCCGGACCCGGCTGCGGACCCTGCGGCTGCGGAACGTGCTGTTCCCGGTCGTCAGCTTCGCGAGCACCGTGCCCACCGCCCTGGTGCTGCTCTTCGGGGGCCTGTTCTACGCGGCGGACGCGGTGGGCGTCGAGGTCGTCGTCACGGGCGCGCTGTACGTGTGGCGGCTCGTGGAGCCGTTGGAGCGCATCATGTTCTGGGTCGAGTTCCTGCAACGCGGTGGTGCGTCGTTCGCCAGGGTCGAGGGGATCGGCGCCGACGTCGAGCCCGTGCCGGAGGTGGGTGAGCCGGACGGCGACCGCATCGAGGCGTCCGGCGTCCGCTACTCCTACGTGGACGGTCACGAGGTGCTGCACGGTGTCGACCTCGTCGTGCAGCCGGGGGAGAGGCTCGCGGTCGTCGGGGTGTCGGGAGCCGGCAAGTCGACGCTGGGCAGGCTGGTCGCGGGCGTCGACCGGCCGGCGGCCGGATCGGTCCTGGTGGGCGGTGTGCCGGTCGCGGACCTCACGGCGGCGGGCGAGCAGCGGATCGTGCTGGTGACGCAGGAACACCACGTGTTCATCGGCACGGTCAGGGACAACCTGGCGATGGCGGCTCCGGACGCTCCCGACGACAGGCTCGTCGAGGCTCTGCGGACGGTGGGCGCGAGCTGGTTCGACGACCTGCCGCGAGGCCTGGACACGCCGCTGGGCGCGGGCGGGCTGGAGCTCGACCCCGCGCAGGCGCAGCAGCTGGCGCTCGCGCGGGTGGAGGTCGCCGATCCGCACACGCTGGTGCTGGACGAGGCGACGTCCTCGCTCGACCCGGCCACGGCCAGGCACGCCGAGCGCGCGATCGCGGCCGTGCGCGAAAGACGCACGGTGATCGCGATCGCGCACCGGCTGCAGACGGCGCGCGACGCCGACCGGATCGCGGTCGTCGACGCCGGCCGGGTCGTGGAGCTGGGTTCCCACGACGACCTGGTCGCCAGGGACGGCACCTACGCGGCGCTCTGGCGTTCCTGGCACGGGTGATCAGGACAGCGGCACGACCGAGGAGACGTCCCCGTGGCGCACCGTCACGTCCTTCGTGCCCGCGGGGGCCAGCCAGGCGTGGATCCGCTCCCGCGGGCCGATGCGGCCGTCGAAGTCGGCGACGATCGTGTCTTGGCCGTCCGGCAACGGCACGACCACGACGTGCCCTTCACGGCCTTGCCGCCGAGCAGGGGGCGCTGAACGAGCCGGACGGGTCGTAGAACGCGCCGTACAGCTCTCCGTACGCCTCGAACACCTCGAACACCTCGGCATAGCGGCCGTCGGGCAGCCACGCGCAGACGCTCCACTCGCCTGTCGCGTCCCAGTCGGCCACGTAGTCGAGCAAGCCCCGCTGCTGCAGGCCCCCTGGGGCGACGGCGCCTTCTCGACAGGCCACCCCGGACCCCCGGCGGGGCTGTCCGACGCGCACCGCCGACCGGACCAGCCGAGGCCGGGGTGCGGCACGAACGCCGCGTCCGGCCGCCACGCGAACCTGCCGCGCAGCGGCTCCGAGGCGAAGTCCTGGGGCAGCGGGGGGTTGTCCGCGCGGACGAACACCGGCCGTTCGGACCGCTGTGCGCTGATCACGGCGACGCCTCCCGGGCTTGTCCCGGCCTCCCGCCACGTCCGGCTCAGCCGGTTGTCCGTGCCCCGCACCGGGTTCACCGACCAGAACACCCTGCCGCCCAGGCCGGGGGCGAGGTACGTCGAGCCGTCCGGCCCGAACCGGTAGAGCCCGCTCTCCTGGCCGCGGTCGAGCTCGCGTTGCACAACGGCGCCGCCGGGCCGCTCGGGGTGGTCGCGGCCCAGAAGACGTTCAACGGACCCGTGAACTCCGTCACGTTCTCGTAGGGTCGAAGGCCTGCGTTCTTCGGACGGCCCCGCAGCGCTTGCACCTCGCTGATGAACGCCCTGCCACCGGAGAGATCACCCGCGGTCGTCGCCGTCAGGCGCGCGTCTGCCGCGACCGCGGGCTCCGGGGAGGAGTCCGTCAGCACCACCCCGGTCGTCACGCCCGCGAGCAGAGCCACCGCCGCGGTCAGCGCCAACTGGCTGCGCGTGTGCCGCCGCCTGCCTCCCGCCATCACGTCTCCCACGAATCCCGGCCGCACGTCCAGGTCCGCCGTCGCGGCCTCCACCGCGCTCCTCAGCTCCACATCAGCACCTGCTCGCCCATCAGTTCCCGCAGGCGGTGTCGGCCTCGGTGAGGTCGTCGAAGTACCGCAGCACCAGGACGGCGCGCATCCCGCTCGGCAGCTGCGCCAGCGCGCGCACGACGCTGTCCGCGTCCACGACCTGTTGTTCGTGGCCTTTCGTCAGCGGCGTTTCCGCGTGCTCCATTCGGTGCCTCCGGCTTGCGGGACCGCCGTAGCCACCGGTTCGCGGCGGCGTTGGCCAGTGCCGCACGGCAGGTAAGCGGTGCGCAACAACGCCTGTGAGCGCAACGCCACGAAGTCCTCGAAGTCCTGCATGTCCCCCCTTCGGCGGTTGCCGTAGGTGCTGACACCGGGCGGGGCGGCGAGGCTGTCAGGCGACCGTTTAGACTCCAGTTCGACTCCAGACGACGAGGGAGATACGCGTGGCCGAGATGACCGTTGAACTGGTCGCCGTTGAACGCCGCCTGTGGTCCGGCACGGCCACTTCCGTTTCGGCACAGACGACCGAGGGCGAGATCGGCATCCTGCCCGGTCACGAGCCCGTTCTCGGTCAGCTGGTCGAGGGTGGCGTGGTGCGCATCCGCACGACGGACGGCGGCCTGGTGACCGCCGCCGTGCACGGTGGCTTCCTGTCCGTGACCGGCACCGGCGTGTCGATCCTCGCCGAGGACGCCGAGCTCGCGGGCGAGATCGACGTGAACGCGGCGCGATCGGCGCTGCAGGACACGGACGACGCCGAGCGCGCACGTGCGGCAGCGCGCGTGCGGGCCGTGGAACAGTCGGCCTGAGACCGGGCGCGAGGGCCCAGCCGTGGGGATCACCGAAATCGCCGGACTGATCCTGCTCGGGGTGGCGATCGTCATCGTCTACTTCGCCTGGCGCCGCATCCGGCTGCTGCGCGAAGGTGGCGTGCACGTCGCGCTGCGCAGCAAGTTCGACGATCGCGGCCGTGGCTGGCACCTGGGGGTCGGGCACTACCGGGGCGACTCGTTCGCCTGGTTCCGGGTGCTGTCCCTGGGGTCGCGGCCCGACGAGCTGATCTCCCGGGACGGGCTCGAGATCGACGCCCGGCGTGAACCCACGGGGCCCGAGGCCTACGCCATGCCGGTGGGGGCGACGGTGCTGCGGTGCCGGTCCGCCTCCGGCGAGGTGGAGATCGCGATGGGGCCGGACGCTCTGACCGGGTTCCTGTCCTGGTTGGAGTCGTCGCCTCCCGGGCGCTCGATCCCCTGGGCTTCCTGATGTGACGACGAAGGGCGCTTCCCGCTGAGGGAGGCGCCCTTCGTCGTGGTCAGGCGTTGCCGCCCGGCTCCCACAGCACGTCGCCGTCCGGGTTCGCCACCCGCGCCAGGATGAACAGCAGGTCCGACAGCCGGTTCAGGTACTTCGCCGTCAGCACGTTGGTGTGCTCGGCGTCGGCCTCGATCAGCGACCACGTGCGGCGCTCCGCCCTGCGGGCGATGGTGCGGGCCTGGTGCAGCAGGGCCGCTCCCGGCGTGCCGCCGTTGAGGATGAACGAGTCGAGCTTGCCCAGGCGTTCGTTGAACGTGTCGCAGTAGGTCTCCAGGCGGTCCACGTAGGCCTGGGTGACGCGCAGCGGCGGGTACTTCGGGTCCGGGACGACCGGGGTGCAGAGGTCCGCGCCCACGTCGAACAGGTCGTTCTGCACCTTGCGCACGACCTCGAAGACGTCCGGGGCCAGGTCGCCCAGTGCCAGCGCCACGCCGAGGGACGCGTTGGTCTCGTCGACGTCCGCGTACGCCTCGATGCGCGGATCGGTCTTCGGGACGCGGGAGAAGTCGCCCAGGCCGGTCGTGCCGTCGTCGCCGACTCGTGTGTAGATCTTGGTGAGATGCACCGCCATAACCGGCACTCTATGGGCGTACGTAGGATTGCCGCGTGAGCGAGCATTTCCGGGTACACGGTGGCGCACGTCTGGTCGGCGAAGTTGACGTCGTCGGCGCCAAGAACAGCGTCCTCAAGTTGATGGCGGCGGCCCTGCTCGCCGAGGGCACCACGACCATCACCAACTGCCCGGACATCCTCGACGTGCCGTTGATGGCCGACGCGCTGCGCAGCCTCGGGTGCGAGGTCGAGCTCGAAGGGGACGTGGCGAGGATCACGACCCCGGCCGAGCTCAGCTACCACGCCGACTCCGAGGCGATGGGCAAGCTGCGGGCGTCCATCTGCGTGCTCGGGCCGCTCGTCGGGCGGTGCAAGCGCGCGGTCGTTGCGCTGCCCGGTGGTGACGCGATCGGCTCGCGGCCGTTGGACATGCACCAGAGCGGTCTCGAGAAGCTCGGTGCCACGACCGGCATCGAGCACGGCTGCATCGTCGCCGAGGCCGAGGGGCTGCACGGCGCGCAGATCTGGCTCGACTTCCCCAGCATGGGGGCGACCGAGAACATCCTGATGGCGGCCGTCCTGGCCGACGGCACGACGGTCATCGACAACGCCGCGCGCGAGCCCGAGATCGTCGACCTCTGCCTGATGCTCACGCAGATGGGCGCGAAGGTCGAGGGCGCCGGCACGTCCACGTTGACCGTGCACGGCGTCAAGGAGCTCAAGCCGACCGAGCACCGCGTCATCGGCGACCGGATCGTGGGCGCCACCTGGGGCTTCGCCGCCGCCATGACGCGCGGCGACGTGCGGGTGCGCGGTGTGAACCCGCACCACCTCGACCTGGTGCTCGAGAAGCTGCGCATGGCCGGCGCCGAGGTCACCGTCTACGAGGGTGAGGACGAGGGCTTCCGCGTCGTCATGGACGGCCGCCCGAAGGCCGTCGACTTCGTGACGCTGCCCTATCCCGGTTTCGCCACGGACAACCAGCCGTTCGCGATCGCGCTGTCGGCCGTCGCCGAGGGCACCTCGATGATCACCGAGAACCTGTTCGAGGCGCGGTTCCGATTCATCGACGAAATGATCCGCCTCGGGGCCGATGCGCGCACGGACGGGCATCACGCCGTCATCCGCGGCGTCGAGCAGCTGTCCAGCGCGCCCGTGTGGGCTTCGGACATCCGTGCGGGTGCGGGACTCGTCCTCGCCGGTCTGTGCGCGGACGGGGCCACCGAGGTGTACGAGATCTTCCACATCGAGCGCGGCTACCCCGGGTTTGTGGAGAACCTCCGCAAGCTCGGTGCCAACGTGGAGCGCGTGAGCTCCTAGGTCTTGAGCACGAGCCGCGCGTTCGCGACGTCCGACGGGAACACCATCACCTGGTAGGGCGCGTTCCGCGAACGCGTGGCCCGCACGCCGTTTCTCTTCAGCTTCTGCACGAGGACGTTCGCGGCCTCCTCGGTGGGCACGACGGCCACCTCGCTCAGCAACCCGAAGTCCGTGCCGTCCAGATCCGGCACGGGCCTCCTGTCGTTGCCCACGAAGTACCGCAGCACCAGTGCCAGCAGGCCTAGGACCGCGAACACGACCACGGTCTGGTAGATCCCTGTCACCTCTTCATCATGCTCCTTCTGGTCTCGATTCAGTGAGCAAGCGCACGCGCGGCAATGGTTACCGGCCAGTACGCTCCGATGAACGACGATGTGGGAGGTTGCTGTGCCGTATCCAGCTGACCGCGAACGCGACCGCCCCTGGGTGATGCGGACGTACGCGGGGCACTCCTCGGCGGCGGCGTCCAACGCCCTCTACCGCCGGAACCTCGCGAAGGGCCAGACGGGTCTGTCGGTGGCGTTCGACCTGCCGACGCAGACGGGCTACGACCCCGACGACGAGCTCGCCAAGGGCGAGGTCGGCAAGGTCGGTGTGCCCATCAGCCACATCGGCGACATGCGCCAGCTCTTCGACCAGATCCCGCTCGCCGGCGCCAACACGTCGATGACGATCAACGCGACGGCCATGTGGCTGCTCGCGCTCTACGTCACCGTGGCGGAGGAGCAGGGCGCGGACCCGTCGGCGCTCGCCGGCACGACGCAGAACGACATCATCAAGGAGTACCTGTCCCGCGGCACGTACGTGTTCCCGCCGGGGCCGTCGCTGCGGCTGATCACCGACATGGTCGCGTGGACCGTGTCGAACGTGCCGAAGTGGAACCCGATCAACATCTGCAGCTACCACCTCCAGGAGGTCGGCGCGACGCCGGCGCAGGAGGTCGCGTACGCGATGTGCACGGCGATCGCGGTCCTCGACTCGGTGCGCGACTCCGGTCAGGTGCCGCAGGAGAAGTTCGGGGACGTCGTCGCCCGCATCTCCTTCTTCGTGAACGCGGGTGTGCGGTTCATCGAGGAGATGTGCAAGATGCGCGCGTTCGCCCAGTTGTGGGACGAGATCACGCGCGAGCGCTACGGCGTCGAGAACCCGAAGCACCGCCGGTTCCGCTACGGCGTGCAGGTCAACTCGCTCGGCCTCACCGAGGCGCAGCCGGAGAACAACGTCCAGCGCATCGTGCTGGAGATGCTCGCGGTGTCGTTGTCCCGCAACGCCCGTGCGCGCGCGATCCAGCTGCCGGCGTGGAACGAGGCGTTGGGCCTGCCGCGTCCGTGGGACCAGCAGTGGGCGTTGCGCATGCAGCAGGTGCTCGCCTACGAGACGGACCTGCTGGAGTACGAGGACATCTTCGACGGCTCACCGGTCATCGAGGCGAAGGTGGACGAGATCCTCGCCGGTGCGCGCGAGGAGATCGACCGCGTGCAGGCGATGGGCGGTGCCGTCGCGGCCGTCGAGTCCGGCTACATGAAGTCGCAGCTCGTGTCGTCCCTCGCCGATCGGCGTCGTCGTGTCGAGTCCGGCGAGGAGGTCGTGGTCGGCGTCAACAAGTTCGACACGACCGAGCCGTCGCCGTTGCAGGCCGAGGGCGCGAACGCCATCGAGACCATCGACCCGGTCGTCGAGTTGCACGCCGTCGAGGCGATCCGGCAGTGGCGTGCTTCCCGGGACGGCGCCGCGGTCGAGGCGTCGCTGGACGCCTTGCGCGAGGCCGCGAAGACCGAGCAGAACCTCGTCGAGGTGACGCTGGCGTGCGCGCGTGCCGGCGTCACGACGGGCGAGTGGTCACAGGCCCTGCGCGAGACCTTCGGCGAGTACCGTGCGCCGACCGGCGTCTCCGGTGCTTCGGCGTCGGGCGAGGCGGGCTCGGAGATCGCCCGGGTGCGCGACCGGGTGCGCGCGACCGGTGAGGAGCTCGGCGAACGGCTGCGCATGCTCGTCGGCAAGCCGGGGCTCGACGGGCACTCCAACGGTGCCGAGCAGGTCGCCGTGCGGGCCCGCGACGTCGGTTTCGAGGTCGTCTACCAGGGCATCCGCCTGACGCCGTCGCAGATCGTGTCCGCGGCCGTGCAGGAGGACGTGCACGTCGTCGGTCTCTCGATCCTCTCCGGCTCGCACCTGGAGGTCGTGCCCGCGGTGGTCGACGGCCTGCGCGCGGCGGGCGCGGGGGACATCCCGGTGATCGTCGGCGGCATCATCCCGCCGGACGACGCGGCCAAGCTGCGCGAGCGGGGCGTCGCGCGGGTGTTCACGCCCAAGGACTACGAGCTGACCGAGATCATGGACGAGATCGTCACCGTGATCCGGGAGGTGCGCTCTCCCGCGTAGGGCTTTACTGTCGCGGAATGGTGGACGTTTCGCGGGACGGGTCGGTCGTCCGGATCACGATGAACCGCGTGGCCAAGCGCAACGCGCTGTCGGCGGAACACCTCGCGGAGTTGCTGGAGGCGTTCCGCGAGGTGCGCACGTCCGACGCGGCGGGCATCGTGCTCGGCGCCGAGGGGCCGGTGTTCTCCGCAGGGCATGACTTCGCGGATGTGCACGCACGCGATGAGGAAGGTGTACGGCTGCTGCTGGAACTGTGCACCGTGCTGATGAAGACCATCCAGTCCGCGCCGCAGGTCGTGATCGCGCGCGTGCAGGGACTGGCGACGGCGGCCGGGTGCCAGCTGGTGGCCTCGTGCGACCTCGCGGTGGCGGCGGACACCGCCGGGTTCTCGTTGCCCGGCGGCAAAGCGGGCTGGTTCTGCCACACGCCCGCGGTGCCGGTGGCCCGGTCGATCGGGCGCAAGCGGCTGATGGAGCTGGCGCTCACCGGAGACGTGATCGACGCGGCCACGGCGGTGGAGTGGGGCCTGGTCAACCGCGCGGTGCCCGCGGACGAGCTGGACGCCGCCACCGACGACCTGCTCGCGCGTGCCACGCGGGGGAGCCGGGTGTCGAAGGCCATCGGCAAGCGCACCATCTACGCGCAGCTGGACCGGCCCGAGATCGACGGCTACGAGATCGCGTTGTCCGTCATGGCCGAGACCTCGCAGTCCCCGTCAGCCAAAGAGGGGCGGGCGTCGTTCCTGGAGAAGCGTTCTCCCGTGTGGCCCGACTAGTCGCGAGGAGCTTCAGCGCGTCGGCGTCCGGACCCGGTTCCGCCTGGTAGACCACCAGGAACTGGCCGGGAGCCTCCCGCACGTCGAACGAGTGGTAGGTCAGCTTCACCCGGCCGACCGCCGGGTGCGCGAACTCCTTGGCGTCCTGCGTCTTCCCGCGCACCTCGTGGTTCTCCCAGAGCTCCTTGAACACCGGGTTGCCGCTGAGCTCCGCGACCATCCGCCCCAGCCGCGGGGAGGTCGGGTCGGCCGTCAGCCGCAGGTTGCCGACCGTGCTCTGCGCGACCCAGTTCCAGCGCGGGTAGAAGCTCGCGGCGGCGGGGTCGAGGAACGCCATCCTGGCCAGGTTGTCGGCGGGCGTGAACGGCTCGTACAGGGCGTCCGCGAGCGCGTTCGTGGCGAGCAGGTCGAGGTAGGAGCTCATCACGAACGCCGGCATGTCGTGCAGGCCGCTGATGAGGCGCCGCAGCTCGGGGCTGACCTTGTCGGTCGAGTGGCCCTCGTCCGCGACGACCCCGGCGAGGCGGTGCAGGTGCGCGCGGGCGTCGGTGTCGAGCTTCAGCGCGCGGCTGAGGGCGTCGAGGACCTGCGCCGACGGGTTGGTCTCGCGGCCCTGCTCCAGGCGGGCGTAGTAGTCGGCGCTCACCCCGGCGAGCACGGCGACCTCCTCGCGCCGCAGGCCCTTGACCTTGCGCTGGGTGTGACTCGGCAGACCCGCGTCCTGCGGGTTGACGCGGGCGCGGTGCGCTTTCAGGAACTCCCCGAGCATGGTTCCGAGCCTAAGCGCTGCGTTCGCGTGTTGCCCGGGTGTGCCGCACCTAGGGAGGAGGTGTCCTGGTCGGCCGCGGGTTTCGCGCCGAGTGTTGTGGCCATGAGCAAAGTCGTTCTGATCAGTGGAGCTTCCAGCGGCATCGGCGAGGCCACGGCCCGCGTTCTCGCGAAGGCGGGGCACAGGGTGTTCCTCGGCGCCCGGCGCGAAGACCGGCTGAAGGCGCTGGCGTCCGAGATCGGTGCCGCCTACGCGCCTTTGGACGTGACCTCGCGCGAGTCCTTCAAGTCCTTCGTGGATGCCGCAGTCGCCGAGCACGGCCACGTCGACGTGCTGGTGAACAACGCCGGCGTGATGCCGTTGTCCCTCATGGACTCGTTGAAGGTCGACGAGTGGGACCGCATGGTGGACGTGAACATCAAGGGCGTGCTGAACGGCCTCGCCGCCGTGCTGCCCCTCTTCACCGGCGGAGGGCACGTCGTGAACGTCGCCTCGATCGGCGCGCACCTGGTCACGCCCACGGCCGCGGTGTACTGCGCGACCAAGTACGCGGTGTGGGCGCTGTCCGAGGGACTGCGCCAGGAACGCGACGACCTGCGCGTCACCGTGATCTCCCCCGGCGTCACGGAGTCCGAGCTGGCGGACACCATCACCGAGGAGCACGCGGCGTCGTTCATGGCGGAGTACCGCAAGAACGCGCTGCCCGCGTCGGCGATCGGGGACGCCATCGCGTACGCGATCTCGCAGCCCTCGGAGGTCGACGTCAACGAGATCGTCGTGCGGCCGGTCGCGACGCGTTAGGCGCCGGTCGTCGAGCCCGGCCGGAGGATCATCAGCACGGTCACGGTCGCCCACAGCAGGTTGAACACGCCCGTGTACATCGCCAGGTGCTTGATGTCGTTGGTCTTCAACGCCTTCTCCTGGCCGGGCAGGACCTTCAGCGCGAGCACGAACGCGGCGGCGGTGGTGAGCGCGATCGACACGACCACCCAGGGGTGGCCGGTCACGCCCATCACGCCCGCCGTCGCGAACCCGAAGACCGGCACGGAGATGCCGATGACGGCGTAGACGCGGCAGATCCGGTGCAGCAGCTCGGGGTTGCCGCCGGTCCTCACGGCCTTCGGGAACATGCTGGCGGCGACCGTCACCGGACCGATGGCGATGATCGCGGCCAGGACGTGCAGCGAGAGGAAGAGCTTGCTCACGCGGCCCTCCACACCGTGCCGCGGCGTTCGTGCGCGAACAGCTGCTCGACCTCGAAGGCCTTCCTGGCGCCCACTTCGCGTTCGAGGAGGTACAGGCCGAGGTCCACACCCGAGGTCACACCGGCGGCCGTGACCAGGTCGCCGTCCTCGACGACTCGGGCCGCGACCGCGTTCACGCCGAAGCTCGCGAGGGCCTCCAGCCCGAGGTGGTTGGTCGTGGCGGTGCGCCCCTCCAGCAGTCCGGCCATCGCCAGCACCAGCGAGCCGCCGCACACCGTCGCCACCGTGACGCCGTCCCGGTCCAGCGCCTGCCGCACCGGGGCGGCGAGAGCCGGCGCCGCCGCGGCCAGCAGCGCGAGGACCTCCTCGTCCGTGCGTGCCGCGGCACCGGGGACCAGCACGATCCCGGGCTCGTTCGCGTCGAGCTCCCCGGTGGCCCGCAGGGAGAAGCCCACACCGCTCGGCACCTCGCGCGGGCCCTCGGCCGTGACCAGCTCGGCCTGGATCCCACCGGCGGTCAGCGTCTCGTACGGGCCGATCGCGTCCAACGGGTCGAAGCCGTCGAACAACACCACTTGAGCTTTCACTTCGTCTGACTCCTTGCGTCGGTGATCACACCGTAGGAGCGCGGGTGCCGCGGCAGAACTGGCTGGAATGCCATGTTCCAACGGATTCTCGCCAGCTAGGGTGGTGGACGTGCACGAGGTGGCAGTGGTGGCGATGGACAGCGTGGTCCCGTTCGACTTCGCGACGCCGGTCGACGCGTTCAACTGGACCGGGCAGTACCGGGTACGCGTCTGCGGTCCGAAGAGGACGGTCGACGCGGGCTGTTTCGAGATCAAGGTCCCGCACGGCTTGGAGATCCTGTCCGAAGTGGACACGATCATGCTGCCGGGGCACGACCCCGACATGGCCGTGCCCCGTCCGGTGCTCGAGGCGTTGCGGAAGGCGGCGGCACGAGGTGCCCGGATCGCGTCGATCTGCACGGGCGCGTTCGTGTTCGCGGAAACCGGCTTGCTGGACGGCCTTCGCGTCACCACGCACTGGCTGGGCGCCGAGGAGCTGGCCGCGCGCTACCCGGCGCTGGAGGTCGACCCGGACGTGCTCTACGTCGACAACGGCCAGTTCCTGACGTCCGCCGGTGCCGCGGCGGGCCTCGACCTGTGCCTGCACATGATCCGGTGCGACCACGGGTCGGCGGTGGCGGCCGACGCGGCGCGGTTCGCCGTCATGCCCCTGGAGAGGGAAGGCGGGCAGGCGCAGTTCATCGCGACCCCGCCCGCGGCGCCCCAGGGAGCCGAGCTCGAGCCGCTGCTCAAGTGGATGGAGGCCAACGCCGCGCGCGAGCTGACGCTGGACGAGCTCGCGCGCCGGGCCGGGATGAGCACGCGGACGTTGAACCGGCGCTTCCGCGAGCAGACCGGGACGACGCCGTTGCAGTGGCTGCACCGGGCCCGCGTCCGGCAGGCGCAGCACCTGCTGGAGACGACGAAGGAGTCCGTGGAGCTGATCGCGAGCAGGGTCGGGTTCGGCTCGGCCACGGCGTTCCGCGACAGGTTCAAGCGGATCGCCGGCACCTCACCGCAGAGCTACCGGTCGGCGTTCCAGGGCTGCCGGAACTAGGGCTGCCGGAACTAGGGCTGGGCGTTCTCGTGCAGCAGCAGGAGGGTGTAGGCGGCGATCGACTGCGCGTCGGTGATCTCGCGCTGGGCGATCATCGCCTCGAACTCGGCACGCGGGAACCACCGCGAGCGCATGTCCTGCTCCTCGTGCTCCCGCTCGTGGAACCCCTCGGTGAGCTCCGTGGCGAGGAAGACGCGGCCGCGCTGCGACGACATGCCGGGCGCGACGTCGAGCAGCCCCAGCTCGACCAACCGGCCGGCGCGCAACCCGGTCTCCTCCCGCAGTTCGCGACGTGCGAGCTCCAGCGGGTCGGAGTCCTCCCGGTCGGGCGCGGTGCCCTGCGGGAACTCCCAGCGGCGCAGGCCGAGCGGGTAGCGGAACTGCTCGACGAGCCGCAGGCGTTCCCCGTCGAGCGGGATGACCAGCGCGAAGTCGGGCTTGTCCACCACGCCGTAGATGCCGTTCGAACCGTCCGCGCGCCGGATCTCGTCCTCGCGAACGGTCATCCACGGGTTTGCGTACACCTGACGGGTGCCGAGGCTTTCCACGGCACGGACCGTACCTAACGACCCGTTTCTGGACACACCCCGTAGCCTGTCGCGGTGCGTCTCGTCATCGCTCGCTGCAAGGTCGACTACGTAGGCCGACTCACCGCCCATCTGCCGATGGCCCAGCGCTTGCTGCTCATCAAAGCCGACGGTTCGGTGTCGATCCACTCCGACGACCGCGCGTACAAGCCGTTGAACTGGATGAGCCCGCCCTGCTGGCTGATCGAGGACCCGGACATCTGGACGGTGCAGAACAAGGCGGGGGAGAAGCTGATCATCACCCTCGAAGAGGTCCTGCACGACTCCAAGCACGAGCTCGGCCCGGAGCCCGGCCTGCAGAAGGACGGCGTCGAAGCCGACCTGCAGAAGCTCCTCGCCGAGCACGTCACCACCCTGGGCGACGGCTGGACCCTGGTACGCCGCGAGTTCCCGACCGCGATCGGCCCGGTCGACCTGATGTGCCGCGACTCCGCCGGCGCGTCGGTCGCCGTGGAGATCAAGCGCCGCGGCGAGATCGACGGCGTCGAGCAGCTGACCCGGTACCTGGAGCTGCTGAACCGCGACCCGCTGCTCGCGCCGGTGTCCGGTGTGTTCGCGGCGCAGCAGATCAAGCCGCAGGCGCGGACGCTGGCCGAGGACCGCGGGATCCGGTGCGTGGTGCTGGACTACGACGCGTTGCGCGGGATCGAGCCGGACGAGTTCCGGCTGTTCTGACCGTTCCGACTCACGACGAACCCCGCGCCGCCGGCGCGGGGTTCGTTGCTTTTCGTGCGGATTCGTTCACCTCTCCGCTTCCGACGAGCGTTGTGGATCACCTCGTGGTTTGGTGTGTCCACACGCGGGGTAAGACGTCGCGCACCTGGAGTACTGTCCCCTCCTGGTTGCTGATGTTGGACTTTGTGGAACCTTGGAGGTGGACGGTGACGATCTTGGCCGAGGCGGACCTGCGGCTGGATGCGGGACCGATCGACTACGCGTTGCTCGTCATCTACTTCGTCGTGGTGCTGGGCATCGGAGTCATGGCACGACGATCCGTCTCCTCCAGCCTCGACTTCCTGCTGTCCGGGCGGTCGCTGCCGGCGTGGGTGACGGGTCTCGCGTTCATCTCCGCGAACCTCGGCGCGCTCGAGCTGATGGGCATGACGGCCAACGGCGCGCAGTACGGCATGGCGACCGTGCACTACTACTGGATCGGCGCCATCCCCGCGATGGTGTTCCTCGGTCTGGTGATGATGCCGTTCTACTACGGCTCGAAAGTGCGCAGTGTTCCCGAGTTCATGCGCCGCCGGTTCGGCAAGCCGGCCCACCTCGTCAACGCGATCAGCTTCGCCGTCGCGCAGATCCTGATCGCGGGCATCAACCTGTTCGCGCTCGCGGTGATCATCGACGCGCTGCTCGGGTGGCCGCTGCCGGTGTCGATCTGCGTCGCGGCGCTGGTGGTCCTCGCCTACACGACGCTCGGCGGTCTGTCCGCCGCGATCTACAACGAGGTGCTGCAGTTCTTCGTCATCGTGGCCGCGCTGGCGCCGTTGACGATCGTCGGCCTGATCAAGGTCGGTGGCTGGCAGGGCATCGTCGAGAAGGTCACCGACCAGGAGCAGCTCAGCGCGTTCCCCGCGACGGAACTCACCGGCATCAACAGCCCGGTGTGGAGTGTGGTCGGGTTGGTGTTCGGTCTCGGCTTCGTGCTGTCGTTCGGGTACTGGACGACGAACTTCGCCGAGGTGCAGCGCGCGATGAGCGCCAAGTCCATGTCCGCGGCCAAGCGCACGCCGATCATCGGCGCGTACCCGAAGGCCCTGATCCCGGCGATCATCATCATCCCCGGCATCATCGCCGCGCTGATCGTGCCGGAGATGGCCCAGCTCAAAGCCGGCGACACGAGTGGCGGCGTGGCCTACAACGACGTGCTGCCCCTGCTGATGCGCGACCTCCTGCCGAACGGCATCCTCGGCATCGCGATCACAGGTCTGCTGGCGAGCTTCATGGCCGGTGTGGCGGCGAACGTCAGCTCGTTCAACACCGTCTTCACGTACGACCTGTGGCAGGACTACGTGAAGAAGGACCGGCCGGACGAGTACTACCTGCGCGTCGGGCGCCTGGCGACGGTCGGTGCGTGCGTCCTCGCGATCGGCACGGCGTTCATCGCGGCGGCGCTCGGCGGGTCCAACATCATGGACTACATCCAGGCGCTGTTCTCGTTCTTCAACGCGCCGCTGTTCGCGACGTTCATCCTCGGCATGTTCTGGAAGCGGATGACGCCGACCGCCGGTTGGGTCGGTCTGCTCGCGGGCACGTTCACCGCGATCTTCATCTACGCCATCTCGGAGCCGTCGTTCGGCATCGAGCTGCTGGAGCTGCCCGGCCAGGGCGCCAGCTTCCTCGGCGCGGGCCTGGCGTTCGTGGTCGACATCGTCGTGAGCGTCGCGGTCACGATGGTCACGCGGCCCAAGCCGGACAGCGAGCTCGTCGGGCTGGTCTACAGCCTCACGCCCAAGGAGGACAGGGCGCACTCCACCACGGGTGAGGACGCGGGCTGGTACCGCTCGCCCGCCCTGCTCGGTGGCGGTGTGCTGGCCCTGACCACCGTTCTCTACTTCATCTTCGGCTGAGGGAGGCCGCCATGAGGTTGTTCGACCTGCGAATCATCATCGCTTTCCTCTTCGGCCTGTACGGCGTTGTACTGGTCGTCGTCGGTCTGGGTTTCACGACGGACGAGGACCTGAAGAAGGCCGAAGAAGTCAACATCAACCTGTGGGCCGGCATCGCCATGGCGGTGCTGGCGGCGCTGTTCGCCGCGTGGGCGGTGCTGCGGCCTCAGTTCGCGGACACGGACAAGCAGCCGCTCAAGGAGCTATGACTCCGAACGACCGGGGTAAACAGGGTTGAAGGCCTCGATCGTCCACGCGTCGAGCCAGTTGATTGCGCGGCGAATTCGGTTGCGCACGTCTCTCCTCTTCTCGGGGTCTTCACCCTGTACATCGCGTCGATCTTCTGAATCGTTCCCGTAGCGCTGCGTGACATGTGCCACGGAGCAACTCGGGGTACCGGCCACAAACCTCCGCGAAGGTCGCTACCGTGCACGTCGTGCCTCGTTTTCGTGCCACCGCCGTGGTCGCCGCCGCCGCGCTGCTGATGGCCGGTTGTGCGACCGGTCCGGGTCTTGCCAAGACCAACTCGCCGCGCCGCACCGTGCAGGCGGGCGCCGACACGACGACGTCGGCCGAACCGTCGACCAGGTCGTCCGCGCCGGCGAACAAGCCGGTCGACCCCGCGTTCGCCGCGGAACGGCTGCGGCTGGTCAACCCGTGCGCGTTGATCGAGAAGGACCTGCTGCAGACCGTCGGCACGCCGTCGAGGTACACGAGCAGCAGCTACACGCGCTGCTCGAACTACATGAAGGACAAGGGCGGCAAGACGCTCAACGTCACGGTGGACATCGGCTACACCCTGACGTCCACCGAGCTGAAGAACGCCAAGAACACGATCGCGGGGCTCAAGAGCAGCGAGCAGAAGCTGACGTCGACGTGCGCGATCACGGCGGTCACGCAGGAGAACCCTCCGCAGGCCGTGCGCGTGCAGGTCGGCGTCGGCAGCGAGGGCGCGGAGCCGTGCGAGCCGGCGCGCAAGCTGCTCGAGGGCGTGGTGCGCAAGCTCAAGGGCAACCCGCAGAAGTACACCCCGCCCAAGGGGTCGCCGGTCGAGGTCGACCCGTGCGCGGTGGTGGACAAGGCGACGCTGGCACCCGTGGTCGGTGCGTCGCCGCGCATGCTCGCGTTCGGCCTGCACCAGTGCTCGTGGTCCGGCCAGAGCGCGCAGATGCAGATCGAGTTCAAGACGGCGCGCATCCCCAAGGACGGCAAGTTCGACTCCCAGTCCGCCGAGGTCGACCTGGGCGGGCCCAAGGGCTACCAGGTGCTCAAGGACGGCCCGTTCCCGACCTGCGAGCTCGTGCTCGTCCGCACCAAGGACTCGAGCGACGCGGGCGAGATCGTGGAGCTCAGCGTCGGTGCGACCAAGGAGAAGACGATGGACCGCTGCCAGGCGGTGCAGGCCTTCGCCAAGGGCGTCATCCCCAGCCTGCCCTCGTGACCGCGACCCGGTCGGGAGGCCGGCGAGGCGACGCGGGGGCTGAAAGTTGTCCCAGTACCCGTTAGGGTCGAGGTTACTGGCGAGTACCGGGAGGGCCCCATGACGCAGACCGCTTCGGACAGCGCGCTGTCGGCCGATGGCGAGCAGCGGCGGTTCGCATCACTGGACCCGCGCACGGGCGAGGTCGTCGCGCACCACCCGATCCACACGGCCGCCGAGGTCGAGGACGCGGTGACGTCGGCGCGCGACGCCGCGGCGTGGTGGGCGGGCCTCGGCTTCGAGGGGCGCAAGACCAAGCTCGACGCGTGGCGCAAGATCCTGTCGCAGCGCTCGGACGAGTTCATCGCGCTGATCAGCTCGGAGACCGGCAAGCCGGCCGACGACTCCCGCGTCGAGGTCGCGCTGGTCATGGACCACCTGCACTGGGCCGCGCGGCACGCCGGTCGCGTGCTGGGTAAGCGCCGGATCTCGTCGGGCATGCTGATGTTCAACCACAGCGCGACGCTGGAGTACCGGCCGTTGGGCGTCATCGGCGTCATCGGGCCGTGGAACTACCCGGCGCACACGCCGATGGGGTCGATCTCGTACGCGCTGGCCGCCGGCAACGCCGTGGTGTTCAAGCCCTCGGAGTTCACGCCGGGCGTCGGCACGTTCCTCGCCTCGACCTTCACCGAGGCGGTGCCGGAGTACCCGGTGTTCCAGGTGGTCACGGGCTTCGGCGAGACCGGTGCGGCGCTGTGCGCGTCCGGTGTCGACAAGATCGCCTTCACGGGCTCCACGCGGACCGGCAAGAAGGTCATGGCCGCGGCCGCCCGGTCGCTGACCCCGGTGCTGGTCGAGTGCGGCGGCAAGGACGCGCTGATCGTCGACTCCGACGCCGACCTGAACGCCGCCGCCGAGGCCGCGATCTGGGGAGCGGTGTCCAACGCGGGCCAGACGTGCGCGGGCGTGGAGCGGATCTACGTGGCCGAGCAGGTCGCGGACGAGTTCACCGAGATCCTGGTGAAGCGGGCGAAGAAGCTCAAGCCGGGTGGCGAGCCGAACGCGAACCTAGGGCCGATCACCATGCCGTCGCAGGTGGAGGTCATCCGCGAGCACGTGCGGGACGCGCTGGACCGCGGCGGCAAGGCGCTCGTGGGCGGGCCGGAGTCGATCAGGCCGCCGTACGTCGAGCCGGTGGTGCTCACGGACGTGCCGGAGGACTCGCTGGCGATCACGGAGGAGACCTTCGGGCCGACCGTGGTGGTCAACCGGGTGCCGAACGCGCTGGAGGGCGTGCGGCTCGCGAACCGGTCGAAGTACGGGCTGGGCGCGGCCGTCTTCTCGAAGTCGCGCGGCGAGGAGCTGGCGGCGGAGCTGCGGGTCGGCATGGTCTCGGTCAACTCGGTGCTGACCTACGCGGCGATCCCGGGGCTGCCGTTCGGTGGTGTCGGCGACTCCGGCTTCGGGCGCATCCACGGCGAGGACGGGCTGCGCGAGTTCGCCTACGCCAAGGCCGTGACGAAGCAGAAGTTCGCGTCGCTGATCGACATGGCGACGTTCGACAGGTCGTCCATGGCGGGCAAGCAGATGCTGCGCCTCGCGCGGATGCTCTTCGGTCGCTGAAAGAGCACCCGCGCGGGCGGGTGTCAGGCGCCCAGCTGCTTCTTGAGGTCGTCGAGGACCACGTTCGCGGCGAGCACGCCGAGGCCGAGGAAGTAGGTCTCGTCCTGCACCGGCTTGGCCTTGCCGCCCTTGACGGCGTTGAGTCCGCTCCACAGCGGGCCGCCGAGCACCGAGGCCTGCGCGGTCTTGGCCGGGTCGCCGTAGGTGGAGTAGACGACGAAGTCGGCGTCGGCCTTGCCGATCTCCTCGGCGCTCACCTCGGCGGCCAGGTCGTCCACCTGGGACGGTGACGGCTGCGGGATCTTGGCGTCGATCAGGATCGTGCCGATGAAGGACTTCTTGGCGTACAGGCGGATGCGGCCCGGCATGAAGCGCAGCGCCGTCACGGTCGGGCGCACGCCGAGCTTCTTCTCGATGGCGGTGCCGGTCTCGACGGCCTTGTTCGTGTAGTCCTCGAGCATCTTCGCGGCGTCGGCCTGGCGGTCGAGCGCGGCGGCGTTGAGCAGGAAGTTCTCCTTCCACACGTAGCCGGGGCGCACCGAGAAGACGGTCGGGGCGATCGCCGAGAGCTTCGGGTAGAGGGCCTCCGCGCGCAGCTGCGAACCCAGGATGAGGTCCGGGTCCAGCTTGGTGATCGCCTCGAGGTTGAGGTTGTTCGTGGTGCCGACGTTCTCGGGCGTGCCGCCCTTCTCGCCGATGTAGGACGGCATGGTGGGAGAGCCGTCGGTGTAGGCGATGCCGACCGGCTTGATGCCGAGCGCCACGACGTTGTCGAGCTCGCCGGTGTCGAGCACGATCACCCGTTCGGGTTTCTTCTCGAGCGTGGTCTCACCCATCGCGTGCTTGATCGTGCGGGGGAACTCGCCGGGCTTCTGCGTCGTGCCGAAACCGTTGCTCAGCTGGGTGGCCTTGCCGAAGTCGTCGCCGCCCTGGGCGACGGTGGGCTTCTCCGGCGTGCCGGTGCAGGCGGTCAGGGCCAGGGCGACTGCTGCGAGCAGCGCTGCTCTCTTCGACACGACGTTGTTCCTCCACTACGGAACGTGAGGTTGACCTGCGGTTGTTAGGGCAGGCTAACGGTAGCCGGGTCCTTTGCCCGTTCCGAGTGTCAGACCCCCGGAGTAAGAAGGAACACGGTCACCGCCGATCGGGAGGTCTGTTCGATGAAGAAGATCATCAATGATCCGGAAACCGTGGTGCAGGACTCGCTGCGGGGGATGCAGGCCGCCCATTCCGATCTGCTGACCGTGCACCACGACCCGGCGGTCGTCGTGCGCGCGGATGCTCCGGTTCCGGGCAAGGTCGCGATCATCTCCGGGGGAGGGGCGGGCCACGAGCCGTTGCACGGCGGGTTCGTCGGGCGCGGCATGCTCGACGCCGCCTGTCCCGGTGCCGTGTTCACCTCTCCGACGCCGGACCAGGTGCTGGCCGCGGTCTCGAAGACCGACGGCGGCGCCGGGGCGTTGCTGGTCGTGAAGAACTACACCGGCGACGTGCTGAACTTCGAGACCGCCGGTGAGCTGGCGGAGTCCGAGGTCAGGTCGGTCGTGATCGACGACGACGTGGCGGTGAAGGACTCGCTCTACACGGCCGGGCGCCGCGGCGTCGGCGGCACGGTGCTGCTGGAGAAGATCGTGGGCGCGGCGGCGGAGCGCGGCGACGACCTGGCTGCCTGTGAGGCGTTGGCGTTGCGAGTCATCGCGTCGGTGCGCTCGATGGGTCTGGCGCTGACCTCGTGCACGGTGCCGCACGTGGGCTCGCCGTCGTTCGAGCTGGCGGACGACGAGATGGAGGTCGGCATCGGCATCCACGGCGAGCCGGGCCGTCAGAAGGTCGCGGCCGGGACGGCGTCGGAGATGGTGTCGGCGTTGCTGGAGCCGATCCTCTCCGACCTGCCGTTCTCCTCGGGCGACCGGGTGTTGCTGTTCACGAACTCGATGGGCGGGACTCCGTTGATCGAGCTGTACTTGGCGCACGGCATCGCGGAGCAGTTGCTGGCGGATCGGGGGATCACGGTGGAACGCAGACTGGTCGGCCCGTACATCACGAGCCTGGAGATGCAGGGCATGAGCATCACGCTGTTGAAGCTGGACGACGAGATGGTCTCGCTGTGGGACGCGCCCGTCCACACGCCCGCGCTGCGGTGGGGGGTCTGAGGTGGGGTGCACGGCAGCGGACGTCGTGGCGGCACTGCGAGCCGCCGCGGCCGTCGTCCAGGAGCACCGCGACGAACTGGTGCGCCTCGACCAGGCGATCGGCGACGCCGACCACGGCGAGAACATGAAGCGCGGCTTCACCGCGCTGCTGTCCCGTTTGGACGCCGAGCCGCCCGACACGCCCGGCAAGGCGCTGAAGCTCGTGGCCACCACGCTGATCTCGACGGTCGGCGGTGCGGCGGGCCCCCTGTACGGCACCGCCTTCCTGCGCGCCTCGGCCGCGCTCGGCGATGCCGCCGAACTGGAGCCCGCCGCCGTCGCGCGAGCCCTGCAGGCGGCCCTGGACGGCGTGGTGGCCCGCGGCAAGGCCGCGGTGGGCGACAAGACGATGGTCGACGCCCTGACACCGGCCGTGGCGGCGGCCGAGGGCGTGGACGGCTCGGTGGCCGCGGCGTTGTCCGCCGCCGCCGACGCCGCCGAGGAAGGCGCCGCCTCGACGGTGCCGATGGTGGCGCGCAAGGGCCGGGCCTCGTACCTCGGCGAGCGCAGCGCGGGTCATCTCGACCCGGGAGCCCGCTCGACGGCGCTGCTGCTGCGCGCCTTCGCCGACGCGGCGGCCAAGGCATGACCGCCGGCGCCGGCCGCGTGGGCCTGGTGGTCGTGTCCCACAGCGACATGCTCGCGAACGGCGTGGCCGAACTGGCCGCGCAGATGGCCCCCGCCGTGGCCGTGCTGCCCGTGGGCGGCACGGAGGAGGGCGGCCTGGGCACCGACTACGGCGCGGTCGTCGAAGCGCTGGCCGACGCCGACTCCGGCGCCGGCGTCGTGGTCCTCTACGACCTCGGCAGCGCCAAGATGACCGCGGAGATGGCGGTCGAGTCGGCGGACGACCCGTCCCGCTACACCGTGGTGGACGCACCCCTGGTCGAGGGCGCGGTGGCCGCCTCCGTGGCAGCGCAGGGAGGCGCAGTGCTGGCGGACGTCGCGGCCGCCGCCGAACGGGCGTCCGGCGACGTCCCGGCAGCCGCCCCGGCCCGCCCCGAACTGCACCTGGTGCCGGACGCGGTGACGGCGGAAGTCCTGCTCACCAACGAGGTCGGCCTGCACGCGCGCCCGGCCGCACTGCTGGCGCGCACCGTCGCCGAGCTCGACGCCGACGTGGTCGTCCGCTACGGCGCCGAGGAGGCGAACGCCGCGAGCGTGCTGGCGCTGATGGGCCTGAGCGCGCCGGGCGGCAAGTCGATCACGGTGGTCGCCACGGGCAAGGACGCGGGCGAGGCGGTGCGGCGCATCCAGGAGCTGGCGGAGAAGGGGTTCGACGACTAACGCCCCACGACGGGATGGTTGGCACGGCCTGGTTTGCGTGGTTGGTCGCCGTGCGGTGTGGAAGTTGTGCGGGTGAGGCTGCGAGTGACGTGGTGGCCTGGTTCGCGTGGTTGGTCGCGGTGCGGTGCGGAGGCTGCGCGGACGAGGTTGCGAGTGACGTGGTGGCCTGGTTCGCGTGGTTGGTCGCCGTGCGGCGTGGAAGCTGTGCGGGCGAGGTTGCGAGGAACGTGGCGGCCGGAGCAAGGCTGGGCGCAGCATGGCTTCGTAGCGTGGAGTCGTGTCGCGTGGCCCGGTGCTGAGGGCTGCGCCGCCGACCCCCGTCCGCGCGATCCCGCCAGCCCTCGTCCGCGATCCCGCCGCCCCTCGTCTGCGTGATCCCGCCGGCCCTCGTCCGCGCACTCCTGTCGCGCGCGGCCCTCCGCCTCCGCACCGTCGGGCGGTCCCCTCACATGGCGCAGCCATGCGTTCCTCCACACGGGTTCAACAGGCAAAACGCTCTGCCCGGCCCTCACCCTGGACCGATCACTGTTTCGATCCCGATGGCGAAGCTCACGGCGTCGTCCCGCGCGAGGAGTGGCATAGTCGCCCGCAAGTTACTCCTTGGTAGCCCACGCTTTACCCCGCAGGGAGGTCTGCAGTGGCGCGCGAAATCAACACCGTCGGAGTCGTCGGCTTCGGAACCATGGGCGCGGGCATCGTGGAGGTACTCGCGCGCACCGGGCTCGCGGTGAAGGTCGTCGACGTCGACGCGGCGGGTGTCGAGCGCGGGCTCGGGCACCTGGAGCACTCGACGGAGCGGGCCGTCCGGCGCGAGAAGCTCACCGGTGACGAGAAGGCCGCGTTGCACGGGCGGGTCACGACGAGTCTCGACCTGGCGAGCCTCGCGGACTGCGACCTGGTGGTCGAGGCGGTGCCGGAGAACATCGCGCTCAAGGCGCGGATCTTCCAGGAGCTCGACGGGATCCTGGCGCCCGAGGCGATCATCGCGTCGAACACGTCGTCGTTGTCGATCACCGAGATCGGTGTGCACACCAAGCGGCCCGGCAAGGTCGTCGGCCTGCACTTCTTCAACCCCACGCAGGTGTTGAAGCTGGTCGAGGTCGTGCGCACGGTCGTCACGGAACCCGACGTGATCACGGACGTCGTGGCGTTCACCGAGCGGCTGGGCAAGTCGCCGGTCGTGATCGGGGACAGGGCCGGGTTCATCGCGAACGCCCTGCTGTTCCCGTACCTCAACCACGCGGTCAAGATGCTCGAGTCGAAGTACGCGACGCGCGAGGACCTCGACGCGGCCATGCGGTACGGCTGCGGGTACCCGATGGGTCCGTTGGCGCTGTTGGACCTCATCGGTCTCGACACCGCGTACGAAATCCTCGACACGATGTACCACCAGTCGCGCAACCGCTTGCACTCGCCGGCGCCGCTGCTCAAGCAGATGATCACGGCCGGTCTGCTGGGCAGGAAGTCCGGGCGCGGCTTCTACACCTACGACGGTCCGGACTCGCCGGTCGTCGTCGACGACGTGCACACGCCGTCCCAGGTGGACAGCGCTGTGCAGACGCGTGAGGTGCAGCGGGTCGGTGTGATCGGCACGGGCACGATGGCGACGGGCATCGCGGAGGTGTTCGCCAAGCGCGGGTACGACGTCGTGCTGCGCGCCCGCGGCCTGGACAAGGCCGAGAAGGCGATCGGCGCGGTGCGCAAGTCGCTTGAGCGCGCGGTCAGCAGGGGCAAGCTGTCCGAGGAGGACCGCGACGCGACGCTCGCGCGCCTCTCGCCCGCGGTGGAGTTCGTGGAGCTGGCCGACTGCGACCTGGTCGTCGAGGCCGTGGCCGAGGAGATCGGGATCAAGAAGGAGGTCTTCGCGGCGCTCGACGAGGTGTGCAAGCCCGGCGCGGTGCTCGCGACGACGACGTCCTCGCTGCCCGTCATCGAGGTCGCGGCGGCCACGTCGAGGCCCGCGGACGTCGTGGGCCTGCACTTCTTCAACCCCGCTCAGGTCATGAAGCTCGTGGAGGTCGTCGAGACGATCTCCACGGCGGCCGACGTGGTCGCGACGGCCCGCAAGATCTGCCTCGACCTCGGCAAGCACCCGGTGCACTGCGGCGACGTGGCGGGGTTCATCGTGAACGCGCTGCTGTTCCCGTACCTCAACGACGCGGTGAAGATGCTGGAGGCCCACTACGCCGAGGCCGACGACATCGACAACGCGATGAAGGTCGGCTGCGGCCTGCCGATGGGACCGTTCGCGCTGCTGGACGTCGTGGGGCTGGACGTGTCGCTGGCGATCCAGCGCACGCTCTACAACGAGTTCCGCGAGCCCGGCTTCGCGCCGGCGCCGCTGCTGGAACACCTGGTGACGGCCGGTCGCCTCGGTCGCAAGACGGGCAAGGGGTTCCGGGACTACACGTGATCCGCTAACAGGGGCACCATGTCGCGTCTGGCATGGTGGGTGCATGCGGCGACTGGTGCTCCTGTTGGCTGTCCTCGTGCTCGCGTCCGGCTGTGCCCGGACGTCGGTTGAGGGCAGTCCGGTCGCGCAGGCGCCGCTCGACGCCACGTCGCCGTTCGACCAGGAGGGTTCGGCCGACCCGAGCGCGTCCGCCGATCCCGAGGACCCGGATACGGCGCCGGTCGACGGTGAGGTCTCGCCGATCTGCGCGAAGCTGAAGTGGACGGACCTGCCGTACCCCGGCACGAAGGCCGAGACGCCGCCGACGCAGATCAACTACGACTCGACGTTCGACGAGTCGTGCCGGTGGACGACGAAGATCGACGACGTCGAGGTGGGCGTCTCCCTGCGGTACCGCGAGGGCAAGCAGATCACGATCGAGCGCACCACCGGCGAGTGGGACGTGAAGGACCACAAGGTCACATACCTCGACCGCTCCGGCGAGGAGGAGGTCGAACCGTCGTGCGTGCTCGTCGTGCCCTATGAGGGCGGCGGGCTCGGCATCATCGTGATCGACTCGTCCGGCAAGTTCGGCGGCGTCTGCGACCAGGGCCGCAAGATCGCCGAAGTGATGATCGACCGCGAGACGGCCTAGCCGCAGCAGCCGCCACCGCAGCACCCGCCGCCACCACCGCCCGCGGGGGCCTGCCGGGTGCCGCCGATGCCCGCCATCGACAGCAGCTTCACGGTGTCGGCGTGCCCGTCGGGGCAGCTCGCCGGCGAGGACGACTCGCTCATCGGGCGCTGCAGCTCGAAGGTGTCGTCGCAGGTTCGGCAACGGAACTCGTAGGTCGGCACGCCCTGATTCTACGAGCGGTTACCGTGTGGCCGTGCCACGTCGCAACAGCCCCAAACGGGAAGACCACCGACCGCTCGGCGGCGGCGTCGGCTGGGCGCGCGCCGAGCCGGGTCCGGACGGCGGCGACTGGCTGGTCCGCGCCATCTCGGGCTCGCAGGCGCAGAAGACCTACCGCTGCCCCGGCTGCGACCACGAGATCCGCCCCGGGGTGCCGCACGTCGTGGCGTGGCCCGCCGAGGACCCGGGCTCGGTGGAGGAGCGCCGGCACTGGCACCAGGGGTGCTGGGACTCGCGCGGCCGGCGTGGGCCGACCGCGCGCCGCTGGTGACCTAGAGACCGACCTGCTTGCGCCACCGCTCCAGCCGGGCGCGGAACTCCTCCGGCTGCTCGACGGGCGGCAGGTGCCCCGCGTTCTCGATGCGTTCGCTGGTGGAGTGCTTGAGGTTGATCGCGAGCTTCGCGGCCACGTCGGGCGGCGTGAGCTTGTCGTGCTCGCCCACGAGCACGAGCGACGGGACGTCCAGCGACTCCAGCACGTCCGTCGAGTCGGGGCGCTTCGCCATGGCGCGCTGCCACCACGCCACGTCCTCGGCCCGCTGCTCCAGGATCATGGTGCGGGTCAGCGCCCGCGCGGTGTCCGAGGCGCCGGGGCCCAGCAGGTTCGGCAGCATCGCGTCGGCGAGCCACTCACCGACGCCCTCGCGTTCGACCCGGTCCGCCATCGCGTGCCGGTTCGCGACGGCCTCGGGTGCGTCCGCGGTGTGCTTGGTGTCGACGAAGACCAGGCCCTTGACGCGTTCCGGTGCACGCCTGACCAGCGCCATCGCCACGTAGCCGCCCATCGAGCACCCGCCGAGCACGACGCGGTCGAGGTTGCGCTCGTCGAGCACGCCCAAGACCTGGACGGCGACCGAGTCGAGGTCCGGCTCGCCCCGCCCGCGCAGGGACGGCGTCAGCGCGCCCGGCACGTCCCACATCCGCGCGTCGAGCGGAAAGGCGTGCAGCAGCACCAGATCGTCCATCAGCTCTCCCACTCCGGCGCCAGCACCGACCACACCTCGAGGTCCTGCCGGACCCCGCGGTGCGAGAAGTACGAGCGCAGCACCCCGTCCCTGGTCATCCCGAGCCGCCGCGCGACAGCGATGCTGGGCGCGTTCGCCGACGACACGAGCCACTCAACCCGATGCACGCCGCGCTCGCGAATCGCCCAGTCGATCAGCACCTTCGACGCCTGCGTGACCAGCCCCCGCCCGGTCGCGGCCGGCTCCAGCCAGCAGCCGACCTCCGCGCGTCCCTGCGGGATGTCCATGACCCGGAACAACACGCCACCGACGAGCTCGTCCTCGAGCCAGATCCCGAAGATCCGGCCGGTGTCGGACGCCGCCTTGTCCGCGTAGCCCTGCAAGAGCCGGCGCGCGCTCTCCAGGTCCCCGGCCGCGTCCGCGAACCCGATGTGCTGCCCGATGAACTCGCGCCCGCGCTCCATGTGCGCGAAGAACTCCCCGGCCTGCCAGGGCTCCAGCGGCCTCAGCTCGGCACCGCCCGTGCCCAGCGCTTTCACGAACATCCTGTTCCCCCAAGATGGTGTGTGTGTCCACGCGAATCGTATTGGCGCGACGCGTGCACACCGGCGGCGAGCGCAAAACAGGGGTCCCTGAGCGGGACCCCTGCGTGAACCTGGCGATGCGCCGTCAGGACGACCCGGCGGTCAGGACTTCTTGGCGGTCTGCGGGCGGGCGAGCTTGGCCGTGGGGCCGTCGACCTGGGGTGCCTGGGCCTGCTTGGCGGGCGCGGGCTGAGCGGACTGCGGAGCCGAGACGGGCTTGGTCGTCGCGGGAGGTGCGGCCTTCGGCGGAGCGGCCTGGGCGGGCTTGGCCGGGGCAGCGGCCTGCTGGGCAGGCGCCTGCGGAGCCGCGGGTTGTGCCGGAGCGGCCTTCTGGGCCTGGACCTGCGGTGCGGCCTTGGCCGGCGCGGCTGCCGGAGCCGGAGCGGGAGCGCTGCCCTGAGCGGGAGCGCTGCCCTGAGCGGGAGCCGGAGCCGGAGGCGCCTTCTCCTCCTCCACGGGGTCGAGCAGCGGCACGACGTCCTGCAGCGCGGTCCGCACGTTGTGGAGCTGGTGCGAGAGGCGGTTGCGGAGGTTGCGGAGCTGTTCGACGCGCTGCGTGGCGGCCGTGGTGCGGCGGTTGGCTTCCTCGGTGGCCTCGCGGACGCGGCGGTTCGCCTCGTCGGTGGCCTCCTGGATGCGGGCGGTGGCCTCGGCGATGGCGTCGTGGCGGCGGCGGTTGGCCTCTTCGGTGGCCTCGCGGACGCGGCGCTCCGCCTCGGCCTTCGAGGCGGTCTGCTCGGCGGTGATGGCGGCGCGGACCCGGGCGGCCTCCTCGGCCGCCTCGCGCACGCGGCGGTCCGCCTCGGCCTTGGAGGTGGCCTCCTGGGTGGCCAGGGTGGCCATCGCCTCGGAGCGGCGGGCGGCCATCGCGATCTCGAAGTCCTCTTCGACGGTCACGCGGCGCTGCTCGGACTCGTCGGCGATCTTGCGGGCGGAGGCCTCCGCGTCGGAGACGATCTTCTCCGCCTCGTTGCGCGCGGTGTCGAGGACGCCCCTGTGCTCGGCCTCCATCGCGGCACGGCGCTCGTCGAGCTCGGCGATCAGCTTCTCGTAGCGCTGGCGCAGCACACCCGCGTCGGCTTCCGCCTTGGCGCGGATGTGCCCGCCCTCCGCCTCGGCACGGGCCTTGATCTCGTTGGCCTCGTCCTGGGCCAGCCGCAGCATGCGCTGGAGGCGCTCGGAGAGCCCCTCCAGCGTCGTCGGCGGCAGTGACAGGCGCTCCACCTGGTTGCGCATCTCGGTGATCTCCGAGCGTGCGGCTTCCAGCTGGCGCGCCAGGTCGGACGTCTGGGACACGGCGGCATCGCGGTCCGCGGCCAGCAGCCGCAGGTCCGAGTCGAGGCGTTCGAGGTGATCCTCGACCTGGGCGCGGTCGTAACCGCGCTTGACGATGTCGAAGCCGGATCCCAGTGGGACGAGGTCACGGTCGTCGGCGAGGCCCATGCCCCTCACGCTACCCGTTCGGGTCACCCCCGAAGGTCACACACCCCGGAATCGATTGATAGCTGTGAGGTGCTTCGCGCGCAGTTCGTGATCAAGCACACCCAGACCCTCTTCCGGCGCAAGGCACAGCACGCCGACCTTGCCCTGGTGCACGTTGCGGTGGACGTCGTGCGCGGCCTGGCCCGTTTCGTCCATTGAGTACACCTTGGACACCGTCGGGTGGATCTTTCCCTTGGCGATCAAGCGGTTCGCCTCCCACGCCTCGCGGTAGTTCGCGAAGTGGGACGACAGGATGTGCTTGAGGTTCATCCACAGGTAGCGGTTGTCGTACTGGTGCATGTACCCGGAGGTCGACGCGCACGTCACGATCTTGCCGCCCTTGCGCGCCACGAACACCGACGCGCCGAACGTCTCCCGGCCGGGGTGCTCGAACACGATGTCCGGGTCCTCGCCGCCGGTCAGCTCGCGGATCTTCGCGCCGAAGCGCTTCCACTCGCGCGGGTCCTGCTCGTGCTCGTTCTTCCAGAACCGGTAGCCCTCGGCGGAGCGGTCGATGACCAGTTCGGCACCCATCGAACGGACGATCTCCGCCTTCTCCGGCGAGGAGACGACGCAGATCGGCGTCGCGCCGCCGTTCAGCGCGAACTGCGTGGCGTAGGAGCCGAGCCCGCCGGACGCGCCCCAGATCAGGACGGTGTCGCCCTGCTTCATGTTCGCGCCGTTGGTCGACACCAGCTGCCGGTACGCGGTGGAGTTCACCAGGCCCGGCGACGCCGCCTCCTCCCACGTGAGGTGCTTCGGCATCGGCATCAGCTGGTTCGACTTCACCAGCGCGAGGTCGGCGAGGCCGCCGAAGTTCGTCTCGAAGCCCCAGATCCGCTGCTGGGGGTCGAGCATCGTGTCGTTGTGGCCGTCCGGCGCCTCCAGCGGCACGTCGAGGCAGTGCGCCACGACGCGGTCGCCGGGCTTCCACGCCGTGACACCGGGCCCGACGCGCACGACGACGCCGGCCAGGTCCGATCCCACGACGTGGTACGGCAGGTCGTGGCGGCCGCCCAGCTTCTTCAGGAAGCCGAACGTGGACACCGGCTCGAAGATCGAGGTCCACACGGTGTTGTAGTTGATCGCGGAGGCCATGACGGCCACCAGCGCCTCGCCGGGGCCGAGTTCCGGCGTGGCGACCTCGTCCACGTGCAGCGACTTGCGCGGGTCCTTGTCCCGCGTCTCGAGGCCCGCGAACATGTCGGCCTCGTCCGCGTGCACCGTCACGCCCCGATAACTCTCCGGAACGTCCAAGGAACCGATCGCGTCCAGCTCGTCGGCCAGGATCGCGTCAAGGATCTTCTGCACGGCGGCATTCCTTCCCGAGTGAGGGATAGTCGCAGGTTGCCGGAGGTTACTCATGGGTAACCGATTCAGAATCCCGCTTGTGAGGGATTCCACTCCGAACAACCCGGACGGACGACGGCGCGGGGAAATCCGGCCGCGAGCCGCGGTGTCAGTGCCCTGCCGCGGCGGGTTCGACCAGCTCGATGAGCACGCCGCCCGCGTCCTTCGGGTGCACGAAGTTGACCCGGCTGTTCGACGTGCCGCGCTTGGCCGCGTCGTAGAGCAGGCGCAGCCCCTTGGCCCGCAGTGCGTCGGCCGCGACGTCCACATCGGACACCCGGTAGGCCAGCTGCTGCAGGCCGGGGCCCGAACGGCCGATGAACTTCGCGATCGTGGAGTCCTCGTTCAGCGGTGCCAGCAGCTGGATCGCGGTGCCGCCGTGGTCGCCGGGCGCGTGCAGCATCGCCTCGCGCACGCCCTGCTCCTCGTTGACCTCCTCGTGGGCCACCTCGAGGCCGAAGTTGTCGCGGTAGAACGCGATGGCCACGTCGAGATCGGGCACGGCGATGCCCACGTGGTCGATCGCGGTCACGAATCGAGCGAGTTCTGCGTTCATGGTTGGCGAGGGTATCCACGGGATCGGTGCAGGTGCTCCTGTGCGGGGTCTCACACGATTACCGCCGGGTAGCCGCCGGTATGGTGCCTAGTTAACGACCGTTCGCTCTTCCAATGGAGGCAGTTGTGTCCGGTTCCGTGATCGTCGCCGGGGCGCGCACCCCGATGGGCCGACTGCTGGGCTCGCTCAAGGACTTCTCGGGCGCCCAGCTGGGTGGCGTCGCGATCAAGGCGGCACTGGAGCGCGCGGGCGTCGCCCCCGAGCAGGTGCAGTACGTGATCATGGGTCAGGTGCTCACCGCGGGCGCGGGCCAGATCCCCGCCCGCCAGGCCGCGGTGGCCGCCGGCATCCCCATGAGCGTGCCCGCGCTGACCATCAACAAGGTCTGCCTGTCCGGCATCGACGCGATCGCGCTGGCCGACCAGCTGATCCGCGCCGGTGAGTTCGACGTCGTCGTGGCCGGTGGCCAGGAGTCGATGACCCAGGCGCCGCACCTGCTGCCGAAGAGCCGCGGCGGCTACAAGTACGGCGACGTGACGATGGTCGACCACATGGCGCACGACGGCCTGTTCTGCGCGTTCGACCAGGTCGCCATGGGCGTCTCGACCGAGAAGTACAACAGCCGCTACGGCATCACCCGCGAGGAGCAGGACGCGTTCTCCGCGCGTTCGCACCAGCTCGCCGCCAAGGCCGCCCAGAACGGCGTGTTCGACGCCGAGATCGCGCCGGTCGAGATCCCGCAGCGCAAGGGCGACCCCGTCCTGTTCTCGACCGACGAGGGCGTCCGCGGCGACACGACCGCCGACACCCTCGGCAAGCTGCGCCCGGCGTTCGCCGCGGACGGCACCATCACCGCGGGCTCGGCGTCGCAGATCTCCGACGGCGCGGCCGCGGTCGTCGTGATGAGCAAGGCCAAGGCCGAGGAGCTGGGCCTGGAGTGGATCGCGGAGATCGGCGCCCACGGCGTCGTCGCGGGCCCGGACGCCTCGCTGCACGAGCAGCCGTCGAACGCCATCAAGGCCGCCTGCGCCAAGGAGGGCATCGATCCCGCCTCCCTCGACCTCGTCGAGATCAACGAGGCGTTCGCGGCGGTCGGCATCGTCTCCTCCCGCGAGCTCGGCATCCCGGAGGACAAGGTCAACGTCAACGGCGGCGCCATCGCGCTCGGCCACCCGATCGGCATGTCCGGCGCCCGCATCGCCCTGCACCTCGCCCTGGAGCTGCAGCGGCGCGGCGGCGGCGTGGGTGCCGCGGCGCTCTGCGGTGGTGGTGGCCAGGGCGACGCCCTGATCATCCGCGTGCCCGCCAAGGCCTAGTGCCGGCCTGTGGCCGTTGACGTACCAGGACTGGTCGACCGCGCGCGTGACGGCGAGCCGCGCGCGGTCGCCAGGCTGATCTCCCTGGTGGAGCAGGGCAGCACCCACCTCCCGGAGGTGGCCGCCGCCCTGGCTCCCCACACGGGCCGCGCCCAGGTGATCGGCCTGACCGGCGCCCCCGGCGTCGGCAAGTCGACCTCCACCAACGCCCTCGTCCGCGCCTACCGCGACCAGGGCAAGCGCGTGGCGGTCATCGCCGTCGACCCGTCGAGCCCGTTCTCCGGCGGCGCACTGCTCGGCGACCGCGTCCGGATGGGCGACCACGCGACCGACCAGGGCGTCTTCATCCGCTCGATGGCCACCCGTGGCCACCTCGGCGGCCTCTCCTGGGCCACGCCGCAGGCCCTGCGCGTGCTCGACGCCGCCGGCTTCGACGTGGTCCTCGTGGAAACGGTCGGCGTGGGTCAGTCCGAGGTCGAGGTGGTCGCCCTGGCCGACACGACGGTCGTGCTCCTGGCGCCGGGCATGGGCGACGGCATCCAGGCCGCGAAGGCGGGCATCCTGGAGATCGCCGACGTCTTCGTCGTCAACAAGGCCGACCGCGACGGCGCCGACCAGACGGCCCGCGACCTCAAGTACATGCTCTCCCTGGGCCGCCGCGACCGGGAAGGCCCGTCCTGGCGCGTCCCGGTCGTCAAGACGGTCGCCGCCCGCATGGAGGGCGTCGACCGCGTCGTCGAGGCGATCGCGGACCACCACACCTGGATGACCACCCACGGCGAGCTGCGGGAACGCCGCCTGCGCCGAGCGGGAGCCGAGATCGAGGCGCTGGCCGTGGAACGCGTCCGCACCCGCCTCGGTCCGGCCGACCGGCTGGCGAAGCGCGTGGTCGAGGGCGAACTGGACCCGTTCGCCGCCGCGGAGATGCTGATCAGCGGTAACCTGCGGCCATGACCGCTTGGGGAGCGCCTCAGCCCGTCGTCCTCGACCTCGGCAAGAGCGACACCCGCAAAGTCCTGATCGGCGGCTCCGTGGCCGGAGTCCTGGGTGTTCTCGCCCTGGTCGGCGCCGTCACCGCCTTCGTCGACGGCGAACCGGTCGGCGGCGGCATCGCGGCCGTCATCGGCATCGCGTTCACCGGCATCGGCGTCATGGCCGTGGTGAGGTGGAAGACCATCTCCCGCCCCCGCAAGCTCGTCATCGAGCAGCAGGGCATCCGCCTCGACGACCCGCAGGGCGCCCCGTGGGCCGTGGCCTGGCAGGACCTGGGCGCGATCTCGATCTCCCGGACGCAGGAACGAGCGGTCCAGCTCGCCGACGCCCTGGTCCGCCGCACCCTGGTCCGCGTCGACCTGCACCCGCGCGACCCGCACCGGTTCCGCCCGGCACACCCGACCATGGAACCCCTGTGGGAGTTCCACCGCGTGCAGAACGGCTACCGCCTGCCCCTGGGCGACTCGGCGGGCTTCATCGCACCGCTGGACCACGGCCTGCGCACCTTCGCGCCGTCGATCTACCGCGGGGTGCTCGACGAGGGCTTCACCGTCGGCCTGCACTGACGGCCGGGGCAGGTGGCGCGGGACGGTGCCGAGGGAGTCGGCAACCCGGCGGGCGCGGAAGTGACTCGGCCGCACCGGCGACCCCTCAACGCAGGCCGACCCCGTCCCAGCCCCACCAAGCCAGCCCTTCACCCTTCTGCGCACTCAAGACACTCCTCCACTCTGAGTAGCCCCGAATTTCACTGCTCGCAGTGATGGTCTCCCGCTTGACTACTCGGTGGAGTTACCCTCAGTCGTTCGTGCGGGTGTCCTTCGAGCCCCCGAGGGGGTGCAGCCGTGGGCGGCAACGTGAGCACTGAACAGCGCGTCCTCGACGTCGTCCTCTCGTTCGCCGAGGACGAGACGCTGCCCGACCTGCTCCGCCACGTGGTCGAGTCCGCCTGCGAGCTGACCGGTGCCCCGTACGGCGCCCTGGCGGTGATCAACGGCCACCGGGAGCTGGCCGAGTTCACCGCCGACGGCCAGGTCGAGATCACCGCCGGCGATCCCCGCTCCCTCGGCGCGGCCGACTTCCTGGGCGCCCCCGTCCAGGTCCAGGACGACACCTTCGGCAACCTCTTCCTGAGCGGGAAACCGCAGTTCACCGCCCAGGACAGGGACGTCCTCGCCGCCATCGCCACCGCGGCGGGCTCGGCCGTGGGGCACCTCGACCGCTACGAGCAGACCCGCAAACGCGAGGTCTGGCTGCGGGCGGCGGCCGAGGTCACCACGAACCTCCTCACCGGCACGAACGGCCGGGACGCGCTCTACCTCGTCGCGCAGACGGCGCGCCGGACCGCGAACGCGGACTTCGCGGCCGTCGTGCTCCCGGACCACAACGGCGACCTCGTCATCGAGGTCACCGACGGCGGCGCGTACGACGCCGAGGGCATGCGGGTGCCCAGGGAGGGCACGGTCAGCTACCGCGTCTACGAGTCGGGCCGGGCCGAGTGCCACGACGAGGGCACCATCCCGACGGTGCCGGGACCGTGCGCGGTCGTGCCGCTGGCGGTGGGGGACAGGACGATCGGCGTGCTCATCGTCGCGCGGCCGAAGAACGAGCCGAGCTTCGACGACCCCGAGCTCGTCGAGGCGTTCGCCGCTCAGGCCGCGCTCGTCCTCGAGTTCACGAAGGCGCAGGCCGACACCGAGCGGGTCGCGGTGCTGGAGGACCGCGACCGCATCGCGCGCGATCTGCACGACCTGGTCATCCAGAGGCTCTTCGGGCTCGGCCTCGGCCTGCAGGGCCTGACCGGCATGAGCACGAAGCCCCAGCTCACCGAGCGGATCAGCGGGTTCGTCGAGGAGGTCGACCACACGATCCGCGAGATCCGCCGCACCATCTTCTCGCTGCAGGAACCGCCGTCGGGCAGCACGAGCCTGCGCGGTCAGCTGCTCAACGTCGTGCACGAGTCCGCGCGGCTGCTCGGCTTCGACCCGGACGTCTCGCTGGAGGGACCGCTCGACACGGTCGTGCCCGACGAGGTCAGGCCCGACCTGCTGGCCACGCTCCGGGAGGCCCTCACCAACGTCGTGCGGCACGCGCGGGCGAAGCACGTCGCTGTCGCCGTCAGCGTCGACCGCACGGTCACGAGCCTGGAGCTGCTCGTCAAGGACGACGGCCGCGGCTTGCCGCCGGCTGACGATCCGGCGGGCGCGCCCCACCACGCGGGCGGGCTCGCGAACATGGCGGCTCGGGCACGGCGCCACCACGGCGACTGCGCGGTGGACTCGATCCCCGGGGCGGGGGTGAGCATCACCTGGTTCGTCCCGCTGGTGCTGCAGGAGGCGAGATGGCGATAGCGGTGCTCTTGGTGGACGACCACGAGATCGTGCGGCGCGGGCTGGTGCAGCTGCTCGCGCAGGCGGAGGACATCGACGTCGTGGGGCAGGCCGACAGCGCGACGGCCGCCGTCACGCAGGCGCCGCGGCTGCGGCCCGACGTGGCGATCATCGACGTGCGGTTGCCCGACGGCGACGGCGTCACGGTGTGCCGGGAGATCAGGAGCCTGGTGCAGCCGCCGCCCGCGTGCCTGATGCTCACGTCCTACTCGGACGACGAAGCGCTGTTCGGCGCGATCATGGCGGGTGCGTCCGGGTACATGCTCAAGGAGGTGTCGGGCAACGACCTCGTCGCCGCGGTCCGCACCCTGGCCTCCGGCGGCTCGCTCCTGCACGCCGGCGTCACGGCGACCGTGCTGCAACGGCTGCG
Organism: Lentzea sp. CC55; assembly: GCF_021056325.1. Lineage (NCBI taxonomy): Bacteria > Bacillati > Actinomycetota > Actinomycetes > Pseudonocardiales > Pseudonocardiaceae > Lentzea > Lentzea sp. CC55. The sequence goes on along the minus strand of NZ_JAJCXE010000004.1, from coordinate 94,633 downwards.
GGGCGGGCCGGAGGAGGACCCGCGCTACGCCGCGCTCAGCCCGCAGGAACGGCGGATCCTCGACCTGATCGCGGAGGGCATGACGAACCGGCAGATCGCGAACAGGCTGTTCCTCGCGGAGAAGACCGTCAAGAACTACGTGTCGAGCCTGCTGCACAAGCTCGGCTTCGACCGCCGCACGGAGGCGGGCGTCTACGCGGCCCGGCGCAGACGCGCCCACCCCGGCACCTTCTAGGCGATCTTCGGGACCGGCTGCGGGGCGGCCGCGGCCGGAACCTCCTTCTCCGCCAAGCGTTCCGTCTTCGCCCACGTGGTGCGCCGGGAGAAGTGCCGGTACAGCGCGCGCAACGTCGAGATCGAGCCTATGACCAGGAACACCGGGTACGCGAGACCCACGAGCAGGCACCGCGGCAGCGGCTCGTCGTGGTTCCTCAGGCGGTGCACGACACCCCAGATCAGGCCGGGCAGCACCAGGGCCACCAGCCACATCCCCAGTGCCGGCAGGGCGTTCGAGCCGTTCGCGGTGAACCCGGCGAACTCGTGGCCGCTGAACTGCGCGTAGAAGGTCACGCCCACCAGCGCGGTGACGAGCAACGTCATCGGCGCCACCAGCCACGGCGCCAGCAGGTACTGCAGGAACTCGAGCAGTGCGACCGATCCGACGCTCTTGGCCCGGACCAGCTCCGGCACGTACCGCAGGCACTGCAGGTTGCCCTGGCCCCACCGGGTGCGCTGGCGCAGCAGCCGCTTCACGTCGACCAGGCCCTGCTGGGTGATCGTCGCGTGCGTGGCGTAGCGGATCCGCCGGCCCGCCAGGTGCACGCGCAGACCCAGCTCCAGGTCCTCGACCAGGCAGGCCGACCACGGTGCGTCGCCGAGGCCGGTCAACGCCGACAGCCGCACGAACTGCCCGTTGCCGCCGAGACCGACCGTGCCGACGACGTCGCGCAGCGACTGCGAGGCGTCCACCACGCAGCCGAACTCCAGGTCCTGCAGGAACGCCAGCAGGTTGGTGCGGTTGTGGATCCGGACACGGCACTGCACCGCGCCGACGGCCCGGTGCGCGAAGAGCGCGGAGATCTCGGTCAGCATGCCGGGCTCACCGCGGCCGTCGCCGTCGATCACGCCGACGATCGTGCGGTGGACCGTGCCTGCCTCCTCGGCGATGCCGCGGACGTGGCGGTACGCGTGGTTCAGCGCCTCGCCCTTGCCCCTGCGGGCGTCCGGGGGAGTGCGCCTCAGCACGTGCAGGCGGTGGTCGTCGATCTCGGCCAGGACGCGCGGTGTGCCGTCGTCGGAACCGTCGTCCACGACGACGACCTGGACCGGTGTGTGAACGCTGTCCAACGCGAGCGCGGAACGCACCGTGTTGGCCACGACGCGTTCCTCGTTCAACGCCGGAATGATGATCCAGTATTGCAACGGGTACCGCGTCGGAATTTTCGGTCCGCCCGGTTTCGGGCGCAACCAAACGAACAGCGCGAGCACCAGGTTGTAACCGGGCCAGAACACGAGCAAGAAGAGCATGAACGTGGCCAATTGTGTCGTTCCGGTCATGACACAAACCTGTCCGCGAAATCGGTTGCGCTGACAACGGCAGTGATCGAGATGTGGAGTTGATTCATTCCGAGCTCCTGGTAACGATGCGCCGGGCCGGTGCGAAATACCGGGCAGCAAGGCCAGGAGCTGGTGTTGGTGGCGAGACCAGGGGTTGACGGAGCAGAGCGTCAACCGGCCATATCGAGGGCGAATGCGCCTTTGTTACACGAGGTTCGCATCGTCGATCATCGAGATGGCGGTACCCGCGCGGGGGCGGATACCGGTTGATTGTCGGCGACCACCGAGTCGCTGTGCGTATTAGCGCACGTTCGCCGCGCGTGCCCGAGTGGTGCAAAGAGGTAGAAGATGGGTCCAAGTGCCCTGGTGCCCGGCCCCCGGCGGTTTTGCGGAGGTGGGGTTCCCGAAGTTCTCCTGGTCGCGGGAACGCGTCCGGAAGCGGTGAAGATGGCGCCGGTCGCCGCCGCCATGTACGCCGGCGGCCGGATCCGGCCCGTGCTGGTGAACTCGGGGCAGCACCCCGAGATGGTCGACCAGGCGCTCGAGTCGTTCGGCTTCGCCGCGGACGTGACGCTCGAGCTGAACCGCGTCACGGGCGGCCAAGCCGAGCTGACCAGCCAGCTGATCGCGGAGTTCGACCGGCTCCTCGCCGAACGCGTGCCCGGCGCGGTGCTCGTGCAGGGCGACACGACGACGACGCTCGCGGGCGCTCTCGTCGCGTTCTGGAGTCAGATCCCCGTCGTGCACCTCGAGGCGGGCCTGCGCTCGCACGACCTGACCTCGCCGTTCCCCGAGGAGGGGAACCGCAGGATGGTCGGCCAGCTCGCGTCGCTGCACCTCGCCCCGACCGCCGACGCCGCCGCGCACCTCGCCGCGGAGTCCCTGCGGGGCAACAACGTCCTCACCATCGGCAACACCGTGGTGGACGCCGTGCTGGACGTCGCCGCCCGGCGCGCCCCCTACGGCGACGCCCGGCTGCAGGAACTCGAGAACCGTGTCCACGGCGGACAATCCCGGCTGGTGCTCGTCACCACGCACCGGCGCGAGTCGTGGGGTGAACCGCTCGACCGCGTGCTGCACGCCGTGGAGGACATCGTGCGGGCACGCCCCGACGTCGAGGTCGTGCTACCCGCCCACCCGAACCCCGCCGTGCGCGCACAGGTCGTGGCCGTGCTCGGCGGCGTCGGCCGCGTCACGATCACCGACCCGCTGCCGTACGCGCAGATGGCCCGGCTGCTCGCGCAGTGCACGCTGGTGCTGTCCGACTCGGGCGGCATCCAGGAGGAGGCGCCGTCGTTCGGCGTCCCGGCCCTGGTGCTGCGGGACGTGACCGAGCGCATGGAGGCCGTGAACGCGGGCTGCGCCGTGCTCGTCGGCACCGACCGCGAGCGGATCACGTCGCTCACCCTGCGCCTGCTCGACACCCCGTCCGCGCGCCGGGCGATGACCGCGGACGGAAACCCGTTCGGCGACGGCCTCGCCTCCGTGCGCACCGAACAGGCGCTCGCCTGGCTGCTGGGCATGCAGCAGCAGCGTCCCGACGAGTTCGCTCCTTGTGCGGGCAGCGCGACCGTGCGCCTGCCCGGAGAGGTGGATGTGGCATGAAGGCCAGACTTCTCGAGGTGGCCGCCGGGGTTGCCCTGGCGGTCGCGATGGTTCCCGCTCCCGCCCAGGCCGCGCCCCTCCCGCTGACCCCGGGCGCCGCCGGTGAACTGGTCCGGAGCACGTTGCCCGCGCCGCCACTGACGAACAGGAAGCCGTCCGCGACGAGCACGAGCATCGCCCAGCGCACCACGCAGCCCGGCGTGGTCTCGACGGTGCTCGGCGCGTCCGCGCAGGGCACGAACGGCGAGGCCGCGCCGGGGGCGAAGGCGTCGCAGAAGACGCTGGTCCTCTACGACAGCACGGGTCCCTGGGCGTGGCTGGGTGAGGCGTACGCGGTGCAGGCGGGCAACCTCGCCTCGCACGGCAGCTCGTACGCCATGCACCCGGTCGGCTCGTACGTCGCCGGGGAGATGTCCGGCTACACCGGCGTGATCTACATCGGCTCGACCTACGACGAGCCGATCCCCGTGCCGTTCCTCGACGACGTGCTCGCGGGCAGCAGGCCGGTGCTGTGGATGGCGCACAACATCTGGCAGCTCACCGCCCGTGCGCCGAACTTCCAGGCGACCTACGGCTGGAACTGGGTGCGGTACGACACCGGCGCGGCGACCACCGTCCGGTACGAGAACACGGACCTGGGCCGCAGCCCGCTCGCGACGCCGTCCGGTCTGATGATCACCTCGATCACGGACCCGGCCATCGCGTCGGTGCCGGCGGTCGCGACCGGCTCGGCGGCCGGGCCGATCAACTGGGCCACCAGGGCGAAGAACCTCACCTACATCGGCGAGGTCCCGTTCAGCTACGTCGACCACGGCGACCGCTACCTCGCCGCGGCGGACCTGATCAGCAAGGTCTCGAACCCGGCGATGGCCGACCGCAAGCGGGCGCTGGTGCGCATCGAGGACGTCGGCCCCGACGCCGACCCGAACGAGCTGCGCGCGATCGCCGACTACCTGAGGTCGCAGAACGTCCCGTTCAGCATCGCGGTCTACCCGCGCTTCGAGAACCCGCTCGGCGCCGACAACGGCGGCGTGCCGGAGGCGGCCGACCTGGCACAGCGCCCGCAGGTCGTGAACGCGCTGAAGTACATGGTCCAGCGCGGCGGCACGATCCTGATGCACGGCTACACGCACCAGTTCGAGAAGCTCGTCAACCCGTACGACGGCCGCAGCGGCAACGACTTCGAGTTCTACCTCGCGCACGTCGACGAGAACGACAGCGTCATCTACGACGGCCCGGTGCCCGGTGACTCGGCGGCGTGGATGCAGGGCCGGATCAACTCGGCGACCTCGGCGCTCGCCGCGGCCGGGTTCGGCAGGCCGGCCGTCTTCGAGCCGCCGCACTACGCCGCGTCGGCCGTGGACTACGAGGTCGTCCAGCAGAACTTCGGCAAGCGCTACGACCGCGGCCTGTACTTCGCCGGGTACTGCCCGAACGGCGCCTGCGGAACGGGTGCGCCTCAGTACGACAAGATCTACGGCCAGTACTTCCCGTACCTGGTCCGCGACGTCTACGGCTCCGTCGTGGCGCCGGAGGCGGTGGGCAACGTCGAGCCCGAGCCGTTCAACAACCACCCCGCGCGCCTGCCGGCCGACCTGGTCGAGACGGCGCGACAGCTCAAGGTGGTCGACGATGGTGTCGCGAGCTTCTTCCACCACCCGTACCTCGGTACCGGGTACCTGCAGCAGACCGTCTCGGGGCTGAAGAGCGCGGGCTACCGGTTCGTGTCCGTCGGCACCGTGATGGCGGGCTGATCGGAGGTCACGTGCGCTGGGTGTGGGTGGTCCTGCTGCTGGCCGGGTGTTCCACCGGTCAGGTGGTGCCACCCGCGTCCGGCGGCACGGACGGGGGCTGGCGGGTCACCGTCTACTACACCGCCGTGGAGGCGTTCCACGGCGGACCGGCGGTACCCGTGCGTGGATGCCCGGACATCGACTGCGAGAACGGGGAGAACCTGCTTGGCACCTTCCCGCAGTCGTTCGCGAAGGCGGTGAGGGACGAAGGTACCGGCCGCACGGCGGACGGCCGGTACCTCAACTGGTCGCACGACACGGGCTACTGGCTCGACACCGAGCCGCGCGACTCGTTCGGCAGACCCCTCCGGGCCTTCGTCTCGGCCGCCGCCGACGGGGTGAGGACCGGTTCACGCGTCGAGCTGATCTCCTGTGGACGGACGCCGGAGGGCGGCGAGGTCGACGCCGCCGTGTGCCGCAAGCTCGTGTCCTCGGCCTGGGAGATCACCGACGAGTTCACGCCGGGTCTCGGCGGTGACCGGCACATCGACCTCTACATCGGTGAGGAGACGGGGCCGGACTTCACCGAGAGCGTCTGGTGCACGACGTTCTCCCAGGCCGTGCTCGAGATTCACCAGCCGAGCTGAACCGCGAGCCTCCGCGCCTGCTCCAGCGGACCGGCCTGCCGCGCACCCGGTTCGGGCAGCGGCACGCCGGGACAGGACAGGTCGCCGGGCGGCGTCACGCCGTCGACGAGGTAGCGCTCGACGACGTCGTTGACGCAGGCGTTGTCGAACCCGTAGATGCCGTGGTCACCCTCGTCCCGCACGGTGAGCATCCGCGAGCCGGCGAACCCGGCGTGCGCCTTGCGCGCCCCCTCGACCGGTGTCGGCGCGTCGCGCACGGACTGCACCATCAAAGAAGGTGCGACACCGATGCCGTCGGGGCGCTTCAGGTTCACGTCAGGCCGGTCCCAGAACGCGCACGGGCCCATGATCTGGTAGTAGCCCATGAGCGGCCACTTCGCGCCGTCCCGGGTGCCGTCGCGCTCCAGGAACTCCCGGCCACCGCGGAACTTCGTGTCGTTGCACAGGATGGTGTGCAGGGTGGCGTTCTGCGCGTCCGGGTAGCCGGCCTGCGCCGTCACCTGCACGGGCACCGCACCGGCCAGTTCGGCCAGCTTGCGCGCGGCGCCGTCGAAGGCGTACTTGCTGTACTGGCCCTGGACGAGCACCAGGTCCAGGGTGACCGCGTGGTACGTGCCATCCGGCAGCGTGACGGGCTGCCGGGCGAGCTCGGCGCGGGTGCGTTCGTAGGCCTGGCGCACCTCCTCCGCGGTCTTGCCGAGGTGGTAGACGTCGTCGTACTTCGCCACCCACGGCAGGAAGTCGACGCGGAACCGCCGTTCGAAGCCCATGCCGAAGTCGCCGAACACCGTCTGCCACGGCGCGGTGAACTCCGTGTTCGAGTCCAGCACGATCTTGCCGAGCGTCTTCGGGAAGTACGTGGCGTAGTAGGCGCCCATCCAGCTGCCGCCGGAGTAGCCGAGCCAGTCGACCTTCTTGCGCCCGATGACCTGGCGCAGCAGGTCCAGGTCCTTCACGGTCTGCTCGGTGGTGACGTACCGGCCGAACTCGCCGGACTTGGTCTGGCAGAACTTCGCCTGCAGCTCCATGCCGCTGTGGATCAGGTCGAGGTTCGCCCTGCTGCGGTCGCGCGGGTCCGTCGAGCCGAGGGTGTCGAACCCGCCGCACGTGACGTTGCTGCTGGCGCCCGTGCCGCGGACGTCGATGCCGTAGACCTCGGCGTTCTCGCTGAGCTTCGGCCGGTTCAGGTAGACCAGCGGCAGCGTCCGCCCGGCGCCGCCCGGTCCGCCGGGATTGGTGAAGACGGCGGTCTTCGCCTTGCCGTTCAACGGAACCGTGCGGCTGACCGCGATCGTGACGGTCTTGCCGTTGCGCGGGTTGTTCCAGTCCATCGGCGCGGTGAAGCTGCCGCACTCCAGCCGTTCGAAGCCCGGCTCGTCGGTGCACTTCTGCCACTTGATCTCCTGCGCGGCGAACCCGCTCGCCTGCGCCGGTGGCGCGATCAGCAGCGATGTCGCCGTCGCGGCGGCGAGTGCCGCCGCGATCCTCTTGCGGTGCATGAGTTCTCCCTCCTACCAGCCGAGCCGGGTGGCGAGCCGTTGCGCCGTCGTGAGCGAGTTCCGCGTGGCCTCACCGGGTGCGGGCAGCGGGACACCGGGGCACTTCAGGTCCCCGGCCGGCGTGACGCCGTCGACGAGGTAGCGCTCGACGACGTCGTCCACGCACTGGTTGCCGAAGCCGTAGATGCCGTGGTCGCCCTCGTCCTCCACGGTGAGCAGCACGGAGTTCTTGAAGTTGCGGTGCGCCCGCCGCGCCTGCTCGACCGGTGTGGCGGGGTCGCGGACGGACTGCACCATCAGCGTCGGCGCGACACCGGTCCCGGTGGGCTGCTCCAGCCGGATGTCCGGCCGGTCCCAGAACGCGCACAGCCCGGCGATCTGCGTGTAACCGACGAGCGGCCACTTCGCGCCGTCCCGCGTGCCGTCGCGCTCCAGGTACTTCCGGTCACCGCGGAACGGCGTGTCGTTGCAGAGGATCGAGTAGGCGGTGCCCAGCTGGGCGTCCGGGTAGCCGGCCAGCGCGTTCACCGGAGCCGGCACGGTTCCGGCCAGTTCCGCGAACGTCTGTGCGCCCCCGGCGAAGCTCGCCTTGTTGTAGAGGGTGCTGCGCAGCAGCGCGTCGAGCGTCACGCCGTTGTAGACGCCGTCCGGCCTCGTGACGGGCTGCTCGTTGAGCTTCGCGCGGGTGCGTTCGTAGGACTGGCGCACCTCCTCGCCGGTCTTGCCGAGGTGGTAGACGTCGTCGTACTTCGCCACCCAGGGCAGGAAGTCGACGCGGAACCGGCGTTCGAAGGCCATGCCCCAGTCGTCGAAGATCGGCTGCCACGGCAGGGTGAAGTCGACGTTGGAGTCGAGCACGATCCTGTCGAGGGTCTTCGGGAAGTACGTGGCGTAGTAGGCGCCCATCCAGCTGCCGCCGGAGTAGCCGAGCCAGCTGACCTTCTCCTTGCCGAGCACCTGGCGCAGCAGGTCGAGGTCCTTCACCGTCTGGTCGGTGGAGACGTACCTGCCGAACTCGCCGGACTTGGCCTGGCAGAACTTCGCCTGCAGCTCCATGCTGCCGTAGAGCAGGTCGAGGTTGGCCTTGCCGCGGTCGCGCGGGTCGACCTGCCCGTCGGTGTTGAAGCCGCCGCACGTGACGTTGCTGCTCGCGCCGGTGCCGCGCACGTCGATGCCGATGATCTCGGCGTTCTCGCTGAGCTTCGGCCGCTCGAGGTAGAGCAGCGGCATCGTGCGGCCGGGACCGCCGGGGCCGCCGGGGTTGGTGAAGACGGTGGACTTCGCCCGGCCGTTCTTCGGCGTGAGCCGGCTGACGGCGATCGTGATGGTCTTGCCGTTGCGCGGGTTGTTCCAGTCCATCGGCGCGGTGAAGCTGCCGCACTCCAGCCGTTCGGACCCCGCCGGGAAGCCCGGTGGCGGCGGGTCGAAGCACTTCTGCCACTGGATCCGCTGCGGTGGTTGGGCGAGTGCCTGCGGTGCCACCAGCAGGCTCGCCGAGGTGGCGACGGCCAGTGCCGTCGCCCATGTCGCGCGGTGCATCGGGTTGTTCCCCCTTCTGCCGGCCCGTCACGGCCGGTGCCCCCAGCTCATCGCCTCCGGGGGTGCGTGAGCATCGGCCTTTGGGAGGCGAACGGGTACGACTCTCGTCTTACGCCGTTGCGGGCAAACCCCGATGACGTACGTCATCCGACGGAACAGGGCCGCCCCTCGCGAGGAGGAGCGGCCCTGTTCCGTGGTGGATCAGCAGGACTGCTTGTAGAAGTACTTCGAGTTGGCCGAGGCGTCGTCCTTGGTGATGGCGACCAGGTCGGTCTCGATGTCGCGCTGGGTCTCCCTGCCGTCGATCGCCGCGACGGCCTGCTCGACGCCCCGCTTGCCGATCGTCGCCGGGTCCTGGGCGATCAGCGCCTGCACGGTGCCCGCCTGCAAGTCCTGCACCTGCTTCGGCGAGGCGTCGAAACCGACCAGGTTCACCGCGCCCGTCTTGCCGGCGTTCCTGAGCCCGGTGGCGGCACCCTCACCGGTGTTGAGGTTGGTGGCGAACACGCCGATCAGGTTCGGGTTCGCGGCCAGGGTCGCGGTCACCTTCGACGCGGCGGTGGCGGGCTCGTTGTCGGTGTACTGCTGGCCGATGTACCTGAGGTTCGGGAACGCCTTGATCGCCTCCTCGAACCCCTTGGCGCGCGCGTCCGTCGTCGACGTGCCGGCCTTGGTGTTCAGCACCAGCACCGAACCGCTCCTGCCTCCCGCGAGCTTGTCGAGCGTCTCGGCGGCGAGCTTGCCGCCCTGCTCGTTGTCGGAGGAGATGGAGGACAGGGCGATCGAGGTGTCCTGGAGCTTCGTGTCCACCTCGACGACCTTGATGCCCGCGTCCTTGAGCTGCTTCATGGGGCCCGCCATGGCCTTGTCGTCGGTCGGCGCGATCAGGACCGCGGCCGGCTTCGACGCCAGGACGCCCGTGACGATCGGGGTCTGCTGCGCCGCGTCGAACTTGGCGGGCGCCTGCGTGTCGACCTCGTAGCCCGCCGCCTTCGCGGCCTCCTCGAAACCGCACCGCATCGAGATGTAGAACGGTTCCGCCGTGATGCCGGGGATCAGCACCAGCTTCTTGTTCGCGGCGGTGCCGCCCGAGTTCGAGTCACCGATCTGACCACCACCGCCGCACGCGGCGAGGAGCAACGCTGCCGAGACAACCACTGCGGAGCGGATCTTCATCAGTCCAGCACCTTCCTAACGTTGGTTGCGCGCCCGACGCCGTGTCTGGTCCAGCCACACGGCGGCCACCAGCACGACCGCCACGGCGATCGGCTGCCAGAACTCCCTGACCCCGATGATCACGAGGCCCTTCTCCAGCACCGCCGGGATGAACACGCCGAACACCGTGCCCAGGACGGAGCCCGTGCCGCCGAAGATGCTCGTGCCACCCAGGACGACGGCGGCGATCGCGTTCAGGTTGTCCGTCTCGTGGCCGGTGACGACGGCGACGCGGAAGAACGCGTTGCCCATGAAGCCCGCGAGCCCCGCCAGCGCGCCCGCGAGCAGGTACACCTTCGTCAGGTGGCCGCGCACCGAGATGCCGACGCGCCGTGCGGCCTCCTCGTTCGACCCGACCGCGTACGTGTAGCGGCCGAAGCGCGTGGTGGACAGCAGGAGTGCGCCGAGAGCGGTGACGACGGCGGCCACGATCACGATGTTCGGGATCCCGAAGTACGTGCCGGAGCCGAACGTGCGGTTCAGCCTGTCCGGGATGCCCGAGACGTTGGAACCGTTGTTGAGCAGCAGGGCCGCGCCCTGCGCCGCGCCGAACGAGCCCAGGGTCACGATGAGCGGCGGGATCTTCGCCCGCGAGATCAGCAAGCCGTTGAGCAGGCCCCACGCCGCACCGCTGACGACCGCGACCAGCAGGCCGAACCCGATCACGCCCCAGCCCGCGTTCGTCGCGTCACCGCCGGACACCGCGTTCATGGCCATCGCGGAGCTGACCGACGCGAACACCAGCACCGAGCCGACGGACAGGTCGATGCCGGACGTGATGATCACGAACGTCATGCCGACGGAGAGCACCAGCAGCACGGCCGTCTCCGCCAGCAGGAACTGCAGCGTGGTCACCTGGAAGACCGCGTCCGGGCGGATCGCGCCGAACACGGCGACCAGCACCAGCAGCACCAGGCCGATCCACAACGTGTTCGCGCCGGTCAGACGCTTGATCAACGGCGTGCGCCGGTCGTCGGGCAGAGTTGACAACGTTGTCTTCTCGTCCGTGGTCATCTACGCCGCGTCCTCCTGGGTGAGGGCGCCGGTCATCGCGCCCACGAGCTCTTCGACGCTGGTGTCCGCCGCCTTGAACCGGGCCACGCGCCGGCCGAGGCGCAGCACCTCGACGCGGTCGGAGACCGACAGCACCTCGGGCATGTTGTGCGAGATCAGCACCACGGCGACGCCCTCGTCGCGCACGCGCCTGATCACGTCCAGCACGCGTTCCCGTTGCACCACGCCGAGTGCGGCCGTCGGCTCGTCCATGAACACGAGCTTCGACGCCCACGCGACCGACCGCGCGACCGCGACGGACTGGCGCTGGCCACCGGACAGCGCCGCGATCGGCACGTCCACGCTCTGCAGCGTCGCGCCGAACCGCGCGAAGTGCTCGGAGGCCTGCCGCCGCATCGCCTTCTTGTCGAGCACGCCGAGCCGGCCGAGGAGGCCGGGCTTGAGGATCTCCCGGCCCAGGAACATGTTCGCGGCCGGGTCGAGGTCCGGCGCGACCGCGAGGTCCTGGAACACCGTCTCGATGCCGCGGTCGCGGGCGTCGTTGGGGGAGACCAGGGTGAGCGGCTCCCCCTCGAACAGCAGAGTGCCGCTGGTCGGCTGCTCCACCCCGGACAGGCACTTCACCAGGGTGGACTTGCCGGCGCCGTTGTCGCCGATGAGCGACACGACCTCGCCGGGGTGGGCGGTGAACGAGGCACCGCGGAGAGCTTCCACGGTGCCGTAGTTCTTCGTGAGATCACGAGCCTCCAGCAGCGGCTGGCTCATCGCTATACATCCTCCACAGTGGAGAGAACGGGCGGACGGCAGCGGATCGCCACCAGGTCACCGGTCAGGCCGAGCTCACCGGCCGCGTGCGGCACGACGACGGTGCTGCCCTTGTGCACCTCCAGCCCGCCGAGCTGGCCGGAGCCCTCCAGCACGACGAGCACGGCGAACGACGGCTCCAGCGCGAAGGAGCCCTCCACGTGCAGGCGGTCGGCCTGGAAGAACGGGTTGGCGTCCTCGCCGAGCAGGTCGACCGACGGGGCCCACTTCTCGGACGTCTGGCGGACGAGCTTCTCGAGCTTGCCGCCCCAGCCCTGCCGGTCCACGCAGTCGAGCGCGACGTCGTAGCCGAGGCCGAGGTGGCCGATGTCGGCGTTGGCGAGGAAGCCCTGCCACTCGAGCGTCACCGAGAAGTCGGTGGGCTGCTGCAGTTCGACGATGAACACGCCCTCGCCGATCGCGTGCGGCACCCCGGCGGGCACGAAGACCGTGTCACCGGGCCGCACGCACACCGGGTTCAGCGCGTCGAGCATCGCCTTCGTGTCCTGCGTGGCGACCCAACCGGCGACGGTGTCCGCGGGCACGTCGTCGCGGAATCCGATGTAGACGGTCGGGTTCGGACCGGTCGTGCCGACGACGATCCACGCCTCCGTCTTGCCGTGGCGGCAGTTCAGGTGCGAGGACGCGAAAGCGTTGGACGGGTGGCAGTGCACCGGCAGGCGCTGCCCCGCGTCGAGGAGCTTGACCAGCAACGCCGTGTCCGCGCCGAACTTCGCCGCGTGGTCCGCGCCGAGCCACCCCGCCGGGTCCGCCTCCACGGCGTCGCGCAGGAGGACGCCGTTGGGCAGCGTTGTCAACCCGGCGTCGCTGCGTCCGTAGAGCGTCGTCGTGGACGCCACCCAGTCCTCGGGCCCGAAGTCGCCGCTCGTCCCGCCGCGCAGCGCGGCGATCGCCTCCCCGCCGCGGTAGAACTGCTTCGGCTGGTTGGCAGGCAGGTTGACAGGCTGGTGGAGCACACCAGAACTCACGCGTGGACCTCCCCGGATCCTCGTGGCACCAAGCGCACCGGCAGCACGACGCGGCGCGGTGGTGAGTTGTCGCCGTCCAGTCGGGCGAACAACAAATCGGTGGCCGCCTTGCCGAGCGCGCTCGCGTCGTGCGCGATCACGGTCACCGGCGGCGACAGCAGGTCGGCGAGTTCGAAGTCGTCGAAGCCCACCAGCGCGGGCCGTTCCGCGACTCCCGCGAGCGCGCGCAGGATGTAGACGGTGATGCGGTTGTTGCCGGCCACGATCGCCGTGGCGGGCTCGCGCATGCTCTGCAACCGCTGCAACGTCGTCGCGACGCTGCTCTCGTCGTGCGGCCCCATCGCCACGAGTTCCTCGTGGTAGCCGATCCCGGCCCGCACGCAGCCCTCGCGGTACCCGCGCAGGCGCTCGTTGGCGGTGAAGATGTCCGGCGCGTCCCCGAGGAACGCGATGCGCCGGTGCCCGTGCGAAGCGAGGTGCGTGACGGCCTCGACGGTGCCGCCGATGTTGTCCACCAGCACCGTGTCGGCGACGACGTCACCGGCGGGCCGGTCCAGGAACACCACGGGCGTCCCGGCGCGCATCTCCGGCACGAGGTAGCTGTGCTGCAACCCGGCGGGCACGATCAGCAGCCCGTCGACGCGGCGGGAGCAGAACTCCAGCGCCAGCTCGCGCTCACGCCCGGGATCCTCGTCCGACGACCCTGAGATCACCTGTCTGCCGCGCAGGCGGGCGATTTCCTCGACAGCGCGGGTCACGCCGGAGTAGAACGGGTTGCCGACGTCCTCCAGCACCAGCCCGATCGTGCCGGTGGACGACCCCCGGCGCAGGTTGCGGGCACTGAGGTTCCGCCGGAACCCGAGCTGGTCGATGGCCGCGAGCACGCGCTCGGCGGTGGACGGGTGCACACCCGGCTCGTCGTTGACCACGCGCGAGACGGTCTTGATGCTCACGCCCGCGAGCCGCGCGACGTCGTTCATCGTCGCGCGACGTACCTTGCGCTGACCGGCTACGGGCCCGCTGGGGGACAACGTTGTCATAGTGGCCGTATCTCACCTCGGCTTTACGTCGATGTCAACAGTTTCCTGACCGGTCCAGGACCCCTCCGCCACCCCCGATGTCCAGAACAGGACAAGTGGGCGCGAGGGTCTTGACCTCCACCGTGTGCGCTCCGCGATGATCAGGTGACGGACAGCGTCGGCGGCGCCGTCCGGTCTCGAGGCCCCCGGGCCGGGGTGCGCGTGCGGCGGCGGCGCACCCCGGCCCGGTCCCCGGATCGGCTCTCTGGCTCGGCTCCCGGATCGGTCCCCGACTCGGCTTCCCGGAGCGACTCCTCGGTGGGCCCCTCGGTACATGCGCCTCGGTGAGCGCGGCTCGGGGCGTGCGGCTCGATGGGTGCCGCTCAGGGGTCCGGTGTGGCGCGCGGCTCTGACAGTCACGCGACTTCGACGGCCACGCGACTCCGGCAGTCACCCGGTCGATCGCCAGCCGATGCCGAAGGCGAGTGCTGACGCGACGGCGAAGCCGAAGGCGAGCCACCAGTCCGCCAACCGCGACGGCGAAGCCGAGCCCGTCCGGACCATACGGCTCTGACCAGCGGTGATGACGCAACCACGACGGCGATCGGGGCTTGACTTCGGGTGCGAGATGCTACCGTTGCCCGGATCGGCCGAGCCTTTCCTGCTCGGCTTTTCAGGCCGCTCAGCATCTCGCAAGGGCCCCGAAGTCAAGCCCCGATCGCGATCGTCGCGAAGCGGCGATGACTCAACCACACGCGAGACGGGCCCCAAGGCGACCACCACACAAAGGTGACAACGCCGCAAGGCGACCACCACGCTGGAACAGGCACCAGCCACTGCAACCCAGCCCGCACCGAGGCCGCCCGGAACCACCCAACCGGACCACTTCCGCCGGCCACCACCCCACCCCCACCCCCTCTAGGGTGAAACCCGTGGAAGCACTGGACCCCATCGAGTCGGTCAACACCTTCATCGGCACGAAGGACGAGGGCAACACCTTCCCGGGCGCCTCCATGCCCTTCGGCAAGACGCACAGCAGCCCCATCGGCTCGCACTACGCCGGCTACCGCTACGACGACCGGCACATCCGCGGCTTCGGCCACTTCTTCCTGTCCGGCGCGGGCTGCTGGGAGCAGGGCGGTCTGGTCTCGATCCTCCCGGTCACGCAGCTCCCGCAGAGCTTCGACCACAAGCGCTACGCCAGCGGCTACACGCACGACGGTGAGATCGGCAAACCCGGCTACTACAAGGTGAAGCTGGACCGGGACATCACCGTCGAGTGCACCGCGACCACCAGAGCGGGTGTGGAGCGGTACACGTTCCCCAACGGCGTCCAGGGCACGCTGCTCGTCAACGTCGGCCAGGCCAACGACAAGGAACCGGTCAGCGCCAGCTCCGTCCGCGTCGTCGACGACCGCACGATCACGGGAACCGTGGAGACGCAGGCGTTCTGCGGTGGCCGGCCGTACCTCACCCATTTCACCACCAGGTTCGACCGGCCGTTCGCGAGCTTCGGCACCTGGGGTCCGGCGGGGCCGAAGCCGAGGCAGGCCGCGTCGGGAGGCGGAGCGGGGCTGAGGGGCGCCTGGGTCACGTTCGCGCCGGGACCGGTCACCGCGAGCACCGCACTGTCCCAAGTGGACGAGGCCGGTGCGACCGGCAACCTCGAGGCCGAGACCGGGGGCAGGTCCTTCGACGAGCTCCGCAACGAGGCCCAGCAGGCGTGGCGCGACGAGCTCGCGTGCATCGAGATCGACACGGACGACTGGGACGAGCGGGCGGTGTTCTACACCGCGCTCTACCACGTGCTGCTGCAGCCGCTCACCGGAAGCGACGCCGACGGCCGGTACCGCGGCTTCGACGGCCAGGTCCACCAAGCGGACGGCTGGACGTACTACGAGTACTACTCGCTCTGGGACACCTACCGCGCCCACAACCAGCTGCTGGCGCTGCTCCGCACCAAGCGGTCGCAGGACATCGCGAGGAGCATCCTCGCCATCCACGAGCAGGGTGGCTGGTTGCCGCGGTGGGCGTTCTCGAACCAGGAGACGAACTGCATGACCGGTGATCCGGTCACGCCGTTCCTGGTCGACCTGTGGCGGTTCGGGCACCTCGATGGCCTGGAGGAGCAGGCTTACCGCGCGCTGGTGCAGAACGCCGACGGGGTCCCGCCGGCCTCCAGCAGGTTCCAGGGCAGGTCGGGCAACCCGAGCTACCTCGCCCGCGGGTTCGTCCAGTACGACAAGCGCTTCCCCAAGAAGGGGCAGGACACCGACCCGCACCACGGCGCGTCCGCGACGCTGGAGTACGCGCTGGCCGACGCCACGCTCGCCGTCATGGCCGAGGCGCTGGGGCACCGGGAGGACGCGGAACGGTTCAGGGTGCGCGGCCTCAACCACCGGACCCTGTGGGACCACAGCGTCACGGACAGGGGCTTCACCGGCTTCCCCCGGCCCAAGCTGCCGAACGGTGCCTGGCTGGACCCGTTCACGCCGCAGGGGCCGGAAGGGTTCCACGAGGGCACGGCGTGGCAGTACCAGTGGCTCGCGCAGCACGACGTCACCGGGCTGATCACGGCGCTCGGCGGCAAGGCGGCGGCCGAGGCGCGGCTGGACGACTTCTTCGCGTACCCGGACCTTCTGACGGACCCGAAGCGCACGGTCCGCGAGAAGTGGGTTGTCGGGCCGTACGACTACTACAACCAGTTCAGGTACAACCCGAACAACGAGCCCGATCTGCACGCGCCCTGGATGTACGCGCTCATCGGCAGGCCGGAGAAGACGTCGGTGGTGGTGCGGGCCGCGCAGACGTTGTTCGTCAACGGGCCGGCGGGCGTCACGGGCAACGACGACCTGGGCACGATGTCGGCCTGGTACGTGTTCAGCGCGCTCGGGATGTACCCGGTCGTGCCGGGCACCGGGGAGTTCGTGCCGCACGCGCCCAGGTTCCGCAAGGCGGTCGTCCACCTGGAGAACGGGCGGGACGTCGTCATCGAGGCCGAGGCCGCCGACGTCGCGAGGACGCAGGTGGTGCAGCGCGTTCGCAGCGGGTGGCTGTCGAAGTCCAAGGACCGGATCGAGCTCGCGGAGCTGCGGTCCGGCACCACCCTCGAGGTCGACCTCCACACACTTCCCAACTGAGACGCTCGTTCGGTCGTACGCTCGTGCGATGGGCATCTGCGCGAGCTGCGGCACGGACTTCGCGCCCCTGCCGACGCGGGCTCGGTACTGCTCCAACGCGTGCCGCCAGCGCGCGTACCGCCGGCGGTCCTCCGGAACGTCCACTGTGGTCACCGAGCTGCCCGCGCACGACGACGTGTTCGTCGGCAGGGAACGCGAGCTGGCCGAGCTGCTTCCGTTGCTGCGCAAGCACAGGATGCTCACGGTCGTCGGTTCGGCGGGGGTCGGGAAGACGCGGCTCGCGGTCGAGCTGGCCCGGCGGGCGCGGCGGACCGAGGTGCGCACGGTCGAGCTGGGCAGGCTGAGCCGGCCGGACCAGGTGGTGCAGGCGTTCGCGGAAGCCGTTGGGGTGTACCAGCACTCGGGCTTCTCGCTGCGGGCCACGCTGCTCGCCGAGCTGGGCCACCGCCGGGTCCTGCTCCTCGTCGACAACTGCGAGCACCTCGTCGAGGAGTGTTGCGAGGTCGTGGACGCGCTGCTGTCGCGCTGTCCGAACGTGCAGGTCCTCGCGACCAGCAGGGAGGCGCTCAGAGCCGTCGGTGAGGTCGTGTACCCGCTGCACGGCCTGGACTCCGACGCGGTCCGACTCTTCGCCGAACGCGCCGGTGCCGCGGCTGACCACGCCTGTGTCGCGGCGATCTGCGCGCGGCTCGACGGTGTGCCGCTCGCCGTCGAACTGGCCGCGAAGCTCTCGGCGACCGTGCCGCCGGCCGAGCTCGTGGACCGCCTCGACCACCGGCTCGACCTGCTGAGCGACGCGGGGGAGCAGGACCGGCACCGGAGCCTGCGCGCGGCCGTCGCGTGGAGCCACGACCTGCTGACCACGCGGGAGCAGGAGCTGTTCCGCAGGCTTTCGCTGTTGCCGGGCGGGTTCGGGCCGGAGATCGCCGAGGTGGTGCACGGCGGCCCGGTGATCGCCCTGCTCGGCGCGTTGCGGGCCAAGTCGCTGGTGGTGAGGGGCGACGACGGCCGGTTCCGGATGCTGGAGTCGATCCGCCTCTACGCGGAGGAACGGCTCGCCGAGCACGGCGAGCGCGAGGTGATCGCCGAACGGATCGTCGCCTGGCTGTGCGAGAAGGGCGAGCCGGGCGCCTCGTCGTCGATCCTCACGCCGGAACAGGTGAAAGCGCACCACGAGGAGTACGACAACGCGACGTACGCGTTCCACCGTTTGGTGGCGCCGCAGGACGACCGCAGGCTGATGCTCGCCACGATGCTGCTGCGGGTGTGCTTCGACCGCGGCTACTTCACCGAGGCGGGCGCGGTGCTGATGCAGGTGCTGGACCAGACGCCCGCCGACACCCGCTACCGGATCCTCGCGCTGGAGTACGCGTCCCTGCTGGCACGGCACGAAGAACGCCACGACGAGGCGGTGGCGTACGCGCTCGAAGCGGTCGAGACGGCCGAGGCCTGCGGGCAGGACCTGATCCTGTGCCGGCTGTTCCGGACGCTGGCGGCCGCCTACGACGGCAGGGACGACGTGCCGAACACCATGCGGGCGCTGCGCCGCTCGATCGAGCACGGCGTGCGCAACGGCAACGACGTCAGCGTGGCCGTGTCGAGCCAGAACCTCGGCTGGGAGCTGCTCGTCCAGGGCGAGGTCGACGCCGCCGCCGAGCTGGTCGAGGCCGCGCTGCCGGTGCTCAGGGCGCACGCGCGGCGGGACGTCGTGGCCATCACCGTGCACTCCTCGGGCTGCATAGCCCTGGAACGCGGCGACCTGGCGACGGCCGGCGCCCGGTTCGCCGAGAGCGCGCGGATGACGGCGGACACGCCCCGTGCCGTGCTGGAGCCGGTCGAGGGGTGCGGGCTCGTCGCGGTGCTGTCCGGGCGGCACGAGCTCGGCGTGCGTCTGCTGGTCGCGTGCCACCAGATGCGCACGACGTGGGTCGTCCCGCCGGACCCGTGGTGGCGGCGGAAGATGACGGCCGCGATGGACCTCGCGCGGGAGTCGCTGACCCGCGCGGCCTTCCACCGGGCGCTCACCGCCGGGCGGGCCATGGACGTGCGGCACGCCCTGGAGACCGCGCTGGACACCGGGTCCGCCGGGGACCCGGTGCTGAGCGACCGGCAGCGCATGGTCGTCGAGCTCGTGGCGCAGGGCTTGACGAACGCCCAGGTGGCGGCCAAGCTCGGGATCTCGCACCGGACCGTGGAATCCCACGTGCACAACGTGAAGACCGCGCTGGACCTCTCCTCCCGCGCACAGCTCGCGGCGTGGGCCCGGTCGCGCTGACTCGTCCAACTGAGACGTAACGCTGCGCGCCATCCGGATGACTTCCGAGCCCCGGCCGTTCATCGTGTGCGGAACGACCGACCTGGGGAGGGCGACGTGGAACCGATCCGCCTGCTGCACCCCGACCTCGTGCCGCAACGCCGCGAGGCGCTGCAGCACGCCGCGTCCACGCTGGTCCAGATGGGCCTGGACGACACGGTGCTGTCGGCGCCGCTCGTGCACCAGCGCCTCGCCCACGTGGTCCTGGCCACCAGCGGCATGATCGAGTGGGCTCCCGGTTCCGGAGCCGTCGACGACGGTCCCGACGAGCGCTTCGGCGTCGAACGGGTCGCCGGCGACCGCGGCGGCGTCTTCCTCTCCGGCGTCCTCATCGCCTACCTCGACGTGCTCGACAACGCGGCCAGGATGAGCACGTCGATCAGCGAGGACGCCTGGCGCACGCTGCTCTGGGCGCCGACGGCGCTCTTCGACCACGTGCTGCGCCGCCCCCAGGTGGGCATGACCGTCGTGCCGCCCGGCCGCGGCACCGAGGACCTGCCGCACGAACGAGCCCAGGCCGGGCAACGCCTCTACTTCGCGCTCATGCAGGCGGCTCGGTTCGCCGTCAACGGGGTCGTGCGCGCCCAGGACGACCGCACGCTCGTCGAGGACTGCGTCACGCTCGCCACGGCGTGCCTGCGCGCCGCCGCCGTGGCGCTCGCGTTCGCCGCGGACGTCGTGGACGACCCGCCGGAGCTGGTCGTCGAGACGGCCGAGCACCGGTACCTGTGGCAGGTGGTCGGCGACGTGCGCGCCGCCGTCCCGAGGGCGAGTTTCGACCAGTTCTCGGCCGCGCTGCGGAGGTTGGACGACTTCCGCGCCGCATGCCCGTTGCTGGTCGCGGGCGGCTGACCCGTTCGTCTCGACTTCGCGCCGACTTTCGTCGTTCCGCTCCGTGCCCCGCCCGGCGCTGACCTACCGTCTCGCCCATGACGGAGGAACGGCCGGCGGTCGTGGTGCGGGACGTCCGCAAGAGCTACGGCGAGCTGAAGGCGGTGGACGGTGTCTCGTTCACCGTGGCCGAAGGGGAGTTCTTCGGCATCCTGGGCCCCAACGGCGCCGGGAAGACCACCACGCTGGAGATCGTCGAGGGACTGCGCGAGCCCGACAGCGGCGAGGTGCGGCTGCTCGGGGAGAGCCCGTGGCCGCGCAACGTGGAGTTGTTGCCGCGCATCGGGGTCCAGCTGCAGGCGTCGTCGTTCTTCGAGAAGCTGACCGCCAAGGAACAGTTGCAGACGTTCGGCTCGCTCTACGGCGTGAGTCCCGGCACGGCCGCGGACATGCTGGAGCTGGTCGGCCTGGCGGACAAGGCGAACGAGCAGGAGAACAAGCTCTCCGGCGGTCAGCGCCAACGGCTCTCCATCGCCTGCGCGCTCGTGCACGACCCGGACGTCGTGTTCCTCGACGAACCGACCGCGGCGCTCGACCCGCAGGCGCGCCGCAACCTCTGGGACGTGCTGCGCGCCATCCGGGAGCGCGGCAAGACCATCGTCTACACCACGCACTACCTCGACGAGGCCGAGATCCTCTGCGACCGCGTGGCCATCATGGACACCGGCAGGATCCTCGCGCTCGACCGGCCGGCGGTGCTGGTGCGCGGACTCGACGCGCCGACGCACGTGACCCTGCGGAAGGGTGTCGTGCCCGTCGCGGACGCTGTCGCGATGGAGGGGGTCGAGGAGGCGCACGAGGACGAGGTGTCGCTGACGATCTCGACCCGCCGCCCCGCTCCCGTGCTCTCCGCACTCGCCGAGCGCGACGCGCTCGACGGCCTGCAGGTCCGCACGGCCACCCTCGAAGACGTCTTCCTCACCCTGACCGGCCGGGAGTACCGCGCATGACCGCCTTCCACACGCTCTCGGTGGCGATGCTCAAGGGGTTCGTCCGGGACAAGGTGACGCTGTTCTTCACCTTCCTGTTCCCGTTGATGTTCCTCGTCATCTTCGGGCTGGTCCTGCGCGACGCGGGCACCGACAGGACGAGGATCGCGCTCGTCGGCGACGGCCCGGTCGTCAGCGCGCTGCGGGACAGCGGCACCCTCGAGTTCGAGTCGTACGACGACGAGGACGCGGCTGTGCGGAAGGTGGAGGACGGCGACCTGCCCGCGGCGCTGATCGTCCGCGGCCAGGAGGTCGACGTCCGGTACGCGCAGAGCGACCAGGTCGAGTCCGCGACCGTGCTCGGCATCGTGAACGGGTTCGTGGACAGGGCGAACCTCGCCGCGACCGGGCAGCCGCCGCGGTTCACGTTCACCTCGGAGAAGGTCGAGGACGCCACCCTGAAACCGATCCAGTACCTGACGCCGGGCATCCTGTCGTGGGGCGTGGCGGTGTCGGCGGTGTTCGGGTCGGCGCTCACGCTGGTGTCGTGGCGGCGCAAGCAGGTGCTGCGGCGCATCCGGCTCGCCCCGGTCTCGACGACCTCGGTGCTGTCGTCGCGGATCGTCGTCAGCGCGGGGGTCGCGCTGCTGCAGGGCGCGATCTTCGTCGGCATCGCGTCGCTGCCGGTGTTCGGGCTGCGGCTGTCGGGCCACTGGTGGCTCGCGATCCCGTTGCTGCTGCTGGGAACCATCGCGTTCTTCGCGCTCGGCATGCTCGTCGGCGCGTTCGCGAAGACGGAGGAGGCGGCGTCCGCGGCGGCGAACATCGTGGTGCTGCCCATGGCTTTCCTGTCCGGCACGTTCTTCCCCGTCGACCGGGCGCCCGCGTGGCTGCAGTTCGTGTCGAAGATCTTCCCGTTGCGGCACATGAACGACGGCATGCTCGACGTGCTGGTGCGCGGCAAGGGGATCGAGGCGCTCGCGGTGCCGGCGGCCGTTCTCGCCGGCTTCTCGCTCGTGGTCGGGTTCGTCGCCTCCCGCGTCTTCAAATGGGAGGAATAGGACACCCCCCGGTGCGTTGTGCTCCCAGTCACGGTTCATGATGGACAACCATGACGTTCTCCAGCGTGGTCGGACGGTTCCGCATCCTCGCCCTGGCCGAGGCGGTCTCCTGGGCGGGCCTGCTGCTCGGGATGTTCTTCAAGTACGTCGTCGTGCAGAACGAGATCGGCGTCAAGATCTTCGGCCCGATCCACGGCTTCGTGTTCGTCGCCTTCATCCTCGTCACGCTGATGACGAAGGAGCCGCTCAAGTGGGACGCGCGCACGCTCGTGCTCGGCCTGCTGTCGAGCATCCCGCCGTTCGGCACGGTGCTCTTCGAGCGCTGGGCCGCGAAGACCGGCCGCCTCGACGAGCCCGCTAGCGCACCATCTCCCGAACAGCTCTGAGCTCCACCTGCGGGTCGCCCTCGTGGTAGATCCGCTCGGAGGCCTCGATGTTGTCCAGGAAGCGCTGGTACTTCACCGCGTTGTGCAGGCGTGACGCGCGGCGGGCGACGTCGAGGGCCTCCAGCGGGCGGCTGTCCGGGCGGTGCCGGAGCCACGCTTCGCTCCACACGCGCCTGATGTGGTCGTGCAGCTCGGGCCCGGCGTACTCGAGCACCCGGCACGCGTCGAGCGCGGGGTGACCCCAGACGGCGTCGGAGAAGTCGATGACAGCGCCGCCGCGCCGCCAGTTGCCGGGGTGGAAGTCGCCGTGCGTCAGCGTGTCCGGCAGCCCGAACGACGGCATCGCGACGGCGGTCGGGGGGAGTCGCGGCGCGCCGGCCAGCGCGTTCTGCACGGCCACCCACCGCGGCACGACGAGGTCGACGTGCTCGGCGGTGACCGGCCAGCACTTGTCGCCGGGGGCGTCGGCGAGCAGCACCCGCCGGGGCGCCGAGGCGATGACGCGGGGGACCAGCGTCGGGTCGTGCCGGCCGACCAGGTCCATCACCGCGCCCTCGTCGGCGAAGAACGACGGGATGGCCTTGAGCCACACCGGACCGTCCGCGGTCGGCAGCCGGAAGACGGTGGAGAGGTTCCAGGTGCGCACCTGCACCGCGGGCCCGGTGCGGTCGACCTGCGCGTCCGCCCACGCGACCAGCTCGGCCGGGCCGCCCGGCCGGGCGTACGGCAGCCGGTGCTCCGCGTCGGGCTCGGGCTCGGCGGCCGGGTGGAGCCGCGAGCGGTCGGGTTCGCCGAGCGCCTCGACGTGGTAGGTGACCTGGCCGCCCCACGGCGGTTCGCCGCCCTGCACGGAGACCAGCCGCAGCACGTGCGTCGGCACCCCGAGCAGCTCTTCCAGCACCTCGTTGACCGGCTCGACGTGGTTCCAGTCCCGCGTGGGGACCGGCAGCACGTCCGTGCGGCCCGCGAACCCGCTCGGCGCGCTGACCAGGGCGACGACCGTCCGCTCCGTCATGCCGTCACCAACTCGAGCGCCGCCCTCAGGTGCCGTTCGGGATCACCCTCGTGGTAGATCCGCTCGGAGTCCTCCACGTTGTCGAGGAACTCCTGGTACTGGACCGCGCTGAGCAGGTGCGCGGCCCGGCGGGCGGCGTCGAGCGCTTCCCGCGGCCTGCTGTCAGGGCGCAGCTCCAGCCACGCCCTGCTCCACACCTCCGCCACGTGGTCGCGCAGGTCGGGCCGGCAGAACTCGACCAACCGGCCCGCGTCCAGCGCGGGGTGCCCCCACACGGCGTCGGAGAAGTCGATGACCACACCGCCGCTGAACCAGTTGCCGGGGTGGAAGTCGCCGTGCACGAGCGTGTCGGGCAGCCCGAACGACGGCATCGGCACCGGGCACCGCCGCACCCGCGGCTCACCCGCCAGGGCGTGCTGCACCGCGACCCAGCGCGGCACGACCTCCTCGACGTGCTCGGGCCGCGTGTCCCAGCAGGCCTCGCCCGGTGCCGCCGCGAGCAGGACCCGGCGCGGAGCGGAGGCGATCACCTCGGGCACGAGGCCGGGGTCGTGCGCCGCGACCATCGCGATCACCTCGGCCTCGTCGGCGAAGAACGGCGGCACGCTCTTGAGCCACACCGGGCCGTTCGCCGTGGGCAGCCGGTGCACCGACGACAGGTTCCACGACTTCACCTGCACCGCGGACCCGGTGCGGCAGACGTGCGCGTCGGCCCAGGCGAGGAGCTCGGCCGGACCGCCCCTGCGCGCCCACGGCAGCCTGCGCGGGGCGTCGTCCGCCGGTGCGCGGGCGGGGTGCAGCCGCGAGCGGTCGGGTTCGCCGTGCGCCTCGACGTGGTAGGTGACGACGCCGCCCGAGCCGGAGGAACCGCCCTCGGCGGACACGAGCCTGAGCACGCTCGTCGGCACGCCCAGCAGGCGTTCCAGCGCCGCGTTGACGGGTTCGGTGTCCGCCCACCGGGGGCCGTCCACCGCGATCGGCCCGGTGCGGCCCGCGAACCCGCTCGGGGTGCTGACCAAGGCGATGATCGACCGTTCCGTCACGCGACCATCATCGCGACGGGCTCAACCGGATTTCAGTCCTCGAAGTCGCCGCTCGCCCGGCGGACCTTGGCGAGTAGGTCGGTGAGCTGCTCGGTCTGCCGGTCGGTGAGGCCCTTGAGCCCGAGGTTCACCTCGACGACGGCGGCGGTCGCGCTCTCACGGCGCTGGAGACCGGCTTCGGTGATCTCCACCAGCGTGGTGCGGCGGTCGGTCGGGTGGGGTGTGCGGCGAACCAGCCCGTCGCTCTCCAGCCGGTCGACGATGTTCGTGACGCTCGTCGGGTGCAGCTGCAGGCGCTCGCCCATCACGCGCATCGGCAGCGCGCCCTTGCGGGAGAAGTAAAGGAGCACCAACGCCTCGTAGCGCGCGAATGTGAGCCCGTGCGGCTTGAGGGCCGCGTCCACGGCGGACTGGATGATCTGCTGGACACGCATGACGCTCGTGACGGCGGCCATCGACGTGGAGGAACCCACCCGGTCGTCCCACAGTTCGGCCGCGCGGGCGATCGGATCGAACGGCAGCGGTGTCATGTGCACGGAAGCTACCAGTCAGTACCACCCGTGGATCACCTAGTGCTGCCGTTCGGGGGGCGGTCCCGGCCGGGATGACGGTGATCGCACAGACCTGGCCTTCCGCCGGGCGGTCGGGCAGCGTGGGCGGCGGGCCCAGCCACCGCTGGGAGCCAGAACACCAGGAGGTCCGCGTGCTGGTCGCGTTCAGTGTTGCTCCGTCCGGTCCGGACTCGTCGGGAGGCGTCGCGAAGGCCGTCGCCGAGGCGGTCCGGGTCGTGCGGGAGTCCGGGCTGCCCAACGAGACGAACGCGATGTTCACGCTGGTCGAGGGGGAGTGGGACGAGGTGATGGCCGTCGTGAAGAAGGCCACCGAGGCCGTCCAGGCCAGTGCGCCGCGCGTGTCGCTCGTGCTCAAGGCCGACATCCGGCCCGGCTACACCGGTCAGCTCAAGGCCAAGGTCGACCGGGTCGAGGAGCACCTCTCCGACACCCCGTGACGGCCCGGTCGCGCGGAGCCTGCCCGGATGGCCGAAAGCTCTACGCCGGCATGGTGAGAGTGCCCGTGCGGCGGCGGTCGCTGCGTTAGCGTGTCGGGCGTGGACGCGAGACAGCTGTGGTTGAGGTTCGAGCCCTACCACGACGTCACGTACTTCACGCCCGAGTCGCGCGCGGCGACCGACGCGCTGGGCTGCAAGGGCGGCTGGATGGGCTACTTCGGCATGCGCGCCGCGCCGCTGGGCGCCGCGTCGCCGGAGCTGGTGACGGCGGTGTTCTACAACTTCGCGCCGCGCATGGTCTCCCGTGCGCTGCCGGACGCGTGGGCCGTCGCCTCGCCCGCCGAGTTCCTGCGCGTGCGGCTCGAGGGCGTGGACGGGGCGTTGCGGCGGTTGCTGGGCGAGGTCGGCACGGCGGAGATCGCCGAG
This sequence comes from Lentzea sp. CC55, assembly GCF_021056325.1. Classification (NCBI taxonomy): domain Bacteria; kingdom Bacillati; phylum Actinomycetota; class Actinomycetes; order Pseudonocardiales; family Pseudonocardiaceae; genus Lentzea; species Lentzea sp. CC55. The sequence goes on along the minus strand of NZ_JAJCXE010000004.1, from coordinate 68,798 downwards.
GCGGCCGGACTGGCGCGCGCGGCGGCGGAGGCCGCTCCGCTGGGCGGACGCCCGCTGGCGGCGGCGAACCGCGCGCTGCCGTGGCCGTCCGAACCGCACCTGGCCCTCTGGCACGCCTGCACGATCCTGCGCGAGGCCCGGGGCGACGGCCACGTGGCCGCTCTGGTGGCGCACGGCATCGGGCCGTGCCACGCGCTCGCGCTCTACGCGCGCGAACATTCCCTCGATCCGGCATACATGAGAACCGCGCGTGGTTGGACTGTCGAAGAGTGGGACGAAGTCTCGGACCTGCCCGGCGACCTCGCCGCGGTGGAACGCGCGACCGACGAGGCCGCGCTCGCACCGTGGAAAGCGCTGGGTACCGGTCCGACGGAGCGGTTCGTCGAACTGATGACACCGCTTGCTCTACGCATCGCTTCGGCCAACGAGGCGATGCGCGTCAACCCGATGGCCCTGGACCCGGTCCGGGAACTAGCCGTGCCAGGATGGAACACGTGACAAGGCCTGATCCTCGCAAGACCGCCGCACTGTCCGCCGCGCTCTCGGGCGCCGTCGACCTGGGCGCCCTGAAGGCCCGAGCCGACGCGGCCCGCACCGCCTCGGCCGCGCCCGCCGCCCCCGGTGGCTCGCCCTCGCCCGACAACGGCTCCGCGCCGTGGATCGTCGACGTCACCGAGGCTTCTTTCCAGGCTGTGGTCGAGCAGTCGCTGCAGGTGCCCGTGGTGGTCCTGCTCGGCGCCTCCTACAGCCCGGAGTCGCAAGCGCTCGCCGCCACCCTGACCCGCTTCGCCCAGTCGTCGGGCGGCGCCTGGATCCTCGCGCGGGTCGACCTCGAGACCGCGCCCCGGATCGGGCAGGCGTTCGGCGTGCAGTCGGTGCCGACGACCGTCGCCGTCGCCGCCGGTCAGCCGATCGACGCGTTCGCAGGGCCGATCGCCGACGCCGAGCTCTCGCAGTGGATCTCGCGGTTGCTGGACGCCCTGCGCGACCGGCTGCCGGGCATCCGCGCCGGCGAGGCCCGCGCCGGTGCCCCCGTCGAGCAGGAGGAGGCACCCGAGGACCCGCGGATCGTCGCGGCCGAGGAGGCCTTCGAACGCGGTGACTACGCCGCCGCCCAGGGCTTCTACTCGGAGATCCTCGCGTCGGAGCCCGCCAACGAGCTCGCGAGGGAAGGCCTCGCCCAGGCCAGGTTCGCCGAGCGCGCCGAGGCCGTGGACCCGGCCGTGATCGCCAAGGCCGACGGCGCCCCCGAGGACGTCGACGCCCAGCTGGCCGCCGCGGACGCCCAGGTGGCCGTGCAGCAGGTCGAGGAGGCGTTCCGGCGCCTGGTCGACACCGTCCGCCGCGTCCACGGCGACGACCGGGACCGGGTTCGCCAGCACCTGGTGGGACTGTTCGAGCTGTTCCCGGCGGACGACCCGCGGGTCGCCGCGGCCCGCCGGAACCTGGCTTCGGCCCTGTACTGAAAAGTGCGGCCGGGGCTCTTCGACGCAAGAGCCCCGGCCGACCCCCAGAGCGCGGATCAGCCGGCGGGAACCGCCGCGGCGCTGTCCACGAAGATCCGGTCCACGGTCAGGCCGTCCGGTGACGGGGCCTGGTTCTTGACCGGCACGCGGCCTTCGGCGCGCAGGTCCTCGGCCAGGCCGGGTTCACGCGGGGTCGTCACCGAGCCGCCGTCGACGCCCACGGCGCACATGCCGACGGACGTGCAGCTGTAGACGGGGCCGTCCGGGCCGTCGTACCAGTGCTGCAGGTAGAAGACGTACCGGCCCTTCGGCAGGGCCGAGGCCACGTCCGCGAGAGCCGTCTCGGGCTGCCGGGCGAACTCCACGACGGCCTGCGGGACACCGGCGCGGTTCGCCTTCTCCACCTGGATCGCCACGTTGGACGTGCGGTGGGCGGGCTTCCCGGGGTCGGTGTAGTCCCTGCCCTCGGTGACACCGCCGATCGTGCCCAGGACGACGAGCTGCGACTGCGACGCCAGCTCCTCGACGGTCTCCGGCTCCTCCGGCATCGAGCCGTGGACGGCGTGGGCGTCCCAGAAACCCGGCGCGGCGGCGGGTGCGGGCGCGGGTGTGGACGAGCAGGCGGTGAGCACCAGTGCCGCGGCACCCACCAGGAACGAGATGCGCATCGGGTTCCTCATCAGTAGGCGCCGTTGATGTGGTTCTTGTCGTGCGTGGCGTAGTAGTTGTGGTCCGGGTTCCCGCGCATGCACGAGCGGTTCGGCGTGCTGTACGAGCTGTTCTTGCCCGACGCGTGGCCGAGGCCCACGGTGTGGCCGATCTCGTGGCAGCCCAAGGACTTGTAGTTGCCGTGCGGCTTCTTGTTGTTGATCACGATCTCGTGCTGGTCGCACTTGGACGCGTTGACGCGCTTGACGCAGCTCGCCCACGCGTAGGCGTTCCGCAGGTCCGCCGGCGGGTTCCAGGTGGAGTACACCCAGACGTCGACCTTGGTGTTGTACGTCGTGTTCACGCTCGTCGTCATGTCCGTCGGCGCGAGCGAGTTCTTCCGCGCCCAGTCGACGCCGGACTTCTGCGCCGAGGTGAGGTCGTCGTCGAAGAAGAAGCTGTGCGCCTTGTTGTCCGCGTGCGGGCTGAAGCTGTTGGCGGCCGCCGTGAGCGGTGCCGCGACCATCAGACCGAGGGCGGAAACCAGCACGACGAGCGTTCGCTGTTTCCCCATCAGCCCAGCTTGACGGGTCGCGCTGACAGATCGCTGACACCCACACCCCGCGATCTTCACCCGAACGGCTGACATAACCTGTCGGCCGTTCACACCGGTCGGGACACGCCAGGGGGCGAGATGGGCACGGGCTTCCACGCCGAACCAGAGGGCTTGAAGCACACGGCGAAGCACGACATGGGCAAGCTCGTCGAGCACACGGAGAGCGCCAGGCTCAAGCTCGCCGGCACCGAGCTGCTCGACGGCAAGGCCTTCGAGGGAGACGAGGAGGTCTACGAGGCGCACCGGGAGTGGTCCAACGCGCGTGCGATGCTCCTCGGCGTTTTCGCGCGGAACAAGGAAAACCTGGAACTGGCCCAGAAGGCGCTGACCGAGGTCGCCGAGCGCTACATCGCCGTGGACGAGGACAACGAGCGGACGTTCGGGGGGATCCTGTCGTGAGCTGGGCCGACGACATGCAGAAGCACGCCGACTACTTCTGCAAGAAGTTCGACGAGCAGGAGGACTGGTTCTTCCCCGACCACCTGGAGGAGAACGCGAGCTACCCGACCGCCAAGGAGGACGTCCAGCGCCTCTTCGCCGATTTCGGCCGCTTCATCGACGTCGAGGTGGCGCTCGAGGGCGTGAGCGAGGAGATCTCGTTGCTGTCCAAGGCAGCCGACGACATCGACCAGGACTTCTGCGAGGGCGTGCTCAACGACATCGACCTCTACCTGGAGAACTGGGAGGGCGACGCCGCCGACGGCTTCCGCTCGTACCTGCGCGGCCAGCCGAGCATCGAGGGCGCGCTCGCGCGCAAGCGGGACGTCGTCCGCGCCGCGAAGTACGCGATGCAGGCCTACGAGAAGTCGATCACCAGCTTCCGCGACGACGTGCTGAACTTCGTCGAGAAGGCGCAGAAGGGCGTCGAGGCGGGGGAGGTCAGGGACGCCAAGGTCATGATCTCGCTCGCGTCCGCCGCGGTGTCGATCGGTGTCGCGGCGGCGACCGCCGGCACCGGCGTGGCGTTCATCGCCACGCTCGCGGTGGGCGACGCGCTGCAGACCGGTGCGGCCGGGGTCAACGCCACGTACCTCGAGGCGAACAGCACGGAGCAGGTCATCGGCGAGATGGGCTGGAAGGGCCAGGACATCCTGGAGACCGGCCGCAGGCAGATGGAGAAGGTCCGGGCCGGTTTCCGCGCCGTCGCCGAGAGCATGGCGGGTGCCGGGATGATCGAGCTGAGCCCGCCGCGGCCCCGCCTCGTCACCGACGACCGGTTCGACCCCGGCGACTTCCACCAGGAGGACCGCAAGCCGCCGAGCAGGATCAGCCGCGAGGACCTGGTGCAGGAGCCGAAGGAACCGGACAGCGCTCCCGCCCGGCCGGCGTCGTGACGGAGGACCCGCAGGCGCGCGCCGCCCGGCTGCGCGCCCAGTCCGAAGAAGGCGCCACGAACGCCGACCGCCGTCTGCGGGCGAAGGAGTGGGCGGAGGAGCAGGTCGCCGCGGTCCGCGGCACGGCGAGGAGCGAGCACGGCGACGTGACCGCCACCGTCGACCACTCCGGCCTGCTCCTGCGGCTCGAGCTGTCGCCGCTCACCAAGCAGGCCAAGCAGGACGACCTGGCGCACGCGATCACCGCCGTCGTGCGCCAGGCGACGGCCGACGCGCGGAACCAGGTGCGCGAGGTGTACGAGCGGCTGCGGAACGAGGGCGTGATCCGGTCTCTGCCACCGTTCCTGCTGCCCGCGCCCGACGTGCGGGCGGTGGAGCTGGCGCTTCCCGTGCGCGGCAACGCACCCGTGAAGCGCGCCGGTGACCACACCGAGGAGGGGCCGCCGGAGAGCTGGCTCAAGGACGAGCCCTGGTGACACCCCGGTCAGTCGGCGCGGCGTCGTTCCAAGAGGACGGTGTCGCGCCATTCGCCGTGGTGCTGCGCGATCTTCTGGCGCAACCCCACCGTGCGGAAGCCCGCCTTGTGGTGCAGTGCGACGCTGGCCCGGTTCTCCGGGAAGACCACGGCCTGCAACGTCCAGAAGCCGTCGGCGTCCGCCGCCGCGACCTGGTGGTGCAGCAGGGTTTTGCCCACTCCCCGGCCCTGTGCCGCGTCGGCCACGTAGATCGACGTCTCGGCCACGCCGGAGTAGCACTCCCGCGCCGAGACGGCCGTCGCGGCGGCCCAGCCGGCGATCTCGCCGTCCAGCACCGCGATCCAGCGGTGGTCCGGTAGCCACTTGGACTCGAGCACCCGGCGCGAGGGCACCTCGGTCTCGAAGGTCGCGTTGCCCGAGGCGATGCCCTCGCCGTAGATGCGGCGGACCTCCGGCCAGTCCGCGGCGGTCATCGCGCGGACGGTGACGCCGTCGACCGGGCGGACGGTGCCGGACGACAGCGCGCCCATCACCGCGTCCGCCGCGTGGGGCAGACCGGTGCAGCAGGCCGGGTTGACCGTGACGAGGGTGGTCGTGCCCTCGCGCTGGACGTGCAGGAAGCCGACCTCCGCCAGCTTGCGGACGTGGTGCGAGCAGGTGGACTGGCTCACGCCCAGCAGCGTCGTCAGCTCGCCGACCGTCACCGGTGCGGAGGCGGATGCCACGTGGTGCAGCAGGCGGACCCTGGTCGGGTCGGACAGGGTCGAGAACCACGAGGCGTAGGTCGCGGCTTCATCGGTCAGCACCCGCCGAGTGTCGACGCCGATCGGTGGAGGGTCAAACCGAGTACTTCTTCACGCAGAACGACAGGCCGCGGAAGAAGCCGTCGCCGAACGCCTCCACGCGGGCGAAGCCGGAGGGGACGGCCTTGCCGTTCACGTCGGACGCGATGAGGCTGTCGTCGGCCAGCAGCTCCGCCACGGCCTCGTCCAGGTCGCCGGGGGACAGGCGCAGGCCCGCCGCGGCGTCGGGGCGGTTGGTGAGGCCCGCCCACGCGCCGGTCAGGCACGCGGTGCGCTGGCCCGCGGCGTCGTCGTCGAGCTTGAAGCCCGTGGCGTGCTGGATCGACAGCGAGAAGCGCGAGGCGATCACGGCGAACGCGGCGAAGTCGCCGATGCCGCCCTTCGAGCCCTTCTTCGGCGGCGTGCCGATCTTCACCAGCTGCGGCAGGTCGAGCTGGAGCTGGTTCACGGCGGGGCAGTAGGAGGCGGGGGAGGTGGTCTGCGCGTCGGCGCAGGGCTTGATCCCGGCCCTGTCGAAGGCCGGGAAGACCGCGCCGCTCGATTTGTAGGCGTCGCGCAGGGACTCCTCCAGCGCGCGGAGGTACTTCTCCTCGTCGATCCTGGCGTTGCCGCGGCCCTGCCCCCGGTCGGAGTCCGAGAGGTCGAAGGGGCGTTCGGTGATGCGCTTCGAGATCTCGGCCTCGTTGATCTCGGCGCAGCGGGCGGCGCCGCGGACGAAGCCGAACTGGAACGCCGAGACGCGGTCGAACGCGCTGCCGTGGGCGCCCTGCTTCTCGAACGACGTGCCGGCGCTGTCGCGGATGAAGAACATCGTCTGCAGGACCTGGTTCAGGCCCTCGCCCGTGGAGAGCTCGAAGTGCTCGGACCTGTTCTCGGCGATCCAGCGCATGAAGACGCCGGTGTAGCAGTCGGCCTGCTGCTCCTTGACGATCGACGGCGTGTTCGGGCCGATGCCGGAGGCGGGGCCGAGCTTGTACTGCACGGCGTGGCCCATCTCGTGGGCGAGGACCGTCACGACCGCCATGGGGCCGAAGGAGTCGTTGAGCATCGGCAGCAGCTCGCCGCGGTCCCAGGTGATGCTGTCGTCGAGGGCGCAGTAGAACGCGTTCGCGATGCCGGTGGTGTTGAGCTTGCAGACCTCGACGCCCTTGCCGTTGGCGTCGTAGGAGATGAAGCGCTTGACGGGCTCGAAGGCCTTGCCCCCGAACGAGCGGGGGAGCTCGTCCTTCCAGAACTCCTGCACGTCGGCGAGGGTGTTGATGGCCAGGCGGTCCATCTCGCCGCCGTCGCCGTTCTGCACGCTGAGGTCCGCGTCGGGGACGCCCTTCTTCGGGCCGGACGGGCCGTTGGAGATCTCGAGCCCCGCGACCTTCGTGGGGTCGGGGCGCTCGCCCTTCGGTTCGCCCTCGACCACGGAAGCGCACGCGGTCAAAGCTGCGGCCGCGGCCAGCGCGACGGCGATTCGTCCGAATCCCATGAGGTCAGACCCTACTAAGCGCGGTTCGGCCACGTGCAGCAAGTGCCGGAGGCACCGCTGAACGCGCCCTTCGGGACGTCCATCGAGGTCACGGTGCACAACGGACCTGATCAGCGGCATGCCGAAGGTCCCGGGCGCGCGGATCCCGGTCGTGACGGACCGGGCTCCGCGCTCCGGCGCGGAAGCCGCATCCGGTCACCGAACCGGCGCGGGCTTCCGCTCGCCCGCGATCATGCTGTAGGTACACGTGCATGGGCGAGAGTCTCTCCGACCGCATCCGCGGCTTCGACCACCACGACCAAGCCGTCGTCCCGACGATCCACGCCCTGCTGGCCGACCTCCGCCAGGGCTGCCCGGTCGCGCGCAGCGAGGCCTACGGCGGGTTCTACGTCGTGGCGAAGCAGGACGACATCGTCACCGTCGCCAAGGACGGCGAGACCTTCAGCGCCGCGGTGCGGGGACTCGGCGCGGTCGCGATGGTGCCCGACGCCGAGACCACCCGCGCACCGCTCTTCGAGTCCGACCCGCCGGTCCACACGGGCTGGCGCACCGTCCTGCAGGACTTCTTCACGCCACCGGCCGTGCGCAGGCACGAGGCGTTCATCCGGCAGGTGACCGGCCAGGTCGTCGGCGAGGTGGCGCCCCGCGGGCGGTGCGAGGTCGTCGGCGAGCTCGCCGCCCGCATCCCTTCCCTGGTGATCGCCGAGGTCATGGGCGTGCCACGGGAACGGCAGCACGAGCTCGCCGCGCTGGCGAGGGACCTCGTCGCGCCGAGGTCGGTGCAGGACGCCCACCGCGCCGGAGCCGGCCTGGTCGAGTTCCTCCGCGCCGAGATCGCCGAGCGCCGCGACCGCGAGGACACCGGCGGCGACGTGCTGACCGCCGTCGTGCACGCCGAGGTGGACGGACGGACCGCCACGGACGCCGAACTGCTCAAGTACGCGTTCCTGATGGTCAGCGCGGGCTTCCTCACCACCGTCGACACCATCTCCAGCCTCCTGCTGCAGCTGGCGCAGGACCCGCCGACGCGGCGCCGGGTCGCCGCCGACCGCACGCTCGTGCCGAAGCTCATCGAGGAGGTCGTGCGCCACGAGTCCGCGGTCGCCGCCACGGGGCGCACCGTGCTCGCCGAGACCACCCTCGGCGGCGTCGACCTGACGCCCGGCGACCGCCTGCTGCTCGCCTGGGGCTCCGGCACCCGCGACGAGCAGTACGTCGACGACCCCGCCGAGTTCCGGCTCGACCGGCGTCAGCGCGGCCGCGACCTCGGCTGGGGAGCGGGCGTGCACCGCTGCCTCGGCATGCACCTGGCCCGGCTGGAGCTCGGCATCGTGTTCGACGAGGTGCTGACCGCGATGCCCGAGTTCGAGGTCGAGCCCGGCACCGAGCCCGAACGCACCTACGGCGTGCTGCGCGGGGTGCGCCACCTGCACCTGACCTGGCCCGTCTGAGCCGGTGCGGCCCCGCTCAGAGGCCGCACTTCTTCGGGCCCTCGAACACGCCCTCGCGGAACCGCGCCACGCGGGCGAACCCCGGGTCGACCGGGTTCTCGCCCTTCGAGTCGCGCGCCGCGTAGTCGAACTGCAGCAGCACCGTCACGGCCTCGTCGAAGTCGCCAGGGGAGAGCCCGAACCCGCCTTCGCGCGCGAACACCGCGCCGGTGTACGCGCCGGCCAGGCACAGGGCGGCCGCGGAGGCCTCCTCACCCTCGGTCGGCTTGCCCATCACGGCCAGCTCGGCCATCGCGTACCTGGTCGCGATCAGCGTGCCGGTCGCGTAGTCGCCGAGCTCCTTGTGCAGGGCCGGCAGGTCTTCCTTCGTGTCGATCTTGATCGTCTTGTCCGACGGGCAGTACGCGACGGGCCCCTGGTCACCGGAGCACGTCGGCTCCGTCTGGGACGCCTCGGCCCGCGGTGCGGGCCACTGCTTGCCGGCGGCCGTCGCGAGCCCCTTGAAGTAGCCGTCGAGGTCGGGCGTCACGGACTCGAGCATCTCCGAGAACGGCAGGTTGCCGCCGTTCGCGCGGTCCTTGACCGTCGTGAACGCCCGCTGGGTGAAGGTGCGGTTCTGCACCGTCATCGCCGCGCAGAACTTGGTGCCCTGCTCGAAGCCGTCCTGGAACGCCGCCACGCGGTCGAACGCGCTGCCGTGCGCCTGCTCGTCCTCCGGCGAGGTGCCGACCGGGTCGCGGAACGTGATCAGCGCGCCCAGGGCCTTGTCCAGCGAGTCGGCGTTGATGTCGAGGCGCTGCGACCTGCCGTCCGTCACGTTGCGCACGAAAGCGCCCGCGAAGCAGTCGGCCTGCGCCTCGGTGAGGATCGTCGGGAACCTCTCCGGCTCGCGGCGCTCGGCCTCGGGCGTGATGCCCATGCGGTTCTGCACCGCGTGGCCGACCTCGTGGGCCAGCACCACGACCACGGCGGCCTCGCCGAAGCGGTCCTGCAGCACCGGCAGCAACGACGCGCGGTCCCAGGCGATCGCGTCGGCGGCGGGGCAGTAGAAGGCGTTGCCCTCCACGTCCGCGGCCTTCTGCGTGCACGGCGGCGGCTTCGCGGCCGCGTCCGACGTGTCGACCGAGAAGTAGCCACCGGTCAGCGGCTTCCACGGCTTGTTGAACGTCTTCTGGAACGAGTCCTTCCAGAACTCGTCGATGTCCGTGAGCGCGGTGGCGGCCAGCTTGTCGATCGGGCCGTTGTCCGACCCCCGCACCTGGATGGTCTCGGTGGAGGCTTCCTTCTTCACCACCTTGGCGGCGCGCGGGCGCCCCGGGACCTCGGCGGTGCAACCCACCGCGAGCAGGGCGGTGGCGACGATCAGCGCGATGCTCCGGTGCCGCATGCCCCCATTGTGCCTGCCGGGCGGCGCGAAGGGCGTCCTACTCGTCCAAGTCAGGCGCATACCTTGGGCAACGTGCGGCGGCCGGATCGGGTTCACCGAGCCGCGGTCGCCGCAGCCGGGCGTGGGCATGATCACCGGGCCGCGGTCTCCGGAGGCGTGTCGAAGAACGGGACGGTGGCCCCACGAGAACCGGGGTGCGCCGGACCTGCGTGTTCCTCGGGACGTCCACCCGCCGGGCCATGATCCAACCGCGGCGACCCGCCGCCGTTCGACCTGGACGACGCGGTGGTGCGGCCTGTGCCGGCACCACCGCGACCGTCCCCGGCGCGCTCCACCGCGACGGAGCGCCGCCGGACTTCTCAGTCAGCCTCGCCCAGAACCCCGGGCACCTCGGGAACCAGCCACAGCACACCGGACGGCGGCAGCTGCAGCACCGCCGAGTACGGCCGCCCGTGCCACGGCTTCGCCTCCGCCTCGACACCGCCGAAGTTGCCGACACCGGAACCGCCGTAGTGCGAGGCGTCGGTGTTGACGAGCTCCTTCCACCGCCCACCGGCAGGCAGGCCGACGCGGTAGTCGTGGTGCGGCATCCCGGAGAAGTTGGCCACGCACACGAGCTGCGAGTCGTCCTCACCGATCCGGACGAACGACAGCACGTTGCCGCCCGAGTCGTTCGCGTCGATCCACTGGAAACCCTCGGGCGTGACGTCGTGCGAGAACAACGCCGCCGCCGTCTTGTAGACCGAGTTCAGGTCGCGCATCAGCTTCTGGATGCCCTGGTGCAGCGGCTCCTGCTCGACCAGGTGCCAGTCGAGCGACCGCGACTCCGACCACTCCTGCCGCTGCCCGAACTCACCGCCCATGAACAGCAGCTGCTTGCCGGGGTGCGCCCACATGAACGCGAGCAGCGACCGCACACCCGCGGCCTTGTTCCAGTCGTCGCCCGGCATCCGCGTCCACAGCGAGCCCTTGCCGTGCACCACCTCGTCGTGCGAGAGCGGCAGCACGAAGTTCTCGCTCCACGCGTACACCAGTGAGAACGTCATCTCGTTGTGGTGGAACGACCGGTGGACCGGCGACCGCGACAGGTAGTGCAGCGTGTCGTGCATCCAGCCCATGTTCCACTTGAAGCCGAACCCGAGACCGCCCAGGTGCGTCGGCCGCGTGACACCCGGCCACGCCGTCGACTCCTCGGCGATCATCACGACGCCGGGGTGCCGCTTGTAGACCGTCGCGTTCAGCTCCTGCAGGAACCGCACCGCGTCGAGGTTTTCCCGGCCACCGAACTCGTTGGGCAGCCACTGCCCCTCGGGCCGCGAGTAGTCGAGGTAGAGCATCGACGCGACGGCGTCCACGCGCAGACCGTCGAGGTGGAACTCCTCGATCCAGAACAGCGCGTTCGCGACGAGGAAGTTGCGCACCTCGTTGCGCCCGAAGTCGAAGACGTACGTGCCCCAGTCGAGCTGCTCACCGCGACGCGGGTCGGCGTGCTCGTACAGGGGGGTGCCGTCGAACTTCGCGAGCGCCCACGCGTCCTTGGGGAAGTGCGCCGGCACCCAGTCGACCAGCACGCCGATGCCGCGCTGGTGCAGCGTGTCGACGAAGTACCGGAAGTCGTCCGGCGACCCGAACCGCGAGGTCGGGGCGTAGTACGACGTGACCTGGTAACCCCACGAACCGCCGAACGGGTGCTCGGCCACGGGCAGCATCTCGACATGGGTGAAGCCCATGTCCTCGCAGTAGTCCGCGAGCTCCGTCGCGAGCTCGCGGTAGCCCAGCCCCGGCTTCCACGAGCCGAGGTGCACCTCGTAGATCGACATCGGCGCGTTGGCCCACTGCGTCGCCGCGCGCTTGGCCTCCCACTCCGCGTCGCCCCACTCGTACTCGGAGCGCGTGACGACCGAGGCGGTCTGCGGCGGCTTCTCCGTGGCGAACGCCATCGGGTCGGCCTTCTCGTGCCACACGCCGTCCTGGCCGAGGATGCGGAACTTGTACCGCGAGCCCACCGGCACGTTGGGCAGGAAGACCTCCCACACACCGCTGGAACCCATGGAGCGCAACGGGTTCGCGCGACCGTCCCAGCCGTCGAAGTCACCCGTCACGCGCACGCCGCGGGCGTTCGGCGCCCACACCGCGAACGAGACACCGGTGACGTCACCGGAAGCCGTCTCGTAGGAGCGCACGTGGGCGCCGAGCACGTCCCACAGCCGTTCGTGCCGGCCCTCGCCGATCAGGTGCAGGTCGAGCTCCCCGACCGTCGGCAGCCACCGGTACGGGTCGTCGACCTCGACCGTGTGGGCGCCGTAGGTCACCAGCAGCCGGTAGTCACCGGGTGCCTCGGGCAGCTCGCCCTCGAACAGCGCGTCGGCGATGCGTGGCAGCTCGACCTGCTTGTCACCCCACGACACGGCGACCGACGTGGCGCCGGGCCGCAGCGCACGCGCGATCACCTGGTCGCCGACGGTGTGCACACCGAGCACCGAGTGCGGGTCGTGGTGTGCACCGGACAACAGCCGGTCCAGGTCGGCCTTCACGGCTCACTCTCCTCCAGAAGTCATCCGGGCGATCGACGACAGCGGGACCGTCAACCACTCCGGCCTGTTGGCGTGCTCGTAGGCGACCTCGTAGACCGCCTTGTCCAGCTCGAACGCGCGCAGCAGGTGCGCGTGGTCCCGCGGGTCGCCCGCCACCTCGGCGTAGCCGTCGCAGAACGCCGCCCGGTTGCGCTTCGTCCACTCCATCGCGCGGTAGGCGAGCTGGTCGTCGTCGGGCTGGCCGACGAGCAGCTGCCGGGCCGCGTAGTCGAACGACCTCAGCATCCCCGCCACGTCGCGCAACGGCGACCGCAGCGCGTTGCGCTCGGCGACGCCCGCCGCGGGCTCGCCCTCGAAGTCGATCAGCAGCCACCCGTGCACGGTCCGCAGCACCTGACCGAGGTGCAGGTCGCCGTGGATGTGCTGGATCGGGATGGCGCCGACGTGCTCGCGGGCCTGGTCGAACGCGGCCCGCAGCGGCTCCTCGTACCTGCCGAGCTCCGGCACGGACTCCAGCACGACGCCGAGACGCCGCTGCATGCCCGCGATGGCCTCGTCGATCGCGTCGTCGTCGGCGATCCTCGTGCCGAGCGCCTCGGCCAGGTCGGCGTGCACCTTCGCCACGGCGTGGCCCAGGCGCTGGGCCTCGCCGGCGAAGTCGCCGCCGACCTCGAACGCGTGCAGGTCGGCCTCGGCCATCAGGTCGCGCACCGAGGTCTTGGCCATGTCCCAGCCCTCGACCGCGTCCGGCAGGAACTCCTGCAGCATCGCGAGCGTGACCTGCTCGCCGTCCAGCTCGGTCGAGATCGAGCCGAGCGGCAGCGCGATGTGCTCGCAGCCGACGGACCGCAGGGCGCGGTGCATCGTCAGGTCCCGGTTCTCCCCGCTCGCGAGCTTGCGGAAGATCTTCAGGATGTACTGCTGGCCGTAGATCAGCGACGTGTTGGACTGCTCCACGCCGATCGGCCGCCCGCGCAGGCCGGAGCGCAGCTCCGTGCCGGGCTCGTGCGCGAAGACGATGTCCTGCGTGCTCTCACCGGACGCGATCCGGTCGAGCAGGACCCCGTTGTGCTCGGGGTCGAGCAGGACGTCCCATGCGCCGGTGCTCAGGCTGAGCGCACCCTGGTACCTCTCCGTGCGCCCCGGCTGCTCGACCTCGAGCACCACGTGCACGAGGTCGCCGTCCACCACCGTCGTCCTCAGTGGACGCACAGCCGTGATCGGCCTGTCCTTGCCGCCGAACCACCGTGCGGCCGGGAGCAGATCGGGCAGTGAGGCGACCAGCTTGTCGACCAGTTCGTGGGGATCGGTCACTCGCGATTCACCTCATCTCGCTGTCGTCGCCCGCCTCTACCAGCTGGAACCAGTAGAAACCGTGACCCGGGAGGGTCAGCAGGTAGGGGAGTTCCCCGATCGCGGGGAACTTGACACCTCCGGTGAGCTCCACCGGCGTGTGGTCGCGGTGCTCGGAGAGGTCCAGCTCGACGGGCTGCGGGAAGCGCGACAGGTTGTTCACGCAGAGGACGATGTCCTCGCGGCCGTCGGGGCGCTTCCACTGCCGCTTGAAGGCGAGCACGCTCGGGTTCGAGCCGCCGAGCTCGGTGAAGTCGCCCTCGGCGAACGCGTGGTGCTGCTTGCGGACCTCGATCATGTGCCTGGTCCAGTTCAGCAGCGACGTCGAGCTGTTGAGCTGCGCCTCGACGTTCAGGCCCTGGTAGCCGTAGACCGGGTCCATGATCACCGGCAGGTAGATCCGGCCGGGGTCGCACGAGGAGAAGCCCGCGTTGCGGTCCGGGGTCCACTGCATCGGCGTGCGGACGGCGTCGCGGTCCTGCAGCCAGATGTTGTCGCCCATGCCGATCTCGTCGCCGTAGTAGAGGACGGGCGACCCCGGCAGGGACAACAGCATCGCGGTGAAGAGCTCGTGCTGGTTGCGGTCGTTCTCGAGCAGCGGGGCGAGCCGCCGGCGGATGCCGATGTTCGCCTTCATCCGCGGGTCCTTGGCGTACTCCGCGTACATGTAGTCGCGTTCCTCGTCGCTGACCATCTCGAGCGTGAGCTCGTCGTGGTTGCGCAGGAAGATGCCCCACTGGGCGTTCTCCGGGATCGCGGGCGTCTGCGCCAGGATCTCCGAGATCGGGAACCGCGACTCGCGCCGCACCGCCATGAAGATGCGCGGCATCAGCGGGAAGTGGAACGCCATGTGGCACTCGTCGCCGCCGACCGCCGGGTCACCGAAGTACTCGACCACGTCCGACGGCCACTGGTTCGCCTCGGCGAGCAGCACGCGGCCGGGGAACTCGTCGTCGACGACCTTGCGGCACTTCTTCAGGAACTCGTGCGTGCGCGGCAGGTTCTCGCAGTTCGTGCCCTCTTCCTCGAAGAGGTAGGGCACGGCGTCGAGGCGGAAGCCGTCGATGCCGAGGTCGAGCCAGAACCGGAGGATGTCGAGCATCGCCTCCTGCACGTCCGGGTTCTCGTAGTTGAGGTCCGGCTGGTGGCTGAAGAAGCGGTGCCAGAAGAACTGTCCGCGCACCGGGTCGTAGGTCCAGTTCGACGTCTCGGTGTCGACGAAGATGATCCGCGCGTCGCTGTAGCGCGAGTCGTCGTCGCTCCACACGTAGTAGTCGCCGTACGGGCCGTCCGGGTTCTGCCGCGACTCCTGGAACCACGGGTGCGCGTCGGAGGTGTGGTTGAGCACCAGGTCGGTGATCACGCGGATCCCGCGCCGGTGCGCCTCCTCCAGCAGGTAGACGAAGTCCTCGACGGTGCCGAACTCGGGCAGCACCGCGCGGAAGTCGCTGATGTCGTAGCCGCCGTCGCGCAGGGGCGACGCGTAGAACGGCGGCAGCCAGAGGCAGTCGACGCCGAGCCACTCCAGGTAGTCGAGGCGCGAGGCGAGACCCCTGAGGTCGCCCGTGCCGTCGCCGTTGGAGTCGCTGAAGGCGCGGACCAGCACCTCGTAGAAGACGGCGCCCTTGAACCAGCTCGGGTTCGCCGATGCCGGTTTTGCCGACTTGAAGTCCTCAGCCTGAGGTTCGACCAGGAAGCCGTCGTCGTCGATGGCTTCTCCGGTGTGCGGTGTTCCTTCCAGCCCGAGCGCAGCGTCGGGACGGGAGTCGTCGGCCATGGGTTCCCACCTCGTCGGGGGTTGTGCGGTTGAGCGGGCTGAAGCCCTATGAGAAACGTCGTTGCAGGCTGACGACGTGCGCCGTGGCTCGCCACGGCTCGAGGCGGACGTAGTTGGCCTGTCCCCAGTCCCACGTCTCGCCGGTGACCTCGTCGTGGGCGATCACCCGCTCGTGCCAGTCGAACCCGAGCTCGGGCAGGTCGAGGTACAGCGTCCCCTCCTGCACGTTGTTCGGGTCGAGGCTGACGACGACCACCACCGTGTCGCCCGTCTCCGGGTCACGCTTGGAGTAGGCGACCAACGCGTCGTTCTCGATGTGCTGGAACTTCAGCGTGCGCATCTGCTGGAGCGCGGGGTGTGCCCTGCGGATGTGGTTGAGCTTGCGCAGCCACGGTTCGAGGCTCCGCCCGTCCGCCAGTGCACGGGCGTAGTCGCGGGGCCGCAGCTGGTACTTCTCGGAGTTGAGGTACTCCTCGCTACCGGGTTTCACGGCCTCGTGCTCGAAGAGCTCGTAGCCGCTGTAGACGCCCCACGTGGGGGAGAGCGTGGCCGCCAGGGCCGCACGGAGGCCGAACATCGCCGGGCCGCCGTGCTGCAGCGACTCGTGCAGGATGTCCGGGGTGTTCACGAAGAGGTTCGGCCGCGCCTCGTCCCAGTGGTCGCGGATGTCCTCGCCGAACTCGATGAGCTCCTGCTTGCCCGTCCGCCACGTGAAGTACGTGTAGGACTGGGTGAAGCCGAGCTTGGCCAGGCCGTACAGGCGGGCGGGCCGGGTGAAGGCCTCCGCCAGGAACAGCGTGTCCGGGTAGACCTCCTTGACCTTCCAGATGAGCCACATCCAGAAGTCCGGCGGCTTGGTGTGCGGGTTGTCGACCCGGAAGATCCGCACCCCGTGCTCGG
Organism: Lentzea sp. CC55; assembly: GCF_021056325.1. Lineage (NCBI taxonomy): Bacteria > Bacillati > Actinomycetota > Actinomycetes > Pseudonocardiales > Pseudonocardiaceae > Lentzea > Lentzea sp. CC55. The sequence goes on along the minus strand of NZ_JAJCXE010000004.1, from coordinate 52,576 downwards.
CCCAGTAGAGGACCACGCGCAGCACCTCGTGGTAGAGGCCCTGCGGGTCGAGGTCGAAGTTGATCGGGTAGATGTCCTGGTACTTCTTGGGCGGGTTCTCCGCGTACGCGATCGTGCCGTCGGGCAGCTGCGTGAACCACTCCGGGTGCTTGAGCACCCACGGGTGGTCCGGCGCGCACTGCAGCGCGAAGTCGAGCGCGACCTCGAGGCCGAGCTCCTTCGCCCGGTGCACGAGCGCGTCGAAGTCCTCGATCGTGCCGAGCTGCGGGTGGATCGCGTCGTGCCCGCCCTCGTCCGCGCCGATCGCCCACGGTGAGCCCGTGTCGTCGGGGCCCGCGACGAGCGTGTTGTTGGGGCCCTTGCGGTTGACGCGCCCGATCGGGTGGATCGGCGGGAAGTAGACGACGTCGAAGCCCATCGCCGCGACCCGGTCGAGCTCCTTGGTCGCCGTCGCGAACGTGCCGTGCACCGCCTGCCCGGTCTCGTCGATCCCGCCGGTGCTGCGCGGGAAGAACTCGTACCAGGAGCCGTAGGCCGCCTTCTTGCGGTCGCACCAGATCTTGTGCGTCTTGCCCTTGGTGACCAGCTCCCGCACGGGGTGCTCGAACATCACCTGCTGCACGTCGGCGGCCAGCGCCGGCGCGACCCGCTCGCCGAGCGGCCGGTCCTGATCCCGCAACGCCTCGGCCGCGGACATGAGCAAAGCTCGCTCTTGTCGCCTATCGGGTCGCCTTGCCACTCGATCGAGTAGCTGGGCGCCGATTTCAAGATCGTTTGCGAGTTCGCCGGCCCCCTGCCCGGCCGCGATCTTCACCTCAACGGCGTGGTTCCAGGTGGCCCAGGGGTCACTCCACGCATCGATCCGGAACGTCCAGGGGCCTTCCGCGTCGGGAACGACGGTCGCGGCCCACCGGTCGAGGCCGATGCCGACCTCGTGCATCCGCGTCTGGCGGGCAACCCGGTCGTTCGGTCCTCTCCACGTGACTGTCGCCGCGAGTTTGTCGTGTCCCTCGCGCCACACCGTGGCTGCAACCGGAACGTGTTCTCCCACAACGGCTTTGGCTGGATAACGTCCAGCCGAGACCACAGGGGATACGTCGTCGATACCGAGTCGTCCGCTCATCCGGCAGCGCCCTTCCGCCGTGTCGCTCCGTGTCGCTGGGTAATCCTGCCTTGCTCCATCAAGCCGCTCACCAGCGGGTTGCCCCAAGTAGATCCGTACCCAGGCGCGGCCGATCGCACACCTGAACGGCTGATCGTGTCCAGGGTCTCCCGTCCACGTCCTGTCCGCTTGCCGTCCCCTCCAGTGGACTCTTCCCGTACAACTCACCGTGTTAAGAGCGCGCTACAGGTACCGTGCGCGCGTGAACAAGCTTGGCGATCGGTACGTCCTGCTGGATCAGCTCGGCGCCGGTGCGATGGGCGTCGTCTGGCGGGCGCGCGACGAGTTCCTGCACCGTGACGTGGCGGTCAAGCAGCTGCTTCTCAACGACGTTGAGTCGAACGAGTTCCACGAGGCGGTCCAGCGCGCGATGCGGGAGGGCCGGATCGCGGCGCGCCTGCAGCACCCGAACGCGATCGCCGTCTACGACGTCGTGGTCGAGGACGGCAAACCCTGCCTCGTCATGGAGTACTTGCCGTCCCGCAACCTGTCGGCGATCCTGTCGGAGCGCGGCACGATGCCGCCGCAGGAGGCCGCGCGCATCGGGTCGCTGGCCGCCTCGGCGCTCGCCGCCGCCCACGGCGCGGGCATCGTGCACCGCGACATCAAGCCCGGCAACGTCCTCATTGGACGCGACGGCACGGTGAAGATCACCGACTTCGGCATCTCGCGCGCCCTGGGCGACGTGGCCGTCACCAAGACCGGCATGCTCGCGGGCACCCCCGCGTACCTGGCGCCGGAGCTCGCCCGCGGTGCCGAGCCCGCGCCCGCCTCGGACGTCTTCTCGCTGGGCGCGACGATCTACGCGATGACCGAGGGCGAGCCGCCGTTCGGCAAGAGCACCAACGACCTCGGCCTGCTCTACAAGGTGGCCCGCGGCGAGACCCGGCCGCCGCTGCGCTCGGGACCGCTCACCGGCCTGCTCACCCGCCTGCTCGCGAACGAGCCGTCGCAGCGCCCGACCGCGGCCCAGGCGGCGGAGGAGCTCAAGGCGATCGCGTCCGGCGCCCCCGTCCCGGTGACCCGCGTGATCCCGCCGCGCCCGATGACGCCGCCGTCCGGCACCGCCGTCATGGGGGCCGCGGGCCACGGCACGCAGACCCAGCGGCCGATGCCGCCCCAGCAGCCGATGCCGCCCCAGCAGCCGCCGCGCACCCGGCCCCCGGCACCGCTCCCGGCGACCTACGACGAGCCGTACGACCGCGAGCCCGAACCGGAGCCGAGGAGGAACAACCGCGGCCTGGCGGTCGCCGCCGCCGTCCTCGGCGTGCTCCTGATCGCCGGCGTCACCTACGCGATCATGTCGGGCGACAAGGACAACAAGACCGCGAGCGACCCCACCACGTCGCAGCAGACCACGTCGCAGACCCCGGAGCCCACCACCGAGAAGCCGGCCGAGCAGAAGCCGACGACGACCCAGAAGCAGACGCCGTCGCAGACCTACCAGAGCCAGACGCCGTCCTCGAAGCCGCCGGCGAGCAAGTTCAGCCCGGCCCAGATCGCGCAGTTCGTGAAGGCGCACTACGCCAAGCTCCCCGGCAACGTGGAGGGCGCGCGGGCCGACTGGGACCCGGACCAGGCGCCGAGCGCGTCCTCCGAGAAGGACTTCTGGGGCAAGTACTCGAAGGTCGCGGTCAAGGCCGGTCCGGTCGCCTCGCCGCCGGACGAGGACGGCCTGTTCCAGGTGACGACGGCGCTGGAGCTGACCGAGGCGGAGACGGACAAGGCCAAGGTCGTGGAGCACGTGCTGGAGATCTCGGGCAAGGGCGAGAAGCCGCGGATCGTCGGCGAGCAGAAGGGCTGACGGCCGCGGGCGCCGGGAGGGGGAGCGGACGTCCGCCGCCTTGGGAGATCGACCGGAGAACGGGCGACGAGTGCGAAATGGACACCGCCCGCCTGTCGGCCGAACGGGGGAACGCGCTCCGCGTCCGACCAGCTCAGGGCCGGTCCGCGTCTTGACCGGTTCTGCAAGTCGTTGCAGGTCTGATCGGGAACGTTGTCAGCCCCCGGAGGGTGGCAGGTAAGTTGCCTCGTCATGCGAGCACTTCGCCGGTTCACCGTCCGAGCCAGCCTGCCGGAGCCCCTGTCTGCTTTGAGCACGCTCGCCACCAACCTGCGCTGGACGTGGCACCCGGCCACGCAGGAACTCTTCTCCTCGATCGACCCCCGCGTCTGGTCCGAGGTCGGTGGCGACCCGTTGCGCCTGCTCTCCGTCGTCGACGCCGGGCGTCTGGAGTCACTTGCCAGAGACGAGCAGTTCCTGCTCAAGCTGCGCGCGCTCGCGAGTGACCTGGAGCGCTACGTCGACGGTCCGCGCTGGTACCAGCGGCGGCAGGACGAGATCGCCCAGCGCCGCGAGCACGGGGCCCCCGACACGCCGTTGCCCACGAGCGTCGCCTACTTCTCGATGGAGTTCGGCGTGCACGAGGCGCTCCCGAACTACTCGGGCGGCCTCGGCATCCTCGCCGGCGACCACCTCAAGGCAGCCTCCGACCTCGGCGTTCCGCTGATCGCGGTCGGCCTTCTCTACCGCTCCGGGTACTTCCGCCAGTCGCTGTCGCTCGACGGGTGGCAGATCGAGCACTACCCGGTGCTCGACCCGCGCGGGCTGCCGCTCGAGCTGCTGACCGAGCCGTCCGGGCTGCCGCTGCTGGTGCACGTGGCCATGCCGGGCGACCGGATGCTGCGCGCGAAGATATGGAAGGCCCAGGTCGGGCGCATCCCGCTGCTGCTGCTCGACTCGGACGTGGAGCAGAACGACGAGGACCTGCGCGGCGTCACGGACAGGCTCTACGGCGGCGACCAGAACCACCGGATCCGCCAGGAGATCCTCGCGGGCATCGGCGGTGTGCGGGCGGTCCGCACGTTCTGCGAGCTCACCGGCCACCCGCAGCCCGAGGTGTTCCACACCAACGAGGGCCACGCGGGCTTCCTCGGCCTGGAGCGGATCCGCGAGTACATCACCAACGACGGCCTCGACTTCGACCAGGCGCTCACGGCTTCGCGCGCCGGCGCGGTCTTCACGACGCACACGCCGGTGCCCGCCGGCATCGACCGCTTCCCGGTCGACCTGGTCCAGCACTACTTCGGTGCGGAGACCCTGGTCCCCGGCGTGAACACGCAGCGGATCCTCGCGCTCGGCGCCGAGGACAACCCCGGCATGTTCAACATGGCCCACATGGGCCTGCGGCTCGCCCAGCGCGCCAACGGCGTGTCCAAGCTGCACGGCGAGGTCAGCCGGGACATGTTCCGCGGTCTCTGGCCGGGCTTCGACGCCACCGAGGTGCCGATCGGCTCGGTCACCAACGGCGTGCACGGGCCGACGTGGGCCGCGACCGAGATGAGCAAGCTGCTCGGAGCGTCCGAGGCCGACAGCCACACGGGCAACGGCCTCGGCATCGGTGCGTTCGAGCCGGTCACCGACGCCGGGCTGTGGGAGCTGCGGTCGACGCTGCGCGGCCGCCTGGTCGACGAGGTGCGCCGCCGGGTGCGCGAGTCGTGGCTGCAGCGCGGCGCGTCGGCGCTCGAGCTGGGCTGGACCGACTCGGTCTTCGACCCGGACGTGCTGACCGTGGGCTTCGCACGGCGCGTGCCGACGTACAAGCGCCTCACGCTGATGCTGCGTGATCCGGAGCGTCTGCGCTCGCTGCTGCTGCACCCCGAACGGCCGGTGCAGCTCGTGGTCGCGGGCAAGTCGCACCCGGCCGACGACGGCGGCAAGGCGCTGATCCAGCAGATCGTGCGTTATGCCGACGACGCGGGCGTGCGGCACCGGATCGTGTTCCTGCCCGACTACGACATGTCCATGGCCCGGTACCTGTACTGGGGCTGCGACGTGTGGCTGAACAACCCGATGCGCCCCCTCGAAGCGTGCGGCACGTCCGGCATGAAGGCGGCCCTCAACGGCGGCCTCAACCTGTCCATCCGCGACGGCTGGTGGGACGAGCTGTACGACGGCTCGAACGGCTGGGCCATCCCGACCGCGGACGGCGTGAACGACCCGGTCCGCCGGGACGACCTGGAGGCCAACGCGCTGTACGACCTGCTCGGCTCGCAGGTCGCGCCGCTGTTCTACGACCGCGGCGAGGACGGCGTGCCCACGCGCTGGATGTCGATGGTCCGGCACACGCTGGCCTCACTCGGCCCGGTCGTGCAGGCGTCCCGCATGGTCCGCGAGTACGTCGAGACGTACTACGCGCCGGCCGCGGCGTCCGCGCAGACCGTCGTCGGTGAGGGCTACCGCGGTGCGAAGGAGCTGTCGTCGTACCGCCACCGGCTGCGCGCGTCGTGGACGCGGGTCCGGGTGCTCGACAGCGACCTCGTGCTCGGCGGGTCGTCGGTGCCGGTGCTCGGCTCGCCGGTCATCGTGCGGGCGCGGGTCGAGCTGGCCGGGCTGGAACCGTCCGAAGTGGACGTCCAGGTCGTGCTCGGCAAGGTGTCGCACGACTCCGACGAGCTCAAGGACATCGTGTCGTCGCCGATGAACTACGCGGGCAACGGCAACTACGAGGCCGAGGTGCCGCTGCCGCACGCGGGCGCGCTCGGCTACACCGTGCGCGTGCTGCCGAGGCACGGCCTGCTGGCGACTCCCGCCGAGCTCGGCAGGGTCGTGCTGGCCGGCTGACCCTCCGCCGCGCGCGGGGACCAGCGACCCAGGGCATCCAGTTCGCCTCCACACGGCGGGCTGGATGCCCTGGTACGTTCCTCTTCCTCATTTTCCGTTCACCGCCGGTGACATTGGCAATTCGTGTACCCCGTCCCGCTCTCCGCTCAAACGAATGAGCGCCTTTCGGGCGGGTGAACCCCCTGTCTCCGCTGGTAGAGGCCCGGATTCCGGCTTACGCTCCGGTGCATGGAATGAACCGCGCCAGTATTCGGCAAAGCATTGTCGGTGCGGCTCCGCTGAATTGCGCATCGAGGAAGAAGGTAGCCGTGAGGAAGACGATTACCGCGCTCTCGCTCGTCGCAGCCCTGGTCACCGCTTCGGCTGTCCCGGCTGCCAGTTCGTCGCCCGCCGCGCCGGAGGTCCCCGCCGCCTGCGCCGCTCTCGTCCACGACTTCGCCGACAAGCTCAAGAAGGCCGTCAGCAGTCTGGCGCCCACCCCCGACGTGGCCGCGGTGACACCGTTGATCGGCGACCTGCTCGGCCTCGTCACGGCGATGCAGAACGCCGGATGTCTGCCGACACCGCCGGTGAGCGCTCCTGGTGCGCCGGCGCCCGCCAGGACGGCCGAGCAGACCGCCCCTGCCGACCAGTGCCTGCCGGCCGTGCTCGACCTGATCGCGGCGGTCGCGTCGCTCGGCGGCACGATCCTCGGCGCGGGAGCGACGCCGCCGGACGCCGCCAAGGTCACCGAGCTGATGAACGCGGTGCTCAAGGCCGCCAAGGAACTGCTGGGCAAGTGCGGCCTGCCGGTGCCTCCCGGCGGCCTGCCCGCGTCGCCCGGCGCGCCGGTGCCGGCGGGGAACCGCTGACCTGTTCCCGGCGTGGAGAGGGGCTCGTCACCGGTCTCGGTGACGGGCCCTTCTCCACGTGCGCCGCGAATCCGGGAAAGCACTCGTCCAGCGCCGCGATCACGAGTCCTAGCTGATCTGCAGCCGGGCGCGGGTCGCCGCCACCCGCGGACTCCAGGCCGCGAGCTCGTGGGCCTCGGCCACGAGCTCGCGAGCTCGCGCGTTGTCGCCGTCCGCCATCCACGCCCGCGCGATGGTGACCAGGTCGTCGGCGCGGTCCGTCCCGCTCTCGCTCGCCTCGGCGGCGTACCCCGCGAGCTGCCTCGCCGTCGCGGTGTCGCCCTCCAGCAACGCCATGATCGCCAGCGTGCCGTTCGAGCGGGACTTCGGATACCCGGCCCGGTAGGCGTTGCCGAGCATGCTGCGGGCGGTCTCCAGACCCACCTCGGCGGGGAACTGGCCCGCCTCGACCGCGTAGACCGCGACCCCGGCCGTGGTGGCGAGGACGAACGCCAGTTCGCGCTCGCCGAGGTCCTCCCGCCCGTTCAGCGCGATCACGGTCTGCAGCGCTTCGAGGTACTTCTCCCGCGCGCACCTCGTCGCGACCTTCAAACCGACCACGGTCAGCAGCTCGGGGTGCTCGCGCGCCAGGTCCTCGTGGATCCGCTCGGCCTCGTCGAGGTCGCCGCGGTGGTAGGCGTCCATGCCGGCCATGACCCGCGGCCGCGCCTCCAGCTCGGCCACGCGCCTGCCGGTGAGCCTCGGCAGCGAGAACGCGAACCAGCCGATGCTCACGTACGCGGGCTTTTCGACCGGGACGAGCTGCACGAGGAAGCACGCCGTCGTGGCGAGCGCCAGGCCCTTACCGAACGCGGTGCCGGTGGTGAGCCAGGTGGCCGCCGCGACCGCTGCGCAGAGCACGGCGGCGAAGACCCCGGTCAGGACGGTCCGCCTGCGCACGCCCGGTTTCCGCCCGGAGAGCCCGATCGTGGCGAGCACCGGGATGCTGCGCAGCACCACCCGCCGGTTCGGGCTGGTCCACGCCTTGACCTCGGAGCCGACGCCGATGATCACGTTCGTGATGCGGAGCCCGAAGAGGACGGCGCCGAGCGCCAGGCCTCCCTGTGCCGCCGCGAGCCCCAGCAGCAGGCCGGCGAGAGCACCGGCCAGCCCGAGGAGGAAGTCCGAGAGGGTCCAGGCGATCGTCCCGGCCACCACCAGGGCCGTCGCGGCCCAGCGCACCACTGTCACGATCTCCAGACGCTACCGGCGCGACGGCGGTTCCCCGCTCAGACCACCGGCTGCGAGCCGCCCTCGCGGATCGGGAGACCGGCCGCGCGCCAGCCCCGGAACCCGCCGACGAGGTCCGTGGCGTTCGGGAGGCCGACCCGTTGCAGGTCCCGTGCCGCGAGCGACGAGGCCCAGCCCTCGTTGCACACCACCACGACGGTCGTGTCCGCGGTGAAGCCGGGCAGCCGCCAGTCGCCGGCGGGGTCGAGCCGCCACTCCAGCACGATGCGCTCGACCACGACGGAGTTCTCGATCTCGCCCTCGGCGAGCCGGTCGTGGTGCGGCCGGATGTCGACGACCAGGGCGTCCTCGAGGGCGAGCAGCTCGTGCGGTTCGAGGCGCCTCAGGTGCGACCGCGCCTCGTCGAGGATGGTGTCCAGGGTGCTCACGGGCCCTCCAGGTCGGCCAGCCGGCGCAGCTCGGCCAGCGGCAGGCGCCGCGCGGGCAGCGGCGGGATCGAGTCGGGGATGTCGAGCAGCGACGCGTACTCGCGGGTCGGCACCAGCGGCGGCGAGTAGGCGTGCACGGTCGCGGCCGGCGCGTCGAACGGGTTCAGCACCTGGTGCGCCCGCCCGGAGCCGAAGCCCAGCGCGTCACCGGTCTCGCGCACCGCGGACCGGATCGGCCCGGCGGGGTAGCGGTAGTCCTCCCGCAGCCTGCCCTGCAGCACCGTGAAGGAACCGGCCGAGCCGCCGTGGTCGTGCGGCTCGGTGGCCTGCCCCGGCAGCCACGACAGCAGCCACAGCTCGACGCCCTCGGTCAGCCCGAGGCGCGCCCACCAGCGGCGTTCGGCCGAGTACTCGAGGATCCCCAGCAGGCCGGTGGTCAGCTCGCTCGCCACGAACGACGTCAGGTCGCGCAGCTCGCGCGGCGTCCAGAGGTCCCGGGACGGGTGGACGACGTCCCGCAGCAGCCGGCTGTCCAGCGCCGGGTGCAGGTCGAATCGATCTCGATCGGTGGTGGGTCCGGCGAACGTCGAAGTCACGCACTCGCTCCTGGGGGCCGCGTCGGTACGGGGGTAGCGATCAAGACGCGACGCGGGGCGCTGGTTTTCAGCGCGTGCGTCGCGTCGGGCTACACCCGCACGAGGCCACGAGGACGAGGTCGATCGTGCGGTCCGTCCAGCAGTAGACGACCACGACCGCGATCGTGCCAGACCGTTCGGAGCGCGGCTAGAGCGTCCACCTGCCGGAAGAACCTCGGACCCAGAGCCAAGTGGCCGCAAGGACTTCAGCGCGGAATGCGCAGCAGCAACAGCGACCGCGCCGCCACCGCGACCTTCCCGCGGGGTGCGAACGAACCGGGCGTGGCGGGCGAGCCGTCGGCCGTCGTCGTGTCGAGGTACGGCTCGTACGACGGCCCGTACCGCTCGTGCGGCAGGGTGACCGTGATGGCCTCCGCACCGGCGTGCATCAGCATCAGCCACGAGTCGTCCGACACGAGCTCACCTTCACGCGTGCGCGAGAGGCAGTTCGACCCGTCGATGAACATGCCGAGCGTGCGGCGGCCCTCGTCGAACCAGTCCGTCTCGGCCATCTCCTGGCCGTCCGGCCGGAACCACACCAGGTCGGGGTTGCCGCTCGGCGTCGTGCGGCCCTCGAAGAACTCCGGCTGCCGCAGCGCGGGGGAGGAGGCGCGCAGGTCGATCAGGCGCTGGGTGAAGCCCAGCATCGCCTCGCTCGCGTCCGTGGCCGTCCAGTCGACCCACGAGACGTCGTTGTCCAGGCAGTACGCGTTGTTGTTGCCGCCCTGGGTGCGCCACATCTCGTCGCCCGCCGTCATCATCGGCGTGCCGGTCGACAGCAGCAGCGTCGCCAGGAGGTTGCGCGCCTGCTTGGCCCGCAGCGCGAGGACCCCGGCGTCGGTCGTCTCCCCCTCGGCGCCGCAGTTCCACGAGCGGTTGTCGTTCGTGCCGTCGCGGTTCTGCTCGCCGTTCTCCTCGTTGTGCTTGTCGTTGTACGACACCAGGTCGCGCAGGGTGAAACCGTCGTGCGCGGTGATGAAGTTGATCGACTGCCACGGCCGGCGCAGGTCGTCCGCGTACAGGTCGCTCGACCCGGAGAGCCGGTACGCGAGGTCGCGCACGGACGTGTGGCCGCGCCAGAAGTCCCTCACCGTGTCGCGGTAGCGGCCGTTCCACTCCGCCCACTGCATGCCGAAGTCGCCTACGCGGTAGCCGTCGCCCGTCGCGTCCCACGGTTCGGCGATCAGCTTGGACCGGCACAGCACCGGGTCCGTCGTGATGGCCGTCAGCAGGGCGCTGTCGCGGTCGAAGAACCCGCCGCCGGGACGGCCCATCGTGGAGGCGAGGTCGAAGCGGAACCCGTCGACGCCCATCTCCTGCGCCCAGTACCGCAGCGAGTCCGTCACCAGGCGCACGACCTGCGGCGAGCCGGCGTCGAGCGTGTTGCCGCAGCCGGTGATGTCGACCGTGCTGCCACCGCCCGCGTGCAGGTAGTAGCCCGGCGCGTCGTAGCCGCGGAAGCAGATCGTCGGCCCGTCCGGCCCGCCCTCGCAGGTGTGGTTGTAGACGACGTCGATCAGCACCTCGATGTTCGCCGCGTGCAGCGCCGCGACCATCGTGCGGAACTCCTGGATCTCGTTGCCGGGCTCGCTCGCGTACGCCGCGTGCGGCGCGCAGTAGCCCAGCGGCGAGTAGCCCCAGTAGTTGCGCGCACCCCTGCTGATCAGCGACGGTTCGTCCTGGAACGCCTGCACCGGCAGCAGTTCGACCGTCGTCACGCCGAGCCGGGCGAGGTGCTCGATCGCGGCGGGGTGCGCGAGGCCGAGGTAGGTGCCGCGCAGCTTCTCCGGGATCTCGGGGTGGTTCTTCGTGAAGCCCCTGACGTGCATCTCGTAGATGACGGCCTCTTCGAACGGCACCTCGGGCTTCACGCCCGTGTCCGCGCCGCCCGGTGAGCTCACCACCGAGAGCGGTACGGAGCCGAGCGAGTCGACGGAGGAGGGCGGCCCGTGCATCGGGTCGCCCACGTAGCCGAGCGCGGCCTCCAGGTTCGTGATCCCGCCCACGACCTGCCGGGCGTACGGGTCGACGAGCAGCTTGGCCGGGTTGCAGCGCAGGCCGCGGCCCGCGTCGTACGGCCCGTGGACCCGGAACCCGTACCGCTGGCCCGGTGTGACGCCCGGCACGAGGCCGTGCCAGACGCCGAACGTCCGTTCGGTCAGCTCGACGCGCTTCTCGGTGCCGTCGTCGTCGACGAGGCAGACCTCGACCGCGTCGGCGACGTGCGACGTCACCGCGAACCGGACACCGCCGGCCTCGGCGTGCGCTCCCAGTGGGAACGGACGCCCTGCCAGCACCTCGGACTCGGGTCGAGTAGCCATGCCCTCGATCTTGGCATCCGGCACCGACAACGAACTCAAGAGTTCACACAGGCGGCGCAGCGTCCTCACCCGGCGTGAGGTGCACCCCGATGAGTGGGCGGTCGGGTGCCGTTCGGAACAATGGGGGCGTGGCGGACGTCGACGTGACAGATCTGGTCGTGCACATGGCGGGCGTATCGGTCCGCCGCGGGAAGAACACGCTGGTCGGCAACATCGACTGGAGCGTGGAGCTGGACGAGCGCTGGGTGGTGCTGGGCCCGAACGGTGCCGGCAAGACGACCCTGCTACGGCTCGCCAGCGCCGACCTGCACCCGACCAAGGGCAAGGTCCACCTCCTGGGTGAACGCCTGGGCAAGACCGACGTCCAGGAGCTCAAGCCCCGGATCGGCCTGTGCTCCGCGGCGCTCGGTGGCCGCATCCCGCCCGACGAGACGGTCGTCGACCTGGTCGTCTCCGCGGGCTACGCGGTCCTCGGCCGGTGGCGCGAGGAGTACGGCGAGCAGGACACCGGCCGCGCCCGCGAGCTGCTCGGCACCCTCGGCATGGGACACCTGGCCGACCGCCTCTACGGCACGCTGAGCGAGGGCGAGCGCAAGCGCACCCTGATCGCCCGCGCGCTGATGACCGACCCCGAGATGCTGCTTCTCGACGAGCCGGCGGCGGGCCTCGACCTGGGCGGCCGCGAGGACCTGGTCGCGAAGCTGTCCGAGCTCGCGCTCGACCCGGACGCGCCGGCGATGGTGCTGGTCACCCACCACGTCGAGGAGATCCCGCCGGGCTTCACGCACGCCCTGCTGCTGCGCGAGGGCTCGGTCGTGGCGCAGGGCCTGCTGGAGGACACCCTCACCGAGGAGAACCTCTCGAAGACCTTCGGCCAGGACCTGGAGCTGCAGAAGTCGGGAGACCGCTTCTTCGCCCGCAGGAAGATCTGAGAAGCTACCGCCGGGTAACGTGACACCGCTGTCGCGACGAAACTGTGGAGGGCCGCGTGGCTGAGTTCGTTAGGCTCGAGGTCGAGGACGGGATCGGCACGATCCGCCTGGAACGGCCGCCGATGAACGCCCTGAACCGGCAGGTGCAGACCGAGCTGCAGGCCGCCGCGAAGGAGGCCTCCGAGCGTTCGGACGTCTACGCGGTCATCGTCTACGGCGGCGAGAAGGTCTTCGCGGCCGGCGCCGACGTCAAGGAGTTCGCGCAGATCTCGCACGCCGAGATGACGCTGCGCGCCAAGGGCCTGTCGGATGCGCTCGGCGCCCTGGCCTCGGTGCCCAAGCCGACGGTCGCCGCGATCACCGGCTACGCGCTCGGCGGCGGCTTCGAGGTGGCGCTCGGCTGCGACCGCCGCATCGCGGGCGACAACGCGAAGGTCGGCCAGCCCGAGATCCTGCTCGGCCTGATCCCCGGCGGTGGCGGCACGCAGCGCCTCGCCCGGCTGATCGGTCCGTCGAAGACCAAGGACCTGCTCTACACCGGCCGGTTCGTCGGCGCCCGGGAGGCGCTCGAGATCGGCATGGTCGACGAGGTCGTGGCCCCGGACGACGTGTACGCCGCGGCCGTGCGGTGGGCCAAGCAGTTCGTCGGCGGGCCGGTGCTCGCCCTGGCGGCCACCAAGGCGGCCGTCGACGGCGGCCTCGACACCGACCTCGAGTCGGGTCTCAAGCTCGAAAGCCACCTCTTCGCGGCCTTGTTCGCGACGGAGGACAAGAAGGCGGGCGTCGAGTCGTTCATCGAGAACGGTCCCGGAAAGGCGAAGTTCAGTGGCAACTGACCCGGCACCCAACCCCCACGCGACCGCGGAAGAGGTCGAGGCGGCCTACTCCGACACCAAGCTCGCGCAGGTGCTCTACCACGACTGGGAAGCGGGCACGTACGACGAGAAGTGGTCGATCTCGTACGACGAACGCTGCATCACCTACGCGACGGACCGCTTCCGCGCCGCCGCCGGGGACGTCGGCCCGTACGGCCACGCCCTGGAACTGGGCTGCGGCACCGGCTTCTTCCTGCTAAACCTCATGCAGGGCGGGGTGATCGAGAAGGGCTCGGTCACCGACCTGTCGCCCGGCATGGTCGAGGTCGCGCTGCGCAACGCCGAGCACCTCGGTCTCGACGTGGACGGCCGGGTCGCCGACGCCGAGCGGATCCCGTACGACGACAACACGTTCGACCTCGTCGTCGGCCACGCGGTGCTGCACCACATCCCGGACGTCGAGGCGGCGATGCGCGAGGTGCTGCGCGTCCTCAAGCCCGGCGGGAAGTTCGTGTTCGCGGGCGACCCGACGAACATCGGCAACTTCTACGCCCGCAAGCTCGGCCAGGCGACGTGGTGGCTGACCACCAACCTCACCAAGGCCCTGCCGGTGCTGAACGACTGGCGCCGGCCGCAGGAGGAGCTCGACGAGTCCTCCCGCGCCGCCGCGCTGGAGGCCGTGGTCGACCTGCACACGTTCGACCCGGACCAGCTGGAGGCGACGGCTCGCCGCGCCGGTGCCGTCGGTGTGCGCGCGGTGACCGACGAGCTGTCCGCGGCCCTGTTCGGCTGGCCGGTGCGGACGTTCGAGGCCGCCGTGCCGCGCGGGAAGCTGGGCTTCGGGTGGGCGATGTTCGCCTACCGCACCTGGCAGAACCTCTCGTGGGTCGACCAGAACGTGCTCTCGAAGGTGCTGCCGCGCGAGGTGTTCTACAACGTGTCGATCACCGGCGAGAAGTCTTCCTGAGTTGGGCTACGCGTTCACCACCGCCGACGTGGCGTTCCTGCGCTCCGCCGCCGGAACCGCCGCGGTGGCGGAGGTGGACGCGTTGCCGTTCTCCGACGCCTCCCGCCTGAGGGACGTCGAGACGGCCCGCAGGCGCCTCGGCCCGTCGTTCGCCCCGGTCGTGGAAACCGTGCTGCTGCGGCGTCGTGCGCTGTCCAAATTGGACTCCGCGGCGTCGTGGCTCTTCACCGACGACGCGCTGCAGCAGGCCACGGCGTCCGCTGTCGCGCGGCACCGCGCCGCGCGGTTCGCCGGTCGCACGGTGCACGACGTCACCTGCTCGGTCGGGGCGGACCTCTTCGCGCTGAGCTCGGTCGCTTCCACGTGCGTCGGCTCGGACCTCGACCCGGTGAGGCTCGCCATGGCCCGCAACAACGTCCCGGGTTCGCTCGTCGTCCTGGCCGACGCCCTGCGCCCGGTGTCGCGGGCGTCCGCCGTGACCGCCGACCCGGCCCGTCGTGACTCCTCCGGCCGCCGCAAGTGGAACCCCTCGGACTTCGTACCGCCGCTCGACGAGCTGTCCGAGGTGTACGCGGGCGTCGACCTCGCCGTGAAGTGCGCGCCCGGCATCGACTTCGCCGTCGCGCCCTGGGCGGACGAGATCGAGGTCGTGTCGCTGGACGGCGCCGTCCGCGAGGCCTGCCTGTGGACGCGAGGCCTCGCCACCCCCGGGGTGTCGCGCCGCGCCACGGTTCTGCGCGGGTCGTCGTCGTGGACCCTGACGGACGCCGAACCCGGCGACTGCCCGGTCGCGCCGCCCGGTGCGTGGCTCGTCGACCCGGACGGCGCGGTGGTGCGCGCCGGTCTGGTGCGGCACTACGCGGCACGGCACGGGTTGTGGCAGCTCGACGAGCGCATCGCGTACCTGAGCGGTGACGAGCCCCCACCCGGCATCCGGGCGTTCCGCGTGCTCGAACACGGGCACTACGCGGAGAAGTCGCTCAAGTCGTTGCTGAAGACGCGGGGGATCGGCTCGCTGGAGATCCTGGTGCGCGGCCTCGACGTCGACCCGAACACGATGCGCAAGCGCCTCAAGCTCTCCGGTCCGGGGTCGGCCACGGTCGTGCTGACCAGGATCGGCTCAAAGCCCGTCTTCGTCCTGTGCGAGGCTCAGCGCACCTAGCAGCAGGTCGAGGCGGGTGTCGTCGTGCACCGGTCGCAACCTCCCGCCCCGCATGAGCGTCGCGATGCCGTGCAGCGAGCTCCAGAAGACCTCCGTCAACGCCTCCGGGTCGCGGTCGCGCCGGACGGCTTCGACCGCGGCGACGAGCTCGCCGAACGCGTCGAGCAGCTCCTGCGGCACCTCGTCCGTGCCCCACGGGATGTCGGACTGCTGCACGAACATCGCGTCGTAGAGCGCCGGCCTCTCCTTCGCGAACCGCAGGTAGGCCTCCGCCGCGGCCCGCAGCCGCGACCCGCCTCGTGGAGGACGGGCTTCCCGCAGCACGCGCGCCAGGTCACCGCACCCCTGGATCGCGACCGCGCGCACGATCGCGTCCTTGCCCTTGAAGTGGCTGTAGAGCACCGGCTGGCTGTACTCGACCTTCTCGGCGAGCCGGCGCGTGGTGACCGCGTCCCAGCCCTCCTGCTCGGCCAGGTCCCGGGCGGCGTCGATGATCAGCTGGTGGCGTTCGGCCCGCTCGCGCTCACGCCGGTTCTGGATGGTCACGCCCGAGAATCTAGCACTGCTAGACATCCGAGCGCCGATCCTGTTAGCGTCGCTCTCATCGCTAGCGGTGCTAGATCCCCAGGAGGACGAGATGCGCTTGGCCACGATCATGGGATGGCTCGTCGTAGCGGCGGGCTTCTACTTCGGCCTGAGCTACCTGCTCGACGGTGACGGAGCCGCGTCGGGTTTCGGCATCGTCGACCCGACCGGCTACTACGTCGTGAAGGGCGTGCGAGATCTCGCCTACGCCCTGACGGCCTTGATCCTGCTGCTCCTGGGCCATCGCCGGGCACTCGGGTGGGTCGTCCTGGCGGACTCGATCATCCCGATCGGCGACTGCGTCGCCGTGATGACGCACGGCGGCACAGTGGGCTACGCGCTCGCGGTGCACGGCTCCGCAGCGGTGCTCGTGCTGTTCACCGCGGCTCTGCTGCTCCGTGAGACAGCTCCAGAACGGTCTCCCGCAACACCGGCTCGCTGATCTCGTCGGCCAGCAACCCGGTCGCCACCCGGAACGCCCGCCGCAGCTCGGCGGGATCCACCGACGACACCAGCGTCCCCGCGAACGCCCCGGCGTCCCGCAGGTCGTCGAGCCCCCGCCCCTGCACCGCGGGCACCCCTTCGCGCAGGCACCGCAACGACATCACGTGGTCGCGCACTCCGTTGATCATGTGGACGGCCTGCCACACCCGCCCGCGCTCGATCGACGACCGCGCGTGCACCGCGTACAACCAGGCAAGACCGACGAGCTCGTCCCGATCGGGCTGCCCGGCGGGAGGAAGCTCGTTGGCCTCCCCGAACAACAACCGGAACGTGGGCCCGGTCGCCCCGAACTCGTCCGACGGCCAAAACGCGATGTCCACCTGCAACGTCGACCGCATCAGGAACACGCGGAACAGCACGTTGCCCCGCCGCACGTCAAGATGACCGACGGCGCCGCACGCCTGCATCAACGCCGTCCAGTCGGCGACCACGCCGTCCACGTCCCGCTCCACCGACAACGCGAAGTCGATGTCCGACCAGCGGTCCTCCCGGCCCACCGCGGCCGACCCCGTCACCGCCGCCCCGACCACCCGGAAGTCGGTCTCGGCGGCGCGGACGAGATCGCCGCGCAACTGCTCGCGCTCTGAAACCTTGAACACCGCACAACCTTAGGAGCTACGGCTGTCCGGTGCGGCTCCGCCGGAAGGGCGAAGCCGCACCGGGTGGGATCAAGCCAGTGCCACGGCGAAGACGTGCATGTTCCCGTCGTCCGGCAGCACGACGCTCGCCAGCGCCTTGCCCTCCGGAGCCACGTACGTCTTCGTGGCGAAGATGTGCGTGGCCACCTTCTCGTTGCCGCCGCCGAGCGTGTTGCGGTACGGCGTGGTCGCGAGGACGACGTTGCCGTAGCTCGGCGTCGCCCCGCCTCCGCCCAGCGTCCAGTCGCTGAACCCGATGTCCACCGAAGCGGTCGTGCCGTCGGTGAACGTGACGACGGCCGGTTTGGTGCGGGCGCCGTTGGCCGCGGAGCCCACGAAGGCGAGCCGCGTCCCGGACAGGGCAAGCGTTTGCTTCGCGGCGGTCGCGTTGTCGGGACGGCCCGCCGGGGAGGACGGCCACGTGAACGTCAGGCCGTCGACGGTGGCCGTGCCGCCCGGCGCGAGTCCGGCCGTGGCCAGCGCCTCCCGCGAGTAGCTGTAGCCGCCGCCGTCGAAGTCGCCCTCGCCGTCCGCGTCGGCGGAGGCGCCGACGTTGTTCACGGCGGCGAGCATGCTGCCCGCCGGCGCGACCTTCACCGTCTGCGGCAGCACGACCGGCTTCGAGGCGCCCTCGACGGTCACCGTCACGGTGATGTCGTAGAAGCCCTGCGCGGTACCGGGACCGGCCGCAACCGTGAACTCCGCGGGCACGGTGCCGGTGGCCGGCGTGAACGACAGCGCGTCCGGGCCGGTGATCGTGTAGGTCGCCTTCGGGTCGCCGTCGTAGAGCTTGACCGAGTCGACCTTCCCCCGGACCGAACCGCCGGGCTCGACGACGAGCTGGCGCGGTTCGACCGTGAGGAAGTACGGCTGGTCGTGGCGGATCGGCTGCTCGCCGTCGCGGAACGACGGCGGGGCGTCCGCGGCACCGGTGCCCCACGAGGACGCCGACCTGCCCAGCACGAAGTCGAGCCTGCCGCCGCGTTCGACGAACGACTCGGGCAGCCAGGTCTTCGACGACGCACGGCCGTTGACCTTCAACGACTGCACGTACTTCGTGGCCGTGCCGGCCTGGGGCGCGGTGATGGTGATGTCCCTGCCGCCGCCGCGGTTGATCTTCACCGACGTGAACAGCGGCGCGCTCAGCACCAGCTCGGCGCGGGACGGCACCTGCGGGTAGATGCCCATCGCGGTGAACACGAACCACGACGACATGGCGCCGAGGTCGTCGTTGCCGGGAATGCCGCCGGGGGCGTTCTTCCACAGCGTGGTCACCGTCTCGCGCAACGTCTCCTGCGCCTTGGCGGGCTGGCCGGTGTAGTTGTAGAGCCACGGCACGTTCACCGACGGCTCGTTGTCCAGTTCGGACTTCGCCCCGCCGCGGCCGGTCAGCGCCCAGCTGCCGTCGGCGTTGTGGAAGAAGTCGTCCAGCCGCTTGGTGGCGCGTTCCCGGCCACCGAGCGACTCCACGAGCCCGGCGACGTTGTGCGGGACCATCCACGTGTACTGGGCACTGCTGCCCTCGACGAACCCGTTGCCGGTGTCGGGCGTGAAGTCCTTGACCCACGTGCCGTCGGCGTTGCGGTTGCGGATGTAGCCGCCGGTGGCGTCCGCGACCGGGTCGAAGTTGTTCTGCCACCACTGGGCGCGTTCGGCGAACGTCCTCGCGGTCCTGCGGTCGCCCGTGCGCTCGGCGAGCTGGCTGATCGCGAAGTCCGCCGCGGAGATCTCCAAGGTCTCCGCCGCGCCACCCCAGGCGTTCGAGACGGACGGCATGTACCTGTGCTTCAGGTACTTGTCGAGCGACGGCCGCTGCCCGACCGACATCACGGCCCAGCCCTCCTTGCTCAGGTCGAGCGCCGTGGGCACGGTCGCGGCCTTCACCAGCGACTTCAGCGACGCCCCGAGGTCGTAGCCGGTGCCGCCGAAGGCCGAGATGGCGGCCAGCGCGATCGGCGCCGGGTCGCCGTTCATGACGTGCGTGCCACCGTTGTTGTGCGTCCAGCGGTCCCACACGCCGTTGTTGTGCTCGGCCTGGTTGAGCAGCGACTGCGCGATGTCCGACCCGATCTGCGGTTCGAGCAGGGTGAGCAGTTGCAGCTGCGAGCGGTAGACGTCCCAGCCCGAGAACGTGCCGTACTGGGCCTTCTGCCTCCGCTTGTCGATCTTGTGGACCTCGCCGTCGAACCCGGCGTACTCGCCGTTGACGTCGCTGAAGAGGTTGGGGTGCAGCAACGAGTGGTACAGCGCCGTGTAGAACTTCGTCCGCTCGTCGTCGGAGCCGCCGCCGACCTCGATGCGCCGGAGCTGCTTCTGCCAGGCGATGTAGGCGTTGTCCCTCATGTCCTCGATGGACTGGCCCTTGTTCTCGGCCCTCAGGTTCGCCTTGGCGTTGTCCAGGCTGACGTAGGAGATGCCGATCTTCACGCCGACCTGCGAGCCCGGTGCGAACCCGAGGTACGCGCCGGACCCCTTGCCCAGCACCGGCCAGCCGTTGGTGCCGTACGTCGTGCCGCCCTTCGAGGTCGTGCTCCCGGGCGTGACAACGTTGTCCTGGTACGTGCCGACCTCGGTGAACGCCTGGTCGAACTCCGCCACGAAGTGCAGCGTGTAGTAGCTGCGGCGGCCGGCCTGGTTGATGTAGCCGCAGAAGTTGCCGCTGGTCACGCTGCCGGTGATGGTGCGCCTGTCCCTGTCGACCACGGTCTGGGCGTCACTGCTGCCGACCTGCGACTTGGACGTGTTGACCAGCACCGTCGCCGGCTTGTCGGCGGGGAAGGTGAACCGCGCCGCGCCGGTGCGTTCGGTGGCGGACAGCTCGGCCTTCGCACCCGACTTGAGCGTCACGTCGTAACGGCCGGGCTTGGCCACCTCGTCCGCGTGCGCGAACTCGCTCGCGTAGACGGCGTCCGTCGCGTCGGTGGTCGGGCTGGTCGTGACGGTCCCGACGTGCGGGAAGATCGGGATGTCACCGCTGCCGCCCGCGCAACCCGTCCCGGACATGTGGGTGAGGCTGAAGCCGCGGATCTTCGTGGCGTCGTACCGGTAACCGCCGGGAGCCGCGGCGCGCAGGGTGTTGCCGCGACTGGCCTCCGGGCTGAAGGAGAACATGCCGAACGGCACGACCGCGCCGGGGAAGGTGTTCCCGAGGTTGGTCGTGCCGATGAACGGGTTCACGTGTGCTGCCGGATCCGGCACCACCTGGACCTGGGGCTGAGCGGAGGCAGGGGCCACTCCGAACGTCATGGCCGCCACCACCGCAGCTGTCGTGAGCACTCTTCGCCGCATGGTGGCGGACCCTACTTTCCGTGCCCGTCCAACCCCAGAGAGCGACGTGAAGTTGTCGTCAAACGGACAACCGCTGCTCCATGAAGGCCCTCAGCGCGGGCCAGTCGCAGTCCTCCGCGACCTCCACCTGGTACTTCCCCTCGACGAGCGCGCCCTCGTCGTCGATGTCGAGCCCGTGGGTCTTCAGGACGAGACTTCCGGGCACGACCGCCTCCGCCACGGCGACGGCGTCGTGGACGAGGATGCCCTCCTCGCGGTCGGAGTGGTTCAGGTTCCTGTTGGCGGCGAGGTAGGCCCGGTAGGTGCCGGTGAGGTTGCTCAGCACGGGGTCGACGTTCGCGAGGAACTCGGTGTCCGCGATGCACCGCTGCGTGAGGTTGAGCGGCACGACGACCGGGTTCCCCTTGCGGATCACCGTCCGCGCCGCCGCGGCGTCGGCCCAGAAGTTGAACTCGGCCCGGAGCGTCGTGTTGCCGATGCCGAGCCCGCCACCCATGACGATCAGCCGCGGGAACTCGACACCGGCGTCGAGCGCGGCGGCGATGTTCGTGAGCGGCCCGACCGCCGCCACGACGGTGTCCGGCGTGATCGTGTCCGCGAAGAACCGCACGACGTCTTCGCCCTGCACACCCCGCGGGTTCTCCGGCAACGTGAGCGCCTGCCCGCCGAGCCCGTCCGCGCCGTGCACGTCCGCGGCCCCGCCGGGCCCCTCGAACCCCTTGACCACGGGCACGTCGGTGCGCCCGAGGTGCGCGAGCAGCCGCAGCGCGTTGGCCGTCGTGAGGTCCAGCCCGACGTTGCCGAAGACCGTGGTCAGGCCTTTCAGCTCGACCTCGGGGCTGTGGGCCGCGAGCGCGATCGCGAACGCGTCGTCGACGCCGGGGTCGGTGTCGATGATGAGAGGAGTCGCCATGCCGCCAGCCTGCCTCACGGCCGGGCCGCGTCCCACGTGCCGCTCCTCTCACGGTCGCCCCACCCCACGACCGCGTCCGGAGCGCCCTCCGTCCGAAGTTAGAGTCTTCGTCCATGACTTCGATCTGTGCACGATCAAGCCCTGACCTGCGGTAAGCGTGCCATTTGATCTTGTTTCTGGGTCGTCAGGCCGTCTCCAGGCCGTCAGACGTCCTCAGGCCGGGAACCGGGCACGGTCTCGCCGGTCGCCGTCTGGCCGCTCGTGGACGAAGCCGTCTTCCGTGGCTTGATCATCGTGTTGACCGCCAGGCGCGCCCTGTGGTGGCTCGAAGGCATCAGGTGGGCGTACTTGCGGAGCGTGAAGGCGGGGGAGGTGTGCCCGAGGTAGTCCGCCAGCTCCCGGATGCTCACGCCCTGGGCGAGGAGATGAGAGGCGTAGAGATGCCTCAGAGCGTGCATCCCGTCACCACCGGGGTTCCGCTCGACCTGCGCCCGCTTGACCGCCCTGCGCCAGACCTCGTCGTTGAACGTCTGGCGGTGATTCGGGACCTTGTGCGCGTTGACGATCAGCAGGTTGACCGTCTCGGTCTTCTTGGAGTCCCGCTCACTCCACGGCAGCGTGATCGCTACGGAAGGGAAGTTCTCCCGGTAGTCGTCCAGCCTCTCCAAGACGCCCTCACTGAGTGGGATCTCTCGCGTCTTGTGGCCCTTCGGCAGCCTGAAAGTCAACCTGTTGTTGATGATCGCGATCTGCCGGTTGCACCGGTAGAGCATCTTCTCGCGGTCGACGTCGTCCATCGTGAAGGCGAAGACCTCACCCTGCCGCAGACCCAGGCCGGCACCCAGGGCGACCATGATCTTCCAACGGGCGGGCAACGCCAGCTCGACCTTGCTCAGCTTGGTCTCGGACCAGGGGACGATCTTGTTCTCGATTCGCCGAGGCCGTGACAGCGAGCGAGAACGGCAGGGGTTGGTGCGGATCTTCCGCTCCTCCTTCGCGGCCTGGAAGATCGAGGACAGGTTGTCCCAGATCTGGGCCTGGAAGTTGACCGAGATCCCTTTCTCGTTGGTCATCCAGCCCAGGTACTCCCGCATCGTGTCGACGTTGATCGAACCGATGTGCAGCTTTCCGAGGAACGGGTAGATGTAATGCCCGACGATCTGTTGCATCGTCTCTTGCGACGACGGGTCCTGTGAGCGTCCCTTGAGGTACCTCTCGGTGAAGTCCTGGAGTGTCACTTTCCCGGCATCCGGATCCATGTACTCGCCGGCCAAGACGTCGTGCTGCATCTTGGTCAGGAAGTCCTGAGCCTTCCCGAGTTGCTTGTCCGGAAAGCTTTTGGACCGTTCCCTTCCCGAGTCGTCGTAGTACCGCACCTTGTACCGCAGGCCGACGCCGTACAGGTCGGTCTTCTCCTTCACGGGCTTGCCGTTCTTGCCGATCACGACCTGTCTGGTCTCCGGGTCGACCTTCTCCCGCCACCAGCGATCTTGCACGTGTCCAGCCATGAGTCCTGTCTCCTCGCGGGGTTGCTGAAAGACCCAGCCGGGCGAGTGGTCCCGGCTGGGCCATGTCGATCAAGCTGCCGCTTGTTCGTCCAACCAGGACCGGACGTCGTCCGGGCGGTAGCGGACGTGCTTTCCGAGCCGGACGAACGCAGGCCCCACGCTGCGGTAGCGCCAGTCGGTCAGCGTCTTCTCGGGGATGCCGAGGAACTCGGCCAGAACGGCCGGTGTCCAGAGGCATTCCACGGTGATGAAGCGCGGTCGATCACTCATGCTGTCCCCCTTCCGTCGCTGGTCAGGCCGCCTCCCGATGAGTTGCTGAAAGATCCAGCCCCTCATCGGGCGCGGGTCGGGGCAACGCGGCCAGCACCGCCTGGGCTTGGTCGTATTCGGCTCGCCACTTGAGCCGTTGGGCGATCATCTGCATCAGCAGCTCGGCCCGGCTGGGAGCGTGCGGATCACCAGGCCGGACCGGTGCCCACATCAGCCGCGTCCGGTCCGTCCCTTCCGGCTTGGCGATCCCGGCAGCCGCCAGGGCTTCGCGGACGAACGTGGCCCGGTCGGACTTGTGCTCGGCGAGGGTCTTCCCCGACCAGCGCCGCGACACCAGCACCCGCCGCCCCGGCAACCCGAGCGTTTCGCGGCGGTGTGCCTTGGAGCGGCACCGGCCCGGAGTCATCCGGGAGTGCGTGCCTTTGGGCGCAACCCCGTAGAGCAGCCAGACCGCGCATCGCTCCGAGCACGGCGTGATTGCGAGCTCGGCCGCCAGGCGGTCCGCGTGCTCACTCACCCGCTGCGAGTCGTCCACCGCGACAACCTCAGAGATCGACTTGACCAGGTACTTGGTCAGGTAGCCGATGTGCCGCCCGGCTTCCTCGGTGCCGCCGAGGATGCCCTTGGAGTGCACCTGTGAGCCGAACTCGACCACGTGCGCTGGAGCGTCCAGGTCGGCCACCGCATCGGCCCACGGCGTGAGTGGGGCGTTGGTGTCCGGGTCCACGAAACCTTTGGCGCGCATGTCCCACACCGGCATCCGGTCGCCGCTGTACTTGATCTCGTCGTGGTTGGGCCACCACACCTGGAGGTAGGTCGCCGCCGTCACCTGGCGCACCACCGCGTGCGGGATCGAGCCGCGTACAGCGAAGTGGGCGTGCGGGGTGATGCGCTTCTGCGGCTCGACCGTGCCGAAGTACTGCACGTCCCAGCCCACGACCCGCCGCAGGTTCTGCCACCACCGATCGATCAGCGACGCGAAGTGCACCGCGTCCCGAGCAGCACGGCGGTAGTCGTACGTGCTCGGATCCACGGGCGTGCCGTCCGAGCGCACCTTGCCGTAGGAGTCGAGCGTGAGCGTGACGAACGTCGAGGGCCGGTACTTGCCCGCGAACTCCCGCCCGACCGTGGTCTTGGCGACCTTGCGCCGAGGCAGGTTCGGCGAGTCCTGCCGCCGCCGAGTCGAGCGAACCGGCGCAGGCGTGGCCGGCCGATCCACGTTGGGGAGGTTGCCGCGGACTCCTTCCCTGCGCAGATCCGCGTCTGCTTCCCGGATCGCTTCTCGCAGGTCCTCGACGTGCTCGAGCGCACCCTCAGCCTGTGCTCGGCGGTACTCGGCAGTCAGATCCGAGCGGTAGGTGACCAGCTCGACTTGATCGCTCGTGGCAGTCTCCCGCTCCGCCACGGGCTCCTGGTCGAGGTGCCAGCCTTCCCTGCACTGAGCCATGCGCGCACGCCGGTTGCGGTCCGCACACGCCGGGCACTTGCTCGCCACGGTCGAGTTGCACCGGACACCGACCATGCGGACCTCACCGGTGTCGAGGTCCACGACCTCCCGCAGCACCGGCCGCACACAGACCCCGTGCTGTTCCGCCGCCGCTTTGACCACGTCGAGCGTGAGCGGCATCCGGGCGCGCTCCGCCGAGGTCATCCCCGCCACGTCCTGCGTGACAGCCGGAACAACGGCCACCTCTACGGCCTTCGCATCGTTCGTCATGGTCTCCCTTCGGTTGTCGGTCATGCCGCCTCACCTCCCATCGCATCGCCGCCGTCCGGGCGGTTCGGGAACTCGTGCACCGTGGCTTCGGTGATCCCGAAGAACATGGCCAGCTCGACCAGGTCCGCGTCCGTCACGTGGAAGGCACGCGCTCGTTCGGGCATCCCGCGCCCATCGGTTTTCACCCACGCGACGCCGGGCGTGTTCTCGCTGATCTCGTGAGCCGCAGCGCCCCGAGCCCGCGCACCATCACCCAGGACCATGTCCACCTGAGGAGCCTCATCGAGCCGGAGCGCGATCTTGGTCCCGAACAGGTGCCGGAACGCCACGACCTCCTTGCGCGGGTCCTGCACCAGTCCCAGGACCGCGTAACCGGGCGCGCGGCCCTGTGATGTGATCGTGGAAACAGCGCGGACCGCACGTTCCCTTAGGTTGCGATCTGGTTGATACGCAACAAGATCCGCCAACTCATCGATGATCAGCAGAGTGAACGGCTCACCCGTGCGACGCGCCCAAATCCGACGCACACCCCGGTACTTCGCGGCCCGTTCTTTGACCTCCGCCGCGATCTCTTCCAGCAGCTCGACGGCAGCCGCGCCGTTGTCGAACACGAGCCGCGAGAACGCTTCCTCGCACTGCCCGAGTTCCATGCCGCCCTTGGGGTCGATGCCCACCAGGCGAACAGCTCCCGCGCGGATGGCCGGGGCGAGGTGCCACACGATCGACCACAGCACCGATGCCTTGCCCGCGCCCTGCACACCGACGCCGAGGACCTGGTTGCCGAGCAGCCTGAGCCGCCAGGCCTTCCCGGTCTCCAGGATGCCGATGACTACACGCTTGAGGTCGACCGCGTCCGCGTCATTGCACAGCGGAGGTACCGGCACCGGACGGGCCAGCGGATCGGCGTGTACGAAGTCGAGTTCCAGCATCCGAGGCTTGAGCACCCGAACCCGGCACGACCGCGCCCCGAACGAGTGCGCGAGCCCAGCGCGACGAAGCTCCCATTCCTCGTGCGACTGGGCCGGGATCATCCGGACCCGGACACGGTCCCGCCAGCCATCCGAACGAACGCGCCGCAGCTTCGGCAGGTACTCACGACCCCGCCACTCCTTGGCCAGCTCGGCAAGGCGCACGGTGGTCTTCCAGCGCGGCACGTACACCGAGGCACGACGCCACTCGGTCACGAGCCGCAGCCACACCTGACCACGGAACGAGCCCCGCGACAGGCCCCACCAGATGACCAGGCCGGCCGCGACCGCCAGAAGCACCAGGACCAGCGGACCCCAGCCCAGACGCCACCAACAGACCAGCATCAACGCTGGAGTCAGCGTAACCACCGGGTACCGCCCGACCAGGAGGACCAGGCGCACGACGCCAACCAGCAGCAGCCACACCAGCGCCGCGACGGCGGCAATCCACTTCAGCTTTCCCGGAACGAGCGCCCACCACGGCACACGCGGACGCACGCCCTCGAACGGGGCCGGATCAACCCACCTACCCATCAGACCCCACCCCCACGCGTCGGGGAGAGTGAGGACATCCACACCAGTGGGGTAGCGGCTCGGCTTGACGCCGCACCCGTACAGGCAGATACCATTGACACGACTGGAATTCCTTTGTGTAGCAACGAAGACGACAAGAAAGACCAGTCAGCGTGTCGCCATGGAAGCAGACCCAGAACCGCCAAGAACTCGGCTGTTTCCATCGGCGACCACCAACCGGCCGCACACCCGTATTCAGTTGTGTGCCAAGGGCATGCGCCATCAGCACGCGACATGCAGCCACGCGCCGACGACGCAAAACCCCTACTTCACAAGGCTTTCGTCAAGTTCCACCCAGATCGCGGGACCTCCTGTATCTCACGCTCGACGCAGCGTGGCGTCGATTTCTGCGGTTACGACGAAGTCCCTTCCCGGTGCCCGTCCAACTCGCGCGCGAGCCGATCCTCACGATCCGCCCAGTACAGGGCCTCGTGGTGGTGACCACGATCGAGGTCAGCGACCCGCCGGTACACGGCCGCGCTCTTCTCGTGGAACTGCCGCAGGCCGGCCAAGTCTTTCTTGTCCGGCATCAGCCGGGGCAGCACCTCGTGCGCCTCGCTGAGGGAGACGATCCGCTCGGCCTGAGCCCACGTAGCCCCACGACGCTCAGCCACGGTCACGTCAACCTCCCTGCGCCGGTTTCGCCGTAGGCGTCGGTGTCGTGGTGCAACAGCCGTTCCCGCGTCTCCGCCTGGTGGTCGAACATCTCAGCGGCATGCAGTGCAGCCGCCTTGGCCCACCAGGGCGTCTCCGTGTGACCGGCTAGTTGCCGCCAGCACCACGCCACCTGTCGATATGCGGGTGCGATCCGGGCGGCAGCCTCCGGATCGTCAGCACTCGCGTAGCGGTTCGCCTCATCGGCAGCCGTGAACCGCTGGTAAGCCTTCTGCCACTGCTCACCCAACGCCTGAAGATCGGTCACGGCTTACGCTGCCTTGGAGGCGTCAGGCGCGGCGTTGCCCTGCGGCTTCGCGCCACGGTTCGCCGACTGAGGAGCCAACATCTCGTCAGCCCACACCGTGTAGCTCACCCAGCCGTCCCGCACGTACGGCGTGACCTTGAGGCCACGGAACACCGCCGGACGGAACGGCGTGCCGGGCAGCACTTCCGGCGGGACCGGCTGGTACTCCGACGCGATCTTGACGACCTGTCCCGTGTTCTTGCCCTTCGCGGACGGGTCCGTGCCCTGGACCGTCCACACCGGAAGGCCCGTCAGCTTGTCCACGGCCGGACGCGGCTGCTTGCCCTCCGAGTACTCCGTTGCCCGCTCCACGCTCAACACGAAGAACCCCTGCGGGAACAACTCGTCGAACGTGATCGGGAACCGATGGCCAGCGGGGATACCCACGTGGTTCTCCTTCTGCAGGGCCGCTCATTCGCGGCTCGGTGCCACTTCTCGAACTTGCCTACCTAGATTCGGCACCGATTCGTCCCGTCCGCGTTCCGTCCCTGTCTCGTCTGACGCGCCGAGTACTCGATCAGTCTCGTCTTGGTCTCATGAGAGTGCTACGTTGAGTCGAACTCGCACCACGGGGGAGAGGTCATGCCGACCGAATCGACGCTGTTGAGAGTGCTGCTACGGCAGCGCCACATGCAGGGGTACATGACATTCCGCAAGGAATACGACCGCGTCGCGAAGCAGCTCGACGGCGATCTCGTGGGCCAGTGGCCGAGCAAGGCGCAGTTCTACCGGTGGATGTCCGGCGACCTGTTGGGCCTGCCGTATGCGGACCACTGCCGCGTGCTGGAGAAGATGTTTCCGGGCTGGACCGCGCAGCAGCTCCTTGCGCCTCACGAGGGTGACGGTGAAAGCCTCGTGACTCCGCCGCAGCGCGCGACCAGCAACGCTCCCGCCCCCCGTCCGGTGCAGTTGCCCCAGCAGGCCCGGCTTGCGGACGTCACCGCTGTGTACGCGACGCGGACCGAGTTCCTGCACAACGTCACTCCGCGGACCTTATTCGACGGCGCGAAGCAGATCGACATGGCCGGCTTGTCGCTCAACATGCTGTGCCAGCAGTACTCGGACAAGAGCCTGCTGGATGCGATCGACGGCGGCACGATCATCCGGGCATTGTTCCTCGACCCGAACGGCACCTACAGCACGGCCCGAGAGCAGGAGGAGGGGTTGCCCGAGGGGCACCTCAGCACGCTCACGCGGTTGAACATCGAGGCGCTGCGCAGGGTGGGCTCAAAGGCGTCACCGAACGCCAAGGGGTCGCTCGGTATCCGGGTCTATGACGAGCCGATTCGCTACAACATCATGATCGTGGACCAAGCTAAGTGTGTGGTGCAGCCGTACCTGCCGGACGCACGAGGCGTCGAGTCGCCCACGCTTGTGATCGAGAAGGACGAAACCATGCCTGGTCTCTTCACGACGTTCGCCCAAGTCTTCGAGTCCATGTGGGACCGCGCGCGGGAGGTTGCTTGATGTACCAGCTTGACCATCTGGCGGACGTGGCTGGGAAGGCTGTCCGCATCGGTCATGAGCTGATCAAATCCACCCGCCCGAGCACCGTTACGGAGAAAACTGACCGTGACACGTTCACCGACGTGGACGTAAGGATCGAGCACGAGATCCGCGCATACCTCGCAAAGGTCACGCCAAAGATCAGCTTTATCGGAGAGGAGGAGGGCCGCAGTGAAGCAGCACCTGACAGCACATATGTATGGGGACTCGACCCGATCGACGGCACGGCCAACTTCGTACACGGTATCCCGTTGTCTGGCGTCTCTCTGGCACTGATGCAGGGTGACCGCACGGTCGTTGGCGTGATCTCCTTGCCGTACTTGGAGTTGCAATATACAGCCACTCTTGGAGGTGGCGCATTCGTCAACGGCGTGAGACTCGAAGCGAGTAAGACTGCCGACCTGTCGAAGTCCATTGTGGCCATCGGCGACTATGCACTAGGTGAGGACGCAGCAGAGAAAAACCAGCAACGGATCGCACTCACTTCTGCACTCGCGGCTCAGGTTGAACGCGTCCGCATGTTCGGATCCGCCGCACATGATCTAGCATGGTTGGCGGAAGGCCGCATCGACGGCGCAGTAGTGATGTCCAATAAGACGCTGGACCTTGCGGCAGGCGTCCTTATTGCGCGTGAAGCCGGAGCCATCGTGACGGATAGCTCGGGAGTCCAACACAGCCGCACATCTACTCACACCGTTGCCGCCGCACCGGGCATCGCCAATCAACTTCTGACACTAGTCCAGTCGGTGGTTTAATTTGTTGCAACTCACCTGACCGCGCGCAGCGAATAAGTTAATCGCTTTGTGTTCCTCAAATCAGTTCATCACTCTAGCGCACTACCCTTCCTCGCTTTCTTCCTTCCTGAGATCGGCAAGCAGTTGATCAAGAGTCTCATCCACCATCAACGACTGACGCCTGGCGAGCCGAAAGAGTTCGGCAAGCTCTTCGTTATATGAGTGCTCACCCCAGGGGTCAGTAGCCAATTCATCAAGCTTGGAGCCAAAAGAATCTCGAACAGAGAGAATATAGGGAGGATTCCCGTCACCCTTCTTGGAGCGGATTTCCAGCGAGGAAGTGGGAAGGTGATAGTAGAATGCTTCACTGCCGGCCGCTTCTCCGGGAGTCCAATCGATCTTCCTGTGGCGAGTCCGCCTAAGCAAGCTTCGCAGAATCGCAATAAGTCGCTCATCGATCTCTTCATCGCTCAACTTTGTTCCCCTTGACATCGAGTTCCTGCACCACAGAAAGACTACCCAGTTCTCTCGTTACAGTCGCAACAACCTGACGAAGCTGTGCTGTAAGCGCACTCAGATCACTATTCTCTCGACCCACCAAGCTACTCTTCACATTGACCACTACGGTCATGGACGCCTGAATTGCCTTCATCACCTTGCGTTCATCTCCGACGCTTTCGCTCAAATATCCACGCAATTCACTGGCCTGCCAGCGCCATACCGATAGCCATACAAATAGCAGATCGACCGAGTTGTGATAAACCGCTTTGTCAATTTCGTCTTCAACTCGATGCAGCTCACGCAGAAGTCCAATTATGTTACCGCGCCGCATTTGATGCACAGCAGATTCAGCTGAGCTACGGGCAGCTTCAGCCGCAGACTTAGTCTTGATCAACTGCCAAATCGTGACGCCGAACCCGAGCAGCGCAAGCGGTATTGAGGAGACGGTCGTGATCTGATCCCAGACCTTGTATATCTCATCCCATTTCAGTTGTGACACCTCCTTATACACGCCGAGCCAGGAGCGATCAGCGTGGACATCCTGCTGAAGCTAGTCTCTGCCCCTCATGACGAGGGGCTTACAAACCGCTTGTCAGCGCAGATGCCTGTGCTGCCGTGGTGCGGTCGAAGAGTACTGCTGAATTCAGCTTTATGGGATCAAGGCGCGCCGCTGGCGGCGCGCGGGCGGTCGTCTCGCGCTGACACCGCCCACCGTTGCGCACGCTCCCCGCATCGGGACACGCCGGGCTCCCGCTTCGCTCCGCCCGTCGGCCCCGCGCGGGAGCGCGCGCAGGTGGCCGAGTCCGCGCGCCACCAGCAGCGGCCAGACGCGCCGGCCGCGAGTTCCAGGAAAGCCGATCGACCTCACCGCGGAATGGCTTGCAAACGCGCAGCTCACAGACGCTGGCTCCTCCACGGTGGCCAGATCGTTTAACACCGTGCCGCCGGTATCAAGGGCGCCTGCGGCGTCGCTACGCGATGGGCCAAGGCCCACCCTTGACACCAACGACACGGCGCTAACTGCGGCCAGGGCCGAGGGAGCGGGGGCGAACAGCCACCGCCGACTCAAGCCCCGGACCTCGACCGCAGGAGCGCCGATCATGAGGACTCGCCGCCACCAGGCCCCCGCCGGACAGCTCTCCCTCTGGGGCACCTATGAGCTTGAGGCGCAGGCCGTGAGGTGGACAAGCCACCGGGACTCTCAAACCGTGCCAACCCTGCCAGCCGCCAGGACGACCGCCGAGCCGGTGCGATTGATGCCCTCGTTCCGCTCGGTCGTCAGCCTCATCCCAACCTTCGTCGAGCCGATCGGCCCATGCAAGAACGGCCCCTCAGTCCGCATCAAGAAGCGGGCACGAGGGGCCGTGGCAGTCGAGTTCCAGGCCGTCTCCAGGCCGTCAGAGGTCCAGAACCGACCGGATCTGACCGGATGCAACGAGGAGGAAACCAGCAGGTCAGGGCAGAGGTGCTTCGATCGCGGCCCTGGTCGAAAGCTAAAGTGCCCGCATGACTTCGATGTGGGGCGCACCGGTCTGGACCCGCTGGCGCAGGTCGCGCCGTGACCCGATGCAGGCGCGGTTCCTCACGGTGGACTCCCTGCGCTGGGTGCTGCGCCACCGCGCCTACACCCCCTGGTACCTCGTCCGGTACTGGCGCCTGCTGAAGTTCCGTCTGCTCAACCCGCACGTGGTGTTGCGCGGCATGGTCTTCTTCGGCAAGCGCGTCGAGGTCATGGCCCGGCCCGGCTTCGGCCGCCTCGAGATCGGCCGCTGGGTGCACATCGGCGACGGCAACGCGATCCGCTGCCACGAGGGGTCGCTGCGCATCGGCGACAAGGTCGTGTTCGGCAAGGACAACACGGTCAACTGCTACCTCGACATCGAGATCGGCGCGTCGTCGCTGGTCGCGGACTGGGTCTACATCTGCGACTTCGACCACAAGGTCGAGGACGTCACGCTGCCGATCAAGGACCAGGGCATCGTGAAGTCCCCGGTCCGCATCGGGCCGGACTGCTGGCTCGGCGCCAAGGTCACCGTGCTGCGCGGCACCCGCGTCGGCCGCGGGTGCGTTCTGGGCGCCCACGCGGTGGTGCGCGGGGACGTGCCCGACTTCAAGATCGCGGTCGGGATGCCGGCCAGGGTCGTCCGGGACCGGCGGGCCGACTACGAGGCGGACGCGCAGCGGCGGGCGGACATCGCGGACATGGCCCGCAAGGCCAAGGAGGCCCTGGCCCAGCGGGAGCAGTCGTCCGACGCGTCAGCGTGAGTCGGCCAGCCGCGGCCACGCCAGTGGCGCGAGCTGCGGGCGCTTCGGGCTGAACCCGTCCCCGGGCTGCCGGCCGATCAGCCGGTTCCGGGTCCGCGTGTACGCCACCGGCAGCACCTGGTCCCGCAACCACCGCCAGTGGTCCAGGACCGAGGCCGGCGCCGCCGCGCCCTCCAGCGGCGTCAGCCACGACGGGTCGAACGGGATCTCCAGCGCCGACAGCAGGTGCCCGGCCAGCCGCCGGTGCCCCAGCGACGACAGGTGCAGCCGGTCCGGCCCGAAGTACCGCGAGTCGTGCACGCACTCGTCGGCGGCGACGTCGACCAGAACCGCGCCGTAGCGCGAAGAAGCGTCACGAACGGCCGCGTTCAGGGCCTCGATGCGGGGCCGCATGCGCCACCCGAACGGCATGCGGTGCGAGATGTCGCTCAACGTGAAGACGGCGACGGTCGGCGCGAACGACGTCATGGCGCGCACCATCGCGTCGACCCGCTGCTCCAGCTGCGCGGCCGAAGCCCCGGACATCACGTCGTTGCCGCCGCCGAAGAGCACCACCAGGTCGGGGGCCAGCGCCGACGCGGACGGGACCTGCTCCACCAGCATCTGGTCGAGCCGGCGGCCGCGCACGGCGAGGTTGGCGTAGCGGAAGCCGGGTGCGTCGAGCGCGGACGCGACGCGGTCGGCCCAGCCGCGGTAGCGGCCGTCGGGCAGCAGGTCGTCCAGGCCCTCGGTGCAGCTGTCCCCGAGCGCCACGAAGCGTTGGTAGGTCATCCAGTCCTCGGTCACCTTCTGTTCACGGGACCGGCGACTGTAGCGGACCTAGGTGAACAGATTTCCCGTCGCGATCTTGGGACGCCCGAGGACGCGCGGCTCGCGCACCGAGGCCTTCGAGTAGACCGCCGCCGTGCCGGAAGCGATGGTGGCCCAGTTGAAGTCGGTGGCCAGACGTGCTTTCGCGGCACG
This sequence comes from Lentzea sp. CC55, assembly GCF_021056325.1. Taxonomy (NCBI): domain Bacteria; kingdom Bacillati; phylum Actinomycetota; class Actinomycetes; order Pseudonocardiales; family Pseudonocardiaceae; genus Lentzea; species Lentzea sp. CC55. Next base: position 19,555 of record NZ_JAJCXE010000004.1, on the reverse strand, counting down.
GGCGCGCGCCGCCGCCGAGGTGGGATCGGACAGCACGGCACGCACGCCGCGCGCGAGTCCGTCCACGTCACCGGGTGCGAACGACAGACCGGTGACGCCGTCCACGACGACCTCGCCGAGGCCGCCGGCGGTCGAGGCGACCAGGGGAGTCCCGGCCGCGGCGGCTTCCAGGGCGACGATGCCGAAGGGTTCGTAGCGCGAGGGCAGCACGACGGCGTCGGCCGCGGTGAGCAACGCCGCCAGCGACCTGTCGGAGAGGTGGCCGACGAACTCGACGGCCCGCAGCACGCGGTGCTTGCGCGCCTGGTCCCGCAGCCACTCGGTCTGCGAGCCGCCACCGGCGACGACGACGCGCGTGCCGCGGTGGAAGCGGCGGATTCGGGGCAGTGCGGCGATCAGGTCCTGCACGCCCTTCTCCCACTCGATGCGGCCGAAGAACAGCAGCAGCGGGTCGCCGTGCGGCGAGTAGGCGCGGCGGGCGGCGCCGACGTCCTTCGCGCGCACCTTCCAGCCGCCGGGCTCGATGCCGTTGTGCAGCACGGAGACGTCGGCGGTGTCCACTTCGAACAGCTGCGCGACCTCGCCGCGCATCGCCGACGAGCAGGTGATCAGCGAGTCGGCGCGGTTCGCGAGCCACCACTCCACCGAGTGCACCTGCTGGTTCAGCGGGTGCGACAGCCAGCCGGAGTGCCGGCCCGCCTCGGTCGCGTGGATCGTCGCCACCAGCGGCACGCCGAACGCCTCGGCCAGCGCCACGGCCGGGTGCGCGACGAGCCAGTCGTGCGCGTGCACGACGTCCGGGCGCCACGAGCCCAGCGCCAGGCCGGCGCGCGTCATCGCGTGGCCCATCGCGAGGGTCCACGCCAGGAGGTCCTTCTCGAACACGAAGTGCGCCGGGTCCTCGGCGACGCGGACCAGTCGCACGCCCTCGCTCACGACGTCGGTGGTCGGGTGCGTGACGGCGTCGGTGCCGGAAGGTTGCCGGCAGAGCACGACGACGTCGTGCCCCTGCGCGGCCAGCTGTGTCGCGAGCGCGTGGACGTGCCTGCCCAGTCCGCCGACGACCACCGGCGGGTACTCCCACGACAACATCAGCACGCGCATCCCGTTACCTCATTCCTCGCGCGTCCAGATGCCCGAACGGGCCGTCCGCCGCGCGGAGTTCCGCCGCCCTCGCACGTCCACGACCGCCGCGCGCCAGCGCCGCGAGCTCGCTGAAGCGGTCGCTGTGAATCTTCGCGCGGTACCGGGCGTAGTCGGCGGCCGAGTCCTTGGTGACCATGAAGGCCCAGTCGCTCGACAACGCCAGCAGCGCCTCGCGCACCGCCTGGTCCAGCACCGGATCCCTCACGTCGGAGGAGAAGTCCAGCCCCAGCAGCTCCTGCTGCACCGACGCGTTCAGCGACACGATGTCGGACACCTGCGCACCGTCCCACACGCGCCAGTCCTTGCCGCTGCCCCACGACGACGCTGGCAGCTCGACCGGCGCGCCCACGTGACCCGCCTCGGCGGCGCCGCGCAACGTCGTGACCCGGACACCCGCCTCGGGCAACGCGCGCAGCACGGCCTCCAGCCACAGAGGACCCTCGTGCCACCAGTGCCCGTACAGCTCGGTGTCGTAGGCCGCGACGACCAGACCGCCGTCGATGGCCCGCAGCCGCTTGACGACGGTCTCGACGAAGTCGGCCACGTGCCGGTCGAGAGCCTCGCGCGCCAGCAGCGGGTCGTACGGCCGCTTGTCCTCCGGCGCCACGTTCTTGCCCGTCACGCGCGACGGCTTGAGGCCCGTCGGGTGGTCGTAGGTGTGAAAATCCCGGTACGCGGCATCGCCCGGGTAGCCGACCTTCGGCGACCAGACGCGGTACGAGACCTCCAGGTCGCGCCCGAACGCCAGCACGTCCGACGATCCGACGGGGTGCGCGGACGAGGTGTCGCCGTGCAGCGCGGGCCCGTCGACCAGGAACCGCCGCACGCCGGCCGCCGCGTACCCCGCCTCCATGCCGGGCGAGTAACCGCACTCCGGCGCCCAGATCCCCTCCGGCGCGCGGCCGACGCGCAGCGCCGTGTCGTCCAGGCCGGTCCGCAGCGCGAAAGCCCGCACCTTCGGGTCCAGCAACGGCTGGAACGGGTGCGTCGCCGGACCGCCGAGCAGCTCGATGGCCGAGGAGTCCACAAGGGAGCGCAGCAGCGGCGAGAACCCGTGCCGCCACTGGCCTTCGAACTTCTCCAGCGCCCACGACGACGCGCGGTGCTCGTACGCGGACAGCTCGGGCAGCCGCTCCCCGGCGAAGTGCGAGCGCAGGTGCCAGTTGCCGAGCCAGTCGTGCATGCCCCGCAGGCAGTACGGGTCGTCGAGCTGCGCGGCCAGGACCGGTGTGACGCCGAGCGTGAGGACGTCGGTGCGGCCCTCGTCGGCGAACCGGCGCAGCATGTCCACGACGGGCAGGTACGAGTGCGCCCACGCCTGGTAGAGCCACTCCTCGCCGACCGGCCACGCGCCGTGGTGGGCGAGCCAGGGCAGGTGGCTGTGCAGGACCAGGCAGAACGTTCCCTCGGACTTCGTGGAGGTCACGTGCGCACCGCCACGGCGACGAGGTCGAGGGAGGCGTCCATGTCGTCGGGCGTGATGTCGAAGTCCCGCACCGTCACCGACTCCACCGCCTCCTTCAGCTCGGCGGGCCACGGCGCACCGGACAGGGCGACTTCGACCTGTGCGTCGATGATCTGTCCGTCCAGGAGCATGTCAAGCCTCCTGCCGTGACGCAGCCCCGTCAGTTCGTCAACGCGGAAACCAGCACCGCGCAGCATCTCGTCCAGTTCGGACGGTGCCAGTTCCCTGGTGTGGAACGGGTTCAGCGGGGTGTCCTGGCCGGGCGAGAACGTCAGCCTGTTCGGCGTGGTGACGATGAGCTTCCCGCCGGGGCGCAGCACCCGCCGGCACTCGGCGAGGAAGCCCTCCTGGTCCCAGAGGTGCTCGATGACCTGCAGGTTCGCGACGACGTCCACGCTGCCGTCGCGCAACGGCAGGGTCGCGAGGTTCCCGCGCAGCACGTCGAGCTGCGGGTACGCGCGCGACACGTGCCGCGACGTCAGCTCGTCGTAGTCGAGCGCGACGACCCTGCGCGCGACCGTGCGGATCAGCTGGGCGCCGTAGCCCTCGCCGCAGCCCGCCTCCAGCACGACGGCATCCGTGCAGTGGCCGATGAGGTGCAGGTATGCGGCCTCGTGGCGCCGGAACCAGTAGTTCTCTTCCGCGATACCGGGCACTGTGCGTTCGCCGGTCAGGGGGAGGGTCACACACGTCAGGTTACTTGTGAGTAGAGCGCCTGCGAACTACCTGGTGCGCGAGGGCGACGGCGGCGCCGGTCCCGGCGAGCACCGCGGTCGTCGGGGTGTCCATGTACTTGGACAGGCTGGGCGCCTCGCTCGGTCCGGCGAGCCACGTCGTCAACGGGGTGGCGTAGGCGAGCGCGAGAGCGCCGGCCCACCAGCGCAGCGCCTTCGATCGGTGGTCGCGCAGGCTCGCGACGAGCACGACGGCGATCGGGATGCCGGAGAGCAACCCGAACCCGCCGATCACCATGACCGGGACCGCCCATGCCGCGACCAGCGCGGACGTCGACGGGTGGGCAGCGGTGCGAGTGGTGGTCCCGGACATGACGGGCTCCTTCGTTAATTAAAAGCACTTGCTGGAGTTATAGGCTCTAACTATGGTGATGCCATGAAGTTAGGGTGTCACCGCTGCGGATGTCAATAACGAACGTGAGAGGGTCTAACCATGACGGAGACGGTGCGGAACCCGCGTGAGCGCTACCGGGCCCAGGTGCGCGAGGAGATCAAGCGGCACGCGTGGCAGCAGATCGCCTCGACCGGCGTGACGGCGTTGTCGATCAACGCCATCGCCAAGGAGATGGGCATGAGCGGGCCGGCCCTCTACCGCTACTACGCCGGCCGCGACGAGCTGATCACCGCGCTCATCCGGGACGCCTACCGCGGCCTCGCCGACGCCGTCCGCGCCGCCCACGAGGCCGGGACCACCGTCGTGGGGCTCGCGGGCGTCATCAGGCGGTGGGCGCTGAGCGATCCGCACCGGTACCTGCTCATCTACGGCACGCCGGTGCCCGGCTACCACGCGCCCGGGGACATCACCGCGATCTCGGACGAGATCCTGGCGGTGCTGCTCCAGGTGTGCGGGGGACCGGCGGACGAGGCGCCGCGGACGCCGTTCGACCTGGTCCTGGGCATGAACCGCCAGTGGGCGGCCGCCCTGCCCGCGCCGACCCCGGCCGTGCACCGCGCGCTGTCGTTCTGGACGCGGGTGCAGGGCGTGCTCTCGCTGGAGCTCGCCGGGCACTTCACGCCGATGGGGATCGACGCCGGACTGCTGCTGGCGGAGGAAGTGGCGGAGCTGGGCTCAGAACGGTGAGATCGTGACGGCCAGCGCGCCCGGCCCCACGTTCGCGCCGATGGCCGCGCTGACCTGGGTCAGGACGATGTCGCGCGCGTGCGGGATCCGCTTGCGCAGCATCTGGAGCAGCTCGTGGCCGTCCTTCTCGGCCGCGAAGTGCTCGACGGCGAGGTCGACGTTGCGCCCGTAGGCCTGCGCCACCGCCTTGTCGACGAGCTTGCCCAGTGCCCGGTCGCGGCCGACGACCTTGTCGAACGGCTCCACCTCGCCGTTGACGACCGTGAGCAGCGGCTTGACCGACAGCGCGTCGCCCAAGACCTTCGCCGCCGCGCTCACCCGGCCCGCCTGGCGCAGGTACTGCAGGGTGTCGACGTAGATGAGCACGCTCGCGTCGCGGCCGCGCTGCTCGGCGACGCTGCGCGCGTTCTGGACGTTGCCGCCGGCCTGCACGACCCGCGCCGCCGCGAGCGCCGCGAACCCGAGCGTCATGCCCGAGGAGTGCGAGTCGACGATGAACACCGGGACGCGCGACTTCGCCGCGGCCACCTTCGCCGCGTCCGTCGCGGGGGAGAGCTTCGGCGTCACGTGCACCGAGACGATCGTCTCCGCGCCCTTCGCCCACGCGTCCTGGTAGGCCCAGAAGAACGCGTCGGGCGCCGGTGGCTGCGTCGAGATGGGGATCTGCGCCTCCATCGCCTGCAGCAGCCGCTCGGTCGGCACGTATGCCTCGTCGATCAGCTCCGACCCGATCTTCAGCTGCATGGGGACCGTGATGATGTTGAACCGGTCCGCCAGTCGGGCGGGCAGCGACGCGGTCGAGTCGGTGACGACGGCTACTCGTGAGGACACGAACGAGAAGGTTAACCAAGGGTGATCGAAGTGGCCACGACCGATGGTTGGCAATTCGTGTGATCTCGACCTTCGCGGTTGCATTCCGTGTACGCCGAACGCACGGACCGGCCGCTCCGGAAAGGCGCCTCGCCAGACACAATCGGGTGACTGCGGCTTGTCCGGTGTTGATCTACATTTACGGCGTTTGTGCTGGAAAGTGGTGCTATAGGGCGATTTTCGCGGAGTCGTTCCGTCCACTTTCGACGCTGGTTGGGGCCATGAGCCGTGGGTAAGCTCGCTCAATCTTCAGCCCGGTTGAACGAGTAGGTGACCATGGGTGCAAAAGAGCAGGAACTAGTTCCGCTGCACGCCGGTTTCGACGTTGTCTACCGAGGTTTTCACCGACGTCAGGTCATCGAGCACATCGAGGGTCTCGAGGAGCAGCTGCGCTTCACGAGCCTCGACCGGGCCGAGGCGCTGGCACAGGCGGCCGATCTGCGCAAGCTGCTGGAGATGACGCGCCAGGACCTCGAAGAGGCGCGCGCCAGGATCGAGCGCCTCGAGTCGACCTCGGGCACGCACGCGAGCGCGACCGAACGGATGCACCGCATGCTCCGCCTCGCCGAGGACGAGACCGCGGAGATGCACCTGCGGACCGAACGCGAGTGCGCCGACCTCCGCGCGCGCACCGACGTGGAGGTGGCCGCGCTGCGCGCCGCCGCCGAGCAGGAGGCCGCGGCCATGCGCGCCGAGGCCGAGGCCGAGCTCTCCGCGTCGCGCCAGGACTGCGCCACCCGTGCCGCCGCGATGGAACGCCGTGAGCTCGAGGCGGAGCGCCGCTGCGCCGACCTCGAGGCCCAGCACCGCCAGCGCGCCGACGAGGTGGAGCGCGAGTGCGCCGAGGCAGTCGCCCAGGCCCGTGCCGACGCGGACAGGCTGCTGCGCGAGACGGCGTTGCAGTGCAACTCGCTGGAGGCCGACTCCGAGCGCAAGCGCCAGAAGGCGGAGCAGTTCCTCGAGCTGACCATCACCCGCCGCCGCAACGAGGCCGCGCGCCACCTGCAGGAGCAGGAGGCGCTGGCGCGCGCCCGCTCGGAGTTCGTGGTGAAGATGGCGTGCCGCGAAGCCCAGCGCCGCCTCGCGGAAGTCGCCGAGCGCACCGACGAGCTGCACGAGCTGCGCCGCGCCGTCCACTCGCAGCTGTCCGCGGTCCGCGCCGCCCTCTCCGCGGCCGCGGACCGGATCACGCCCGTGCACATCCCGGAGCAGGTGGCCGCCTCGTGAAGCACTGGATGCCGCTCGTCGCGGGCGCGCTGATGGTGCCCGAGACGGTGACGGCGTTCGGCTTCTCCGTCTACGGCGAGGAGCTCCGGACGGCCCTGTCGTCGTCGCCCGAAGCCCCGGTGGTGCCGGGCCCGGTGCCGGTCTCCGGCTTCGCCGCCCCCGTCCGGGTGGAACCCGCCGCCCCTCCGGTCCTGCCGCCGGCGGTGGCCCAGCAGGCGGTGCGCGACCTGTTCGCCACCCACCCGGTCAAGGGCGTCACCTTCGCGCCGGGCACCGCGTCCCTCGTGGGCCGCGGCGAGGACGTGCGCCGAAGCCCGGCGAGCGTGCTGCGCAACGTGTCGGGCTCCGTGACGCTGGTGGCGCACGCGTGGAACGGCGAGACCGCATCGCACAGGTGCGACGCGCTCGCGCTGGAGAGGGCCGGCCTGCTGCGGCAGTACCTGGCCGAGCGGGGCGTGTCGAGCACGATCACCACGCGGGTCGTCGTGGACCCGGTGTGGGGCCCGCCCGCGGACTTCGGACCTCAGATCGACGTCCTCGTGAGCTAGGAGCCTTCGCATGGCAGGGGCAGTCGGGATCGTCTTCGGGCTGTGCGTGCTGTCCTTCACGTTGGGGGCGGCCCTGATGTACACGCTGGTGCGGCGCCGTGAGGAAACCGCACTGGCCGAACTCGATCGACCGGAACAGCCGGCCGAGCGCACGTGGGTTCCCAAGCCCGCCGTCGAACCGGTCACCGACGACTACGACACGCGGCCCATCCACCGCAACCCGGTGATGGGGCTGCCGCAGCTGGAACCGGCGCTGGCTTCGCTCTCGGAGCCGGTGTCGGGGCCGGTGCTGAGGTCGGTGCCGCGGCTGGACCTGCGGGCGGTGGAGCCGGGGGCGAAGGTTGCTGCGGAGCCCGCGGAGCCCGCGGTGGCTGCGGAGCCCGAGGAACTCGAGCTGCTCGTGGAGTTCGGGGACGCGGGGGAGCCGGTGACCGCCAAGGCTCCGATCGCTGCGGCGGTACCGGAACCGGCCGTCGTGGCCGAGCCGACCACCGGTCCCGAACACGCTCCCGGTCCCGTGACCGAGGACGCCGAGCCGAGCGAGACGCCCGAAACTGTCGGTGCCGCTCGATACGATCAGGATGGGGACTTCGAGCCCCCTTTGGGGGAACCTGAAGCCCCCGAATCAACGGTAGCGGCCGGCACCGACACTCCCGTGTTGCCGCCGCCCGCCGCACCGCAGCCCGTCGAGCGCGCGACGTGGGTGGAGCGGGAGGACTCCCGGCAGCGCTACCTGAGGACGTTCGAAGAGGTGCGCCGCAAGGCGGACACCAACTGACCGCGGGGTTCGTGTTCTTCGACTTGGGTTCTCGACGACGCGACCGTGCCGGACGGGGCGGTGCCAGGCGCTCGGGGACCAGTGGCGTGAGACCGGCTGTGTGCGGATTCGGCTGCGCTCAGGGCTGCCGCGCGTGGGGGCCGGTCGCGGTCAGCGCCACCACAGCGCCCCCACGCCGCCACTGCCACCCAGAACCCCGAGCCCGGAACTCCCCACCCCGGAACTCCCCACCCCGGAACTCCCCACCCTGAAACCCCGAGCCCGGAACCCCGCCCCGGCAGCCACAGCCACACCCACACCCCGCAGCCGTGTCGGAAACTCATCGGTCCATGTCCGAAACCGGCAGGACACCGCCCCCGCGCGCTGATATCAATCGATCATGACTTCCGCCACTGACCGCACCGCCCTCTTCCACGCCCTGCACGCGCAGGGCCCGCTCGTCCTCCCCAACGCCTGGGACGTCGCCTCCGCCCTCATCGTCGAGGCGGTCGGCGCCCAGGCCGTCGCCACCACCAGTGCCGGGGTGGCGTGGAGCCTCGGCGCGCCGGACGGGGACGCGCTCGACCGCGATCTCGCCATCGGTCTTGTCGCGAGGATCGCCGAGGCGGTCGAGGTTCCGGTGACCGCGGACATCGAGTCCGGCTTCGGCGAGGACGCCGCCGGGGTCGCGGAGACGGCGAAGGCCGTCGAGGAGGCGGGCGCGTCCGGCGTCAACATCGAGGACGGGCGGGGTGCGGCGCTGAGGGACGTGCAGGAGCAGAAGGAACGTTTGCAGGCGGCACGGGAAGGTGCGCCGACGCTCTACATCAACGCCCGCGTGGACGTGTTCCTGCGGGGGATCGGTGAGCCGCAGGAGCGGTTGCAGCACACGCTCGACCGCGCGCGGGTCTACCTGGAGGCGGGAGCCAGCGGCATCTTCGTGCCGGGCGTCACCGATCTCGAGACCGTGGAAGTGTTGGCGCGGAACATCAACGCGCCGTTGAACGTGCTGGCCGGTCCGGGCGCGCCCGCGGTCCGAGAGCTCGGGACCGCGGGCGCCGCCAGGATCAGCGTCGGTACGGCGCTGGCGTCAGCCGCCTACGCGACAGCCAAGAAGGCGGCCGAGGAGTTGCTGGCGAAGGGTACGTACGACAGCACCGGTGAGGGCTTGGGCTACGCCGAGCTCAACGCCCTCTTCCGCTAGTGCCTCTTGCCGCCGCGGAACTTGCGCAGCAGCTGCTCGGCCTGCGCGCGCTTGCGCGGGTCCTGCGCCATCTGCCGTGCCTTGGCTTGGAGCTTGTGGCCCTGCGGGCTGCGCAGGAACCTGGTGATCTTGTCCATGAAGCCGGCCATCGGTCCTCCAGGTGTCCGTTACGTCCATTTCAACGGACGAAACCGTTCCCGGAGTTCCCGGCGGTCAGACCGGCGAAACGGTGATGCCGAGCGCACCTGGTCCGACGTGGGCGCCGATGGCCGAGCTGACCTGCGTCACCATGAACTGGCGGACGTTCGGAACGTTGCGGCGGAGGTTGCGCAGCAGGCGCGAGGCCTTCTCCTCCGCGTCGAAGTGCTCGACGGCCACGTCCACGGTGTCGGTGCCCGCGCGCTTGACCGCGATGTCGAGCATCCGGTTGAGCGCGCGGTCGGCGCCGATCACCTTGTCCAGCGGCGTGATCTGGCCGTCGGCCATGGTCAGCAGCGGCTTCATCGACAGCACCCCGCCGACCAGGGCGGCCGCGGCGCCGATGCGGCCGCCGCGGCGCAGGTACTCGAGCGTGTCCACGTAGATCAGCTCGGTCGACCTGTCGAAGCGGCGCTGGGCCGTCGCGAGCACCTTCTCGACGCTGCCGCCCGCCTCGGCGACCTTCGCGGCGGCCTGGACGGCGTAGCCGATGCTCATCCCGCAGGTGTGGGTGTCGATGACGTGCACGGGCACGCGAACCTTGGCGGCGGCTTCCCTGGCGGCCTCGACGGTGGCGGACTGGCGGCTCGACACGTGCACGGACACGATCGAGCGAACGCCCTGCGCCGCCAGCTCGTTGTACGTCCAGAAGAACGCGTCCGGATCGGGTGGGATCGTCGTCACGGGCACGTTCGAACGCATGGCCGAGACCAGGTCCGGGACCGGGATGCGGGACTCGTCGTCGGTGTGGTCGCCGATCCGCACCTGGATCTGCGCCACTTCGATGCCGAGCTTCTTGGTCAGCTGCGCCGGGAGGCAGGCCGTGGAGTCGGTCACGATAGCTACTCGCCGGTACATGTCAGCGCAGCCTAGACCCCGAATGGGTTAAGTCTCAGTTGGTGGCGTCAACGGGTGACAACTGTCACGCTAGCGGGGTGCTTGCTGCTGTTTGCACGCGTGCTACTGGCGGGTAACATCCGGGTGATGGCAGGGTCGTGAACACCCGGCGGCGCAGTTCTAGAGTCCTCTGCGCAAGCGTCGCCGCCCGTCCGCAGGAGGTCGAAGAGGACCTATGAACATTGTTGTCCTGGTCAAGCAGGTGCCTGACACCTGGTCCGAGCGCAAGCTCACCGACGCCGACCACACCCTTGACCGCGAGTCCGCGGATGCCGTGCTCGACGAGATCAACGAGCGCGCCGTCGAAGAGGCCCTGCTGCTGCAGGAAGCCCACGGCGGTGAGGTCACCGTGATCGCGATGGGTCCCGACCGCGCCACCGACGCGATCCGCAAGGCGCTGTCGATGGGTGCCGACAAGGCGATCCACGTGAGCGACGAAGCGCTGCACGGGTCGGACTCGCTGGCCACGGCCAAGGTCCTCGCGAAGGCGATCGGCACGGTCGAGAACGTCGACCTGGTCATCGCGGGCAACGAGGCCACCGACGGCCGCGCGGGCGCTGTCCCGGCCATCCTCGCCGAGCTGCTCGGCCTGCCGCAGGTCACCCAGCTGCGCAAGGTCACCGTCGACGGCTCCACGATCAAGGGCGAGCGCGAGACCGACGAGGGCGTCGCCTTCGTCGAGGCGTCGCTGCCGGCCGTGGTCTCCGTGACCGAGAAGATCAACGAGCCGCGCTACCCGTCCTTCAAGGGCATCATGGCCGCGAAGAAGAAGCCCGTCTCCACGCTGACCGTGGCGGACCTCGGCGTCGACGCGTCCGAGGTCGGCCTGTCCGGTGCGTACACCCAGGTGCTCGAGGCGTCCCCGAAGCCGCCGCGCAGCGCGGGTCAGCGCATCGAGGACGGTGGCGACGGCGGTCAGAAGATCGCCGAGTTCCTCGTCGGCCAGAAGCTCATCTGAGGGAGGGGAAGTCATGTCTGAAGTTCTCGTTCTGGTCGACCACGTCGACGGCGAGGTCAAGAAGGTCAGCTACGAGCTGCTGACGGCCGCGCGTCGCCTGGGCACCCCGGCCGCCGTGGTCGTGGGCGCCTCCGGCACCGCGTCGAAGATCCGCGAGTCGCTCGGCAGGTTCGGCGCCGCGAAGGTCTACGCCGTCGAGTCCGACGACGCCGCCAACTTCCTGGTGACCCCGAAGGTCGACGCGCTGGCCGCCCTCGTCCCGAACGCGTCCGCGGTGCTCGTCTCCGCGACGGTCGAGGGCAAGGAGGTCGCGGGCCGGCTCGCCGCGCGCATCGGCTCCGGCTGGCTGGTCGACGTCGTGGACGTCGAGTCCGACGGCACCGGCGTGCAGTCCATCTTCGGTGGCGCGTTCGTCGTCAAGGCGAAGGTCAGCAAGGGCACCCCGGTCATCACCGTCCGCCCCGGCGGCATCGAGGCCGAGGAGTCCGCGGCGGACGCCGTGCTGGACGAGTCGGTCTCCATCTCCGTGGACGCCGCCAAGTCCGCCCGCGTGACCTCGCGCGAGGCCGTCGTCGGTGGCGACCGCCCGGAGCTGACCGAGGCCTCGGTCGTCGTCTCCGGTGGCCGCGGCGTCGGTTCCGCCGACAAGTTCTCCGTCGTCGAGGAGCTCGCGGACTCGCTCGGTGCCGCCGTCGGCGCCTCGCGCGCCGCGGTCGACTCGGGCTACTACCCGCACCAGTTCCAGGTCGGCCAGACCGGCAAGACGGTCTCGCCGCAGCTGTACGTGGCGCTGGGCATCTCCGGTGCCATCCAGCACCGCGCCGGCATGCAGACCTCGAAGACGATCGTCGCGGTCAACAAGGACCCCGAGGCCCCGATCTTCGAGATCGCCGACTTCGGCGTGGTGGGCGACCTGTTCAACGTCGCCCCGCAGCTGAAGGAAGAAGTCGCCAAGCGCAAGGGCTGAGCACCTCCGCGCTGACAACGGCCGCCCCGCCTCGGTGGGGCGGCCGTTGGCGTTTAAGGTCGTCTTCACGACCGAAGACCGCTGCTGGTCGCGGCCGGCGGTGGCGAATTCCTCGGGAGAAGAACGTTGAGCGACAACAGCTTCGTCGTGCGAGGCCACGGCATGGGTTTCGAGGACGAAGACCGGACCATGTTCACGGTCGGCGTCGCCGAACAGCCCGACGGCGCCGGCAGGCAGCTGATGGTCACGGCGAGCGAGGACGACCTCGACGACGCCGACTACGACATGGACTCGTACTGCGTCGTCGACGACGAGCACCGCTGCACGTACGGCGGGGTGACCCGGGCGGAGCTCACCGGCGGCGTGCTGGTGCTGGAGTTCTCCGAGAAGGCGGTCGCGGAGCTCGAACTGGCCGGGCCCGTCCTCTCGCTGGAGCTCGACCTCGCCGCGGACGTCGTCGCGGAGCTGGCCAACGGCTACCGGCGCGTCTTCACGTTCGGGCGCGAGAGCTTCCGCCCGGTGCTGGGCGGCGACCTCGCCTGAAGCGGGTGTCCGTTTCGGGATGCTAAGTGTAGTCAGGGATATGTCAGGGCTTTGGCGAAGTCTGTCCGTATCGACCGAATGAAAGGGTCCTGATGCGACAGATCAAGCGAGTGGCGTCCGTGGTGCTCGGCCTGACGATGGCCGCCGGTTTCATGACGCTCGCCGCCGCGCCGGCCAGTGCCGACCGCCCGTGCACCGGACGTCAGCAGAAGCTCTACTTCATGGGCGAGAAGGACGCGAACTTCGGCGGCAGCGGCATCGTCACGCTGCTCAACTGCCACGCCACCAAGCGCAAGGCGAGCATCGACGTCTCGCGCGGCTTCGACCCGGACTGCAAGAACATCCCGTTCGGCGAGACGCGGTCCTTCGAGTACAACCGGCTCAAGGGCATCGCGGAGTACAACAAGCCCAAGTGGTGCTGAGTCCCGCGACCCGCGAAGCCCCTCCGCGAGGAGGGGCTTTTCGCATCTCCGGGGGTTCACCCGACTGCCACTGACCGGTCATCGTTCTGACCTGCTGTCATTCGCCGACCCGGCCCCACCCTGGTGCGCATGACGCAGCCGGAACTGCTTGTCAGCACCCCTGTCCGACAGGACGGGGACGCTCCTCGCTACTCCCTCCTCGTCGCCCGTGACAGCGAAGAGGTCGTCGCCGCGCAGAAACTGCGCTACGAGGTGTTCGCCGGTGAGATGGGGGCGACGCTGCACACCGGCGTGCCCGGCCACGACGTCGACGAGTTCGACCGGCACTGCGACCACCTCGTGGTGCGGGACGACCGGACCGGCGAGATCGTCGGCGGCTACCGCATGCTGCCGCCCGAGCGGGCCAGGGAGGCCGGGCGGCTCTACAGCGACGGCGAGTTCGACCTCGCCAACCTCGACGACATCCGGCACAGCACCGTCGAGACCGGGCGCTCGTGCGTGCACCCCGACCACCGCAACGGCGCCGTCGTCAGCCTCGTGTGGGCGGGCATCGCGCGGTACATGTTGCTGAGCGGCCACAAGTGGCTCGTCGGGTGCGCGTCGATCCCCCTGCAGGACGGCGGCAGCTTCGCGGCCGGGGTGTGGGACGTGGTGCGCGCCAAGCACTTCGCGCCCGAGCGGTACCGCGTCACGCCGCACAACCCGTGGGACGTCGACAGCGTCGCGCGGCCGGAGAAGACGGTGCTGCCGCCGCTGCTGAAGGGCTACCTGCGGCTCGGCGCCAAGATCTGCGGACGGCCCGCGCTCGACGCGGACTTCGGCGTCGCCGACCTGTTCATCCTGCTCGGCATGGACCACGTGGACCAGCGCTACCTCAAGTTCTTCCTGGGGGAGACGTCATGAGCCACGCCTGGATGCCCGCGTCGCCGTGCGGTGACGGGTGCGTCGGTGCGCCACCCGCGGAGGTCGGCGGGATCCGCCAGGTCTGGCGGGCGGTCACGGCGGTCACCGCGCTGCTGTGCGGTGTCGCGATCGGCCTCGCCCTCCTGCTGCCGGGCAAGCAGCGCGAGAGCGCCATCAGGCTGTGGTTCCGCGCGGTGCTCCGGGCGTTCGGCGTCCGGCTGGAGGTGCACGGCGCGCGGAGGTTCCAGGAGATCCCCGAGCGCGGCGTGCTCGTCGCGAGCAACCACGTGTCGTGGCTCGACGAGCTCGCGATCGACTCGGTGCAGCCGATCAAGCTCGTCGCCAAGAAGGACATCCGGAGCTGGCCGGTGCTCGGCCGGATCATCACCGCGGCGGGCACCGTCTACCTCGACCGCGAACGGCTCCGCGAGCTGCCCCGGACCGTCGAGGAGCTGGCGGCGGCCCTGCGCGGCGGCAGCGCCGTCGGCATCCACGCCGAGGGCACGACGTGGTGCGGGCTCGCGTCCGGACGCTACAAGCCGGCGCTGTTCCAGGCCGCGCTCGACGCCGGTGTGCCGGTGCGGCCGATCGTGCTGCGCTACCGGATCGGCGGCCACCTGACGACGCAGCCGGCGTTCATCGGCAGCGACACGCTCGTCGACTCGATCCGGCGCGTGCTGAAGGTGAAAGGCCTGGTCGTCGAGGTGCACGTGCTCGACGAGATCGCTCCCGGCAGGGCCGCGACGCGCAGGGAGCTCGCGAAACTTGCCGAAGAGCAATCAAATCGCTTGACCTCGACCGAACTGGAGATAGCACCATCAAGGGGTGACAGTCACCGCTCCCGCTCCGTCTCGCCTCTGGTCGCCTGACCGCCGCTGGCCCACGACGGGCATCCTCCTGCTGGTCACCCTGCTCGCCTTCGAGGTGATGGGCGTCAGCACGGCGATGCCCACGATGGTCCGCGAGCTGAGGGGTGAGGCGCTCTACGCGTGGCCGTTCCTCGCGAACCTGGCGGCGAGCGTCATCGCGACGGTCTTCTCCGGGCGGTTGTCGGACCGGCGCGGGCCCAAGCCCGCGGTGCTGATCGGCGTGGTGCTGTTCCTCGCCGGCCTCGTGGTCGCCGGTGCGGCGCAGACCATGACGACGCTGCTCGTCGGCCGGGTCCTGCAGGGCTTCGGCGCCGGCTTCCTGATCGTCGCGGTCTACGTGCTGATCGCGCTCGCCTACTCCGAGGAGGACCGGCCGGCCGTGTTCGGCGCGCTCTCCTCGGCGTGGGTGATCCCGTCGCTGGTCGGGCCGGCGGTCGCGGGCTGGGCCACCGAGCACCTGAGCTGGCGCTGGGTGTTCCTCGCGGTCGTGCCGCTGATCCTGCTCGGCAGCGTCCTGCTCGTCCCGGTGCTCAAGAAGCTGCCCCCGCACGACGCCACGCCGCCGCGGCGCAGGCACCTGCCTGCCGCCGCCGTGGCCGTGGGTGCCGGCGTGGTGGGCCTGAGTTGGGCGTTGCAGCACCGCACGTGGTGGCTGCTCGCGGTGGCGGTGCTGCTGCTGGCACCGGCCCTGCGCGTCCTGCTGCCGAAGGGCACGCTCCTCGCCCGGCGCGGCCTGCCCGTCACGATCCTCGCCCGCGGCCTGCTGGCGGGCTCGTTCTTCGCGGTCGAGGGCTTCATCCCGCTCACGCTGACCGTCGTGCACGGCTACTCGCCCCTGGAGGCGGGCATCCCGCTCACCCTGAGCGCGCTCGGCTGGGCCGGTGCGTCGATGTGGGCCTCACGGCACCCCGAGATCGAGCGCCACACCCTCGTGCGCGTCGGGTTCCTGTTCTCCGCGACCGGCATCGCGGCCGTGACGCTCATCGCACCCTCGTGGGGTCCCGCCTGGCTCACCCCGGTCCTGTGGGGCGTCGCGGGGGCCGGCATGGGCATGGCGACGTCGAGCGTCGGCGTGCTGATGATGGCGGCGTCGCCCGAGGCCGACCGCGGTTTCAACTCGGCCGCGCTGCAGATCAGCGACATGCTGTTCTCGGCGACCATGATCGGCATCGGCGGTGTGCTGGTCGTGGCGACGGCGCCGACCGCGGGCGTGGTGGTGCTGAACCTGTCGATGGCGGCGTTGGCCGTGGTGGGAGCGATTCTGACCGGGCCCCGCATGCGGGCTACCCTTGAGGCCTGATGGCTTATCTCGACCACGCGGCCACGACCCCCATGCACCCCGAGGCGGTCGCGGCCATGACCGAGGCGTTGTCCACCACGGGCAACGCCTCGTCGCTGCACACCTCCGGCAGGCGGGCGCGGCGAGCGGTCGAGGAGGCCCGCGAGACGATCGCCGACGCCCTGGGCGCCCGGCCGTCCGAGGTGCTGTTCACCGGCGGCGGCACGGAGAGCGACAACCTCGCGGTCAAGGGCATCTACTGGGCGAGCGGCAGGCGCCGCGTGCTGGCCTCCGCCGTCGAGCACCACGCCGTGCTGGACGCCGTCGAGTGGCTGGAGCACCGGGGCGCCGAGGTGACCTGGCTGCCGACCGACCGCTTCGGCCGCGTGTCCGCCGAGTCCGTGGCCGAGGCGCTGGACGACGACGTCGCGCTCGTCACCACGATGTGGGCGAACAACGAGGTAGGCACCATCAACCCCGTGCACGACATCGCCGCCGTGTGCGCCGAGCGCGGTGTGCCGTTCCACACGGACGCGGTGCAGGCCGTGGGCGCCGTCCCCGTCGACTTCGCCGCCTCCGGTGCCTCCGCGCTGACCATGACCGGCCACAAGGTCGGCGGTCCCTACGGCGTCGGTGTGCTCCTCCTCGCACGTGACGTGAAGTGCGCGCCGTTGCTGCACGGTGGGGGCCAGGAGCGCGATGTGCGGTCCGGCACGCTGGACGTGCCGTCGATCGTCGGCCTGGCGCGCGCGGTGCGGATCGCCGTCGACGAGCAGGAACAGCGCGCCGCCGAGCTGACGGCGCTGCGCGACGAGCTGATCGCGTCGGTGCGCGCGGTGGTGCCGGACGTGATCCTCAACGGCGACCCTGCCGACCGGCTGCCCGGCAACGCGCACCTGACGTTCCCCGGCTGCGAGGGCGACAGCCTGCTGATGCTGCTCGACGCCCGCGGTGTCGAGTGCTCGACGGGCTCCGCGTGCACGGCCGGTGTCGCGCAGCCGAGCCACGTCCTCGTCGCCATGGACGTCGAACCGGCGCTGGCCAGGGGGTCGCTGCGGTTCTCGCTCGGGCACACGTCGACCCGCGCCGATGTCGAGGAACTCGTGTCGGTGATCGGTCCGGTGGTGGAGAGGGCCCGCACGGCGGGTCTGGCAGGCATGAGACGTTCCCGGAAGGTGGTCGAGCAGTGAAGGTCCTCGCGGCGATGAGCGGTGGTGTCGACTCCGCGGTGGCGGCGGCACGTGCCGTCGAAGCGGGGCACGACGTGACCGGCGTGCACCTGGCGTTGTCGGCGAAGCCCGGCACCCTGCGCACCGGGGCGCGCGGCTGCTGCACCGTCGAGGACGCCCACGACGCCCGGCGCGCGGCCGACCTCATGGGCATCCCGTTCTACGTCTGGGACTTCGCCGAGCGCTTCACCGAAGAGGTCGTCGAGGACTTCGTCGCGGAGTACGCGGCGGGCCGCACGCCGAACCCGTGCCTGCGCTGCAACGAGCGCATCAAGTTCGAGGCGTTGCTGGACAAGGCGATCGCCCTGGGCTTCGACGCCGTCTGCACCGGCCACTACGCGCGCCTCGAGGTGGTCGACGGCCGTCCCGAGCTGCGCCGCTCGGCCGACCTGGGCAAGGACCAGTCCTACGTGCTGGCGTCGCTGACGGCGGACCAGCTCGCGCACGCCATGTTCCCGCTGGGGGACACGACGAAGGACGACGTCCGGGCCGAGGCGGCGTCGCGCGGCCTGTCGGTCGCGAAGAAGCCGGACAGCCACGACATCTGCTTCATCCCGGACGGCGACACGCAGAAGTTCCTGGCCGGTCGCATGGAGACCAAGCCGGGCCTGCTGATCGACGACGCGACCGGCGCGGTGCTCGGCCGGCACGCGGGCGTGCACGAGTTCACCGTGGGCCAGCGCAAGGGCCTCGGCATCGACGGTCCCGCCCCCGACGGACGGCCGCGGTACGTGCTCGCGCTGGAGCCGGTGTCGGGCAACGTCCGGGTCGGCTCGGCCGAGAAGCTCGCCGTGACCGGCATTTCCGCTTCCTCACCCGTGGCCCACGTTCCGTTCGACGGGCCGGTCGAGTGCGTCGCGCAGGTGCGGGCCCACGGCGGCACCGCTCCGGCGGTGGCCGAGCTGGTCGACGGCGTGCTGCGGGTGCGGCTGCGGGAGCCGCTCAAGGGCGTGGCACCCGGTCAGGCCGTCGCGATCTACCGCGAGGACGCGGCGGGCGACGTCGTGCTGGCGAGCGCGACCATCGACGCCACCAGCTAAATCGCTTGTAGGGCCGGGAAAGCGGATCTAGCGTTCGCTGTGTGACGTTCATGGACACGTTGTTCCCGGAGTCGGACCTGGCCGCCCGCGCCCGCGGCGCGTTCCGGTGCTTCGTCAGCCCCGCGGACCGGCGGAAGCTGAGCGGTCAGGCCCGTCACGACGACCTGCCCGTGTGGGTCGTGACGCCGTTGCGCCGCTTGGGCGCTCGCCGGTTCCGCCGGGCTAGCTGGGACGCCACTCCGAGTTCGCTCCGCACAGGAGCACGCAGGGCAGCTCACTCGACACGTCGCCCCTGAGGAACGCCGCGAACGCCGCCGCGGCGGCGGGTTCGACCGCGAGCCGGAACTCCTCCCACAGGCGGTCGCGCGCCGCGAGGATCTCCGCGTCGGAGACCAGCAGCGAGGAAACGTTGTGCTGCTGCAGGATCTCCAGCGACAACGAGCCCGCACGGGTCGCCCCCAGCGCGTCCGCGGCGACGGAGTCCACCACCGAGTCGACGGGTTCGCCGGCTTCCAGCGCGTTGTGCATGGCGCGGCAGTTCTCGGGTTCCACGGCGACGATGTGCCGTCCCCCGGAGGCCAGCGCGGCACCGGCGACGAGACCGCCGCCGCCCACCGCCACGAAGATCGCGTCCACGTCCGGGGCGTCCTCGACGATCTCCTGCGTCACCGTGGCCTGCCCCTCGATCACGGTCCGGCTGTCGTAGGCCTCGACGTAGGGCAGGTCGAGCTCACGGGCGGCAGCGGCGGCCTCGGCGTAGGTCCTGCCGTGGCGGATCAGCTTGGCGCCCAACGCCTCGATGCGCCGCGTCTTGGTCTCGGGCGCGGTCACCGGGACGAAGACCGTGGCGTGCGCGCCGAGCAGCTGGGCGGCCTGCGCCACGGCGATGCCGTGGTTGCCGCCCGACGCGGTGACGACCTCGGAGACGTTCAGCGCCAGCAGGGTGTTCACCGCACCGCGGAGCTTGAACGACCCGGTGAGCTGCAGGTGCTCCAGCTTGAACACGAGCGGCCTGCCGTCGGCGGACACGCGCATGACCGGGGTGCGGCGGACGTACTGCGACAACGTTCTCATGAGACCAGCTTCCACAAGAACTGCGCGAGAGTCACGAGGCCCAGCAGGAAACACACCAGCACGAAGGTCCCGCCGGCCATGACGACCAGGCAAGCACCCCAGGACGTCTCCTCGTGCGGGGTCGAGGCCAGCTCGCGCCGCAGC